>CAVRYB010000080.1:0-22928 GCA_963725295.1 uncultured Acidobacteriaceae bacterium
GTAGCACGGAAAATTGCGGGCCCGCTCGGCAGCGAATAACAGCGGATGCCCTCAAACACCGAGGAACCATAAGTGTGTTACGTGCGACATCACGTGAATCGTGGCATCGTCCCAGGCAAATGAACTTTCCGTTGTGCCAGATTTTGTCGGTTTTCTGAATGGCCATGCAGACTCCTTCGCTGTACTTAAAGATTCACGGAAGCGGCCCGAGGTTCCCGATTCGGGCGAAAAGATTTCTCGTCCTGCTTGGAATTATAACGTGGAAGGGTTCAAGCACCTCACTTGCAAAAAAAGGGCCAGACGGAGCGTCTGACCCTTGCCAACGAACTGTCGAGGTGCGGCCACTCTGACAACGGAGAACGGAGAACGTCCTTTTAGCGAATGGCAACGATGTTGTTACCGACGAAAGCGCTCTCTCCGGCGACAATCATGCGCATCGTAATCCGCTCTGCTTTGTAGTGGTGGGTCCGATGCAGCAGATAGCCAACGCCGACTCCGTGCCGAAGCCAAGAGCGGAACCAGCCGCTTCGCCAGCTGCTCCGCGTGTAACAAACGGGCGCATGATCGGATTCGCTTCGCGCAGCCCCTGATTCAAACCGCGCTGCGTCGTGATGGCATCAGCGGTGATCAGTCCCGCCAGGACGCCCACATTGACCTTGTTTTCGAAAGTCCAGAACGGGTGTGACTGCGGGCGGGGCGCGTCGGGCAGTGCGAAGTTGCTGACTGCCAGGTTCTGCGCCTGCATCGCTGCGCTCAGTACGAGAATTAAGAGGGGGTATTTCATTTTTTTTCTCCGCACTCACTGGATTTGTTGAATCCAGAGTAGGGCAGAAAAACACTTGAGTACATGGCCCAATGTCGTGGGGTGGGTGGCCTTTCGGTAACGGTAACTAAACGCCTGCGGTCGATTACTTGCCTTGGCTGCGCCCGGTTTTATGCCGGTCTTTCTTGATCCTTCCGTGATTTGTCCGTTAATTGACGGAACTCGTACCTTTGCCACGCCGTATCTACCTTTGGGTTCCGACAATTTTCTGGTGCATGGCTAACTCTTTCGCATAGAACGGGTCAAACTCAAAGAAAGGACGGTAGGGTTTTGAACATCCGGGAGGTTCTGCGCCAGACGGCCAGCTCCATTGCGGCTCACAAACTGCGCAGCTTTCTCACCATGTTCGGGATCATCTGGGGCATCACCTCCGTCATTCTGCTGGTGGGCCTCGGCAAAGGCTTTAGCCACGACCAAAAGGAGCGCCTGAAGACCATCGGCGTCGACCTGGCCATCATCTGGGGAGGCCGCACCAGCGAGCAGGCTGGCGGATACGCCGCCGGGCGCGTCGTTCGCCTCTCCATCCGCGACGCCTACCTGATCAAGCAGGAAGCGTACCTGATTAAGACCGTCAGCCCGGAGCTGCGCCGCAGCGTCTCTGAAGTGAGCCGCTACAACGCTGCTTCGCGCCCTGTCCGCGGAGTGTGGCCTGAGTACCAGAATTTTCGCTCGCTCAAAGTGCAAGAAGGACGGCTGATGACCGAGGACGACGAGAACGAGTCGCGCCGCGTCGTCATCCTCGGCGTTGAAAGTCGCGACCAGTTGTTTCCTGGAAAGGCTGCCATCGGCGAAACGCTGATGATGAACGGTTCCCCCTATACCGTCATCGGGTCTCGAAAAGAAAAAGCAGAATGGCAGCTACGGCAGCGGGCCGGATAACACCCAGCTGTTCGTTCCCTACTCCTCGATGGCGCGCGACTACCCGCCTGGCGAGCGTCCCGGCATCTTCAAAGGATGGATCAACAACCTGGTCGTCGAAGTCGGAGATCCGGCCCACCATGAGGAGGCGCTGCGGCAGGTCTACGAAATCCTCGGACGCGAGCACCACTTTGATCCCCACGACAAAGACGCCCTCATGGTCTGGGACACCCTCGAAGGCTCGCAACTCGTCGAACGCATCTTCGACATCATGACCATTTTCTTCGGAGCGGTCGCGCTCATGACGCTCTCGCTGGGAGGCATCGGAGTGATGAACATAATGCTGGTCGCGGTCACCGAGCGTACCCGCGAAATCGGCGTCCGCAAATCACTCGGAGCAACCGCCGCCGACATCCGGAACCAGTTCTTCGCCGAATCGGCGGCGCTGATGGTCATCAGTGGCGGCCTGGGACTCGCCATCGGGGTGGGATTCTGCCTGGCAATCGCGAACGTCCAATTGCCAGACATCGTGCCGCATCCGGTGATTTCGCCGGTTGCAATCATCGCGTCAGTCCTAACGCTGGGAGTCATCACGATTGCCGCCGGAATGTATCCTGCGCAACGCGCCGCCGCGCTCAGCCCCATCGAGTGCCTGAGGCAAGAGTAGCTGCTTGTTTTGAAAGGGTGCGGCTTTAGCCGCCGAGGTCACGGATTGCAGGTCAAGGAACTCATCCAGCAGAGTTGGGACGCGCTCACGCGCAACCGGCTGCGTTCCATCCTCACGATGATGGGCATCGTCTGGGGCCTGACCACGGTCGTCCTCCTGCTCGGCTATGGACAAAGCGTCAGCGCTGGTGTGCTCAACGCGTTCCTCGGTATCGGCAACAACGTCATCATGGTCTGGGAAGGGCAGACCAGCATGCAGGCTGGCGGCCAACGCGCCGGCAAGCGCATCAAGTTCAAGTACGAAGACGTTGAGGCCATCCGCGAAGAGGCCCCGCTCGTCCGCTTAGTCAGCGCGGAATGGGATGATCCCTTCCCCTACAAATATGGGGATCGCGTCGTCACCGTATCCAGCAAAGCGGTCCAATATCCCTACGGCGAGATGCGCAAGCTGCACGTGGCTGAAGGCCGGTATTTCGAGGAGAGCGATTTCAGCGAGCACCGTCACGTCCTTATCTTTGGCCCGAACGCCGCGGTCAAAGTCTTCGGCAATCGTGATCCCGTCGGCGAAGAAGTGACCATCAACGGACAAAGCTGGGAAGTCATCGGCCTGCTTCGCCTAAAAATCCAGGACAGCTCCAACAACGGGCCTGACAACGAGAACGTGTTCATGCCCTTCGAGAGCATGAGCGACATTAACGACCGCCGCGATCCCGAGATGATCGTCTTCCAGGCAGTCATGCCCCTGCTGCACAAGGCGGCGCTCGCGCAAGTTCGTGAAGTACTGGCACGCCGCCACAGTTTCAATCCAAAGGATGACAAATCGACGCCGGAGTGGGACACAATCGATGACTCCAAAGACATTCAGCAGTTCGGCCTCGCCCTGCAACTCATCCTCGGCTTCATCGGAATGCTGACGCTCGGAGTGGGCGGCGTCGGCGTGATGAATATCATGCTGGTCAGCGTCACCGAACGTACAAAAGAAGTGGGGCTGCGCAAAGCACTCGGCGCGCGTAATCGCGACATCGCCTGGCAATTTCTGGTCGAAGCTCTGGTGTTGACCTTCGTCGCTGGCGCCGTAGGCATGCTGGTGTCAGTCGTGCTGGCGCATGCGATCCCACCCATGCCGCTCTATTCCGCCATGTACAAGACGGCGAATCACGAAGGCGACATCTTTCTGAATACATCTGGCAGCGTCATGCTGACTGCATTCGTGATCCTAGCCTTCGTAGGAATTACCGCGGGCCTCTGGCCAGCCTGGAAAGCTGCTCAGATGGAGCCAGTAGAAGCCCTAAGGCATGAGTAGGTGACTACGTTCGAGGGGGTCCAGTCCAAGCTGGGCCCGAGCGGGTTTAGTGGCGCCAGATCTTCTGTGCGCGCCGAGCATTTTCGTCAGCTTGTGCGGCAGGGTTACTAACTTTCGCGGCCGGTACAGCCACCGTACCCGGCACATTCGCCGAAGCAACCGGTGTGGCCGGGACCTGCTCCGCTTTCACGCCCACTTCATCGCCGCGGAAGTAGTGTCCCTTGGCAGCGCGCATTTCCGGCATGGCCGTGTAGGGCTTGGAATAGTCGTTATTGGCATTCCAGAAAAGAAAACCAATCCCGCCCTTTTCTTTCGCCACTTCAATCTGAACTTCCACGTACTTCGGCGAATACGTCTTCGTCCTCCAGGCAAATGCCTGCAGCCACGGGCGAATCACCACACCGCTGTCTTTCGTGATCAGCTTGAAGCGATCCATCGACTCGCCGATGAAATGTTCCGGCGCGTCCCCTGGATGCGCAATGCCGTCCATTCCGAAGAAATGTGACGGATAGATCATGGGCGAGAGCACGTCACAGTGCTTCGCCATCGCCACGATGTCCTGCCCCGTATGTGAGAGGTCGACTGGCCGCTGCCACGCCATCACGCCAAAAACGTCGAGCGACAGCAGCACGCCTGTCGGATGAATCTGCGCGTAGGCCCGGTCAAGGAAATTGGCAATCACCTCGGAGCGCTGCTCCTTCGGGTGCTCGGCCTGATATGTGAAAGAAGCGTCTTTCTGATCACCCTCGGCCGGGAAGCGCACGTAGTCGAACTGCACTTCATCCACTCCCGACTGGGCCACGAACTTCGCCAGCGCGATGTCGTAGTCCTGCACCTTCGGATTCGACGGGTCGGTCCACACTAACTTCCCGTTTTCCCGCCACGGCTGGCCCGAACGCTGAGACTTCACTGCCAACTCCGGATGGCTCGTCACCAGGTGCTCGTCGCGGAAGATCGCAATGCGCGCGATGGCATGCATGTTCTCGGAATGCAGGAAGTGTACAAACTTGGGTAGGTCCGGAATGTAGTGGCGCTGTCCACTGGCCAGCGGGTGGTCAAAGGCGATGTTGACTATGCCATCACTATCCTTGATATCGAAAACTACGGCGTTGCCTCCGACTTCCCGCCAATGTCGGATAATGCGCAGCCCGTGTTCGCTGCCCGCCATCACTCCGGTCAAATAGATCGCCCGGACCTCGAAATCTCTTGCAACTGGCACCGTTTTCTCTACAATTGCCGATTCAAGAATTCCGGGGATGATGAATCTGTTCCCCGGATTTCAGGAATATCCCCTTCCGGTTGCCGGATTCGCTGCGTTGATCGCGTCAGCTAATTCTGCTGAGGTGAGGTATTTCGTCCGTTTGAGATATTTGCGGGCAACTGACGGGATGCTATCTCCCCGCTGGGCCTGGTAAACCTCGGACCCCGGGGGTGCAACCAAGAGGAACTTGCTCCGGTGCTTGATGCTTCTTGCTGGCCTCGGCTTTGACTTGCAGCAGTTGTGCCGCATGCGGGTTTTGCACGGCTGCGGCCGGAGGCGCCAGAAGAAAACTGGAAACAGCCACACGAAGCAGGCAGGCGGGCACTAGCCAACAGAGTTCGTACTTCAGCAGTTGAGAGCGCAGTAATCCGGCCGTGGACAGTCGGGACAAGGGTATTTTCTCCAGAGCAAAAGGCTGCTTCGATTGTGTCTCCGGGGTAATCTGTGCCGCTAGTTACGGGAGTCCACTCGAGTAACCACTTACCGGACATGGGCGTACGGTTTGAGTTTTAGAGGCTGGGCAAAGTTCCCGCAGTCTGCAAAGAATTGCTCTTCGGGCAACTGTGGGTGCCTCTGCAAATCTGGCGCAAGGCGCGCTAGTCGCATCTAACCCGATGAGAAACCGGGAAATAAGGGGCTCCGGGTGGATGGCGAGCGGCTTGCACAAGGGGAAAGTGGGTAAGGAATCCCACCTTCCTCCCAGCGAACAGGCGAGTGGCAAAAATGAGCAGTTTCCCAGAAAACATGCAGTTCCCGGAAAGGAAACAAGGGCCCGAAACGATGAGAACGAACCTTGCAACCGTGCTGGATCCTAGCCGCCGCAGTAGCGACGCCCGCGACTTTGAAGCCGCCTTGCGCCGCAAGATTGTCGGCCAGGACCAGGCGATCGAGAAGGTCGCCGAAATCTATCAGATGTTTCTGGCCGGGTTGAATGCGCCGGGACGTCCGGTGGGGAACCTCCTTTTCCTGGGGCCGACCGGCTCCGGTAAGACCCGCGTCGTGGAAGCGGTTGCCGAAGCTCTCTTCGGTGACGCCCGCGCCTGCATCAAGATCGACTGCGCTGAGTTCCAGCACTCCCATGAGATTGCCAAGCTGATCGGGTCGCCTCCGGGATACCTGGGACATCGCGAAACTCACCCGCTCCTGACTCAGGAAGCCATCAATCAGTGGCATACCGAGAAGCTGAAACTCTCGATCCTGCTGTTCGACGAGATCGAGAAAGCTTCTGACTCGCTTTGGCAGTTGCTGCTTGGCATCCTCGACAAGGCCACACTGACCCTCGGAGACAACCGCCGCGTCGATCTCTCGAGCTGCATCATCATCATGACCTCGAACCTCGGCGCCGCCGAAATGAATGGTCTGGTCGACGGCGGCCTCGGCTTTGCTCCGAAGGCTGTACAGGTCGACAATTCGCTCGACGAGAAGATCAACCGCTCTGCGATCGATGCCGCGCGCCGCAAGTTCGCGCCCGAGTTTATGAACCGCATCGACAAGGCGGTCGTCTTCAAGACCCTGCGTCCCGAGCACCTGCAGCAGATCCTCGAAATCGAATTGGGGATGGTGCAACAGCGCGTCCTCATGGCCGCTGGCGCCCACCAGTTCGTTTTCAACTGCACATCGCAGGTCAAGAGTTTCCTGCTCGCGGAAGGTACCGACCCGAAGTACGGAGCTCGACACCTGAAGCGCGCCATCGAACGCCATCTGGTGTTTCCGCTGGCCAATCTGGTGGCGACTGGCCAAGTGCGGCTCGGAGACTTCATCCGCGTCGACATGATCGGCGAGAACAAACTCACCTTCGTGAAAGAAGCGGAAGGCGCAATGGTACCCGTGCTGCTCGAGCGCTACGGAGCAGCCGCAGCTATGCCGGCGGTCTCCGCGGCCAAAGCGGCGCGTCCGATTATTCAACGCAAGGAATTTGGGGCCGGCTCGCTCAACGAGAATAAGTAAGTCAAGTTGCTGGTAGGTTGGGCACCGCGTGGGCGGTGCCCTTTTTTATTTCTCACTTACTTGACACTGCCGCACGACCTGCTATCGTTCTGGCGTTCCTCTGAATCTGACCCCGGGCCTTCCCCTAATTTCCACAAGAGGTGAATGCCATGCCACTTCGATCTGATTTCAAGATCAGTGCCGTCACTCCTGAAGCTCCCACCCTCGAACCAAAAAGAACCGTAAACGACCTGGACCTCCACGACCTCGAAGCGGAGATCAAAGAATTTGGATTAACTCAAAGACACCTTGGCATTATCCGGGAACGCACTCAGCCTCCAACTCGCGCAGCGGCGCCCGCTGCCGAATCCGGCCCGCAACCTCACCGCGTAGCCATCCTGGTAACTCACGGTATGGGCCAGCAGGTGCCGTTTGAGACGCTCAGCATGATCGGCCAGGCGCTGGTTACGGAGCACTCGAAACGGCACTCCGCCGATAAGCAGGATGATTTCAAGGTGGATGTACGGCGAGTCCGGCTCACGTCGGCTCCCGACGCTCCCGAGTTGTCGCGAGCCGAAGTTACGCTGCCACCCCAGAAAGGCACGGCGGTGGAAGCGCATATTTACGAGAGTTACTGGGCGCCGCTGACGGAAGGGCAGATCTCGTTCCTGCAGACCGTAGCTTTTCTCTACTCCGCCGCATGGAACGGCATTTACACCTACATCAAGGCCCGCTGGCCAAATGAGTTGTTCGAGGGGAAAAAGACCGCGCCGCCAGAACCCCAGCCGTCCCAGCTCGACGACGGCTTCTGGCATTTCGACCGCTGGATTTTCGGCCAGTTCTATGACATGCCCATCAAGGCCCACACACTGAGTGCGCTGATCGCGGCGCTGGTATCGGTAACGGTATTGCTCGCACCCGCCATTCTCCTCTTCACTTCGAGCGGGTTGACGTTTAGCAAGAAGATCTACTCCCTCTACAAGGACTCCTTCTTTCACTGGCCCTTGGCCGTGCAGATACTGATTTTCCTCGTGGTCATCGGGCTGGTCGTGCTAGCGCTCCTGGTTCGCTACTTCGTGGTGGAATACGTGGGCGACGTCGCCATCTATGTCTCGTCCTATAAAGTCAGCCGCTTCGACGCGATCCGCAACGCGATTCTGGAACAGGCCTGCACCGTGGCCCGCCAAATCTACTCGGCGGGTATCTCTGACAATTCTCAGCTCCGCTATGACACCGTCGTGATTGTCGGCCACTCTCTCGGCTCGGTCATCAGCTATGACATGCTGAACGCCGCCATTAACTGGGACCAGGTCGAGTGCAACTTTGAGCGACAGGTTGTACCCCGGACCACGCGCCTGATCACCTTCGGATCGCCGCTCGATAAAACTGCTTTCCTGTTCCGCACACAGGTCAGCTCAGCAAGGAATCTGCGCGAGGCTCTAGCCGCCCGCATGCAGCCACTCATCCTCGACTATCAAAAGTTCCGGCCACTCGACACCTTTCGCTGGATCAACATCCACGCTCCCGCCGACATCATCAGCGGCCACCTCGATTATTACGATGTTCCGGAAACCGACAAGGACGACGTAAAGGGGTTCAATCCTGTATTCAACAAGATTGATCCAGAAGCAACGACTCCGCTGCTGGCCCACGTCCAGTACTGGGAAAATGAGATGCTGCACGAGGAACTCTATGATGCCGCTTGGGCTGCCGTACCGGTTGCCGAAACTTGAAGCGCGCACTTATTTGTATCGTGCATTATCCCGGTACCGCCGCGACAGTTCTTCCAGAAAATTCTCCGCCGACCCGCGATCCGCCGGCGGCACATTGAGGCGAGTTCCGATTCGATCGGCAATAGTCTGCGCCGTCTGCTGGCGCTGCTCATACGGCAGATCCAGTCGCCGGTTCAAGAACGTCTCGATCAGCTGAAATTCCTGCGCCGTCATCGCCGTGATCGCCTCCACCGGCGGAGTCACCACCGCATCGCTCTTCTGCCCGTACCAATAAGAATCGCCCTGCTCCTGTAGTTCGTGGATCACAACCGTCCCGGCGACCATGTCTCCCAATCGCCGGTTCTTTTTATCCACGGCAATCGCGATCGCGCCGACCATATAGAAGAGTTGCGAATCCACCGCCCGCAGAAAATTCCGCGCAATCGCTTCAAACACCGTAATCGGACGCCCACTCGCCGTAATGACCCGGATATGCGCCTGTCGCTTTCCCGGCGTCTGTCCGTTCCAGAACACCTCGAAGATCGCGAAGTATCCCCAATACAGGCAAAACATCAGGAAAATGATTGCCGCCATCATCCACTTGCCTGCCGATTCCCAGTAGCGCGCTAGATCCGGATAAACCAGCGACGAGATGATCAGAACGACAATCACCACCACGCCCTGAATCAAGCTATCGACCAGAAGCGCCATGCCGCGGCTGCCTAGCCCGGCGACCGGGAATTCAAGTTCGATCTGCTCGGGTGTTTCAATGGTAAGCTTCTCAATCGGCTCCAAATTCGGCTCCTGACCGGCTTCTGAACGTGGCTGACTAAAGTGGCTGACTAATTATGATTTCCGTTTCCTGGCTGAAGAAGCGGCAACCTTACTGGGCACGACTCGAGTCCCTGCTCGGCGAAATCAAGCAGCACGGCTTGCATGCATTGGGACGCGACGAACTTCGCGAACTGGGACTTCTCTACCGCCAGACGGCTACCGATCTTTCGGCCGTCCGCGGCGACGCAAGCAGTGTGCAACAATCCCGCTACCTCAATCAACTCCTCGGTCGCGCCCACAACGTCGTTTACTCCGGCCAGAAGAAAACCGTCGGGCGCGTGGCGCAATTTTTCTGGGTCGAGTATCCCATTATCTTCCGCCAGTATCTCCGCTACACGCTGGTCTCGACTGGAATCTTCGCACTCGGCGCGCTCGCCGGACTGTTCCTCACGCTTTCAAATCCCGACTTCATGCGCGACTTCCTCGGTCCCCAAATGGTCACCACCATTGAGAAGCACGAGATGTGGACCCACTCCGTCGTCGCCGCGGCTCCACAGGAGTCGAGCTTCATCATGACCAACAACATGACCGTGTCGTTCATGACCTTTGCAGGTGGCATCACGGCTGGTCTCTGGACGTTGTTTCAGCTCTTCTTCAACGGTATGTTGCTCGGCGTAATCGGCGTGGCTTGCGGCATGAATCAGATGAGCGTCAAGCTTTGGAGTTTCGTCGCCCCTCACGGAGTCCTCGAACTCCCCGCCATCTTCATCGCCGGAGGCGCAGGCCTGCGTCTGGCCCAAGCACTCCTCTTCCCCGGGCCACTCTCCCGCCGCGACTCGTTAGCCCAAGGTGGCAACGAAGCCGTGCGCCTGCTTGTCGGAGTCATTCCAGTCCTCATCATCGCGGGGGACGATCGAAGGATTCTTCTCTCCATCGTCCGTGCCAGTGCCGTTCAAATTCGCACTGGCCGCAGCGCTGTTCACGATGTTTGTGGCATATCTGTCGCGGGGATGGAAGCTGCCAGAGTCGGCGTTGGAGCAATCAGCAATCAGCACTCAGCCGTCAGCAACCCTATCAAGACTGTCATCCTGAGTGGATCGGACTGAAAAAACTTAGGCCCCAGAGATCATCACTGCTGCGCAGGATCATGCTTCGGTAGTTTCGGTGTCAATTTCCGGATCACAAATTCCTGAACAATATTCGCTGCCGCCGTCGCCCCAATTCCTAGCAGGCTGTTTTTCGAACGTCAATTCCGCCCCACGATCTTCTGACGGATAGTAGAGATTGGAAATCCCGCCTGCCGCGAAGCTTCCCAGGATGTTCGAGTAATTCGTCTGCCAGCGCCCGTTGTCGCCTTTGCAAATCACCGCGCTGGCCATCGCGTACAAAAGGCGCGATCGCTTGCTGCCCGTACCCTTATAGAAATATCGCGGATCCTGTTTCAAAACCGCCGGCAGAATCGCCGCTCCAATGAACGTTCCCGTTACAAAGTCGGCGTACGATGCGCCGTAGCGCTTGGCATAGCCCGCGGCCCCCTGCCCATATCCGTCAAAGTCATCGCCCAACATCTGTATTCCCGCAGTCACGCCTGTCAGTCCAAAACTCACCGGATCAATCGTCGTCTTCCACGCCAACCCAAACTTCTGCTTCGCTGTCATCGGAGCAGGATTGGACTCGTAAGTCACATAAAAGTTCGGAACCACGCCCAGCACTCGCTGCTTCTCTTCCACCTTGATCTGCTCTTGCGCCACTTCTTCTTGCGTGAACTGAACATCCACATCCGTGACATTGCGAGCCACCGCCAACGCGATGTTGGTGACAACGTAATTCTGCCCAGCTTGCAAAGTTCCCGAGGACGTCTGCGCCGCAAATCCCGCCGCCGTGATCGTCACTTGAAACGGTCCCGCCGCAACATTGGAGAACGAAAATTGTCCATCCGCGCCCGACAGCGTTTCCTGGCCGCCGGACGACCCGCTGCCGGACGACTGGTTACGGGACGAGTCGTCACACGTCAACTTCACCCGCGCACCGCCAACCGCCGCTCCACTCTGATCGAACACGATTCCCGCGATGCTGCCAAGCAACGGCTGATCGGCCGCAGGCGCGAGTGCAGGAGATGGTGAAGAGGTCTGTGCCAACGCAAAAACGGAACCCAAAACCACCAACAAAGACACGAAAGCCCACGACTTGAATCGAGAGAACATGGATTTTTCTTAATCTATCCTGTTCCCTATTTCGATCCAAATCACCGAAGTTTGGTTGTTAGTCAGCGGGATTGATTTGCCGTGGACTGCATCCTTAGCACTGGCGGGAAGGGGGTTAGTTACCCTTTTCTGAATTGGGCTTTCGATCGGCGATCCGATTTTCTTCCGTGTGGCGCGACAAGACCTGGTCCACGGCATGTTCTACTCTCGACATAAAGCTGGCGTCAGGATCTGGCGCCGGGCCCGACGCGGCTAACGTCATACCGAAAATGTTCGCATTCATCGCAGTCTCAACCTGTGGCACCAGATGCGGCTGCTGTCGCAGGTAGCCGATCCAGACCAGCGTCACGGCGTTGTACGCCATACTCTTGGACAAGCTGATCAGCGCCTCATGACTGCTGCCCGACCACATCACAACGCTTACCAGGATCAGCTCAACGCTGGCAAAGAGTCCGAATCCCAGCGCGATTCCAAATACCGGTTGACGCCAGCTGTTCTTAAGAAGCCGGCAGAGGAGCATCAAGAGCAGGAACAATCCCACTTGCATCAGGCGCACGCTGCGATCGAAGGAAAACACCGCCGCCACGACTCGGTCTCCGTCGCCTTCGCCGCTGGACAATGCCCCGATGACCGCGACCAGCAACAACAGCCCACAGGACCACCGGAATATGGTCGCTCCTAGAGTCTGAATGCCTCCGTACTCCTTAAAGAAGCTGCGAAGGATTTCATCCATCACGACGACCGCAAAAATCACGCTGACCGCGTTGCCCGTCCAGTAGGCCTCGAAGTAGTTGTCGTTGAAGTACCGGAATGCGACGAACAACAAGCCCGACTTAATGGTCTGAAACAGAATGTAGGAAAAGAAGCGCGGGTAGGACGTGTGATATTTCTGCCGGACCATGTAGATCAGAAGAGTGATCTGCAATAACGGACCAGCGACCCAACTCCCGTACATTAACCAGTTCATTGGCGGATGAACCCGAATGCATCGGAAGCATACCTATCCCTCGACCGCACTGCAACAGAATTTTTAGGCGGCTTGTGTGGATCTTTTGAGTTGCGCGTTTACCGATTCTCTATTGGTCGCAATGTTTCTTGCGGCACAAAGGCATCGGATCGCTGCCATCCGCCACCACAACCGCCTGCTCTGCTCGAACCGCAGAGTTGGCAGGCTTTACAGTGCTCGCCGGGATTGCGCTGTACAACCCGGCCAGTGCTACGACCGTGAGCAAGACTTCCAGTACCTTATTCATTGGGGGAGGTTCTCCTTCACGCGATCTTCTGCGCGTGCGAAGTATATCCCCACTTGACTCTCCTTGCGCAGCAAGGATTGTGGATAATTTTAAATTTTTAAGTATTTCGTGCAGGCAGGACGCGCTCCTAGTCTTGGTCCTCAGGTGTCCAGAGTTTTACGATCTTGAGATGAGCAGGATTTCACGAAGTGACGTTTCTTTGGAGTCGCAGGAACCGTTTACTCTTTAGTTACTATCCCTGGTTTCTGTACCCCCCCCCCCCCCCCCCGATTTTCGTAAAGTATTCAATAATAAGGGGTTACCGATAAAGTCTTTAAGAATCATAGACTTACCCTGTCAAAGACCGCTGAAAATGGTTTTGGGGCAGCTTTTATGGCCCGTCGCGGAGACGGACACACCTTTCGCTGCCCCAATCAGACTTCTATTTTCATGCGGGCGGGTTCTTATGTCTACGATATTTCTCTGACCCCTTGTGACAAAAACGATCCGCCTAACTGCCGCTGGCTCCGTCGTTTCGCAGGTCGGTCTGGAGGCTCGCGAGCCGCTGCATGCCAGTGCGGTGCAGGGCAAATAAGACTCCCCACACGATCACGGCCGTGACCGCTACCATCAATAGCAGGATCGCAAAGGCCCACGCCATGCCAGGCCACATTGCGACGTCGGAAGCCGATCCATATTTCAGTTGAATGCCTTTTGCCCTCTCGATGGTGAGCAGCACTCCGGCCAGGATCACCGACATCAGGAAAACGGTGGAACGCGGAAAGCGAAATTCGGGACGCATATCAAACCTCCGGAAAGGAATCCAGTTGTCAGAGCCCAGGATGCTTCGAGATTGCTCGCGCAGTGCGCCGCCGAGAAGGCCCGCGGTTTCGCGCGCATAAAAAACCATGCGAGCGCTGATGGTTGAATTCGCCGCCGCATCGCGCGCCTGGTGAAAGACCGACATCATCTCGTCCGCGTAGTCAGTGCGGTAGGCAAGTGGGTAAAGGCGGAGAAGGCACCGGTAGAGAGTCAGCATTCGAATCACGCCTCCTTATTTCGCAACGCGTGTAACCGGTGACACGCGGAGACCAGCCAGTTTGGTCAACTGCTTTATGCGGTCGATCTCCGACTGTAAATTCTGCCGTCCCCGGGAAGTGAGCCGGTAGGCGTGGCGGTCGCGAACGCTCTCATCTTCCTCGAAACGCTCAATCCAACCCTGGTTCAGCAGGCGGCGCAGCGCACCGTAAAGAGTGCCAGTGCTCAGCATCACGCGGCCAGCGCTCATGTGTTCTACGTCCTTGAGAATGGAGTATCCATGGCGCGGCTGTTCGGCCAGACTCAGCAGAACGAGCAAAACGGGTTCGGTAAGAGGCAGCGTGTCCATATATGTCATCACGCGATATGTCGTATGACGCCATATTAGGACTTGGAAGGGATCGTGTCAAGGGGAATGGCGGAGCCGCGAGAGATGGGCCAGCACTCAGGGGTAAGAACTTTGAGACGAACCTGGGAACGTTACTCGCCCGCGGGAGCGTTAACTGACGAGAACGCAAGCAGCTGTGGTACGCACTTCTCGAAAAGCGCGAGAAGTGCGGCACCCCCAGTTGGATTGGGCCAGAAGGACCGCACGGGCGGCCCGCAGAAGTTGGCCACCCGCCTGACCCGTTCTAGTTCGGTAACCCTTCGAATTGAATCATTATTAGGTCGTCGTCTTTTTGGTTCGGATCGCGGTTCAATTCCACAGGAACTTTGAGCGCCCGAAGAATTGTGCCTACATAGAACAGCGGCTCCGGTTCCCTCACTGTAGTTTGTTCTCCTGCGCGCAGTGACGGCCCTTTAGCCGTAACAACCGCTCCAAGAAATGTATTGCCCGGAGCTTTGAATAAGATCACGTCATCTACGCCAGTTTCAACCATCGGCCACCCCGCATCCTTGAATGCTTTGTAGATGTCCCGCGCAAACAAACCTGAATTGCTATTTTGGGCATTCTTAATGACGATGTGCGCTTTGTTCTTAGCATTAAACAGGTATTGCGTTGCGGCCGTTAGATCATTCGCGGCTATTCTCTTAGGAGTATCACCAATGGTGATCGGACTATTGACGATCGGGCTATTCTCCCCAGTAGTAGCCTGCTGGACATTGATTCCGCCTGAATTGTTTTGGCTGATTGACGGCGGCGTGTTGTTCACGGCTGGATGGTCAACCGGACCTTGGTTCGGCCTGAACGGTTTGGCTTGCGCAGGTACTTTCTGCGCTGGTGGCGTGTTTGGGGCGGGGACAACCTGCGCTGGTGACGGGTCCACCCGCGCAGTCACGGCCTTGTCGAGACGGAGGGCGCGCCGAACTTCTGGACTCATCAAAGCGATTCCTCCGAGAATCACCGCAACGATGATCGCGATGAGCGCTAGCCTGTCAGTTCTGTTCCAGCCAGCCCAGCCCTGCCTCATACTCCCGAACAACGACGGGTCAGTGCCGGGGACATCTGCCGCGCCTGCACCCCGTAGTTTGGATGGTATGCGCAGGAACTGCACGAGAAGCATCCCCAGCCAGTAAAGAGGATTGAAAAGCTTACGAAAAAGCTTCTTGCACTCTCTCTCGTAGGTTCCTATGGCCCGGTCGATGGTATCGAAGACCCGCTCAGAACCGACCTGGAACTCCCAAAGGGAAAAGACGTTCAGGATGATGTCCACGTTCTGCGGATACCCGCCGAGCCTCGGGGGCGGTTGATAGTAGACGACATGCGGAATACTGAACCGGCTGAGAGAAACCAACACGTCTCCCAACATGCGGTTCATATCATGTCGAGCCTTCTGCGCCGTCGCATTCATGGGGCGCGGTGCTCCACCCGCCATCCAACCTGAAGGCTCTATGTTCTCAAAGTAGTCGACCGCCCGAACGCGAAACTCTCGCAGCACAGCTAGACGACTTTTGCATTCCCAGTAGAGCATGGTGGCCAGGCTAGACCGAGTATACTCTATGGCGAACACATGGCGAACATGCGGACCCGAACGCGGGGAGAGACGGGACGTACCCCAAGTCCTAACAAATCCCGTACCTTTCTCGAAGTAATTCGCCCCAGACTGACTTTTATCGCGGGACCATCCTCAGAAAACCTGCAGTGCCGGAGCGTTATTTCTGTCACGGTGCGGCTTTTACCACGATCCCCACATCCTGATCGAGGCGGGTGGCCAGCATCTCCGCGAGTCTAACGCCGATCGTCATTCAAAGCTGGCACCGAAAGAACTGGGGTGCACCAGGTCTCGCGCTTTTCGAGACGCTGGCATTCCGACTGCCGATGCAGAAGGACGGGCACAAGGCTCCGGCACCGTTGATAGACAGATATGAAAATCAAGAGCTCGGGGTGCAAGCGGTTTGCTGCGCACCCTTCGACTCTGCTCAGGGCAGGCTTTCTCGAAAACAGCGGGAAATGCGGCACCCGCCTGACCCAGGTTAGCGTCAAAAACCGACGCGAACCTGGGGCACCATGCAGCGCGAAAACCGCGAGAAGTGCGCCACCCGACCTGATTTTGTGGCAGTTCGGTACAGCTGGAACAGGTTGCGGAAAAAACGGACGAAGAAAGGCGACCAACGGGGGCTGCAGCCCGTATTGATCCGAGGAGGCTTACGCGGCCCTGAAGGGCCGCTCTTTCACGGCGATGGACGCATTTGTGAGTTCTTCCGCAATAGCTGGAAGGCGAATCGGCTGGAAGGCGCGTCCCTTCAAGGCGAATTCAGCTAGGCCCACCGGCGAAATTTAGAATGGGCACGTTCGGGGAACTTGAGATGAAAGTGTGGGCCAGCCACCCTAGCGGTTCTTGCCCAAACCCGGCGTCTTGGCGAAGGGTTTCAGCGGGGCTAGGAACTGCCGGATTCGTTCCTGATCCGATTCGGCGAGCCTGAGGAACCGCAGGCCCACGCCGCATCCTGGAGTGCTGTAGGCAACTTCGGAATCGGCCCAGACCTTGGTGTCTCCAAGCCAGATGGCAACTCTTACTTTGTTTCCCGGCTGCAGCGGGATCGCCATCTCAATGTAGCAACCGCCCACGCTCAGGTCGGCAATGGTCGCCCAGAAGGAGGCTCCGGCTTGGGTATGAATCTCGACCGAGTTCTGGCACTTGAACCGCGGATGCTTGCGCTGTTCCGCGAACTGCACACGGAAGTTGTCGAGGACGGCGGGCGGAAGCGGGAAATCCCAGAGCGGCTTGTCTGGCGAGGCGCTGAGCAGGCCGACGTGACCTGCCTTCGGAGTTCCGGGCTGGCCGACCCATTTGACGCGAAAGTTGACTTTGTTCTTGCCGTAGGTCAGACCGATCGTCTCATCGACTTTGAGGCGGCATTCGACGCCACTCAACTCGACGCCCTGCTGGCTGACGTTGACTGTAGTCGCTTTGGCGGAGAAAACCTGGCCGCTACTGTCGGTGCCGAAAATGCGCACGGGTACCTGAATCTCTTTGCGCGGCTCGCGGCGTCGGCCCATTCCGTGGTCCTCCCCGTCGATCTTCAATCGTCGATCAAGGAACCCTGCAAAATCGGAAGGCCTCATTGTGATGGGACAAGGGCCAGAAAAGCAAGGCAGGGACCAATATTGCTATTTACTCGGGAACTGGGATATCGACAACTGAACGACCGCGTTCGCCACCAACTTCAAGGCGACTTCCCAGTTCTGGCGCGCGGTTTCTTCATCGTTTCCGTAGCCGCTTACATATAAGGTGATGTAAAGGCCTTCCTCGACGGCAGTGCCTTCGGTGAAAAAACAGCGGCGCACGCAGGCATCGACGGAGGAAGGAGTCTCCGGTGCGCGGCGCAGTAGCTCGATCAGCTTTTTTACAAACTGTTCGTGGCGTGGGAAAGACTGACGCAGGTCGGTTTCGGAGAAGAGAACGTCGACATAACTTGCGTGCTTGTGGGTGGAGTGATGGATATCTTCTTCGGGAGTTAGTCCGGTGGTCGTCCAAGCGTCGCATTTCGCGGTCTCGAAGAGGCTGCGCGGCGAGTTCAGGGTGCGCAGGAATTCTCTTAGCTCGGGAAACTGGTTGGCCTCTTCGATTCGGTCGAGCAATTCGGGATGACGCTTCACGTCGAGGTAGGCGAGTTTGCCATCAGGGTCCGTCCACGGGAAGTCGAGCACCGGATCGTCGGCGGAGAGTTCGATGGAGAAGTCTGCATCCATGAGAGTCTTTGTGATGGTAAACGGTGTGGCCCTCAGCGGCTAAGTGCGAGACAACATCTTTCGTCCCTGCGGGACTCTATCGCTTCTGCTAATCGACCCACAGCTGGCGCCGTGGGCTGCAATCTCCCGCCGCTTCGCGGCTTCTTAGAACTGGCGCAGGAAACTCACGATTTCGGTTTCGGCCCAATAGCCGTCGTCGTTGTTGCCGTTGCGCAGGCCTACGAAGGCGCAATGACCTCCATCGGCGGTCTCGACCAAGGTGATGTTCTTGTTGCGGAGCATCTTCTGTCGAGTCTCGGGCGTGATGTGGACAAACGGGTCGTTGGCCGCGTGCAGCACGAGCGTCGGAACGGCGATGCGATCGATCGTGTGTACGGCGGAAGCACGGTTGTAGTAGTCGTCGACTCCGGTGAATCCGCAGTAGTACGCGGTGATCTTGTCGTCGAACTCGCGCAGGCTGCGGATGCCGTGGAGCCGGCTGGTATCGAAGTGTCCGGGAAAGAGGCGGGCTTTCTCGCGCATTCTCCGGCGCAGTCCCCACAGGAAGTACGTTTCGTAGAGGCGGTTTGAAGGCTGGTGGAGCGCATCGGCGGAAGTGGCAAGATCAATTGCGGGGCAGCACACAGCGATCGCGCGAAACTGCGGCGGCGCTTGCGAGCCCCACTCTCCCGCAAGTTTCAGAGTGATGTTGCCGCCCATGGAGAATCCGGCGAGCGCGAACTTCGACACGCCGTCGCGCGCGATGATGTCCTTTGCCACGACCGCCACGTCGTTCGAGAGTCCGGAGTGATAGAGCACGGGAGCGAGCGCGTCGGTGCCTCCGCAGTTGCGCTGGTTGTAGCGGATGACGTTCATTCCCGCGGCAAGGGCTTTCTCCGTGATGCCCAGCATGTACTGCGATTCACTGGAGCCTTCGAGACCGTGGACAACGATGATGGTGAGTGCGCGGGTGCGATCCGCCTGCCAGTGGCAGTGGCAGAGAACCTTGACGCCGGGTTCGACCTCGATCAGGCGCTCTTCTGGAACAGGCAAGTGGATGCGGCGCCGGATGAGGAAACTGGCCACGGTCTGCACGTGTCCGCCATGGAGCCAGGCGCGAGGCGTGAAATCGGCCGTAACCACTGGTGGTTGCGAATTGCTCACGGAACGATTCTAATTAGAAGTAAGTCTCCGCGGAGTTTTCCTTTATGCCGATTTTTGAGTACATCTGCCAAGAATGCCAGCATGAGTTCGAAGCGCTGGTGTTTGGCACGCAGAAAGCTGAATGCCCGAAGTGCCAGAGCAAGAAACTGGAGCCGCAGCTCTCAGTATTTGCTGTATCGACCAAGAGCGGCGCGTCGTCGTCGCGGCCCATGTCTGCAGGCCCCTGCGGATCGTGCGGGCATCCTGATGGCCCCGGCTCCTGCTCGATGAAGAACTGAACTCCACCGCGCGTCCCCCATCGGTAATCTCCGAGTAATAACCACTGTGATCTAGGCAGCGAATGCGTGAGGTCCTATGATCCGCCTTGGATCGAGGCTGCGGATCGAGACCCCAATGGACCGGCTAAAAGAGCGCAGAGTGAAACTCGAATTGCCGGTGCGAATCTGGGGAGTTGACCGGATGGCGCGGCCTTTCGCAGAGATTGTCCGGGTGCGCAATGTGAGCGACCACGGAGCGGTTTTGGCCGGCGTGCGCTCGAAGGTGCAAACGGGCGAGATTTTGGACGTGCAGCATGGCGCGTCGCGGTCGCAGTTTCGCGTGGTGTGGATGAGTCTTTCGGGAGAGGCCGGAATACAGGCTCTGGCATTTGAGCCTCCTCTATTGGGGATCGGCCTCCCCAAAGTTTTTGAGATGGTGGGGACCGGATAGGCCAAGCCGACACGGCACTCATCGGCCAACTAACGTGGATTCACGTGGCCGGTTCCCACTTTTGTTTCTTCGGTCTTCTCTTCGCTCTTTTCTGCAATAAATCTGGCAAACACTTCGTTGGATAAGAGGCGTCCGCGGGCGGTCAGGCGGACGATTGTGCCTTGCTGTTCGAGGAGACCGTCTTCCAGGCACTGGCGAATTGCTGATTCCCAGCCCGCCTCAGCGGCTAAAGCCGTCGTTGGTCTCGCATCTGCGGCACGACTAGAGTCGTGCCCTTCCCAAAACCTCTGTTCGGCCAGATTGATGCCGCGGTTGAGGCGCAGACCGAGGAAGAAGCTCTCTTCGATTGCTGCCTGCTCGGAGACTGGAGTCACTGTATGTGGGACGCGATTCATGTAGGCATCGAGCGAGTCGGGAGCGGCGAAGCGGACGGCGGCATGATCGTTTGTTTGGCGACTGGCGAGCATCGAGTGGGCATCGACGCCGAAGCCGAGGTAGGGCTGGCGCGTCCAGTATTTCAGGTTGTGGAGGGATTGGTTCGCCCCTGCCGGTTTGCGCGCAAAGTTGGAAATCTCATACTGTTCGATTCCGGCAGAGTTGAGCAGTTCGCAAGCCTGCTGGTAGAAGTCCGCGGTCGCGTCGTCATCGGGGACAAAGTGCGCGTGGTAGCGGGCGCCGCCGGCAATGAGTTCGCGGCCGAGGCGGGAATCTTCGTCCACTTCGAGCATGTAAACGCTGGCGTGAGGGACTCCGGTGGCGATGGTCTCGGACACGGAAAATGCCCAGCTTTCCGGCGTCTGGTGGGGCAAGCCGGCGATCAGGTCGATGCTGATGCTGGCGATTCCTGCTTCTCTGAGGCGACCGATCTCTTCGAGCACGGTCTCGCGTTTGTGCAGCCTTCCGACCGACTGAGCTTCCCGATCCACGAACGATTGCACGCCGAGGCTGACACGGTTCACTCCGCATTGCAGCAAAGTTTCGATCAGTGGAGGCGACAGCGTTCCCGGAGCACACTCGACTGTAATTTCGGCGTCGGGTGTCACCATGAATTGATTGCGCACGGCGGCGAAGATGCGCAGCAATTGCGAGGCGTCGAGGATCGAAGGAGTACCTCCGCCGAGGTAGATCGAATCGGCGGGTTCTTCGAGGGTGCAGCCCAACTCTGACGCCAGCTTTCTCGAGTCGCCGATGTCTTCCAGTAACCGAGCCACGTAGTTCTCGTAGGCCGACTTCGAGAAAACATCGGAGGCGAAGTTGCAGTAGCTACACTTGGTCCGGCAGAAAGGAACCGAGATGTAAAGGCCGACCGGCATGCTGCTCCTTATTCTATGGGACTTCATTGGAAGAAACGTCCACAGGATGGCGGTCAGCGCAGGCGGGTCTCGGAGGCAGTAAAATATTGTTTTGGGGGTGCTTGATGACGGTCTCGAATCCTAAAGAAGACTCGATCGACGTTCTTTGCAATCATTGTGGCAAGACGTTTTCCGCGTTCCTGCATCAGATGGCGGACAAGAATGCCAAGGTAGTTTGTCCGAATTGCCAGGGAGGGGACTGCAGGCCCACTAAGGCCGCATCCGGGACCACTGCGCGGAAGGCGAAGAAGGTCAATTAGCCCGTAGTGCTCCGGTTGGTTCCATCCCCGTCACCTTGCCCGGTGAAGGTGCATGTTAGCCTTTTCGCAGGGGCAATTCGAAATTGATTCGCCGGGTTTTCAAAGCATTTCAATATCGCGATTTTCGTCTGATGTGGATTGGCGCCTGCACATCCAGCATCGGCACATGGATGCAGATCGTGGCACAGAGCTGGCTGGTTTACCGGCTCAGCCACTCGGCATTCTTACTCGCGTTGGATTCGTTTCTTGGCGGTATCCCCATCTTCCTTTTCTCCCTGATTGGCGGCGTAGTGGCCGATCGCGTGGAGCGCCGGAAGATTCTGCTCGCGTCTCAGTATGTTCAGATGGCGAGCGCTGGCCTGCTCACGATTCTGGTGGCGACCGGACTGGTCCACGTGTGGCACATCCTCTGCCTCTCGTTCGTTTCTGGCTTCGCCCAAGCCTTCGGCGGTCCGGCCTACCAGGCGTTGATTCCCACACTAGTGGAACGAGAAGACATGCCGAACGCCATCGCGTTGAATTCAATTCAGTTCAACGTGGCGGTGATGGTTGGTCCGGCGCTCGCCGGGCAAGCACTGGCGAAGTTGGGAGAGAAGTGGTGCTTCGGGCTGAACGCGGTCTCCTTTCTGGCGCCGATCGTGTCGCTTCTGCTGATCCGGTCGCGGTTCCAGCCCGTGAAGGCCACCGCATCGATGTTTTCGAGTCTGAAGCAGGGCATTCAGTTTGTCCGCAAGCAGCATTCGATGGAAGCGCTGATTATCCTCGCATTTTTGATGACCTTCCTAAGCATGCCCGTGCGGACGTATTTTCCCGTGTTCGTGAAAGACATCTTCCATCGCGGACCGGAAACCTACGGCAATCTGTTGGCTCTGATGGGATTCGGTTCCATCTGCGGCTCGCTGACCATTGCGAGCGCGGGCAACATAAAAAAGAAGGGACGGGTGGCTCTGTTTGCCCTCGCCACGCTCGGCGCGGGGATTGCGGGGTTTGCCCTTTCCCGGTCGCTGCCGCTCAGCTACACCTTCCTGGTGCTGGTGGGCGCATCGATGATGGCGGTTTTTGCGACAGTCAATTCTCTGGTGCAATTGATCACGACGAACGAAATGCGCGGACGAGTCATGAGCGTCTACAACTTCGCATTCCGCGGTGGCATGCCGATGGGGAATCTAATGTCGGGATGGCTGGTTCCAATGTTTACGGTGCCTATCGTCCTCAGCGTGAACGGATTTCTACTGATTCTGCTGGCTCTTTATTTCCTATTCGTACAACGGCGGCTCGCCAAGCTCTGAGTGTCGAGCCCTTACTCCGGATAGGCCCGTGGCCGAAGGTTTTCGATCTTCGAGAGCGATCCGTCATCTATTGAGGCTGATGCTTTTGCGATAAGCTTAACTAGGTTAATTTCAGATTTAGTTTTCTCTCGCGCCACCCATGGCCTCCAATCAGGAAGAGGAAGTATTAGGCAAAGCATACGACGGCCGGCTGATGCGGCGGCTGCTGACGTATCAGACGACGAGTCGAAGAAGAGGACATAAA
>CAVRYB010000081.1:0-41484 GCA_963725295.1 uncultured Acidobacteriaceae bacterium
TCAGGACGCCCATCCGCATAAACTCGCCACACCATTACCGGCAACACCTGAAACGCCTGCGGCAGATACGCGCGTGGTCAGCGTGAATCCGCCCTGGATGTCTTCGAAATACAGTCCGTAAGGCTTTCCCTGCTTCTTGATTTCATCGACAAAGCGGGTGCGAAGTTGCGCGTCCGGAACGGTCTTCGACGAGGTAACGATCAGATTTCCCTGCCGTCCCACCGGCATCTTCCCAGCTTGTGCGCGTCCGTGACCATTCGAGCTGCCGAAATTCTTTACCGGCAGGCGCCCCATCAGGAAGTTTTTCAGGACGCCATCCTTCACGACCTCAACCCGTTCCGCCGGGATGCCTTCGTCGTCGTAGCGGTAAAAACCAGACAGATCCGTATTGCCGATCGAATGCAGCGTGGGATCGTCGGTCACGCTCAAGAAGTCGGGCATGATCTTTTCGTTAATCTTCTTCGTGAAAGTCTGGCCTTCATCGCGGCCACGCTGTCGCTGTCCCTCGACGCGATGCCCGAGCACTTCATGAAAGAAAACCGCCGCCGCCCGGCCCGATAACAAAGCCGGTCCGTTATAGGGTTCCGCCAGCGGAGCCGATCGCAGCGCGCTCAAATCCGACGCCATTTTCTTGACGCTTGCCGCGATTTCCGCCTCCGACGGCACCTTCTTCGGGTCGGAGAACTGGAACGTCTCCACGCGCATCAACTGCATCCCATCATCGGCGCGGGTTTCGGCCTGAATCACGATCCGGAAAATCGCGTCAGCTGTAACGACCCTCGTTCCTTCGGTAGAAACCAGGTAGCTATGGCTCCGCGACGCGATAGAAAGACCATTGACTCCTCAACCTGCGGATATTGACGAAAGTCCGCGGAATAATGGCGAGCGAGGTCTTCCCAAGTCTTCTGATCAGGAAATGCCGGCGGGACAGTTTTTTCGACGTAGGTCGATGGCTTCTCCTGCGAAAAGTCCGGCGAGTCGTCCTCGTCCTTCGCGCGAACGGCAGTCTTGGTCTTAGCGTTGGTGTATGCCTGCCGCGCTTTGCGATATTGCTCGTACGTCAACTTCCACAGCACGCGGGCGATCGCGTCCATGTCATCGCGCATCGGCAAATGGCCGGAGGTAATTCCAGAATCGCGCTCCTGGTCGTGCGTGTTATCGAGTGTCGGCGAGCCTATGCGCATGCTCACGTCGGCGGCACGGTTCCGGCTATAGGTTGAACTGAGAATTCCTCCCTGCGCGCTGTAGATTACGAGCGACTCGCCGTCGGTTACGTTGTAGCTGGTGTAATACGGCGCGGGATCTTGCTTGGCAAGTTCGGCCTGCCCGCGGTGCAGTTCTTTCTCCATCGTTGTCAAAAGGACATCGGGAGCAGCAGCAGGCTTTTCGGCCATCAGCGGTTTCCCGGACAGGGCAACCACAACAAGAGAATACTGAGGGAAACGGCTTTTTGAGATTTCATCCGAATCCGCGAGTGTACAGGACGGCGACCTGCAAAAAAAGCGGCCCCTTTCGGGGCCGACCTTTTCAAAGAGGCTAAGTGGCGGGAAATCAGAGGAAACTTAGTTTGACGCCGTTCTGATGAGCGGAACGGACAGAGTGAGTTGTCGAGTTCGAGAGTGAAGTTCCAACGGTTACGGCCTCTTTCTTACGGTAGAAGTTAGCACTTGCCGAACCAAAGTGGTTAACTGGAGGCCACGAGGAGTTCCATTTCGGGAAACTATTCAAAATGGGAGGCTTAGGGTGAATACCCTAGAAAACATCTTGGCGCAGATCACCATCGGACGTGGCCCGAAATGCACAAACCTGCACATTGGCAGAAAGCCGGCTTCGCGTATTCGCCCCAAAAGCGAAGCCCCCTCGAAAGGGGGCTTGGCCCAAAGATCCAGAAATACAGCTTAGCTGTCGCCCGCCACTGTCCGCACCTTACCGGGCAGGAAGTGGTATGGAGGCCACGGGCCAGTCACAACCATCTCGCAGTTTTTCAGTTGCTTTGCGGCGGTGCTGTAACGGTTCTGATATTTTTCAATCGACTTGGTATCGATCAGGTGGGCGATATCGAGCAACATGCCGTCGGCATTCACTTTTTTGCAACTGACTTCTTCTTCCAGTGGATTGAACAGCTTGTGCACCTGCACCGAGAGAGCCCGTGCCTTAGTCTGGCGCTCACGCTCGCGCGAAGCCTTTTCGCGCAGTTTCAGCAGATACTCACGGCCCACGGTATCGGGAAGAACGATTTCTTCCATGTTCCCCTTGAGAGATCCATCCCGCACCGTCAACTTGATACGCATTTCCGACTTGCCGCGCAGTCTGGCCACACTTTCACAGAAAGTCCGGCGGTTTGAGCGTACGGCCTGGCGGATGGCATCTTCGGTGTCGAAAGATTGTCCCGAAGCGGAAGGGCAACACAGTAGCAGTTCGAAAACTCTGGCTTACAACCCGGGCATGCTCCAAAACGGACTTTTCGTCCAATTTAGATGTCGCGCGGTCATATTCGCTGACAATCACCGCGAACTCTCCGCTCGGGTAGCTCATTACGGGTGAACCGTTCACGCCTTGAATACCATCTAGAACGTAGGGACGACGGGCGCGAACACCATTAGGAAGGGTCTGGTGTTCGGTAAGGCAGTACGCGTACCACGACATGCATTCTCTCCGAATAGCACCGGGGCCTTGGGCACCCTTTAGATTTTCTCATCGAGCTAGGGCTGCGTTTTCTACCTGGAAGATTTGGCTTTTTCCGACAAGGTGAACGCAGAAGGCTGCGTCCAAATTCATATTACTTCCGGTCTGTGGAAATTGCAACCTTTGTTACGAGGAGTGCATCACTTTCGGTCTCAATCTGTCACGATCGCGTTTTCGCCGCGCTAGCAGGGGCTTTCCGCATCATCTCTCCGCTCTCGACCGTTGTGGAAAAGCGCGCCTCGAATGTCGCCTGGGGTCATATTTAGGTGCCGATTCTAACTGAGGGAATCAAGTTGAGAAACTCACCGTTGAACGCCGACCTTGGCTCCTTCAGGATGGAGATCGCCGCAACCTTGCTCAGTCCTTCGGCGACTTTTGGCTTGCCGCCCGATCCTGCAGCGCAATGGTTACCGCTCGGAGCATGTCGCCGGCGGGCGCCGGCTTCCCGGTCCAGATTTCAAACTGCCGCGCAGCCTGTTGCACGAACATTTCGATTCCTGGAACGACGGCGATTCCCTTGGCGCGCGCCACCTGCACCAAATGCGTTTCCACCGGGTCATACACCATGTCGAAAACGACCCGCGCCTGGATCTCGTGATCTTTCAGCGGACAATCATGCGTGTTCCCCATGCCCACCGGAGTAGCGTTGATGATGACGTCGAACGCAACCTTGCGCAGATCAGCGCGCTTGATCGTCCGAGACTTGGCCTGCCGAGCTAATTTTTGCCCCTTCGCGGAACTGCGATTCAATATCCAGATTTCGGCCCCGCGCTCCTTCAATCCAAACACTGCCGCTCGTGCCGCGCCACCCGCGCCGAGCACCAGAACTTTCGCACCTTCGATCGTCACCCTCTGTTCCAGCGGACGAAGGATACCGGCAATGTCCGTGTTGAATCCGTAAAGCTTGCCATCCTGCCCGCGCACCACCGTGTTGCAGGCGCCGATTTTCGCCGTATGCGCGTCCGTGTTATCGAGGTAGGGCAGAATCGCCTGCTTGTACGGCATGGTGATGCTCATGCCATGCAGAGGGATCTCGCGCGCGCAATGAATCAGATCCTTGAGCGTCTTGGCATGGAGGGGTAAGTAAACTCCATTCACGTTTTCGCGCCGCAGGGCCGTGTTCATGATCACCGGTGAAAGCGAATGGCCAATCGGATCGCCGGCTACTCCATACACGCGCGTTGCCGTATCCACCTGCTCAATGCGATAAATGCCGCGCAGATCCCGCGCGCTGACTTGACCTGGAGCCGTCTTCAGATCGGCGCTGATTGCGGCAAACGTAAACACGCTGCCGGCACGCACGCCGAGCACGCGGCTGATGATGCCCTGCTCTCCCATGCATAGTCCGACCAGTCCATGCTTGTCGCTCTCGGTTTGCAGAAACTTCATCATGGTCACGTTGTCGGAGAGCGTCGTCGCCGTCGACACCACTTTGTAAAAGTCCGCCGGAATCTTCAGCATCTTGTGCAGCGTTTCATCGAGATTCTTCGTGGCGCGAAAATCATGAAACGACACAATCAATCCCGCCCGGCTGCGTAGTTTCGCAACCGCATCGGGCTTGGCTTTCGACGCGCTCTGAAACTCCAGGTCGACCAACTGGCATCCGGCCGCACGTGCCTTCGTCAACACTTCCAATTCGGAAACCAGCGACCCCTTGTACTTGCCGCCATTTTCCGCCCGGCGGCAGGTTGCAATCGCAGTAACGTATTGATGGGTCTCAAGAAATCGATGAATCTTGGGAAGAGCGGACAGCGGTTGCTTCAGGTAGTCCAACCGGAATTCCAGGAAGGGGTTGTCCCGCGCCATCGACTCAGCCGTGTCCAGCATCTCCTCAGCGGTATCTCCGCTGAGCGCAAGGCAAACCCTCGGCAGGCGCATGGGAAGAAAGCGTGGCGCGAGACTAGACGAGGAGGCCAAGACCATTTGTTTTCAACAACGGCGCGATATTACAGAGATGTAAGCCCAGATGCAACAAATGCTTGCCAAACTAGCCAAAAAACAAGGTTGAGAGCAAAAGACTAGACACCCTCGTAACCTTGACCCCCTCCCCACCGCTTGTTACTTTTCGGCTGTAACCCTTGTCTTCCGAGTGAGATAGCTGGAACCGCCCCGGAGCGGATTGGAGTCGGAGGTAACATGAAGAAAACAGGACTTTTAATGCTGTTGTTGGTGACCACTTTCGCGGTCGCGCAGCAGTCGACCACACCCAGCACGCCCGACGCGTCCGGGATCGTGAGCACATCGGTGAACGTTCCCTTTGTCCGTTACCAGACCCCGACCAACGCCGATATTAATTGCGCGGGCTTCATCAGTAAGGATCGCCTTCCTGATGCCAACTACGTGAACGGCGGCCTGCAGACGCCGACATCCACGAAGTTCGAGACCGGGGAACTGATCTATCTGGCGGGAACCGGATACCAGGCTGGGCAGCTCTATTCGATCATCCGCGAAATGCGTGACGTGAATGAATATGAAATTTATCCCGGCCAGCGCAAGGTAGTGGCGGCCGCTGGGCATCCCTACGGCGAGATCGGCCGTGTGCGCGTCGTTGATACCCGTCAACACAGCGCCATCGCCCAGGTGGAGTTCAGCTGTGACCCCATCAATCCCGGCGACGTTGCGACACCGTACGTTGAAAAACCGGCTGTGGCCTTCCACGTCCCCGGACATTTCGATCGTTTCGCCCCCGCAAACGGCAAGCTGACCGGGCGCATCGTGCTTGGCAAAGACTTTGACCTCGTGCTCGGCACGGGCATGAAGCTCTATCTCAACATGGGCGCCAACCAGGGCGTGAAAGTCGGCGACTATTTCCGCGTCGTGCGTTCCTACACCGCCACCTTGCGAGACCCTGTTGACTCGCTGTCATTCAAGACTTGGAGTTCAGAAGATACCCAAGCTCGACCACCGACCTTTGAAGCCGATCGCTTCACCAAGACCAAAGGCGCAAACATCCGCGTAGCCGACTTGCCCCGCCGCGCCGTGGGAGAAGTGGTCGTCCTGAGCGTCACGCCGACTTCATCTTCCGCCATGGTTGTTTTCGCGCTGGAAGATGTATATGCCGGTGATACAGTGGAGCTCGACCAGCAAGAATAGGCTGCGCAACAACCTAATCACAGAGGGGGAGAGAAATCTCCCCTTTTTCTTTTGTCTGGTCGCAAGTGCGGCACAAGAACACAGCCGTAAGGCATAGCTGAAACAACTTGGGAATTGAATGAGCTGTGGAGGAGCGGAAGAAAAGGTGCTTCAGTGAAAGAAACGAACTTTGGAATCGCCCGGAATCATCGCTCCAGCGATGATCAACGCGACGATGACGACAGCAAGCTCCATGGCTTCCTCACAAAGCCATCCATGAGATGACGGCCAGCGCTCAGCTTACATCCTCTTATTCAGATGACAAGTTACGCAAGTGCGTGGTCAGGCAGGAACGAATCAGGAGGCTTCGAAGTCTTCATCCGAAAACACTTCCGCAGTGAAAGCCTCGATGGATGCACCCTTGCGCCAGGCATCGAGCGGCAACCCCGCCTTGCGGCAAGTCTGCTCGAGAAACGTCTCCCGGTTCCAGCCATGTTCGATCGGAACCTGCGGCAACAGCAGGCCGCGTCGTGCACCCTGTGAGATCACTAAACCATGACGGCTAAGCTCTACCGCTTCCGCCTGAATTGGAAACAGCAGGCTCAGCACACTGAGCGAAATCTCCAGGCTCTGAGCTTCGTCCTTTGTCACAGGCATGAACCGCGAATCTTCGAATGCGGCGGCCCGTGCCGTTTCCGCGACGGCGCGATACAAAGATGAAACGGGCGCTGCATAGCCCACGCATCCGCGAAGTTCGCCGCCCAGATAAAGAGTGGTAAAAACCCCGCGCGCTTCGGTCAGTCCCGGCGTCGAGGGTGGGACATCCCGAAACTCACGCCGCTCAACAACGCAGAGAATGGACTCGTGTGCGATGCCCAGCAAAGTACGTCGCTGCTCAACTGAAAATTCCGGAGATGCAACAGGCGGGGCGGTCGGATTTACAGCAGGTTTTTCAGACTCAAACAGCCTGGACATCGCGTTTTCTCCGCCGAGCCAGTACAAACGACCTGCGGCGACGTTTTTCCGACGTGCGGTCGATTCGCGACCAGAAAGCAATGAAGTAATCGAGTGCGGAAACCAGCGACAACAGCACCATGAACCAGATCGCGAGCAGGGCAATCCAATAAACCGGGAAGAAATAAATGCCGTATACCGGCCATTCACGCCAGCGGTGGGCGAGAATCACGGCGACCACCGAGATGATCTGCACCAGCATTTTGAACTTGCCCAGTTCGCTCGCCTGGATGGTAAAGCCCTCCGACGCTGCAATCGAACGCAGCCCACTGACCAGGAACTCGCGTCCAATGACCACCACCGCCATCCACGCCGGAACCATGGCCGGGTTGAACTGCACGAGGGTGACAAACGCTGCCGCCACCAGCAACTTGTCGGCCAGCGGATCCAGCAGCATCCCCATGGTTGTGATCTGGCCGCGCTTGCGCGCCAGGTAGCCGTCAATGCCGTCGGTGATCGAAGCGAGAATGAAAACGGTAGAGGCCAGAATTTCCCGCTCTCCGTTGCTGTCCGACAGGCGCGGAGTGCACAAAATCCAAATCAGCAGCGGAACCGCAGCGATACGGGTAAGCGTGATGTAGTTAGGAAGATTCACGCGATGACTGGTCAAGACCGCGGGGCGGTCAAGGTGATTATCCTCTACATCCGTGGCCAAGGCAATGTTCAGTAAAACTCGGAGGGATCGGCCCTTCGATTCTTGTGGCCGGCCGCGCTTGTCTCGCCGCCGATCCGCTCCGCGAGTGAGGACTGTTGAACTGCGGGATTCTTATGAGGCTTTTTCCAAGTTCTGCAGCAAACCACCGACCATGCTCATTACATTGCTGTGATCGGGAACCGACCCGTTCGGCGTCAGCTTGTCAATAATCCCGGGTAGCAACTGCGCAATCGCTCCACCCGCCATATCGGGACTAATTCCAGCCTTGGCGGCGAGCGCCTTGACCTGATCGCTGCCGAGGACCTGATGAACTTGATCGGCGGAGATCGGAGGATTCGGACCCGTGCTGACCCACGACGACACTAATCCACCCATCCCCTTGTCGTGAAACGATTGCACCAGTCCCTGCAATCCACCGGGTTGGTTCTGAATCATCTGCAGCAAGCCTGATGCCAGCGGATTCGAACTCCCGCCCAACACCGAACCAAGCGCCTGATTTTCCAAATTGTCGAGCAAACCCATAACGCTCCTTAAAATTACGATCAAAAAAGACTTCCGCGGAGAACGCAGGGTTCGCGAAGGCCGTCTCCCACGATTTTCCGGCGAACTCTGCGTCTCGGCGGTGAGTATCTTACTTCTGTTTTGCGATGATCTTGTCTTTGATCTTCGCGTAAGTGGCTGCGGGGATAATTTTCTTCTGTGTCAGGTCAGTCTTCTTCGCGTATGGACGTCCATCGATGATTTTCTGCGAATAGGCCGCGCCGATACCCGGAAGAGCATCCAGTTGTTCTTTGGTCGCCGTGTTGATGTCGAGCAGATCGGCGCCAGCGGCCGCCGCTGCCGGGGCCTTTGCCGGTTTCGCGGCGGTTTGCGCCACAGCCATTCCGCTCATCAGGCTCAGTGCAAATAATGCGATCAGGATCCTGCTCATGAATTTCTTGGTCATCGTTTTCTCTCCTATTAAGTTTTGGATCTCTTACTCTTTCTGTGCTTCTTTATAACCAGCAGCCTTCGCATCGGCTTCGGTCATGAACTTTCCTTCTTTGGTTTTGCCATACCAGCGTCCGCTCTTGTGATAGACGCCGCTGCTAGTGTTGACCCACACTTTTCCAGCAGATTGCGCGGCAGCAATATCAGGGCTCGACGCTGCGGCAGGAGCAGCCGCCTTCGACTTCGCTGGTGCCGCCATGCTCGATGAAGCAGGAGCACTGGCCGGTGCTGCCGCTGGAGTTGCAGCCTTAGCTGCAGGAGCTGGAGCCGCTGCTGCGGCGGCAGCCGGAGCTGCGGTTGCGGGTGCGCTGGCAGGGGCGGGAGCCGCTGCTGCGGCGGCTGCTTTTGATTTCCTGCTGCTCTTCTTTGCGGTCGTGTCGGCAGGTGCTGCCGGAGCCGCAGCGGCATCGGCTGGCTTTGCGCTGTCGGCTGCTTCCGCTTTTTTGCTCTTTCGCGACTTCTTGGTGGTGGTGGCGTCGCTAGCCGCAGTCTTATCGGCAGCCGCTGATGTATCTGCCGCAGCCGCGTCCTTCTTGGCCTTCTTCTTCGACTTCTTGGTGGCGGTGGTGTCGGTACTCGTGTCGCTCGAACCTGTCTGCGCCTTCGCCAGCACTGGCGAAATGACGATTGACAGCATCAGGCAGAACGCGAGCATCCACAGAATGGACTTCTTTGGGGAGTAATTCATTTTTTCCTCGCTAGATTTAAGAGGCCTCAAGCCCCGGTTTCTTACGAATCAATACAGATCGGACTCACTGACACAACGAACGGGTGGCGCTGGGATGTCCGCCATGATTACACCGAGGACGACTGGGGGTCAACAAGAACTAAGGGGGCTTCCGGCCGGAGGCCCCGGAAGATATGGCTAGGCATAGATTCCGCGCTGGCGGATCGTATACGCCACGCGGTCAATCGCCAGCATATAAGCGGCGATTCGGTTGTTCACGCCATGGGTTTCGGCGTAGCGCACGACATCCTCAAACGCCGTAACCATGATGTCTCCCAAGCGCTCGTTGACCTCTGATTCCTTCCAAAAGTAGCCCTGCCGGTCCTGCACCCATTCGAAATAAGACGTCGTGACGCCGCCCGCATTCGCCAGAATGTCTGGAATGACGAAGACTTTTTTCTCCGCAAGAATGTCGTCCGCCGCAGCGGTCGTCGGACCATTCGCACCTTCTGCCAGAATCTTGCATTTCACGCGGTCCGCATTCTGGCTCGTGATCACGTTCTCCGTCGCCGCCGGAATCAGGATGTCGCAGTCGACCAGCAACAGTTCCGCCGGATCGTACTTCTCCGCCCCGGTGAATCCGTGAACCGTGCCATTGCGCTGCCGGAATTCCCACAGCGCTTCCATGTCGATGCCGTCTTTCTTATAGAGACCGCCGCCCACCTCGAGGATGCCGATGACCTTGTAGCCGGCTTCCGCCATCAGGCGCGCCGCATTCGATCCCACATTGCCAAAGCCCTGCACGATGACGCGCGTCGTATCACGATTCAGGCGCAGTTTCTTGATCGCCTGTTCGCACACCATCAGCACGCCGCGTCCGGTCGCTTCACGGCGTCCGCGCGAGCCGCCGATATTGATCGGCTTTCCCGTAACGACCGCGGTAACCGTCTGGCGCGCATGCATGGAATAGGTATCCATCATCCAGGCCATCACCTGTTCGTTGGTGTTTACATCTGGCGCGGGAACGTCTTTTTCCGGGCCGATGAACTCAAACAGCTCGGCCGTGTAGCGCCGCGTCATGCGTTCCAGTTCGCCCTGCGACATCTTGTGCGGATCGCAAATAATTCCGCCCTTGGCGCCGCCAAAAGGAATGTTCACCACCGCGCACTTCCACGTCATCCAGCTGGCCAGCGCCCGCACTTCATCGAGGTTCACGTCGGGCGCGTAGCGCAGGCCGCCTTTGGCTGGCCCGCGCGCGATCGAGTGCTGCACGCGGTATCCGGTGAAGACTTCCAGAGTCCCGTTGTCCATCTGCACCGGGATATTAACCGTGATCTCGCGGCCCGGCTTGCGCAGGACTTTCCACAGGCCTTCATCGAGATTCAGCTTCTTCGCGGCCAGGTCGAAGCGTGCAGCTTGCGCCTGCCAAGGATTAGTTTCCTGCTCAAGATCCACAGTCTTCATAAACGTCTCCGGATAAGTGCGTTGAACCCGCTCGCCCCATCCCTCAGACAAGCCTCGCAAAGTATATTGCTGCCCCCGAGGCTAGGCAAGCCGACGCGGTGACTGGTTCGGAACATAGGAACAACGGCTGGCTTCCTTATCTGGCTTCCTTATAATGATCGCCACAGCAAAGATGATCCGCCCCGACTACAAAGACTTCGCCCGCATGGCACGCAGCGCCTCATTAGTCCCCGTGGCGAAGTCAATCTCCGCTGATCTGCTTACGCCGGTTTCCGCCTTTCTCGCGGTCGCCGAGGACGAGCCCGACGCCTTTCTGCTCGAATCCGTCGAAGGCGGGGAAAAGATTGGCCGCTACACTTTTCTCGGAGTGCGACCGTTCTTGCGCCTCGAATCGCGCGGCGACCAGACGATCACGATCACTCGCGGTGCGCAAGAAAGTCGACCGAGCGAATCCGGGCAACATTTTCGAGGTCATCAAGGAACTGCTGCAGCAGCATCGTCCCGCAACCATGGAAGGCTTGCCGCCATTCACCGCCGGAGCGGTCGGCTATTGCGCCTACGACATCGTGCGCCGACTGGAAAACATCGGCGACCACGCCAAGGACGACCTCTACGTCCCCGACTGCGTGCTCATGTTCTTCGACCGCGTGCTCGCCTTCGATCACCTGCGCCACCAGATTCACATCGTCGCCTCCGCCGACGTCACGCGCGAATCGCCTCGCGCCGCCTACGACCGCGCCGTGAAAGACATCGCGCGAATCGAGAGGAAGCTCGCCGCCGGATGGAAGCCGTCCTACTGGCGTAAGCCCGCAGCCAAGTCGAAGCTGGCCGTACGCGCCCGCACGCCGAAGAAGAAGTTTCTGGAAAGTGTCGAACGCGCCAAAGAGTACATCGCCGCCGGAGACATCTTCCAGGTCGTGCTCTCGCAGCGCTGGGACTTCGAGCCCGGAGTCAGCCCGCTCGATCTCTATCGCGCCCTGCGCACCGTCAATCCGTCGCCTTACATGTACTTCCTGAGAAGTGCGGGGCGAGTATTCCTGCCCGCCGGGAGCTAAAGAGAGTTCCAGCCTGCACGTGATCGGCTCGTCTCCCGAAATGCTGGTCCGCGCCACCGGAGCGAAGCTCGAATACCGCCCAATCGCCGGCACGCATCCCCGCGGCAAAGACGAAGCCGAAGACGCAGCATTAGAGAAGAAAATGCTCTCCGACGAAAAAGAACGCGCCGAGCACGTCATGCTGGTCGACCTGGGCCGCAACGACCTCGGACGAGTCAGCGAATACGGCTCCGTGAAAGTCCGCGACCTGATGTACGTGGAGCGCTACTCGCACGTCATGCACATCGTCTCCGCACTGGAAGGCCGTCTCCGCCCCGAACTCAGCGCCATGGACGCCTTCGCCGCCTGCTTCCCGGCCGGCACTCTCAGCGGAGCGCCCAAAGTCCGCGCCATGCAGATCATCGAAGAACTCGAACCCGCTCGCCGCGCCACCTACGGAGGCTCCGTCCTCTACGCCGACTTCGCCGGCAACCTGGATTCCTGCATCGCCATTCGCACCGTGCTCGATGAAAGGCAAGAAAGCCTACCTCCAAGCCGGAGCCGGAATCGTGGCCGACTCTGACCCGCAGCGCGAATTTGAAGAGACCGAGAACAAGTCACGCGCCATACTGCGGGCGGTGGAGATGGCGCGATCGGGCGTGTAGACGCTGTTTACAGCCGCCCCTAACCGGCGTATCGTTTGGCCATCGCACGAGCACGTCAGAGTACTTCGAGGCGTTTGGCCTCCATCGAAGTGCGGGCTTCCAATCGCCGGCCCAGTTCGGCTGACTAAGGAGACTGACCCCTATGCGTAGAACATTTGCTCTCCTCACCCTCCTGCTCAGCTCTATGCTGGCAGCGCAATCCTACAAAGCAACCCGGCTGAAGCCGCCGCCTAAGGGCGTCAGCAGCGAAACCCAAATCTCGGCATTAACAATTCCGGAGTCATCGCCGGCGCCTGCACGTTCTCCAACGGCATCAGTCACCCTTGCATCTGGCAGCCAAGCGGCGCCGTTCAAGATCTAGGAGTGCCGAACGGTCTCGGCAACGGCGTCGCCACTGCCATCAACAACTCGGGTGACGTCGTCGGCCCGATCGCGGCGGAGGCGCCTTTTCGTGGACCCAGGCCGGCGGTGTGCAGTTCATTTCCGGTCTCAGCCGCGTCAATGCGGTCAACGATAACGGCGATGCCGCTGGCTTCTACGCCAACGGTCACACCTCTACCGCCGATCTCTACACGCCCGGCTCCGGCCTCACCGATCTGGGCACGCTATCGGGCAGCACCGGCGGAGCCAATCCGTTCGGAATCAATGCCGCCAGCCACATCGTCGGCGCTGTCAGCTTCACCGGCGGCACAACCCGCGCTTTCCTCTGGACTCCATCTTCCGGCATGGTTGAACTCGTGCCCAACTCCGGCTTGAACTACGAAGCCTTCGCCATCAACAACTCCGATCAAGTGGTCGGCACTTTCCTCAGTGCGACCGACGGTAACTGGCACGCCTTCCTCTGGACCCCAGCTGTTGGCCTCCAGGACCTCGGCGTCGGTGAGGGAGTCGGAATCGACGACGCTGGCAACATAGTTGGCGATAATCTGGAAACCGCCGTCATTTGGACCAAAGGCAGCACCAGTGCTCAGTCCCTCGACTCACTCCTTGGCGGCGAGTATCCACCGATCCTCTTTACCGGCATGTCCATCAATGCTACCGGACAGATCGCCTGCTCCGGATACAGCGCGGGCTACCTTCTAACTCCAATCACAAAGACCAAACTAACTTCGTCGCCGAACCCGTCGAACATTGGCCAGCCCGTCACTTTCACTGCAACCGTAAGCTCAATCACCGGCACGCCGCCCGACGGCCAGCTCGTCAGCTTCTTATCCGGCACGATCGTCCTGGAGCTCGCCAATGACGAACGGCGTTGCCAGCTTGACCACGTCCAGCCTCTCCAAGGGCACGCACTCGATCAAGGCAACCTACGCGGGTAACGTGAACTACATCGGAAGCAAGTCGGCTGCTCTCAAACAAGTGGTGCAGTAGCTTCTGATCGGTGGCAAGCAAGGTCCCCGCCCAGCATTTTGGACGGGGATTTTCTTTTGCGGCCGAGCTACATCGAGAACTGTTGTCGGCTACGCTAAATTTTCGGGTCGGGCAAATCGAGAACACTTGGGATGGGGAAAATCAAAGGCAAAGGCAGCGGGCGAGGGCGCCCGCGCTACATCTGCAGGAAATTCGCTACAAGTTTCTTCCCCGCGCTCGTCAGGACGCTCTCCGGATGAAATTGCACTCCTTCAACCGAAAACTTGCGATGCCGCAAGCCCATGATCACGCGCGTGCCGTCATGATCTTCTGTCCAGGCGCTGACTTCGAGATCTTGGGGCAGGCTTTGCTCGCGCACGATCAGCGAATGATAGCGAGTCGCGGTCATTGGAGACTCGACGCCGCGAAAGATGGTGCGGCCATCGTGCTCGACCTGGCTGGTTTTTCCGTGCATCAGATTTTTCGCGCGAACGACTTCTCCGCCAAATGCTGCGCCGATGGCCTGATGTCCGAGGCAGACGCCGAGCAGCGGGATATTCTGTCGCGAGGCTCCGGTGAAATGCCGGATCAAATCAATCGAAATTCCGGCGTCTTGCGGAGTGCACGGTCCGGGAGAAACCACGATGCGTTCCGGTCGCATCGCCTCGATCTCGCCAATCGTCACCTCGTTGTTGCGGCGCACCTCGACCTTTGCGCCCAGTTCTCCCAGATACTGGACGAGGTTGTAAGTGAACGAGTCGTAGTTGTCGAGGACGAAGACCACAGGGTCATTGTAATGGGAGATTGTCGCGTCAGCTGCGAGGTTTCCAGGTTTCAAAGTTTCAGGGTTTCAAGGAAAAGCCACGAAATATTCGCCAAATGGGCTTAATCATTGAAACTCTGAAACCTTGGAATTTTGAAACTTGCTTTACTTGACATGCTCGCCGCTAATTGCCATGCTTACAGGCGATTTCTGGCAAGCCATTGAAACTGTAGATCATTGAAACCCTGAAACTTTGAAACCTGCTCTCGAGGAGATTCCATGGCCGAGACTCAGCGGAACCAGGAGACTGACAAGCGCGCCACGCGCCGGTTCGCGCTGCATCTTCCTGTTACCGTTCGTTGCGGTGAAAGCGATCCCGAACACGCGGCGCAAACCCGCGACGTGAGCGCTCGGGGAATCTGTTTCTATGTCGATTCGGCGATGCAGGCCGGTTCCGCCATTGACTTCACTCTAACCTTGCCTCCTGAGATCACGCTGACGGAGAGCATCCGCGTGCGCTGCAAAGGACGTGTCGTGCGCGTCGAAGGTGGCGCTCCCGCGTCCAATGTCGCGGTCGCTGCGGTCATCGACGAGTACGAGTTCCTCGCCGATTCGTAATCACGTAATACGTCAGGTAACTTTCTCAGCAGGAGCTCTGAGTGTTATCGTTTCTCTAACGCTCGAACCTGCTTGTGATTGACCTTCTGCCAAATCTCGCGAACGCGCGAACGCGGCTGTGCCGCCGTTTGCAGGCGACTGTGCTGTTTGGCATCCTCGCGGGACTCGTTGCTTTGGTTGCCGCGCCAGCGATGGATTCGCAGACCGCTGCAAAGCCCCATCCCAAGACGGCTTCTGCGGCGAGTTCGTCGGCCAGTAAGCTGGCCTCGGTCAAGAGCTTCCGCCTCGTGCAGGAGAAAAGTGGTCCTGCGGTTGAGATTCTGTCTACCAAGCCGCTGCTGCCCGAAGTCCAGCTGATTGCGAACCCGGATCGCCTGGTGATCGATCTGCCCAATGCGCGGCTTGAGACGCAGCAGAAGCGCATCGATGTAAAGTCTGATCAAATCACAGCGCTGCGCGCCCAACAGTTCTCTGAGAATCCGCCGGTGGCGCGTGTCGTGGTCGACCTGCAGGCGCCGCGTTCCTTTACCTGGGATTCAGCCGGCAATCGTCTAGTGGTGCATCTTGGGAAGAATCCCAACGGACCGAGCAGTTCCCCGTTTCAGACTCCGACTGAGACGAGTCTGACTTCAGCACCGCAGCCAGTGGTCGCGTCAGTACGCTCGTCCGGTCCATTGGTGCTGACTTCGAGCGACGGCAGCACGGGTTCTTCGGTGACTGCAGGAGCCGATACGACGATTCTTAAGCTCTCGAGCGGCGGCGAAGTGCATGTTTGTCCGGGAACGACGGTTTCGGTGACGCCGTCGCAGAACCGGCACAATCTGATGTTCAGCATGAATACGGGCGCGATGGAAGCACACATTGGCCTCGATGCGTCTTCGGATTCGGTGATGACACCGGACTTCCGCATTCTTCTGGTCGGGCCAGGCGAGTTCCACTATGCCATCAGCGCGGATACCCAGGGCAACACTTGCGTGCGGGCATTGCCAGGAAACACCGCTTCGGCGATGGTTTCGGAGTTGCTCGGCGATCGTACGTATCAGGTGAAAGCGACGGACCAGCTCGTATTTCGGTCAGGCCAACTGGATCGCGTCGACATGGCTGTGCCACTGGAGTGCGGATGTCCGCCGCGGCGAGAAACTCCGATGCGGGCGTCAGCAGACTTGACAGTACAAAGTTCGCCGTCTGGTGGAACTCCCGTTGCAACGGCGCGTGTAGGCGCGAGTCCGGCGCCGCAAGAGGTGGCGCGCAATGAAGCTCCAGCCGCAACTGCGGTGCCACCCTCGCCCGATATGCCCGCGGCGAACGAACTCCACGTGCAAGTCACCGCTCCGTTCGTATTCCATGCGGAAGGACCTCCTCCGCCTCCAACGGTGGATGTGAAAGCTCTGCCGACGGCATCGCGAGCGCAGACACCGCCAGAATTGGCCGCTCCGCTGCCTCCGACAACGAGCCAGCCGTCCAAGCAGGATGCACAGGCAGCGCCGGCGAGTCGTCCGGAAAACCGCGGATTCTTCCATAAAATCGGCGGGTTCTTCGCCTCTCTTTTCCGTTGAACGAAGTCCACTGAAGCAAGGCTGATCTTGCCCTTTCGGCGGACAACTTTCTATCAGAATCTGCATCTATTTCTCTTCAGCCATCTTGAAGAAGAGGGGAAAACGCCATGATGAAACGTTGGCCTTATGTCTTGCTAATTGCACTCTTAGCAATTCTCGGCACCGCGTCAGCCCAGATTCCGACCAAAGGAAATGTGTTCTTTGGCTATTCGTTTGACCGGACTTCGATTGCCAGCAACGACACTACAAGTTTGAACGGTTGGGATGCGTCGCTTGAAGGGAAGTTCCTTCCCTGGATCGGTCTGGTGGCCGACATCGACGGACACTACGGCAATCACAATTTCGGTGGCACCACCGCGGACATTACCGCCCACAACGTTCTGTTTGGACCGCGAGTCTCGGTTTCGTACCGCCGTTTTCGCCCATTTGGGGAGTTCCTGGTTGGAGTTGGGCACATCAGCCGGAGCAACGGCATCTCGGACTCCGATACTTCGTTCGTCAATGCGCTCGGCGGAGGACTCGATTACCGTCTCTTCGGACCGGTTACGGCGCGCGGCCAACTCGATTGGATCAATACGCGTTTCTACGGCGAAGGGCAGAACGGCGTGCGATTCACGATGGGTATTGCGCTTCACTTCTAATCGTCAGACGGCCGACGGATGTGAAATGACGGCCGTCTTGCGCTGCAAGCACTGCTCGAGAATTTCGGGAACTTCGAACAGGGCACGGTTCGAATACCGTGCAGTCTTTTGGCGAACCGCGCTGAAAGTGGCGGGATCGAGTAGTCGCTGCACGGCGGGAGCGATCTGTTTGAAGGTGGGCACGACGATTCCGTAGCCGTTTTCCGTCACCCATTCGGCGTTGTAGCGCTCTTGCGGCAATGTCTTCGAATTGCATTCCACAATCACCGGCAGGTGAAACTGCAATGCTTCACTGATTGAGCCGGGTCCGGGCTTTCCAATAAAGAAGTCGGAGAGGGCCATGTAGTATTCGACGTTCTGGGCAAACCCGACGACGAGAATTGGCTTCCGGGTTTTAAGCTCCTTCAGTTCAGCCGCGAGCTTCTGGTTGTGCCCACAAATCAGGATTAACTGCACTCCGGCGCCCGACTGGTTGATCTTCTTGGTGATGTCGATCATCACCTGCGAACCATACCCTCCAAACAGGACGATGCCTGTCGGGCAATCGGCTTCAAGGCCCAGCTGTTTCCTTTCGGCGGTACGGTCGACGGTAGTTTTCTCGTAGAACTTGGGCTTCAGAATCATCCCTGACGTCTGAAATACGTGGTCTGCCGAGATGCCTATCTTTAGCGCCTGCTCTCGAGCTCGGGCAGTACCGGCGATGATGAACTCCGACTCGGGTTCAATCCAGAAGCGCGGAGGATAATCGGCTAGATCTGTGATCAGCGTGACAAATGGCGCTTGGGGAAGGCTGGCGCGGACGCTCTCGGCGATTTCGCGATCGAAGTGTGGAATCACGGACAGTACAAGATCGGCTGGATGTTGTTCCCAGTGCGCGCACAACAGTTTCACAATGGGAGAGTGGTAGGCCCGGATCGTGCCCTGAAGGACAAGAAGGAGTTGTGGAGTGAAGCGCGTCCAGCCCTTGCGGAGGATCACGTTGTAGGTGTCTTGAATGCGCAGGCCGGTTGCGCGGCGAATCAGATCGAGCGGGTCAAGAAGCTCCTGAATATCGAGCAGTTCAACTTCCCAGGGATCCTTCTGGCTGGAGAGAGTGGTTTTAAGGGCTTCAGCGGCACTGCGATGCCCTCCGCCTGCGTGGTGGAAAACGATCGTTAGTTTGCGCAAGTGTTCGGTTGCCTCGCGTGATGCGTTTTATCCAAGCCCTTGCTGTCGCTGAAACCATACTCAGCGATGAATTCCCTCGTACTGATGGTCTTCGACAACGTCGGTTTCATCCGCGAAGTCGAACAATTCAGAATCTGCGTGTTCCTCGCTGGGATTCGCTTCCTCAAGGTCGGCTTCGCCGTCAGACCGCTCTTCGAATTCGCGGATATGGACGCCATCTTCGCCAACCGTGATGTAGGTAAGATGCTCGTCGATCCACGCTCCGCAATTGTAATAGTCGATAGCGTGCGCGTTGTCGCGCTGATGCACGGCGGCGTGCGTGTGGCCGCAGAATATACGCGCTGCGTGCTGGTGGCGGGCATGGACGAGGGCTCCGTCGGCGACTTTTTCAGACAGGCGCTGCCACTTCGTGCCCAGCCTGTCGAGGAAGCGAGTCAATGACTTGTTCGCCGTGTCCCATTTTTGCAGTTGCAGATAGAGCAGCGTGCCAAACCAATAATTGAAGCGAACATTCTTCACGACGAAGCTATCGAATTGATGTCCGTGCACGGCGATGTGGCGCATGCCCTGGTAATCCCATTGATATTCCTGGTACACGCGAATGCCCACCAAGTGCGACATGATTTCGGTCAAGCCGTGGTCGTGATTACCTTCCACCCACACGACTTCAATATTGCGCTTGGGATTGGAGAGCTTGCGGATATAGCCAAGAAACTTCCAGTGTTCTTTTTTCAGGCGTCCAAAGTTGAGGTCAGCAAAGATATCGCCGAGCAGAATCAGGCGCCGGTATCGGTTCTCGCGCAGGACGCGCAAGGCCTCACGGGCGCGGCTCATGTCCGCACCGAGGTGCAGATCCGAGAGGATCAGAGTGTCGTAAACAGGCGACGCCACGACTTTTATTCTCAACAAATTGTGTTACGAGGTGATGAATTGGGAACGGAGAAGTGGCCAGAGGTAACTGGTCGGTAACCTGGCGTGAACTAGGCGGGAGGCTCGCGAATGGCTCGTCCGGCGCTGATTTTCGCGCGAGAGACTAGTGCGCAGGTGGAACGTATTCGGCGGGACGGGCCGCCCCTTCGCCGAAGAAAAACTGCTCCATCTGCTTCACGATCACTTCCTGATCCTGCTTGCGGGCTGGGTTCAGGCGGTATTCGTTCAGCAACATCTTGCAGTGCTCCATCCACTGTCCCCAGGCCTGTTGCGAGACGTTCTCGTAGATCTTTTTGCCGAGGTCGCTGTCGAATGGAGGCTCGGGGAGTCCTGGCAATTCCTGTTTCAGTTTGGCGCAAAAAACCTTGTGATCTGACATAGATTTCTTCTGAAATTATCGCACAGGAGTAGCGAGTTCACGGCCCGCTCGCGGGAAGACTTGTTCGCTGCGCATGAAATTTGGGAGTGAAACGTCCGACGATGCCGAGCACGCACCTCACCAAAATCAGGAGGGCAATGATATTTTCATTGACAAATTACATACTAATGGCAATATCTTGTGGTAGGACAGCTGCTCATACCACAAGTTGAGTAGCGCGGGCATCAAGGTGCCCTGTCGAGAACCTTGGGAGAACAAATCGTTCAACGGAGGAAATACTTCATGGCAACCAAGAAGAAAGCCGCCAAGAAAAAGAAACACTAAGCGGGCGATGCTCGTTCAGAAGTTTACCCAGAGCCTCTCAAGAGAAGCACCTCTTGAGAGGCTTTTCCATTTTGAGGAATTTCCGCAAAACCCTTCCCGGGCCCGTAGTAACCGCGAGGATGCAGGAGGAACCTGCGGCGAGCACGAATTGATACGATCAAACATCGTGCAAACTGCCAGCACATTTTCATCATCGCCGCGCCGTCTCGCCTTCTGGCTTTTTGCGGCATTCCAGTTCTTCTACCTTTTGACCTCAACTGGCCGGGTCCGCACGCCGGACGAGTACAACACTTTCTATACGGTGGAGAGTCTGGCGCTGCGCGGGTCGACGGCCGTCCCGCAAGCGGTCGAGTTGCACAATTTTTACGGAAGATACGATCTGCACGGCCAGCCGCGTGCGGCGTATCCTCCGGGGCAGGCGTTGCTCTGCGCGCCCTGGTACGCCTTCGGACAGCATGTTCTCGCGCGCTTGCGGGGAGTGCCTGCCGATGATACTGATCTGGTTGTCGCCTTCTCTTCGTGCCTGAGCAGTGCGACTTTCTCCGCACTGACGGTGATGTTCTTCTTTCTCTTGCTGGCTGGTATTGGGATTCCCTTGCGTGCTTCGGCGCTGGCCACGGCGATGCTGGGGCTGGGTACTCCAATCTTTGCGTATTCAGGGTGGCTTTTCTCTGAGCCGCTATCGTCTGCCATTTTTATGGGTGTGGCGCTTTTGCTTTTCGGCCGGGGCTACGATCCGATCCCGCTGAGTCGGGCAGCGTTGGCGGGAGTGGTTCTCGGGCTGGCGACGATTGTCCGTCCGACGAACGTTCTGGCAATTGCCGTGTTTGCTGCTGCCGTCCTGGTACGCGACGGCAAGCCTGCGCTGCGCTCGGCTTTTGTTCTATGCGCGACCTCGGCGATTGGGGTGCTGGCTCTGTTTGCTCACAACTCTGTGTTGTTTGGCGGTCCGTTCGAATTCGGATATCCGGCCACCGCAGAGAGTGCGAAGCGCCTGAATACCTTTGACACACCGCTCTGGAAGGGACTTTACGGATTTCTGCTCTCTCCGGGGAAGTCGGTATTTATTTTCGCGCCTCCAGTGATTCTGGCGCTGGCGGGCGTGGGGCGCCTTTGGCGGCGCGAACGCGGCGCGGCAACTGTCGCTGTGGCCTTTCCGCTCCTCTACCTGTTCTTCTACGCTCGCTATACGCAGTGGGAGGGCGGATATTGCGTGGGACCAAGGTATCTGGTTCCGTCGATTGTGCTACTGTGCCTCGCCTTGGGGCCGGTGCTCGCGGAAGGTACGGCGGCAAGGGCGAGGGGAATTGCGCTCGTTCTGCTGGCGCTGGGGGCGTTCGTGCAGTGCGTCTCGCTGGCGACAAGTTTCATGGAAGATCAAGTCCCGCGTGGAAACTACTATGATGCCAACTGGACCTACCGCCTCGGGTACTCCTTGAGCGGGCAGATTCACCTGTTGCTGAAATATCTGGGCGACGCTCAACCGGCGCGTCTCGGATTGGGATGGGATCGCTGGTTCGTCTTCTTGCACAAAGCCGGGATCTCGGGAGTGACCCTCGCCGTTCTTGGCTTAGCCATGTTCGCAGGGCTCGCAGTCAGTTTGGCTGGCTTGGCGAGGAGCGTCCGATCATTACCTACATAGGCGGCCTGAACCAAAGTCTGCCAGTTCGGCCGAGCGCCGAAAAGGCCCTGCCAGCGGCCCATCGGTACTTTTGGGGGTTGTCCCGCGGCGCGGTCCGTGCTAGAAACGCGTATAAGGTAGTCTCGAAACGGACTGATGATCGTCCGAACACTGGACGCCAGAACAATGAGCCTCCACAAGAAAGCAGCCAAAAAATCGCGCAACGCCGAAATCGTAATTCCGGACAAGCTCTATTTCCGGATCGGCGAAGTGGCCAGCTTGTGCCGCCTGCCGGCGTACGTGCTGCGCTTCTGGGAGACCGAGTTTCCACAACTCAAGCCGGTGAAGAGCAGCACCGGACAGCGGATGTACCGCAAACGCGATGTTGAGTCGGTTGTGCGAATCAAAAAGCTTCTCTACGAAGACGGATTCACAATCGCAGGCGCACGCACACAGTTGCGCGAGGAAACCAAATCTGATCGCACGCAAAGTGCGCTTCCGTTCCCGGTGCATCCGTCGGTTAACGTTGCGCATCTGCGGAACGAGCTACAGCAGATACTTCATATTCTTTCCGCGCGGCACTGACACCTCCGCGCCGGTCTGCAGGTCCCTGACCTTCTGCTATCTCAAATAGAAACGCGGGCCATTTTCGGCCCGCGTCGTTTCTTTTCCAACTGAACCTGCTCTCACGCTGACTGTTCCAGAGGCTCGGCCTCAACCAGCGGTGCGTTCACCAGGTGCTCGCTCAAAAACCAGACTTGCAACTCGCTCGGGCGCAGAACGTCGCTGACCACCAGATCATTCGTGCCAGCATCGCCGAGTTTGGTGGCGCGCTCGGCAAGTTCGCGGCAGTGCGTGATGACGATCTGGTGCGCATCAAGCAAGCGTGAAATCTGCACGGGGACTTCCTCGCGTCCCTTCGGTGGACGCGGAATGCGGGTCGTCTCGGCGACGTCGGCGGCCATAGCGATGCTGACTCCGCCGAGCAACTGGATACGCTCGGCAATCGTATCGACGATCTCGCTCTGCTCTCCATAGTGCTTGTCGAACAGAAGATGCAGCTGGTAGAAAGTGGCTCCCGAGACCTGCCAATGGGACTTCTTGTAGAGGTCGCGCAGAGTCATGGTGTCAGCCAGAAGCTGATTGAGCTGTTCGGTCATTTCGAGGCGGACGGGTTCTTCGAGTTGCAGCGGCATCATGCTGGTCACGCTACCGAATGGCTGCAGTTCGCGAGCGGACTGGTGGAAACGCGGTTGAGCAGAAGTTTTATGAGAATTACCGGAGACGGGCTTCTTGGGCATCGGATGCTCCTCGGAACGCGAAGTTTGGGATTGCGGAAAGTCAAGGCAAGCAACTGGCGAGCGGACAGGGCCCACGCGCAAAGAAATCGCCCTCACCTGCCGGAATCAAATACTTGGATGCCACATGGCGGAAAGGGATTCCACGTCCCGAAAAGAAAATATCACGTCCGGGAGAGCCGGGCGGGTTGGCAAAAATCGCCCGCTTAGTCGGCGGCGCTGCGCCGGATTGTAACCATCTCGGTCAGGTATTCGACGCGCGGGGTGCTCTTGACTCCAGCTTTGGCCATTCGGTTCTTGAGGTCGTCGGACGCGATGAAGGCACGGGCCTTCTCGGCATTTTCCCATTCGAACATCAGGGTAAGTTCGTTCGGATTCTGCACACCGCGAAAGATCCGGCAGCTGTGCTCGCCCTGTTTGGTCCGCCAGTCAAGGGCGGAGTCAAACGCCGCCTTCCAAGCGGGGTAGTCGGCGACTTCGTGATGAACGAGGAGGTAGATCATGAGAGCAAGCTCTCCTTTCGCATGAAACGTTGCTCCAAAATCAAGAGAAATGCAAGGGCGGGCGTCACATCGTGCTGGGAACGGTGAATTAGGTATTCGGGCCGCGGCACTACTGATAACAGTTGAAGAGATTCACGGCCACGGAGGCCTCGCCTAGTGCACCCGCAAAGATTGCGACAGGCTTACCAGATTCTGCGGTTGGACCCGAATCAGGCCATGACGAGGGCTGTCAATGTCGGCAATGAGAAAGAACGAGAGCGAGGCCGCTACAGGCAAAATCAGAAAGAAAACCTGGTTCATCCGACGAGAGCCGTAGCCGATCAACAAGTTGCAGAGGATCGCGATCGCCGCCATCAGACACCAAGCTGCGATCGGGATGCGATTCCACCAGGCAGCTTGCGTGTATCCCTGCGAGTTCAAGACATCATTCATGCCCGAAAGGGCGAGGGCCACAACGGGGGTTGGCGTCGCGGCGGCGCGAGTTTCGACGGCCGACCACAGCTCGGCTTGCAGCTGATCGGCAGCGGCGTTAACTTGCTGCAATTGACTCTCGTCGCGGATCTCATAAAACAGGATTCGCTGGTCAAGGTACTTTCTCAATAAATCACGGACGGTGGCGGCATCCGCGGCGGGCAGAAGGTTGGCCCGGATGTACTCCGTACCAATCGCATTGGCCTCCGCTTCCTCGTAATTCTTCCGCTGATCGTACCGGCTGATGGCCATGGAAAAGCTGAATCCGATCAGCAAGCCCAGCAAAGTCAGGATGGAGGCTTGGACAACGCCGAAGTCGTCCCGCTCTTCTTCTTGCAGCGGGCGGAGCTCTTTCGCCAACCAGGCTCCCATCTGCGCCGCGAGCCATAGCACCGCGAGAGAAAGGACGAAAACAAGATGAGGGGAGTTGGTCAGATCGGTCATTTGCTTGTATTCCAGACGATAACTGACACTTCGGACCGTAACAAGTTAACACCAACATTCCCGTGGGTTGAAGAGCGGGTTCTGGTTGGACATTCCCGAAAAATGGAGGGGAATGGTCGGGACGGCGAGATTTGAACTCGCGACCCCTTGCACCCCAAGCAAGTGCGCTACCAGGCTGCGCTACGTCCCGATTGGATCTGCTGTCGAGGTGACAGCGTGGGGTTCGACCATCAAATTCTACACCAGCCGGAGGGTTCTGGGCCCCGGAGCCTTGGTTTAAATCTCGGGGGCTTTAATCTCACAAACGCAGGGTGATGACGATCACCTCGGAGCCGCAGCCGAGAGCGGCACCATGATTGTTGCGCGATCGAACTGCGTAAATCATGCGAGGTTCTCTTGACGATTCTGGTAACAGGCGGAGCAGGTTACATTGGCAGTCACGTGGCGCGCGAGCTGCGGGTAGCCGGGTATGAGGTGGTGATTTACGACAATCTTTCGACCGGCGACCGGCGCCTGGCACGCGGCTTTGAGTTGGTTGAGGGCGATATCGGCGATGATGCAAGACTGCGTCCAGTCCTAAAGCGTGTCAATGCAGTACTGCACTTCGCCGCCCATGCGTATGTCGGAGAGTCGGTCGAGAATCCGCGCAAGTATTTTCAGAACAACGTCGCCGCAGCGCTCAGCCTGCTGAACTCAGTGCTGGACGCCGGTATTCGCCGATTTGTTTTTTCATCGACCTGCGCCGTCTACGGCGTCCCAAGCGTGATTCCGGTCAGTGAGGAGGTACCGCGAGCGCCAGTGAACCCTTATGGCGCAAGCAAGCTCTTTTTTGAAAACGCGCTCGAGGCATACGGCGCGGCCTATGGGTTGCGCTCGGCGAGGCTGCGCTACTTCAATGCCGCGGGGGCCGATGCCAGCGGCGAAATCGGCGAACTGCACGAGCCGGAAACTCATCTGATCCCTCTCGCTCTTGCTGCCACCGCGCCAGATGCGGCGCCGCTTCAAATCTTTGGTACGGACTATCCCACGGACGATGGCACGTGTGTTCGCGACTACATCCACGTCAGCGATCTGGCAGATGCACACGTCCGGGCACTGCGGCGTCTGGAAGGGGGCGGTGAATCGATTGCGGTTAATCTGGGAACGGGCCGGGGAGAATCCGTATTGGATGTCATCCGTGCAGTGGAAAGGGTCACGGGACGCCGCGTGGAACGAACAATCGGGCCGCGACGCTCCGGCGACCCGGCGATTTTGGTGGCTGATCCGGCAAGGGCTCAAGACGTGCTGCATTGGTCGGCAAAGCGAGATCTCACCGAAATGGTGGCTAGCGCATGGATGTGGATGCAGAAAAACGCACTGCTCAACGCTGCCTAGTGATCGCGGGTATTTTAGAAAGTTGTCGTCAGACGCGCCGCGACACTGCGCGAGGGGCCGATCGCGTTGCCTGAAAAGAGACCACCGAAATCGATGACGTCAAGAACGTTGTTAAGGTTTTGTCCGTCGATCTGAAACCGCATCGTCATGCGGTCCGACTTATAAACATCGGCGCCGGCCGAGGCGTTGACCTGAAAGGCAGGGATAGATGCGTCCTCGGGCAAAATTAATGCGATTCACGACGGCTTGTCCGTAGGTCTGGGCCGGCCCACCCGGCCCGTAGATGCATTGTTCAAGAGTTAGATTTGGATCGCACTGAAAGTCGAAAGGCAAGCCACTGTCGAATTGGACTCCGGCCGCGATCCAGAGCCGCGGATGCACCTGGTAGCGAAGGCGTCCGCGAATTGTGTTGCGCTGGTCCTGCGAATCCGGGAAATGGCCGCTCGGCAGCAATCCCTGAGCATCATCGCCCAGAAACAGACCTCCGGTAACCGGCCACCAGACTTGTCCGACGGTATAGGAATAGCTCAGGAAGCCCGAAAAACGGTGCCAGTCGGGCAAATCGATCTTGGCTTCCGCGCCATAAATTACGGCCTTCTGGAAAGCGATCGGAAAACTGATGGTGGTGTTGGCGATCTGGTCGTCATCCGCATAGTTGGCAACGAGGCGCCGAAAGTAGTTCGTGTCCAGTTTGATCTTGCCGTAGAACACCTTGGTCAAGCCTGCTTCGTAGTAGTTCCCTTCGGAAGGCTCGACCAGGCGCAGAAGGCTCACTGGGTTGATCGACTCCAGCTGCGATAGAACTCGACAGCAGGATGTTCTCAAAGGACGGGGTCTGAAAAACTCTGTCGTATGAGAAATGCACGAGAAGATCGGCGGACGGGAAATAGCGCGAAATCGCGAAGCGGGGGTCGACTGCAGTGGCGATTCAGTAGAAGCTGATAGTGGTCCCAGCGCAGTCCGACGTTGATGGTCCAGTTCTTGAGGCGGATCTGGTCCTGCACAAATGCGGATTGCTCCAGGTCGGGCCGGTTTGCGACGAAAGAGAAGTCGAGGGGCGTGTCCGGATCAAACTGAGTTGGATCGGTAATGTGGTAGCGGAACTTTTCGTTCAGGAAAGTGTTGTCTGATTCGAAACCAAACTTCCACTCATTCCGCCCGTGAGTGATGGTGGTGGTACCCCTGAAGTATGCTTCGCGGAAGAAATTCTGCTGGAAGACCTCAATTGGAGTCGAATCTGCATTGGAGTTGAAACCGATTTCGTTGTCGCGGACCATAGTGCGGAAATCGGTCAGGGCGTTGGACGAGAAGGTGTGCTGATACGAGGCGATTCCCATCGTCTCGATGTTGTCTGCAGTCTGGATCTGTCCGTTTGCCTGCTGCACTTGTTCGTTCGGAAGTTCATAGCGCGAAAGCTCGTGACGAACGATGAACCGCAAACGGTCCTTCGTGGTCAAGTCGCGCTCGTAATTCACTGAGAAGTCACCAAGCGTGCCTGTATTCGTGTAGTTCTGCGGAACCACGGGATTCAGATAGTGATCGGTCATGCTGCCGCTGGCGCTCGCGCCAAAGGTATTCTTTCCCCAGGAATATTGCCCCGAAGCGGACGCACCGGCGGAATTAAAACTGCCTCCGGAAAGGGCTAACTGACCATGCAATCCAGGCTGGGAATCCTGCAGTGTGTTGACCTCGACAACGCCGCCCATTTTGCGACCATATTCCGCGGGGATGCCGGCGGTGTAAATGGTCAGCGACTGCACGTCGTCCGCGTCAATGGCGGGTCCGAAGCTGGGCGAGCGATTGTCGGTGAGAGGGACGCCGTCGACGACAAACTGAGTTTGATATTCCGAGCCACGGGGATGCAGAACGGCATTGCCTTCGTAGAGCCAGCCGGGCTGCGAATTCACCAAATCCTGAAGGGACCGACCGGGGACCGAACCGAGCCGGTTCTGGATGAGGTCGGCGCCAACCTGACTGACGGCGCCCGCCTGATCGGGATTGATCAATGTGTTGGCCGCGCTCACGGTTAACGACTGATTTATGGTTGGCAGCGTCAGTCGAATTGCGCGTTCGGTTGGGATCGAGGAATGAATATCGACAGAATCGGTTATACCCGCAAAGCCGGGCTGCCTGATTTCGAGCCGGTAGATGCCGTAGGGCAGGCGCTGCACATCCAAGCGGCCCTGATCGTCGGTCGCCTGGTTGTTTCGATACCGATTCGCCTCGCTGACGATCTGGATCGTTGTCTTGACAGCGAGGCCGGCGGGGTCGGTTACTTTGAGGCGCAGTTCTCCGCTGTTGCTCTGGCAGAGCAGCGGCAAGGCAAACAATACGAAGCTGGCTGCAAAACGCTTCCGCATAACTAAGGAACCGGCATCCTTAGTTTAGCTGCTGGCGGTGTGCGCGTTACCAGGGGGAGCTATTGCGATGGTTACCTTAGGGGAGCCGGTAGGGTGCGTCGCCTCGAATACAATCGGGCTTCTTCGAGAGCTACTTTTCGTTCGCCAAAGACATAACGACCCGTTGAAGACCATCCACGACTCTGGCCGCCATGCCGAAGTCGACTTTATCGAGGGTATCGCTTGTGGTGTGATAGTACGGATAACGGAACACGGCCGTGTCGGTAATCATGATGGCGGGATAACCTTCTTGCCAGAAGGACCAATGATCCGACCATCCCACGCCCGGCCAGTTGGACGGCGCGGCAACACCCTCGGACGGAAAGCTTGTTGTTTCACGAAAGCTGCGTATTGAACGCCGCACCAAATCGCGGGATTCTTCGTCACCCACAAAGCCGATGAAATTGCCCCGACTTGGATAGAAAAGACTAAGCACCGGCGGGTACTTCTGGCTGCCTGGCGCATCGGAATAATAACCAATCGTCTCCAGCGAAATCATGGCCGAGATTGGAACGCCGTCACGACGAAGCTGGCGGGCATAAACGAGACTCCCCATATTGCTGGTCTGGAAATACGGAGGCTCCTCGCTAACAAAAAGCACGAAGCGCACATTCCGGCGCAGCTTGCTTGCACGCAGCAAGCGTGCTAGTTCCAGAACTGAGGCGACTCCCGTGCAGTTGTCATTGGCCCCAACCGTTCCCGCGACGCTGTCGTAATGAGCGCCGACAACAATCGTTCCGGCCGTGTTGTCGCTTCCCGGTAGCGACGCTTCCAGGTTGCTCACTTCCTGGCCTTCCACCTGGTAAGGACGATCCTCCACCGAATAACCCGCCGCGACGAAGTTGCTTCGAAGGTACTCGGTGGTTGCCTTCAGCGACCCGACTCGGGTAATGCTTCTTTCGCCGATCGTTGCAGATAAGAACTTCACGTGCGCGGCAAGCCGGATGGCAAGTTCCGATTGCTCACTGGATAGCTGAGGAAGTGGCCCTTTGTAGGATACGAGGGGCATCTGCGTGATGCGCAAGAGCCAGATAATCCCCCAAACGATGGACAGAACGATTGCCACGACGACGATGCGCAACTTCCAGTTTGGACGGCTCGGACCGCCAACCGCTTCGAACATGAATGGGCCCTCTCAAATTACCGATTCACAAATTGCCAATCACAAACGCTTGCCTGATCCTCTCCCACGTCACGTCGAGCGACTCCGGCAGCACTCGCGTCTCGCCGATCACGCTGATGAAATTCGCGTCCGCGACCCATCGCGGCAGAACATGCATATGGATGTGTCCGGCCACTCCTGCGCCTGCTGCCTTGCCAATATTCATCCCTAGATTGATCCCGTCCGGCAGGTATAGCTTCCGGAGCACTGCCTCCGTCTTCTGAGTTAGCGACATCATTTCCTGGGCCGCTTCTGTGGGCAGCTTCTGCAATTCGTCCAAATGGGCGTAGGGCACGACCATCACGTGGCCATTGGTATAGGGGTAGGTATTCAGAATGACGTAGCAGTGCGTCCCACGGTGCACGATGCGAGCCTGTTTATCATCCTGTTTGGGAGCATCGCAGAAAATACAGCCCGAGACGCGGTCAGCGCCGGTCACATAGGCGTACCGCCAGGGCGTCCAAAGTTGGTCCATGGGGGGAGGGTAGCAGAAAAGCGCGGCGTGCCGCGAGGTGGGCACTCTACCGCCAAACACCCCCACTACAGTAACCACCCGCCCCCGGGGTAAGGAGTTTGCGCGTGTGACGCGTCTGTAAATTCTTGCCAGATGCCCGGAATCGCGTTTGACACTGTTCCGAGGCCGTTGCTATAGTCGAGGAGTCCCTTATTGGACGCGGTTTTGAACGAACCAGCTGGAATTGTCCCAGGGTCGTCCGCCCAGGTCGGCCTCAACGCAACCCTAAGAGCACACCAGCAGTCCGCTTTACCACGTCCCGCACGAGTCGCGCCGAACGCGTGACACCGAGGCTATGAATTTGTTCGACGACAGCACAGCCCGCAACCTTGAATCCTCCTCTTTTGAAACCATGACAACTGCACACGATACGCACACCGGCGGCTCGGCCGTAGTAGACGCTCCTGAGCCCGTACAACCTTCTCCCGCGGAGCAGTCTTCCGCCCCTGCCAGCCACGAAAACGACGCCCAGACTGAGGATAGTATCCACAGCGCGGCCGAAGATGCGGCCGCTGAAAGTGCCGCATTGGCGAGCGACGATTTTGCCGCCGCCCTCCAGAGTTTCGAGACCGAAACCGAGGAGGCCGTCGGCGAAGATCACGTCATCAAGGGCACGGTGGTGAAGCTCACCGCCACCCACGTGGTCGTCGATATTGGGGCGAAATCCGAAGGCATGGCGCCGCTCTCAGAGATCCTTGATCACGAGGGCAAGCCGAAGTTCCAGCCCGGCGACGAGATTGATGTAATGCGCGACAAGGGCGAGGCCGAAGAGGGCTATATCAACCTCTCGCACCTGAAAGCTCAGCGCCTGCGTTCGTGGGATGAAATTGAGCGCGCGTACAACGAGAAGAAGCCGATTAAGGGCATCGTGGTGGAGCGCATCAAGGGTGGCCTGACGGTCGACATTCAGGGCGCGCACGCTTTTCTGCCCGGCTCGCAGGTTGATCTGCGTCCTGTGCGCAACCTCGATGGAATGAAGGGTCAGACGATTGAAGTCGCGATCATCAAGCTGAACAAGAAGCGCGGCAACATCGTGGTCTCGCGGAAACAGCTTCTGGAAGAAGAACAGAACGAGAAGCGCGGCAAGACGCTTGAGCACCTGGAAGAAGGCAGCATCCTCACCGGCATCGTCAAGAACCTGACCGAATATGGCGCGTTCGTTGACATGGGCGGAATCGACGGCTTGCTGCATATCACCGATATGTCATGGGGACGTCTGACTCACCCGCGCGACCTGGTCAACGTCGGCGACCAGATCCAAGTGAAGGTGCTGAAATACGACAAAGACAAGCAGCGCGTCTCGCTTGGATTTAAGCAGCTCACGCCTGATCCATGGCTCGATGCGGAGCATCGTTATCCCGTGGGCGCACACGTCCACGGCCGTGTCATCAGCGTCACCGATTACGGAGCCTTCGTAGAACTCGAGCAGGGCATTGAAGGCCTAGTCCACGTCAGCGAAATGACCTGGTCGAAGCGGATGAAGCATCCGTCGAAGCTGGTCAACGTGAACGACGAAGTGGATTGCGTGGTTCTGAGCGTGAATCCGACCGAGCGCCGAATCTCGCTCGGTATGCGGCAACTCGCCTCGAATCCTTGGGATACACTGCACGACAAGTATCCGGTGGGTGCGACGGTCGAAGGAAGGGTTCGCAACCTGACTGAATTTGGCGCCTTCATCGAAATCGAAGATGGCATCGATGGCTTGGTCCACGTCAGCAACCTGAGCTGGACCACGCGTGTAAAGCATCCGTCTGAGGTGCTGAAGAAAGGTGACAAGGTGAAAGCCGTCATCCTCGCCATCGAGCCCGACAAGCGCCGCCTATCGCTCGGTGTGAAGCAGATGCAGCCCGATGTTTGGGATTCCTTCTTCGCGAAGCACCGCGTTGGAGACATTGTCCACGGCAAGGTTTTGCGTGTGGCGAACTTCGGCGCATTCGTCGAAATCTCCGAGGGAATCGAAGGCCTGTGCCACAATTCAGAGGCAGTCGATGCCAACGGTCAACCGGTGCATCTCGAACCGGGCGGGGAGTTCGACTTCAAGATCATCAAGATGAATCAGGAAGAGAAGAAGGTTGGCCTGAGCATCCGGGCGGTCGGCGAAGAAGCCTCGCGGCAGGAAGTGGAATCGTACAAGCATCCATCCTCCTCCTCTTCGTCGAACAGCACGACGATTGGCGATCTGATCTCGTGGAAGCGGGCAGGCGGAGATAGCAACTAGCTTTCTTTCTCCGGGAAGATTCAAGGTTGAGGGCCACTGCTAAGGGTGGCCCTTTTCTTTTGGTGTTACGCAATTGCTACGCTTGGCCTTGTGCCTGTCCACGCGCCAGATTTACTTCGACCTGCTGCCGCTCCTGCGGACTCACCTGGAACATGGGCCGCGGCTCAAGTTTCATCATCCTGGCCAGAAGCACGTCGGGGATCTGCGCAATCCGCGTGTTGTACGTATTGACCCCGTCATTGAAGAATTCGCGCCGGTCGGCGATCCGCTCCTCGAGTTCGGAGATGCGGGTTTGCAGGGCGAGAAAATTCTGGTTGGCTTTGAGCTGCGGATACCCCTCCGCCACCGCAAACAGCGAGCGCAAGGCACCGCTCAGCAGCAGGTCTGCCTGCGCTTTCTGCGGAATGCTGGCCGCGGTCACCGAGGCTGTCCGTGCCTGCGTCACGGCCTCCAGTGTCTGGTGCTCGTGCTCCATGTAGCCCTTCACGCACGCCACCAGATTTGGTACCTCATCGTGGCGCTGCTTTAGCAAAACATCGATATTGGCCCAGGCGCGTCCGATCTCGTTTTGAGCGCGTATCAGCCCGTTGTACACGATGACCGCGTACAGGCCAGTTGCTGTCAAAGCGAGGGCGATGGCTGTGAGGGTAATCGGGGACATGGAATTTTCGCTTGGAAAGCTCTCTGCCAGGCAGTCTTGAATCTAGCGAAAACCCACGCCAATCGACAAGTTACCGTTGAGTAGGAAGCGGCTACTTTGCGACTGGCTTAGTGTCGATCTTTAGGGACACGTAAACCTGGGAACGATCGTCGAATTGGCTGACGCTCTTCGTTCCGCTTTTATGGTTGTTGTATTGAGCGTAGACCTCGTAGTCGGTCGTGGGCTGCAGCGCCGGGAAACGGTAGGCGCCATCCGGTCCGACGATGTAGGTCTTGACGGCATGGGTCTGCGTGTTGGTCAGGTAAACAACGGCGTCTGGAAGCGGGTTGTCACCGCTGTCGAGCACTTTACCGGTGAGCAGGCGGGTCGCCTTGGGTTTTGGGTCGCGGCCAAACAACTGCGGAGCCGCGAAAACGGATGCGTGCATAACTAAAATCAGCGAAAGAGCCAGCAACCAAGCCGCAGGAACTGCCTTCTTCATGAGCTTACCCGTTGCCGCCATTTCCAGCCGTACGGCGGTCTGCTACCAGTCTAAATGAAGACCAATGTCAGCACGCTCGTCGCTGTCGATATGCACGGTTACCTCGGAGCCGGGCTTTAGTGTTTTACCGGAAGGTAGTTTGTAGCCTTTCACGTCCGCCCAAACAACGTAGTCGGCTTTGCCGGTAGGCACGCGCTGAGCGAACTCGCCCGTGTGATTGGAATAGAGCTCCCAGCGGGCCTTTTTATCTTCAGCCCGCCGAACTTTGACCTTGACCGCGTAGAGGGGATGGCCGTCGGGGTCCCAAACCGTTCCGTAGATGAGGGCATAAGGCTCTGGCTTCTTCCTGGGTTCGTTTGCCCCAGCGTTCAGGGGCAGCAGAATGGCAGCAAGAAATAGAACCGCCAGAGCCCCGATCAGGCATCGAACCCGAATATGTTTAGAAGTTTTCAGTCTTCATCCTCGTCTTCGTCGTCGTCCGCTTCTTCTTCGTCGTCCTCGTCTTCGTCGAGCTCGTCTTCTCCAACGATTTTCAATTCGACGGGATTGACGGTGATCACCTCGAAGTCAGTTCCGCACTCCGGGCACGAGACAACCGCGCCTTCATCGACCTCATCTTCGTCGATGTCGAGGTCAGTCTCGCATTCAGGACAGTACACCATGATTTCCTCCACGTTCAGGATACCCCTGTTATATTTAGTTTCTTCGCGAGGAAAAGGTCAAGTGGGTTGCCAAGAAAATTCTGCCGCCGCCAAGGCCGTCGCCGCCCTTATGGTTGCCTTGGTTTTGGCGTTCTTGGGATCTGCGGCACACGCGCAGGCGGTAGAGGCGGATTCCGCGCCTCGGTTGGCCTCCGACCACCACGTTGACCGGCGGATCGCCGAGACGATCCGGGAGGTTTCGGCGGATCGTGTGGGGCAGACGATCGACAGACTCGTCAGCTTTAACAATCGCTCCACGATTTCCGCGCAGGATGAAGGATCTGTCAAAGCCGGCAAGGGAATTGGCGCCGCGCGGGAGTGGATCAAGGCCGAGTTTGAGCGCTATTCCAAGGAATGTAGTGGATGCTTGGAGGTGAAGACCGATACGTTCACCGAGCAGCCGAACGAGCGCATCCTGAAGCCGACAGAAATCACCAATGTTTATGCGGTTCTGAAGGGGTCGGATCCGAGTCTGGCAGATCGCATCGTACTGGTGACCGGCCATTACGATTCGCGCAACAGCGACATATCGGACGTGACTGATCGAACTCCGGGAGCGAACGACGACGCCAGCGGCACAGCAGTAAGCCTGGAATGTGCCCGCGTCCTGAGCAAAGCTTCGGCAAAGATCAGGTTTCCGGCGACCATCATCTTTCTCGCTGTCGCCGGCGAGGAGCAGGGACTGAACGGCAGCAAGCATTTCGCCCAGATGGCCAAGCAGCAAGGCTGGAAGCTGGAAGCCGTTCTGAACAACGATATTGTGGGCGGAGATATTGGTGCGGGTCAGGACGCGAGCGTGGTACGCGTGTTTTCCGAAGGCCTACCCGCCAATGCAACCGAGGCGGAAATTCGCCGCATTCGCATGTTGGGCGGGGAAAGCGACTCCTCCTCGCGCGAACTCGCTCGCTACATCGCCGATGTCGGGCGTTCCTACGATGCTGGAGTGAAGCCTCTGCTCGTCTTTCGCCTCGATCGCTTCCTGCGCGGCGGCGACCACTATTCCTTCAACCAGCAGGGCTTTGCCGCAGTGCGCTTCACCGAGTTTCGTGAAGACTTTAATCATCAGCACCAGAACGTACGTACCGAGAACGGCATTGAATATGGAGACTTGCCCAAGTTTGTGAACTTTGATTACGTGGCTAACGTCGCGCGGCTGAATGCTGCGACGCTAGGCTCGCTGGCGTCGGCTCCTGCGCCGCCCGCGAACGTGAAGATTCTAACCAAGAACTTGGAAAACGACACGACGCTTACATGGGATCTCTCGGCGAGGGCGACCGCTTATGAGGTCGTCTGGCGCTCGACCAGCGCGGCCGACTGGGAGTACGTCCAAACGGTGAGCACTGGTACGCGTGCAACCCTGAGGGTTTCGAAGGATAATGTGATATTCGCTGTGCGCGCAGTCGATGGGGCGGGACATCGCAGCCTGCCGACTGTGCCAGAGCCGGAAAGATAAGGGAGCAGGTTTCAAGATTTCAGAGTTTCAAGGTTTCAAGGAAGAACCGAGTACCATCGGGTTTTAACTTTGAAACTTGAAACCCTGGAACTTTGAAACTGGAAATCTATTTGCCTCGCGGACAAACCATCTCGTTCAGCTTCCCTCCGTTTGCCGGATGGGTGAAGCGCATCATCATTGCGTGCACGGCGATCTACATTCTGGAGCTCGTGCTGCGCGGGGTGTTTCACTTCGACACCAGCTGGGTGGCGGAATGGTTTGCCCTCATCCCGGTCTTCGTAATGAAGGGCGAGATTTGGCAGGTAGTGACGTATTCTTTTCTGCATGCCAATTTCAGCCATCTCTTTTTCAATATGCTCACGCTGTGGTTCATTGGGGCATATCTCGAGAGTGATTGGGGACCGCAGCGTTTTATCGAGTGCTACACATTTTGCGTCGTCGGCGCCGCACTGGTGACGATTGCTGTTTCCTATACCCATTTTCTTGGCATGAACGAGAAAGGCGGCACGGTCGGCGCGTCAGGAGGAATTTTCGGACTGCTGATGGCCTTCGGCATTCTTTATGCCGACCAGGAAATGTTCTTATTCCCACTGCCGTTCCGCATCAAGGCGAAATACCTGGTAGGGATCTGGGTGATTGTCGCCATCGTTGCTGTCCTTGATCCGAAGCAGGGCGGAGTTGCAGTCTTCGCTCATTTGGGCGGACTATTCTTCGGATTCCTGTGGGTAAAGTTCATGCCGAAGCGCGGGGTGGGCTACGCGGCATCCGAACGCTATTTCAGCGTGCGTAATTCCTATTACCGCTGGAAGCGACGGCGCGCCGCGAAGAAATTCGAAGTCTACATGCGGGATCACGACCGTAAAGTCAGCTTTGACGAACACGGAAACTACATCCCTCCTGACGACGATAAGACGAACGGCGGCGGAAAATCTGGATGGGTGAATTAGGCGTCAGCTCACCGGAAGACCCGATAAGCCGCCTCGGAAAGAAGAATCGCCGAAATCGCGCCCAACACCAAATCGCTAGATCTATCGCGGCTCGGTTATATTGAGGACTAATTTTTCGCTATCGTCTTGCCAGCCTAGAAATGTGAACTGTTCCGGGTTATGCGTGTAGCACACGAGGGTAAAACCAAACTCCAAGTGGTTCTCAACCACCGCCTGCTCATAGGTCGCAACTTTATTACCCTCGAGGTCGATGATCTCGAGTAACCACTTCTTCACACTTTCTCCGGGTGCACTTTTCATAAAAACGACGGCAATCCGATTTCCGGCGATCGTCATACCCCCGACGGTCAAATTCGGATCGCCCGGGTCGACCGTAAATCTCCGTTCGATCTCGCCTCCGGGCGAGATAGCGTAGACCACTGCCGGATTGAGCCATCGCAGGAGGTACGCATTTCCGTCGGATCCGATTTCCATCTTGCCACGGCTGATCGCGAAGTTGAGTGACCCGGAAACTGGCCCGGGAACGACACGCGAATCACCCCGAGCAGCCATTTCGTGAATGTTGTCGTCATCCTCCAAGTGCAGTTCTTTTAGCACAGTGCCATTGGAAGAGAGAATTCCAGTAAACGGTACATACTGCTGAGTGGGACGGTCCCATTTCTGACCAGTCGCCAGGAAATTACCCGATGGAAGAACTGCAAACAAACTGGGCGACCAGGGGCTACCGACGTCGAGTTTGACCATCGACTTATAACTTCCGTCTTTGTTGTAGACAAAAATGTCACGGTCGTAACTGTGCGGCGTCACGAGCTGATAGAGGTCTCCATCGGCAGTAACCCTAAACATTCCTGCCCCATCGACTTGTGCCACGTCTGTGGAAGAGCTTGCCTTAAACGTTGCGACGGGCTCTCCCTTGGAGTTGAATTTTGAAATGGTTATGCCCCGATCAGCGCCTTGCAGGTAAAAATTTCCGTCGCCATCGCAGTTCGCCCGTCCCGCCAGTGAACTTGGCGCCGCATTAGGCACGACAGATTTTACGAGAGTAAGCTGCGGATTTGTACCAGAGTTCACTTTCGGAGCGGTAGTTTTAGACCGCGGTGCTGGAACCTGTGCGGACGCCGAGTCCCTAGCAGTTTGACTGCAGAGGATCTGAGGACCGGCGAGGGAGACCAGAGTCAGCGCAGCGAGCAGATGTGCGCGCATGTGATTTATCTCCGATAGTTCAAATGTCCTTCAGGATTTGAACGGCTCAAGCATAGCGCCTTGCGCGCTTTTTCTCATTGAAATAGCAACGTAAAATCTGCAACCACTCGCTCCGGAAGGTCGCTGATTTTGGCTTTCCCTTTGAACCCCAGATCGTGACCGGCTCCTTCGACCGCTAACAAATCGTTTTTGGCGGGTATGAGACGAATTGCCTTCTCCATCTCCTCGATGCTGCCGAACGGATCTCGAGTCCCGTGGACGAACAAACTCGGAGTGCGTAAGTTGGGCAGATGCTGTGTACGTAGTTGGTCTGACTTGCGCGGCGGGTGCAGAGGATAGGAAAGCAGCAGGAGTCCCGAAGCCGATTCCGGTTCCGTCGCGCAGAGCATCGTCGCTTGGCGTCCTCCGTAGGAATGGCCGCCGAGGAAGATTCTGCCGCTGACCCGCTCGCGCATTGCAGCGCCTGCGTTGCGCAAGCCAGCGCGATCACGCTCCGCGTTTCCCGGGAATGGCGGCCCGGTCCGCCGCTCCTGCCGAAAGGGAAGATCGCAGCGCAGGACAGCGTAGCCTTCCACACAAAATGTCTCGCTGAGCGCGACCAGCAGAGGGGCGTTGCAGTTGCTTCCGGCACCGTGCGTCAAGATGAGTGCATCGCCATTCGGATTTTCGGGCGCATGCAAGAACCCACGAACGGCTGGATTCAGAGAGTCATCGAGGAATGAGCTTGCGGATACCATCCAAGAACGTCATTTCTTGCGTCGCTGCGCACGTGCCCGATCGCTTTCCCGCACCGTGTGCAGCCGCATGAAGTTCGTAGCTCCCGAAGTCAGCTTGGTACCAGCCACGAGTCCGAGCACATCTCCCGGCCGCAGCAGCCCTTTCGGCAGCAGTTCCTTCTCAGCCGTACGGAGCATCGCCTCTGCCGACTCCCATTCTTTCTTGTGCACCGGATGCACGCCCCACAGCGCGTTCATGCGATTGCAAACTTCTGGCTTGCGGCTGAACGCATAGATACAGACTTTCGGACGATGCTTCGACATCATGCGAGCCGTGTTACCGCTTTCCGTGAAAACGGCTATCGCCCGCATCGGTAGATCTTCAGCGGCGTGCGCAATCGATTCGCAGATGGTTTCAGCCACCGAGTACCGATGCTCCTCGCGGCGGCGGCGCGGTGCCGGTGGCAGTTGCGCCAGGCTCGCCTCCGCTTCAAGAATAATGCGCACCATCATGGCGACAGTCTCACGCGGATAGCGCCCGCTGGCAGTTTCTCCGGAGAGCATCACGACGTCAGCGCCGTCAAAAATCGCGTTGGCGACGTTGCTCGCCTCCGCCCGCGTTGGGCGCGGGTTTTCGGTCATCGACTCCAGCATTTGAGTCGCAGCGACGACCGGCCTTCGCCAAACGCCTGCTCGTTGGATGACCAGCTTCTGAATAATCGGCACGCGCTCCGGCGGAATTTCCACTCCCAGGTCACCGCGGGCGATCATCACGCCGTTGGCGACTTCCAGAATTTCCTCAAGACGTTCGATGGCTTGCGGCTTCTCGAGTTTGGCCACGATGGGGACCGACTTGCCAAAGTCGCGCATCAGGCTCTTCGCCTCGCGGACGTCGTCGGCCGATCGTAAAACGAGAGTGCAACCACATCGACTCCGTGCTTTAGACCGAACTGAAGGTCGAGCTTGTCTTTTTCGGTGAGCGCAGGAATTGCTACCGCCGCGCCCGGAAGATTGATGCCTTGCTGCTCGCCTAACAGGCCGCCATTCACGATTTCGCATTCCACATCGTCGCCGCGAATCGCCCGGACTTTCAGCTCAATGCGGCCGTCGGAGAGAAGCACTCGGGCGCCAGCTTCCACTTCGCGCGCCAGGCCAGCAAAGTCAGTGGAGATCAGATCGGCCGCCCCCAACACCTTGCGCGGAGTGATCGTCATGAACGCTCCGGCCTTCAATAGAACCGGCTTTCCATTCTTCAATCGTCCCGTACGTATTTTCGGCCCTTGCAGGTCTTGCAGAATGCAGACGGTTCGTTTCAAGCGCCGCGCTGCGGCGCGCAACCGCTTGATGCGCCGGGCATGTTCGGCGTGGGTTCCGTGGGAAAAATTCAGGCGTGCCACGTCCATGCCGGTGCGCATGAGATCGCGGATCATCTCGTCGGAGTCGCAGGCCGGGCCGATCGTGCAGATGATCTTTGCGCGGCGCACCTGTTCGGCCGTTTCAGCTGACGCAGATTTGGAGAGAAAGGCATCCGTCCCGTACAAAGAGAGATCTCCACCGACGCGGCTGACTTTTTGTTCCTTCAAGCGTGGACCTCAGGGGGAAGTTATCTAATTCTATTTCACAATTTGCGGCGCCGCAGCTCTCGTGAGACCTCGAGGAAAGAGCATGGCATTGAATTCGGCGCCGATCAGCACCACCAGTGAGATCAGATACATCCAGACGAGAAGAGCGATACCCACTCCCAGCGAGCCGTAGATGACGCTGTAATCGGCATAGTGCTGCAGGTACCAGCCAAACAGAGCGGTGGAGATCAGCCACATCGCGGTTGCCAGCACGGCGCCCGGCAAAACGCTGTGCCAGGGCTGCGTGCGCGGAACGGCGTTGTGATAAATCAACTGGATCACGGCGATGCTGGTCATGATCGCAATCACCCATCGGATCGCACCCCATGCCAGCAAGATTAGAGGCCCGAACTCGTGTCCGATGTAGAAGAGAATCCGCATTTCGATGCGGCTTCCGAAGGCCACCAGGATGGTGGAGAACGTCATCGGAATCCCGGCCATCAGAACCAGCGAGATCGCGATCACCCGCTCCTGCGCGATTCCCCACGTCTTCGGAAGCTGGTAGGCGCGACGGAATCCATCCATCCACGAGATGATGACGCCCGAGGCGCTCCAAATGGTGAGCAAGGAAGTAGAAATCAGAAGTCCAACCGGCCGGTGGGCGCTGCCGCGCAGATAGGCGAGAACTGTGGAACTGCCTGCCGGTAAGATCGTCCCCAAAGCATAAGAAATTTCGCGCAAATACACTTCGCCGCGATTCAGGGTGGCGAGTACGGAGCCAAGAACCAATAACGCCGGGAAAAAAGTGAATATCGAGGAATACGCGGAGGCTTTCGCGGTCCCGAAAGCATCGTGCTCGAAGGCGCGCCAGATGGAAAGCCGGAACAACCGCCAGAACCGCCCCAGGGCCGGAGCCACGACCAACCCTCCAGGGATGGGCTCGGGCGAGCGTTTCGATCCTGAGGATCCCGCGTCAGGTTCTGTGGCTCTAGCGCTAGAGACATTGGGCTATGAAGCATGAATCAAAAACATGGGCAAGAAAATCAGGGGCGACTTGTGTCGCCCCTGTCGTAAGTTCGTTCCGCATTACTCCGCGGCCAGTTCTTCGGTCTCGCCTTCATGACGCATGAGTTCGAGCGCGCGCTCGGCATCCTCATACGCTTGCGAGACTTCTTCCTGCACCTTGCTTGCCGCCTCTTCCATTTCCGGAGAGAGACGGACGTTGCGGTAGTACTCCATGCCGGTGCCGGCCGGAATCAGACGGCCGACGATCACGTTCTCCTTCAGGCCGCGCAGATGATCGACTGCTCCCTGAATGGAGGCTTCGGTCAGCACGCGCGTTGTCTCCTGGAAGGAAGCGGCGGAGATGAACGAATCGGTCGAGAGCGACGCCTTGGTGATACCGAGCAGCAACGGGCGCCCAGTGGCCGGTTTGCCACCATTCGCAATCGCCCGCTCGTTCTCCTCGTGGAAGCGGAACTTGTCGATCTGCTGTTCCAGCAGGAACGGCGTATCGCCCACGTCCTCGACCTTCACCCAGCGCATCATCTGACGGACGATCACTTCGATGTGCTTATCCGAAATGTTCACGCCCTGTAACCGGTAGACTTCCTGGATTTCGTTCACCAGGTAAGCCTGCAGTTCCTTTTCACCGAGCACGGCGAGAATGTCGTGCGGGTTGAGCGGGCCATCCATGAGAGGTTCGCCAGCCTTCACGCGCTCGCCTTCCTGCACGTTGATGTGGACGCCGCGCGGTACGGAGTATTCCTTTTCCGTGCCGTT
>CAVRYB010000082.1:0-75002 GCA_963725295.1 uncultured Acidobacteriaceae bacterium
CACAAGAAGAAGCAAGTGATCGCAGATGCCAATGACGCGGTGCAGCAGGCACAGAAGAGCGTCGATGAGTTGCGCCATAAGTTGGAGACGACGGAACAGAGCCGCACGGAGACAGTCGTTGAGTCTTATCACTACACAAAGAAGACCATTGATCTGACGGCGTCGGCGGAGATCCAGTTCCAGTTCCGCGACCGGGCGGGTAATTTTGTCGGGCAGCCTGCCGATGTGCATAAGGAGAAGCACTCCAAGACAGTCGTTTTGCAGGACGTCAAAGCGGAGGATACCGAAGGAATCACCAACCAAGGCGTAGAGCCCGACGGGGCGCAGTTTCTGACAGATCTGGAGATTGATTCCCGGAATGCTCTGGTCAAAGCGGTACGAGAAAAGACGGCGGACCTGCCGCCGGCAGTCCTGCAAGCAGCCAGAACACTAGCGCAACAGGGCGATACTGACGGAGCCGGGGAGCTATATGTGTTGTACCTGAATGCAACTCCTCAAGGTGCATCTCCAGGGCGAGACGAGGCAGTCAAGTTCCTGCGCGATCAGTTCAGTTTAGCTCTGTCAGCGGACACTAAGCTGTAACCCGAGCGTGTTTCAGTAACCTGTAACAGCCTCGAAGGGAGTACAGAACCATGGCGGAAAGTCCAACGAAGGATCCGGAGCTCTCGTCTCGTCTCAGGAAAACCAACGAAGAGCTGAAGAACCTACAAAACTCGGTCAAGACCGGAATGATCAACGTGAAGGTCCTGATGGACTTCCGGACCGCTACCGAACGGGCTCGCCAGGCCAGCGCAGCCGTGCAGCAGTGGCTCGATGCACAAGGAAAAGGAGGCGATCCTTACAAGCTGATGGAGCAGGTAGTAAGACAGCGCGTTGAAATGGCCACTCAGCTGATTACGGACGTTGCCGTGGACCTCGAAAGCTTCGACGTAGACTTCGACACCCCCGGTCTTCCTGCGCTTCACGAGGCTGTGCGCAAGATTGCCACACGCTTAGAAAAGCTGTTCCCCAAGTAACCTCTACGTTTCGAGACGAACTCCTGCACGATTGCTGCCTGGAATCCGTCGGCTCGCCCGAGGCGAGTACCTTGGTACTCTTCCCTTTCGTGCTTTTCGGCGCAGAATAGATAGTGCTTGTTTGGTGCTCATCCAGCGGTGACGCGAAGGGGAATCGTCTCTGTCTTACGAGAGTTGCTCTCGCAGATCGCCACCATTTTGGAGCCGTGCAATGGCCGAGTTGTTTCTCAAGTTTGAAGACCGCGTCTTACAAGAACTTTTACTTTCCGGCGGCACAGTGACCATTGGCCGTCAGCCGGACAACGTCTTGCGCATCGACAATCCTGCGGTGTCGGGGCATCACGCCAAGGTCTACGCGGAAGGCGATCACTATGTGATCGAAGACTCCGAAAGCTTTAACAGCACGTACGTCAACGGTCAACGCATCCGCAAAGTGATACTGAAGGATGGAGACAACGTGACCATCGGCAAGCACACGATCGAATTTCGTGACGAGGTACGTCCGATGGCCGCGCCGTTCGGAACGGTCGATTTGCCCGTTGAGGGGCAGCCTCTGAAGGCCCGGCCGCCACAACTCGATCGCACCATGGTCCTGGACACGGCGAAGGCGAAGGAAATGCTCGCGAGCGCAGCCGCGGCAGCTTCGTTGGTTGGATCCGTTACGGTCCAGAGAGTCAGCGTTGCTCAAAGCCAGCCGCCCGTCATTACCCCGCCCCCGGTACGTCAAACCATTGGCACGCTGACCATCGTCAAAGGCCGAACTGACCAGCCGCGGTACGTTCTGACCAGTAAGCTGACCCTGATCGGAAGATCGAAGATGGCTGGCATCCGGCTGAAGCGCTGGTTCGCTCCCCGCGTCGCAGCCCTGGTTTATCGGGCCGAGGATGGCTACTTCATCGCTGCTTCCGAAAACAAAGTACCGATCAAGGTGAATGATAACTTGGTTGAGGGTGGCCAAAAACAACTTGAACCCGGTGACGTAATCGAAGTCGCTGGCGTCAAAGCGGTTTTTGCTACGTAGCTGTCCACTCTTCGAAGCTAGCTCTCTTCTCTTCACCATTTGACTAAGGCCGAACTACGCGGTCTTTGGGTGCAAGTCTTCCATTCCAATCTCCCGCCGAAACACAGGAAGAACTCATGCTCCTGGTCATTGTTGGCGAGCCTGTTCGAGTTTGACCCAAAGGCAGCAACCTCGAACCTCGCATCTTGGTCTTTTCAGCATTTCATCTGAGCGGTTTGACAAACAGAAATCCCATCAGCGTCTGGGAACCACAGGACACTTCCGCAGTGTCAGGCCCGCCTGCTAAATCGAAAATGCTCCGTATTAAAAGGTTTCAATGCTGAATAATACGGTTTTTCATAGGCAGCCCGTCCGCGGCTGTATCGAAATTGCAGCGACCGTCGTACACTGCAAAATAACTTGACAAAGCACGGTGCCTCTACTATAAGCCGTGGAACGGGTATAACCGGTTAGACAGGGAATTAAAGGCGGCGGACATTCGAGCCGGAAAGAGTAATTTCGAGAGTGGGGCCGGTCGTCGCTGATTTCAGAAGCACCAAGAAAACAGACTTTCGCCGCGGAGGAAATATGCAACTGACGGGATGGAGCAGGCGCTGTCATGGAGTCGTCATTTTCGCGCTGGTTCTGCTGATGTGCGGACATTTGTTCGCCGGCGTGACGGCGAGCATTTCGGGCACGGTGAAAGACGCGAGTGGTGCAGCGATCGCGGGTGCGACCGTGACGGCAACAAACGTGGACACCGGGATCAAAGTGACCCAGGCCTCCAATGGCCAAGGATTCTATTCCTTTCAATCGCTGCCCTTAGGGAAATACACCATCGGCGTGGAGCAGAAGGGATTCAAGAGCTACGTCCAGACAGGCCTCGTGTTGGACGTCAACGCAGCGTTGACCGTAGACGCGAGCCTGCAGGTCGGACAAACGACCGAGAAGGTCGAAGTCGCGGCCGACATGTTGCACGTCGAGACCATCAGTTCGCAGATGGGCGAGGTGATTGAAGGCAAGCGGATGACGGATGTGCCGCTGATCTCAAGGAGTTACACCGACCTCTTGGCGTTGCAGCCAGGTGTAGCGTCGGCGCAGTCTCCGATGACCGGCGCCTATGCCGGTCCATTTATTTCGGCTGGCTTTGCACCTCCTTTGGTCTCTGGAGATTTGAATGCCGGTGCGTACTCGGTTAACGGCATGCGGGAAGCCGCGAATGGCTTCATCTTGAACGGGATGCTTGTTCAGGAACTCGGATATTCGGGCGCTGGCGCGGTTCCTAACCTGGATTCCATTGATGAATTTCGCATTCTGACCAACAACGCGGATGCTGAGTTTGGAAATTATGCCGGCGCGCAAATCAACGTGGTAACGAAATCGGGCACGAACCGCTGGCATGGAAACGTCTTCGAATTCCTGCGCAATACCAGTCTGAACGCGCGCAACTATTTCGATCCGGCCGGCGAAAAGGGCGCCTATCACGAAAACCAGTTCGGCGGAACTTTCGGCGGGCCTATCGTTCGCGACAAGATTTTCTTCTTCTCAGATTATCAAGGCAACCGTCTGATCCAGGGCAAGGCACAAACCATCCCCAATGCCCCAAGTTCTGAGATGGAGTCGGGGGATTTTACAGGAATCGCATCGAGTCTCACAGGCACCGTAACCAGCGATAGCACGGGGCCCAATCCTTGGGCCGCGCAGTTGACTCAACAACTTGGGTACACGGTGGTTGGGGGCGAGCCGTATTATTTCCCAGGCTGCAATAGTACTAATCCGGCAACCGGCTGCGTGTTCGGAGATCCCTCCGGAAATCCACATCTGCCCACTACTTTGTTTAATCCCATCTCGCAGAACCTGTTGCCCTACATTCTCCCCGCAGATCCGTCGACTGTTGTTGGAGGAGGCTTGGGCACTTTTTCGACCAGCTCTGGCAAAGTGGACTTGCACGACAACAAGTTCAGCGGCCGCGTGGACGGGAACTCACCCTTCGGTTTGTTGAGCGCTTACTACTTTTTTGACCGCTTCGATCGCATTGACCCTTATTGGCCCAGCAATTTCCCGCTCTATCCAGGATTTGCAGTCGACAGCAAGGGCCAAACCCACACGATCCAGCTGAGCGACGTAAAGACTCTCAGTTCCGCTTCGGTGAATGAATTTCGTCTCGGTTATTTCCGGCTGAATACCAGGTTTAACCTGCCACTGGGCGGAACTTCAAAATCACTCGCCGATCTGGGATTTGCTTCCGGGGCCAATCGGGGGCCCGGCATCTTCCCTGGCACACCTGGTGTCGAGGGAATTCCTGAAATTGACTTCAACAACTTCGTTATCGGCGTGCCCAGCCGTCCGAACCAGCTGATCACCAATATCTATTCAGTCTCCGACGGCTTCAGCAAAGTAATTGGTACCCACACCGTAAAATTCGGCGGTCAATATCACTTCAACCAACTCGAAGAGAACCTGTCGAACGTCGCCAACGGCAATTTCGGCTTCGGCTCTAACTTCAACGGTCAGGCGAGCGAAACCGGTAGCGACTTCGTGGATTTCCTGCTCGGCGCACCCAGCGGCTACATACAGGGTCAAGCCTTCCCGTCATACGGCCGCAGCTTTTACTTCGGTTTGTATGGTCAAGACAGTTGGCGCGCCCGTCCGAACCTCACGGTGAACTTCGGGTTGCGCTACGACGTCAGCCGTCCGTTTTACGAGAAGTACAACGAGATTCAGTCGATTATTCCGGGCGAGCAGTCGCAAGTCTATCCCGGTTCGCCGACGGGTTGGGTATTCCCGGGTGACAAGGGCGTTCCCCGCTCCCTGGCTCCCACTCGCTGGAACAATTTCGCCCCGCGACTCGGGATGGCCTATTCGTTCGGCGATCATGACGGAGCGATGGGCAAGATGCTCGGCAAGGCCGGAGCGTCCAGCATACGCGCGGGCTACACGCTGTCGTACGCTTCGTTTGAGGGGGCCACTGACTTCAATGAAATCGGTGATGCTCCTTTCGGAGACTTCACCGGTCAGAATGAGACGACATTCGCAGCTCCGTTCACCAACCGAGCGGCGGGATCATCCATTCCCAACTTTTACCCAGTCGCTCCCCCGCCGAAGCACGTCTCACCGAGTCATCCGGCGAGCGGTTATCCATACGACACCGAAGCGGAGTTCCTCAACGCCTTCGGCACGATCGGCAGTTCGCCTTCGTTCTACTACGGGAACCGTCTGCCATATGCAGAAAATTATGAGCTTTCGTTCCAGCGGCAACTCACTGGTGCGGATTTGCTGACCTTGAGCTATGTGGGAACGCAGGGACACAGATTGCTTTCCTCCAAGTCCGCCAACCCTGGCGATCCAGCGCTGTGCTTGGCAACGCCCGGTTGTGGTCCGACGGGAGAAAGCAACATCTACATCAATGGCACGACGGTTACGCTCGGCACCCGCCCTCGGCTTCCTGGTGTTGAACTGACCCCAGCCCAGGCCTCAGCGGGGCTCTCCGGCCCCATCGGAACGCTGCTTCCCGATGGTAACTACGGAGTCATTCCCTTCGCCAATGACTCGTACTTCATCACCGACGGCAAATCGTCGTATAACTCATTGCAGGTCAACTACCGGCACACATCCGGACGTTTACAGATGCTGCTCGGTTACACGTACAGCAAATCACTCGACATCGCTTCTGGCTACGGCGAGCAGATTAATCCAGTGAATCCCAACTTGAGTCGCGGCTTGTCAGCATGGGATCAAACTCACAACTTTGTGACGAGCTACACCTACGTGCTTCCCATCGATCGGCTCGGCGGCCCGAAGCGCCTGACTCACGGATGGTCCATCAGTGGCGTTACGACGTTTTCTACTGGCCTGCCGGTGACAATGGTGGAAACCGACGACCATTCTTTACTTGGCACAGCCTTTGGCGGCCCCATTACGTTGGCGGTCGATACACCGGACCAGGTGGCACCGTTGCACAAATTTGACCCGAGGACAGTACAAACAATCGGCGGGGTTTCAGCCCACTACTTTTTCGATCCGACTGCCTTCGCGTCTTCGGCAATCGGCTTGGAAGGGAATACCGCTCGGCGATTCTTCCACGGTCCCGGAATCAATAACTGGAATATGGCTTTCCACAAGGACACGGCGCTGACCGAACAGGTCAACCTGCAGTTCCGCGCCGACTTCTTCAATATCTTCAACCACGCCCAATTCGCTACGCCGCTTGGGATCCTGGGCGGCGCTGTGGGGCAGGTAACGCAGACATCCGAGTTACCCCGTACCGCCCAGCTTTCGCTGAAGTTGAATTTCTAGAGGGGGCAGTCTGACTCCAATGTAACCACTTCCGGGGAACTTCCGAGTTCCCCGGATTCTTCTCTCAACCCGGTAGCCCCCACCGGAAATCGCGAAAACTTACGAGAATGTCCCACGATGTCGACCCAGCCCGTACTCGCAGCAACACTGGTGGAACCTGGACACTATGAAATCCGGGAGTATCCGCTGCCTGATCCGGAGCCTGGTTGTTTGCTGGTGAAAATCGAAGTTTCTGGAATCTGTGGCACCGACAAACACACCTACCAAGGCTACGTAGGACAATACGGCGGAGCTGGAACGCCGCGGCCGGTGCCGTTTCCGATTATTCAGGGGCATGAGAATGTCGGGACGATCGCCGCGATTGGCGGTGACGGGCGCTATACGGACTTCGAAGGTGTCCCGCTCAAAGTTGGCGACCGGGTCGTAGTTGGACCGAATGTGAGTTGCGGTGCCTGCTACTACTGCCGTCACGACTTTCCTTACTACTGCTGCGAGAACACAGTTGACTACGGCAATAACATCAGCGCGAAGAATCCTCCGCACTTGTTTGGAGGCTGGTCGCAATATCTCTATGTTGTGCCGGGCAGTTTTCTGGTGAAAGTGCCGGACGACTTGCCGTCGGAAATCGCGGTGCTGACCGAAATCATGGCGGTCACGGTCGGGTTGGATCGGGCCAAGCAAATCTCGGCATTTCCGAGCGAGTCGTTCCGCTTCGATGATTCGGTTGTCGTGGTGGGAACGGGACCACTCGGCATGTGCTTTGTGATGAAGGCGCGGATGCTGGGCGCGGGAACGATTATCGCGATCGATCTCTCAGACTACCGGTTAGACTTTGCCAGGAAGCTGGGGGCCGATCACGTGATTAACGCGAAAGGCACCTCGGAGAGCGAGCGCCTTGCCATGGTTCGAGAACTGACGAACGGACGCGGCGCTGACGTGGTGGTTGAGTGTGCGGGCGTACCGCAAGCGTTGCGGGAGTCGCTCGAACTCCTACGCGTGGGCGGGCTACTAGTGGAAGCAGGAAACTTTTCAGACATGGGAGAAGTGTCGATCAGTCCGCACCGGCATCTGTGCGCGAAGAATGTACGCATTCTTGGAGTTGGCGGAGAAGAGCCCGCGGCGTACGGTCCCAGCATGCGGCAGATGGCGCGCTATATGAAGCATTATCCGCTTGGCGAATTTGTTACGCACCGATTTGGTTTGAGGCAGGTCGAGCAAGCAATGCAGAAATCCATGGCTGCGGATTCGATGAAAGTTGTTCTCGATCCGTGGTCGTGAGTTTGCGAAAGTCAAAAAGTTTAGCGGCATAAATTCAAAACTGAGGTTGATTGATGGCAGACTTGGCATCACGTTTTCATTTTGCATGCGCACCCGACAGCTGGGGCGTACTCGATTATCCCGGGCCCTCTTGGAACCAGTCGTACGAGAAGATGCTGGACGAAATGGTGTGGGCTGGCTACAAGGGCACGGAACTCGGTCCCTACGGGTTCTTTCCGACCGACCCGGCCGTGCTGAAACCACAGCTCGACAAACGGAAACTCACGCTCCTCGGCTCGTTTGTGCCGGTCGTGTTGAGCGACCCGGCCTCTGCGGGAATTGCCGTCGAGCATATTCGCAAAGTAGGTGATTTGCTGGCCACACTGAAGGCTCCCTTTCTGGTATTGGCTGACGCGCAGTCGGATGCACGCAACAGCATCTCGGGTCGAGTTCCGAAAGATGGCAGCGCCGGCCTCACTGCCGAACAATGGAAGAATGTCGCGAAGGTAGTCGAAGAGGCCGCCAAGGTATCGGCGGAATTTGGCCTGGATCTCGTGTTCCACCCTCACGTTGCTACGTACGTAGAAACACCTGAGGAGTGCGAACGCTTCTTCGACGTAACTTCACACACCGGGATCGGCTTGTGCCTCGACACTGGCCACTGTGAATACGGCGGTGGTGACACGGTGACCGAAGCGGCGAAATTCGCGAGTGTACTCCGGTTCCTCCATATTAAGGACGTTGACAACAAGATCCTCGCAGAAGCCCGGCGGAAGAAGCTGAACTTCGAGCAGGCGATCGAAGAGAAAGCATTCACGATCATCGGGCAGGGCTCGATTGACTTCCCGGGACTGTTCCGTCTTCTCGATAAGAATGGCTATTCGGGATGGATGGTGATCGAGCAGGACGTGAAATTTGGTGCGACGGTGGTTCCTCCGGCCGAGAGCGTAGCCGCAAGTTTGCGATATCTGCATGGCGTAGTTCGCGACCTTACGGCGGCCACGACCCGGTGACGACAAGAGAGCTGACGAACCGCACGATGCCGTGTCTTACGCCGGCTGACTGGATGGTCCCGATTGAGCGCTGAACGCGACTTCCCGCCGCAAGCGGGGCTCGAACATCGGTTGCCCCGGCGGTTGGGCATGTTGAATGCTCTCTCCATCAACATGTCGAACATGGTGGGGACGGGGCCGTTCATCACGGTGCCGGCCATTCTCGCAACCCTGGGCGGACCGCAGTCGCTGATCGCTTGGGGCGTGGGTGCGGCACTGGCGATTGCCGACGGCTTAGTGTTCGCCGAGTTGGGCGCCTCAATCCCCGCTTCCGGTGGTTCCTACATTTTTTTGCGGGAATGCCTGGGCCGAGATCGCTGGGGCCACATGATGGCGTGGATTTTCGTCTGGCAATTTCTGTTCAGCGGCACGCTGGAGATTGCTACCAGCAGCATCGGTATGGCCGAGTACACGGGGTTCCTTTGGCCGAAACTGCTCGCCTATCGCTGGGGAATCAAGCTGCTGGCCGCGAGCATCACGGCGATTGCCATGCTAGCGCTGTACCGCAAGATCCAGGACATTGCCCGGCTCATGCTCGTGCTTTGGGTCGGCATGCTGGTGACGGCGGCCTGGGTCATTGTGACCGGACTGACTCACATGCATGCCAGCCTGCTCTTGGACTTTCCGCCCGGAGCCTGGAATCTGGGGTTGCCCTTCATGCTTGGCCTCGGAAACGGAACGATGCTGGTGATGTTCAATTTTCTGGGCTACTACCAGATCTGCTATCTGGGCGACGAGGTTAAGGAGCCGGAACGGGTCGTCCCATGGGGAGTGATCATTTCGATCCTGATCGTCATGGTCATCGATTTCCTGATCTCGCTGAGCTTCACCGGAGTGGTGCCGTGGCGGGAAATGATCAAGCCGGGGTCACAGGCGTTCAACGCGATCGGTTCGGTCTACATGGAAAGAGTTGGCGGCCATGCGGCGTCCGCGTTGATGACCGTGATGGTCGAACTGACTGCGTTCGCCGCGACCTATGCCATGATGCTCGGCTACTCGCGAATTCCCTACGCGGCGGCGCTCGACGGCGCATTTTTCCGTTGGTTTGGCGAACTGCATCCGGTGAAGCGCTTTCCGCACCGGTCACTGCTGCTAGTGGGCTGCCTGGTAATCGCGGCATGCTTCTTCGACCTGGTGCAGATTATTACCGCGCTAATGCTGGCCCGCATCCTCTCGATGTTCGTGGCGCAGATTATCGGCCTGCTGATCTACCGGCGCTATCATCCCGAAGCGCCACGTCCCTTCCGGATGTGGCTTTACCCGCTTCCAGCGCTGTTCGCCATGGTGGGGTGGCTGGGCGTTTTCGTGACCCCGGCGCTGCAACCGGGCGGCTGGCAGTATATGGCCTATGCATTCGGGACGGTCGGGCTGGGCTTCATCGCCTACTTCACTTTGGCGTGGAGAAAGCGGAGAATGGCCATTTGTCAAAGCGAGTACGATGTGATCTAAGCGATTAGAGTGCAGTGGCATCCGCTTTGGTTCATTGGCAGCGCTAACATACTATGCTTCGGGTAAGTATTCGGTTTGCGAAGTGCTTGCGCGCGACGAACCGGGCCAAGTTCATAGCAGTTTTAATACGGCATTCGCAATGTTTTGTTTGTTGGCAGAGCGGTTTATTGGTACAATTTTCCCGGTTGAAATTGACTGACCACGATTGCTTGCGGAAGGCGTCAAAGCGGTAAGATTCTAGCGGAGGTTCAGGAGTGGCTAAGCTGGGGGTCGGCGTACTGGGAGTCGGTGAGATGGGAAGGCGGCATGCGGAGAACATTCGCCGCCTCGTGCCAGAAGCGCGCTTGGTCGCTGTGGCAGACGTCGCCGCAGAACGGGCCCGGCAGGCTGCCGCCGAACTCGAAATTGACAACTCGTTTCCCAGCCTCGAAGCAATGCTCGGTTGTAAAGAAATCGACGCGGTTGTGATCGCGACTCCCGACAAGTTCCACGCCAAGGCCATCGAAATGGCCGCCGCCGCCGGCAAGGACATACTTTGCGAGAAGCCAATCGCCGTCAATCTGGCGGATGCGCAGGCAGCGCTCAAAGCGGTTGCGAAGGCAAAGGTTCGCTTGCAGATCGGGTTTATGCGCCGATATGACCCGCCGTACTTGGCTGCCATGAGCCGGATCGAAGCGGGTGAGATCGGCGAACCAGTCATTTTCAAATCCGTGGGACGGGACAAGGATGTCCCACCGATTGCTGCGTATCAATCCAACATAAACGGCATGTTGTTCTACAACAGCACCATCCATGACTTTGACCTGGCGCGCTGGCTCATGCGAGATGAAGTCTCCGAGGTTCACTCCTACACCACAGTCGCCATTCGTCCAGAGGTCGCTCAATACGGAGACGTCGTGGCCAGCGTGGTGAATCTGAAGTATCGGCGCGGCGCTATCGGCAACGTGGAATCGTATGTCCAGGCTATCTACGCATATGACGTGCGCACGGAAATCGTGGGCTCCAAAGGATCGATCTTCGTCGGCAGTCTCGAAAAAACACCTGCGGTTTTTCTGAGTGCCGGCGGCGGAATGCAAATTCTCGCCGATCATTTTTTGTCGCGGTTTGCCGACGCTTATGTCGCCGAGGTGCGCGATTTCGTTCACAACATGCTGCATGATCTTCCGGCAAGAGTAACTGGCGAAGATGGGCTCAAAGCCCTTGAGATCGCGGTTGCGGCGGAGACATCGCATGTTCAGGGAAAGCCGTGCCCAGTAAGGTGAGTGAGCGCGGGAGGAAAGCATGAGTCGCACCAGCGCGGTTGCCTATAAGAGCCCGTTGCATGAGATGACGCAGACTACGCCGACGTGCCTGTGGAACGACTCCGCGTCCCTGCAAGAGTTGAGCTATTCAATCGAGCACGGCGCCAGCGGGGCCACCTGCAATCCTGTGATTGTTTTGGGTGTCCTGCAGAAGGAAATGGCCCAGTGGAAAGACCGGATTCGGGCACTCATCGAAGAGCGTCCAACCGCAACAGAAGACGAGATCGCCTGGCAGGTTGTGCGCGAGATTTCGGTCAAGGCAGCGGCGCTTCTGCGGCCGATCTTCGACGCACAGGCAGGAAAAAACGGAAGACTGTCGATTCAGACTGATCCGCGGCTGTTTCGCGACTCGAAGGCGATGGTTGAACAGGCAATCGAGTTCAGTGGGCTCGCTCCCAACATGATCGTGAAGATTCCGGTCACGCGCTCCGGAATTCCCGCGATCGAGGAAGCAACGTATCACGGGGTCAGCATTAATGCGACGGTCTGCTTTTCGCTGCCGCAGTGTGTTGCCGTGGCGGAAGCGGTCGAACGCGGGTTGAAGCGCCGGGAGAGTGAGGGGAAAGATGTATCCAGCATGGGTCCGGTGTGCACCATCATGGTGGGGCGCCTCGACGACTGGCTGAAAGTATTGGTTGAAAGAGAGAACATTGCGATTGACCCGGGATATCTGGAATGGGCCGGAGTTGCTGTGTTCAAGAAGACCTACCAGCTGTTTCGGGAGCGTGGATACCGGATTCGATTGCTATCCGCCGCCTTTCGAAATCACATGCATTGGAGCGAACTGATCGGGGGGGATGTGGTCATCTCGCCTCCGTATTCATGGCAGGTGCGGTTCAACGCCAGCGACATCGAAGTGCGCAACCGCATCGACGATCCCGTTGACCCGAAGGTGGTCGCGGCACTCGACCACAAATTCGCGGATTTCCGCCGTGCCAACACCGAAGGTGGCATAGCAATCGAAGACTTCGATTCGTTCGGCCCGACTCGCCGCACACTGCGCCAATTCATTGCGGCTTGTCACGATTTAGACGCACTGGTGCGAGACATTCTGATTCCGAATCCAGACAAAGCCTGACTTGTTTGAGCAACAACCGATAGGAGGACTTAAGCACGTGGGAAAACTGGCGATTACGGGCGGTGAGCCTTTACGAAAAACACCCTTCACGCAGTGGCCGTTCGGGGCCAAAGAAGAAATGTCCGCGTTGGAGGACGTGCTGACGAGTTCCAAATGGGGTGGACAGCCGTTTCCCGGCAAGCATGCAACCGCTTTTGCGAATAAGTTTGCGGAAGTTCACACAGCGAAATACGCACAGTGCGTGAATACGGGAACGGTTGCCATCCAAGCGGCGCTCAAGGCGATCGGCATCCAGCCGGGAGATGAAGTCATTGCCCCGGCCTACACCTGGGAAGGAACGGTCGGCCCGGTGTTGCTGCTGAACGCAATTCCAGTCTTCGTCGACATCGATCCGGATACGTATTGCCTGGATGCCAAGCTGATCGAGAAGGCGATTACTCCGAAGACGAAAGCGATTCTGCCCGTGCATCTCGGCATGCGGTTCGCCGATATGGATGAAATCTTGCGGATCGCCGCCAAGCACAATCTGAAGGTGATCGAGGATTGTGCCCATGCCCACGGAGGAATGTGGAAAGGCAAAGGTGCGGGCTCCATGGGAGATCTGGGAGCCTTCAGCTTTCAGTCGAGCAAGTTGATCACCTGCGGCGAAGGCGGATTGGTGATCACTAATAATCTCGAATACATGGAGAAGGTGCAGAGTTACATCAACGCCGGGCGGGCCAGCCTCACGGATCAGTTTCACCATCGCATTGTCGGCTTCAACTACCGGCTCGGCGAATTCCAGGCGGCGGTGCTGGGGCCGCAACTGGATCGCCTGCCCGAGCAGGCGAAGGTGCGGGAAAAGAACATGGCGCACCTGGAATCGCGGCTGAAAAATACGCCCGGGATTGGATTGTTGAAGGCCGATCCACGAATCACACGTCTTGCGCCTTATGGATACGTGCTCAAGTATTTCGCATCGCAGGTGAAAGACATTCCTCGCGCTGCGTTCGTGGGCGCGCTGCAGCTGGAAGGAATCCCGTGCGACGGTCTGTTCTACGAGCCGGTCTACAAAAGCTCATTGTTTCCAGTGAACCCAACGGACTTCCCCGCGCTGAGTTGGGGACGCGAGAAACCGCTTGATCTCCGGCGTATGTATTCTTGTCCGGAGGCGGAAAAAGCGGGGTATCACGAAGGCGTGTGGTTCATGCACCAGATGTTCCTGGGCAGCGAGAAGGATGTGGACGCGATCGCGGATGCGATTCACAAGGTGCTCGAAAATGTGGAAGAACTGCGCAACCTGGATCACAAGGCGATTCGCAATCAGCGACTGAGCCGCGCGGATCGAGAGAGCTGACGATGGCGGGGAAACAGAGAATCGGCTTTGCGGTTGTCGGGTTGGGTAACATTGCTCAGTCCGCCGTATTGCCGGCATTCTCAAACAGCAAACGGGCGCGAGTGGACGCGGTGGTGAGCCGCGACAAGAAGAAAGCGATCCGTCTCGCGCGAAAATTTGGTGCAAAAGCCGCCTACAGCAACGACGAGTATGCAAACTGCCTTTCGGATCCGGGCATTTCGGCGGTTTACATCGCGACTCCACAGGGCGAGCATGAAGCGCCTGCCTTGCAGGCCGCAGCCGCTGGAAAGCATGTTCTTTGTGAAAAGCCGCTGGCTGCTACAGTTGAGCAGGCAGCCCGCATGATCGCGGCGTGTCGCCAGCACAATGTGCTGCTGATGACTGCTTACCGGAAGTATTTCGAACCGAGCACGCTCTATTTGAAGAAGCTGATTCGCAGCGGAGATCTCGGGCGCATCGATATTATCCATACCGCATTCAGCGAACTGAACGGGACGTCAACTTCGCCCGCGTGGCTGCGCGATGCTGCTCTGGCCGGAGGCGGACCGCTGATGGATCTGGGAGTGTACTGCGTCAACACCACCCGATGGCTGGTGGATGAGGATCCGGTGGAGGTTTCCGCTCAATCGTGGCGCCACGATACATCACGCTTCCGCGAAGTCGAAGAAGGGATTGCCTTCCGCATGAACTTTGCGAGTGGGCTCGTCGTGCAGGCGAGTACGACGTATGGTTCGGCGATGTCTTCATTTCTGACTGTCCAGGGGACCAAAGGTTCGGTGATTCTAACTCCTGCGTTTCAGTTTGAAGACGAGCGGAGGCTCATCGGGAAGATCAATGGACGGCCGATCGAGCGCCGGTTCAAGGTGATTGATGAATTTGCGCCGGAACTGGACGCCTTTGCTGCGGCGATCCAGAACCGCGGCAAGCTGGAAGCGGATGGGTTGCAGGGACAACGAGATCTGGAGATTGTTCGCGCAATTTATGAGTCTGCGCGAAGCCAGAACACCGTCGCCGTGAGATACGAGCGGTAGTGTGTCGATGAGCGATGTTGTGCGCTCGTAGACGCCATCGAAGAAACAGACTTACGTTATGACTCGTCGCCAGGATGCGCCGAAACAGAAAGCAAAGTCCGCCAGCATCTATGATGTTGCGCGCGAGTCCGAAGTGTCGGTTTTCACAGTTTCTGCCGTCGTAAACAACAAGAGCCACGTCGGCAAGAAGCTGCGGGAGCGCGTCGAGGCGGCAATCCGGAAGCTGAATTACCGGCCCAACCTAGTTGCCCGTAGCCTCGCCGCCAGTCGCACGCACACGATCGGCATGATCGTTCCGGATATCGCGAACCCGTTCTTCCCTATGGTGGTTCGCGGCGCCGAAGATGCCGCCAGAAAGCATGGTTACAATCTGTTGCTTTGCAACAGCGACGATAGCCTCGATCAAGAAGAGCAAGCCATCGAGTTGCTCTTGTCAAAGCGGGTGGATGGAATCCTGCTGACCAAGGCGGCCGAAGACTTTCGTCCGTCGCTGCGGCAGATGATCAAAGAAGTCGGCATCCCCTTCGTTCTTGTCATGCGTACGTATCCCAAACTTACGAAGGACGCCGTCATCACCGACGATTATCAAGGCGCCTATGACGCGGTGTGTCATTTGGCGCGCTCTGGACGCCGGCGCATCGGGCTGATCAGCGGGCCGCTCAAGGTCAGCAACGCGCTGGCGCGATCGCAGGGATTTCATGACGCGCTCAAAGCGCAGGGCCTGCCCTTCGAGCAGGAACTGGTGGTCGAGGGAGATTATCGAATCGAATCAGGATTTCCGCGCCGGGCACGCGTTGCTCTCGCACCGTCCCGATGGAGTTTATGTCGCGAATCACCTGATGACGGTCGGCTTGTTGAAAGCGGCCGAAGAAATGGGCCTTGAATGTCCGGAGGACTTCGGGTTGGTCAGTTTCGACGACTATCCATGGCTCGGCGTCTTCCGCCCGCGGTTGACGACGGTGGAATTGCCCAAACACCAACTGGGTAGCGAGGCCGCCGAACTGCTCATTGCACGGATCTCGGGAGATCGCACCAAGCCAGGAGTGCGCAAATTGCAGCCCGAATTGCGAATTCGCGAGTCGTGCGGCTTTGCCATCCATGTCGGGAAAACACAAAGTGGCACCGTCCTTCCGGCCGTCCAGACCGATTGAGTCGGGGCTGCTCCCGCCGATCAAGACTCGCTGAAGTCGATTTCTACTGGTGCTGCGCTGGGGCCACGCGTTTTGATGAAGACATAGATTCCGCCGACTGCCAGCCAGATCGCCCCGATAACAAGCGTTGAGGATTGCAGGCCCAGGAAAATTACGAGGCAGAACAGGAACCCGAGTGCTGGTGATACAACGTCGAGGAAGACGTTCACCGCGTGGTTCGGTTGCCGCGTGAATCCAAAATGTTTCAGGGCGGCCACGTTCACTGCCATGAATGCCATCAGCGCTCCGAAGTTGAGGACCTCAACTGCCCTCTCCCACGCCAACGTCAACGTGCACAGATAGGCAACTATGCCAACAATCGCGACATTGTATATGGGGTTGCCGCGCTTGGGGTCGAGATAACCAAACAACCTGCGCGGAAGAAGGTTGTCGCGGCCCATGCCATAGAGCAAACGCACCGCGCCCAGTTGGCCCGCGAGCCCGCACGCCAGACTAGAAATGAGGAGCACTGCGCCAAAGGCCGCAAAGAGATGATAACCACCGACCACCTGCGCCACATCCATAAACGCCGTTTCAGGGTTGGTGAGAGTGCGATAGTCAGGCCACACCCTTTGCGCGAGATAAACCTGCAACCCGGCGAACAGGCCCGTGAACAGGCACACTAGAACGCTTGCGAGCAGAACGTTGCGGCGCGGGTTGTGAACTTCTTCCGCCAGAATGCTGACTCCATCGAAGCCAATGTAGGTGTTGGCAGCGAGGGCCGTGCCAGCGGCAATCGCCCGCACGCTAAAAGTCCGCGAGTCGTACAACGGTTGCAGAGCTACCAAACCGTGCCAGTGCTGATGAATCCAAATGTAGCGGAACGCTTCAAACAAAAATAAAGCCATCACCAGTGACATGAAGGCCAAGAGAATCTGATTGGTGCGGGCGGTTGTTCGGATTCCGAGCCAGCAAAGCAGGGTCATGAAGCCGACCGCCATTGCCGACAGCAGGGCAAAGGGAACATGCGGGAGCAACCGCTGGACCGTCAACGCCGCGTACAGGCTGTTCTGGATCGGCTGAAAAAGATACTCGAGGAACATAGCCCATCCAAGAACAAAGCCGATCATTGGATTGAAGCCCCGGCTCACGTACGTGTAGACCGAACCGGCCGAGGGATACACCGTGGCCATGCGTCCAAAACTGACGGCAGTCGCCATCATTGCGACCATGGAAGCGAGGAGCGTTGTAACGGCGTGCCCGTGCGAAAGAATCTGGGCTTCGCCAAACATGGGCACAGCGGCGATCGGCGAGATCAGGATGATGCCGTAATAAATCAGATCCCATAGGCCGAGGACCCTCTTTAAGCGCGGCGCAGGCGTCGTTCCCCCGGCGATGGACTCCAATCGTGCTCCTCTCAATCGTTCTGCTAGAACACCCGCTGCTTCTTTCTTGCTTCCACGTATTTGGCGCGCGCTTGTTTCACAGAGTCCACTTCGGAAACCTCTGCGATCGGAACATCCCACCAGGATTCGTATCCCGGGACGCGCTTTGAATAGTCCGTCTCGATGACGACCACGGACGTCGTTGGGCTTTTCTTTGCCTCAAGGAGAGCCTTGCGAAAATCCTCGCGTGAAAGGGCGCGCACAGCGCTCGCTCCCAGGCTGCGAGCATTGGCCACGAAATCCACTTCGATCCGCTCACCCTCGAGTCTCCCGTTGTGGCGGTAGCGATACTCCGTACCCATGCCCTTATTCCCACATGCCCGGGTGAGTCCGCCGATACTTGAGAAGCCGTGGTTATCGAGCACAACAATATTCAGTTTGACGCCTTCCTGTAGCGAGGTCACGATCTCCTGCGCCATCATGAGGTAAGAACCGTCGCCCACCATGACGAACACTTCGCGATCCGGCGCTGCCATCTTCACGCCCAGTCCGCCGCTGATTTCATAACCCATGCAGGAGTATCCATACTCCAGGTGATATCCCTTGGGATCGCGCGTCCGCCACAATTTGTGAAGGTCGCCGGGCAGGCTTCCCGCGGCACAGACGACGACATCGCGCGGGCCGGAGACTTCGTTGACCACACCGATAACTTCTCCCTGGCTGATGGGCGGGCCCCACTTCAACTGGTAAATGCGATCAACCTCAAGTTCCCAATCTCTCCGAAACGTCTTGGTCCGCTCCGCATACGAGGACTCGACATGAAATCCCTCCAGCGCGCTAGCAAGTTCCTGGAGCGTCACCCGCGCATCGCCGGTAAGCGGCAGGGCCCATTGTTTGCCGGCATCGAACTCACTTACGTTGATATTGACGAATCGGACGGAGGAGTTCTGAAACGCGGTTTGCGAAGCGCTAGTAAAGTCTGCGTAGCGGGTGCCGACCCCGATGATCAAGTCGGCCTCGCGCGCCAGGATGTTAGCGCCCGGCGTTCCGGTCACACCCATCGCGCCCAAGGCCTGCGGGTGATCGTACGCAAGAGATCCTTTGCCGGCCTGCGTTTCAGCGACGGGAATCCCAGTCTGCGCGGCGAAGGCGGCGAGAGCTTCCGATGCTTCCGAATAAAGGACGCCGCCTCCGGCAATAAGCAGCGGTTTGCGCGACGCTTTGATCCACTGCGTCGCCTGGGCCAGCAGGGCACTATCGCACCGCGAGCGCGGAATCGTCCAAATGCGCTTCTCGAAGAATTCGGTCGGAAAGTCGAAAGCTTCTGCCTGGACATCCTGGGGAAGTGAAATCACAACCGCGCCGGTTTCCGCAGGCGAAGTCAGCACGCGCATCGCCGCCGGCAGAGAAGTCAGAATCTGTTCCGGCCGTTCAATGCGATCCCAGTACTTTGAAACCGGCTTGAAACAGTCGTTCACGGAAATATCCTGGGTTGCCGCGGATTCCAGTTGCTGCAGGACCGGCGCCACATTGCGCCGCGCGAAGATATCCCCGGGGAGCAGCAATACGGGCAAGCGGTTCACGGTGGCAACCGCGGCGCCAGTGACCATATTGGTCGCGCCCGGCCCGATCGAAGTGGTGCATACCAGGCAGCGCAACCGGTTGCTGGCTTTAGCAAATGCTGCGGCAGTATGAACCATGGCCTGTTCGTTGCGGAACAGGTAGTACGGCAATCCGGGGTCCTGTTCCAGGGCTTGGCCCAACCCAGCAACGTTTCCGTGCCCGAAGATTCCCAGGCATCCTTCAAACAGGCGGTGGTGTATGCCATCCCGTTCCGAGTATTGGTTCTTGAGGAAGGCCACGATGGCTTGCGCGACGGTCAGGCGGGCGGTCATGAAACTAAGCTCCACAAGGGCATGCCCTTGAAATTTGACTCGTATGGCCGGTGTTCAAGTGCGTTCAAGTAACGATGGGCTTCAATCTAAGCGATTAGCTGATGACTCTGGCGTTCGCCAGCGTTCTTCATTTCACTAACGGCAGCCGGGAGTCGGTTTCCTTCCAGGTAGAGCGCAGCCAGACATGATCCGCATCTTCGGTTACAGCCAGCGCGCGTGCGGACCCGGCAAGAAAGTTCAAGTAGTACACGTCATATCCCGGCCCCGCGACTACCGGGTGAAAGCCGTTCCGTACCAGCACTGCGTCGCCATCGCGGGCTTGCACCGTTTGCGCCGCAGCGCCGCTGGCCGGGTAGAGATGCTGTAACGCGAAACCCTCGGGCCGGCGAATCCGGTAGTAGTAGATTTCGTCCAAGTCGACTTCACCCGGCGGATTATGCACGTCATGCTTGTGCGGCGGATAACTCGACCAGTTTCCACCCGGCGTGTATACCTCGACGACCATGAGTTTGTCGGCAGGAAAGGCGGGCGGCATGATGTCCACAATCTGGCGCGACGCGTTGCCACCACCACGCAAGCCACTGACCACGTCGGACGGAGTGATCAGGCGAGGTTCCAGCCTGGCCTGAGACGGCACCCTGCATTCGGCAATTTCACACGCCGTTTCCGCGGTGAACGTAACCTCATGCCCAGCCGGAAGATAGACGACATAGGGGAGACCATCGAAGACATCCCGGCGCTTGCCGATGGCCTGCGGACCTCGTCCCCAATCGACCTGGCAGTTACCACCCAGCAGCACGAATGCGGCCTCTTCATGCTCTGTTCTGGATCGGAAAACGTCGCCTGGTTGCAGGCGGCGGACGAAGAAGCTCATCCATTCCCATTCAGCCTCAGTACGCGGGAGATGAAGAAGCTCGCCGCTCTGATCCGGCGGCAAATTCCGTGAATGGACTAGATAATCCTTTTCGTTCATAGCATCTCCGCAGGCTTTGCAGTCCGGCGTTCATGGTGGCCGCAAAGAGGATTCCTGGGCCCACTTCTAACCGCTTTGACACTATGGCAAAGGCACCGTGTGTTGTCAATCGCGATCCTGGCAACGAACGCAAGGGGAGCCGCAGCAGTTCCATGGGGAGAAGGGTAGGAGCAAAACTGCATCCTCTCGTCGATCCCTCAGTTTTGGCGCGTCCCTTCGGCTTCGGCCTGCTGTTCAATGTCTGCAATCTTGATCGGCGCAATGTTGGAGTCCCGCATTTTTTGATTGAGCGGCGCCAGGTTTGTCTGCTTGAACTGTTCCCACTCCGCGATGCGCGCCTTCACCTGCTGGCTTGACTCGTTAAAGACTGCAACCGCCTGCGAAGGCACAGCACGGTCTCCACTATCGACAACCCGTAAGGCGGACGTCAGAGCCGTATAAGCATCCTGCAGACCGGGGTGCGCATCCGCCCCGCCCTTGTTCGTCAGAATTCTTTCGATTCCTGCAAGTGCCTCATCGAGCGCCGGCGCCAGCGACGAACTCTGCGCTGCCGGCTGCTTCCGAACTTCCCTCAGCTGTTTCTGCACCGAGGCGATCTCGGCCTGGGCGCGGCGCGCCGTGATGATCTCTCCAAAGATCTTCCTGCCTAACTGTAACTGCTGCGCAAGGGCTTCCGCGGTTGCGGGCGAACGCGGATCCATGACGATTTTCAGAGGCTGCTCTTGTGCTTTCCCGTCAACCGTCAGGCGCACCTTATAAGTTCCCGGTATGGCCTTTGGTCCGGCGGGGTTGCTGGATTCCCGAATCCTCATCCGCATCCGGGCCGCCCGAACTGCCCCAGGTCAGATTCCATACAAAACGGTGCATCCCGGCAGTCTTTGCCGGAACTTCAAGCTTCGTGAACCAGCGCTCGGCCACCGGCAAATACTTCGCGCCGTTCTGCTCTTCCAGGGAATGATCTTCCGAAGAAAACGCTCGTACCAGATTCTGCTCCGCGTCGAGCACTTCAAGGCGCACAGTTTTCACAGCCGACGGTAAGAAATAGTCGATCACCGCACCACTCGGAGGGTTCGCGGCGGTTGGTTCTTCCGGCGGGATCGGCGTGCCCGCGAAAGTATCGTTGTCCACGCGAATCGCAGTAGCCGGAGCGTAAAGCCACGGCCCCTTCGCTGCTTTCGCCTGCTGCACTTGGCGCAGCGGCGTGATGTCGTCGAGAATCCAGAAGGAACGCCCGAAAGTCGCCGCGATCAAATCGTCGCCGTGAATCGCCAGGTCGCGAACTCCCGTGACTGGAAGATTCAACTGTAGAGACTGCCAATGATCTCCATCGTCGAACGAAACATAGACTCCGAATTCGGTTCCGGCGAAGAGCAGCCCTTTGATCTGTGGATCCTCGCGAACCGCACGCAGAAATGCCGGCGCGGCAATTCCGCTGGTCACCAGCTGCCACGTCGCTCCATAGTCGCGGGTGCGGTAAATGTAGGGCGCGCGGTCATCGAGACGTCCGCGATCAACCGCAATATAAGCAGCTGCCGGATCAAAATGGGATGCTTCGATCAGCGAAACCTTGCTCCAGGAGCTCAGACCAGGCGGTGTAACGTCCTTCCAGTTCTTTCCTCCGTCACGAGTCACGTGAATCAACCCGGTGTCAGTCCCTGCCCAAATCAGATCGTGGTCGAGTGCAGACGGCGCAATCGAGAACACCACTCCGTAGCCAGCGAGTTTCGCACTCTCGAAACTCGGCGCGGCTTGCATTTTCTTGCTCGCGGTCTCCGACGCCGCACCCGTGAGATCCGGGCTGATCACTTCCCAATGCAGACCGCCATCGTTCGTTTTCATCACGTACTGCGTGCCGAGATAAAGTGTTGTCGAGTCCGCCGGTGAAAAAACCAGCGCGGGAGTCCAAGGATCACGATACTTGCGCTCGAAGATCTCAGAGCTCCATGCGAACGCGGGCCAGGGCGTAATGTCCTGACTCAGGCCGGTGCGCTTGTTGAAGCGCGAAATCGGCCCGTATGTCCCACTCAGATAAATAACATCTGGGTTCTTCGGATCAGGCACCAGGTACCCGCTCTCACTCGGTCCGGATGTAAACCAGTCGCGCGGGGTAATTCGGGCATGGTCGGTTCTGCTGACGACTCCGGCTGCCCCGCTGTCCTGCTGTGCACCGTAGACCGCATAGGGGAACTGGTTATCGGTCGCCACGTGATAAAGCTGTGCTGTTGGCTGGTTGTACCAACTGCTCCAGGTCTGCCCGCGGTTAAGACTGATCGTCGTCCCCTGGTCGGTGCCGAGCACCATGCTGGCCGAATTTGTTGGATCAATCCAAATCTCGTGGTAGTCGTCTCCACCTGGCGCTCCGCGAACGACCGAAATAGTCTTGCCGCCATCCTCTGAACGGTAAAGGGCGACGTTCGGCATATAGACCACATCCGGATTATGCGGATCAATCGTGAGGCGATTGAAGTACCACGCCCGGCTCGTCAGCCTTGGATCAGCATTCGCGAGCACCCAGGTGTTCCCGCCATCCTCCGAACGATAGAGCCCCGACTGCTTCGTCTCTTTCTTCACTTCAATCAGCACATACACGCGCTTGCCATCGGACGACACATCTACACCGACACGTCCCCAATCGCCGGCAGGCAAACCGTTTGCTTCGAGGCGCGACCATGTCTTGCCAGCGTCTTGAGAACGGTAGAGGCCGCTGCCCGGCAGGTCCGTAGGAGCATAGGAACTCCACGGCGGTCGCTGCACATGCCATGCACCCGCGAACAATAACTGCGGTGCGCCCGATGCCATCGCGAGATCAGAAATGCCAATCTCCCTGCCCAGATCGAGAACGCGCGCCCAGTGCGCTCCGCCGTCAACGGACTTGTACACGCCGCGCTCTTCGTTCGGCGCGTAAGCGTGTCCGAGAGCACCAACGTAAACCACATTCGGGTCTCGCGGGTCGACCAGTATCCGACCGATCTGCCGCGTCTCGTCGAGACCGATGTGTCTCCAGGTCCCACCGCCGTCAGTCGACTTGTAGACACCGTTACCGGTAGAGAGGTCTTCACGAATATCCGTTTCTCCGGTTCCGGCGTAGATCGTCTTCGGATCGGACGGAGCCACAGCCAACGCTCCGACCGAGGCCACGGGTTGGCTGTCGAAGATTGGATTCCACACAACTCCAGCGTCAGTCGTCTTCCAGATTCCTCCGTTCACCGCGCCAAAATAAAAGGTCGTGGAGTCACCCGCGACGCCGGCGACGGCAACAGCCCGCCCGCCGCGAAACGGACCGATTAAGCGCCATTTAAGCCCATTGACCAGTTCAGGAGGAACCGACTCGGCCCACATCGCGCCAGCGAAAGACAGCAGAATGCAGAAAGAACGAAGTCGTGAAAACAACACTCTTGACTTGTGCAAGTGGCAAGACCCTCTTTTCGAAACCCCGGTTGGTTAACTTATTATGCCTCAGACCTCGCTCACGCATCTCTCCGTTTATGGTCGAAAAGCGATGGCTATTTGCAGCCTATGCGGTCGTCAAGGTCTAATGACGCATGATGCACGATGCCGGATTTCTCTTTCTCACTCTCGCGGTAATGGTTGCGGTGCTGCTGGCGCTGCTTCATCGCACGCAACTTGGCTCTTTGGTTCACGATCGAATTGCGGATCGCCCTCGTCGAAGATTATTCATGGCCTCGGTTAGCTTCTTTCTGACTTTTGCCATCGTGCGAGGAATGGTCTTTTGCATTCGCCATCAGATCCCGCCGTTCCACTACATCATCATGGGCGACCGGCACATCCACCACCTCGTGATCGGGATTCTGATTCTGCTGGGCGTCGGCTACGGCTGGCTGTGCGAATTCGGCAACGGCAGCGATTCGTCATCGATTTTTGCCAGCCGCTTGATGTCGCTGCTCTATGGAGTAGGCGCGGCCCTGACGCTCGACGAGTTTGCGCTCTGGCTCAATCTGAAGGACGTTTACTTTGTCCGCGAGGGGCGATCGAGCATCGACGCCGTCATTTTGTTTGGAGCGTTGCTCGCCATCGGTGGATGGGGCGCGCCCCTGTTCTCTGCCTCGAAACCGAGCGCCAAGAAACCGAACCCCTAGGCAGCGAGTAAGCTCACTCTCTGATTCCATCGGTGATAGTATTTTCCTGATTTTGGGACGTTATTTTGTGACGTTGGCTCACTCCGATGACTCAAACCGCCCGCTCCGTCGCCTCCCCTCGCGTCGTCTGCATCGCCGACCTCCGTGCCGTCGCCAAGCGCCGCCTCCCTCGCGCTGTTTTCGATTATCTTGACGGCGGCGCCGAAGGCGAAGTTACGCTCCGTGAAAATTGCCGCATCTACGACGATGTCACTTTCCGTCCCCGTCATGCGGTCGCGTTCCCGAAGTGCAACTTGCACACGCGCGTACTGGGCTTCGATCTGGCGCTCCCATTCCTGCTCGCTCCCGTCGGATACAGCCGCCTCATGCATCCCGTCGGCGAAGTGGGCGCGGCTCGTGCTGCGGGAAACGCCGGGACCGCGTACATTCTCTCGACGATCTCGGGACACAAGCTGGAAGACGTGAAGGCCGCATCGAGCGGACCCGTTTTCTATCAGTTGTACCTGATGGGTGGTCGTGGCGCCGCCGAAGCCGCTATTGAACGTGCTCGTGTTGCCGGTTTTTCCGCGCTCGTCGTCACCATCGACACCGCAGTCTCCGGAATTCGCGAGCGTGACTACCGCAACGGGATGAAAGAACTCGTCAGTGGTGGCCCCTTTGAAAAAATTCCCTACCTTCCGCAAATTCTCTCGCGCCCTGGCTGGCTTACAAGCTTTCTGCTCAATGGCGGAACTCCCCCGCTGCACAACGTTGTAGTTCCCGGCAAAGGTCCTATGCCGTTGATCGACGTAGCCGTCGCTCTCGCGGAGTCGACCGTGACCTGGAGTGACCTCACATGGATTCGGAAGGTTTGGCCTGGGCCCATCGTGATCAAGGGTGTACTTACGGGCGACGACGCTCGTCGCGCCGTGGATGAAGGAGCCGCCGCAATTTCTGTTTCCAACCACGGCGGACGTCAGCTGGATTGTGTACAAGCTTCGCTGCGCGCTCTGCCGGAAGTCGTAAATGCGGTTCATGGCCAGATCGAGATCCTCATGGACGGCGGCATTCGCCGCGGCACCGACGTCGTTAAAGCCCTGTGTCTAGGCGCTCGCGCCGTGCTCTGCGGACGCGCTTACGCCTACGGCCTTGCCGCCGCCGGAGAAGCCGGCGTAAATCGAGCCATCGAAATTCTGCGTACCGACGTAGAGCGTACCTTGCGTCTCCTCGGCTGCGCGTCAGTCACTGATCTCGATCGCTCGTATGTCAACGTTCCACGGAACTGGGACCCTCACGAACACGTATCTTGAGCTTGCGTTTCGACTCTCATTGGAGCTTCCCGCATGCAGCGTCGCGATTTTAATCTCGGCATTCTGAAACTTTCCGCCGCATCGCTACTGACCCCGCGATTGTTCGCCCAGTCGCCCGACTCCCCTGGCAGTAAGCCGCCAGAGGGCATCCCAACTTCCATCGCCGAGCTCTACAAGAACGCCGTCGTCATCGACACCCTCTGCAGCCCAATCGATCTAACCCCGCCGCTGAAAGCCGAGGACCTCGGCGCCGTCCGTCAATCTGGAATCACCGCCGTCAACTGCACCGTGTCCCAGAACAACTTTGAAGACACAGTCGATAACATCTCCGGATTCGAGGAGCTGATCGATCAGCACCCCGAAATGTTCCTCATCGTCCGCCGCCACTCCGACATCGCTCGCGCTAAGCGTGAAGGCAAGGTCGGTATCATGCTCGGGTTTCAATACACATCATTTCTCGAGCAGGACCCGGAACGCATCGACATATTCCGCCGCCTCGGTGTGCGCATCATGCAGATCACCTACAACAATCGGAGCATCTTCGGCGACGGCTGCCTCGAACCCGGCAACGCAGGCCTCAGTAAAGCGGGCATCGCTGCGATTAAGAAAATGAACGACCGGGGCGTCGCCCTCGACCTGAGCCACAGCGGATATCGCACCACTTCCGAAGGCATTGCTGAATCGAAGAAGCCCGTTCTCATTTCCCACGCCGGCTGCGCTGCCGTCTACGCCCACCCTCGCAACAAGCCGGACGAAATCCTCAAGTCGCTCGCCGATCGTGGCGGCTATTTTGGCGTTTATCTCATGCCTTACGTGGTGGCGTCGCCGACCGTACCCACGCGTGAACACGTACTCGACCACATCGTCCACGCCATCAACGTCTGTGGAGCCGACCACGTTGGCATAGGCTCCGATGGCGCCATCGAGAAAACAGTCTTGACCGCGGAGCAGAAAGCCGCCTTCGATAAAGATATTGCCCGCCGCAAACAACTGGGCATCGGAGCTCCCGGCGAAGATCGCTATCCTTACGTGCCTGACCTCAACGGTCCCGACCACATGGAAGTCATCGCCTCCGAACTCGCCAAGCGCGGCCAGCCCGCAGCCGTGATCGAAAAGGTCCTGGGCGCAAACTTTCAGCGCGTAATTGGCGAAATCTGGGGAACCAGCTAGCTGTTTCAATGAGTTGGACTGCCTATGTCACCTGTGACATCCGTCACTGCAAGAGACCCCTGCCCGCGTAAATTCATAAAGAATGAGCGCTCCCAATAACAATCGTGCGGCCTGGCTGCAAGGCCCGCCGGCCCAATGTTCAGCCGTACCGGCAAAAGGCGGCCGTGCTTGGCGGCTGGTCCTTCTCGGCGCGCCCGGCGTTGGCAAAGGCACACAAGCCGAGCTCCTCACGGAGCGTCTTGGAGCTTGCCATCTTTCCACTGGAGACGTGTTTCGCGCTGCCAGCAAGCAGCGCGCATGCGATCAGTCTCCGGCAATGCGGGCGGCATTCGAATACATGCGCCGCGGCGAACTCGTGCCCGACTCCACTGTCTGGGACATGGTGCGCGAACGAAGCACTTGTATCGTCGGTTGCGGCGGCTTCATCCTGGATGGTTTCCCGCGCACGATCGCGCAAGCCGAGTCGCTAAAAGGATTGATGGAGCAGAAGAAGATTTCGCTGAGCGGAGTCGTGAACTACGAGTTGTCAGTCGATGAAATTGTCTCGCGGCTCAGCGGACGCCGAACCTGCGAAAAATGCAAATCCGTGTTCCACTTGACCGAGCGTCCGCCCAAGGTTGAAGCCGTTTGCGACCGTTGCGGAGGGCGGCTGTTTCAGCGTGAAGACGACCGTCCCGAAGCCATTGCCGTCCGCCTCGAAGCTTACGAACGAAGCACCGCGCCACTCATCCGTTTTTACAGGGAACTCGGCGTGTTGCTCCCGATTCCAGCGAAGGGCACGCCGGATGAGATCTTCGATCGCACCATGCGAAGTCTGAGTCAGATCGAAGTGCAATCCCAACTGGGCTAACAGCTAAAGCAAGCCCTGGTTCCACTCTGCTCTCATCGAAAGTCTTTGTGCTACTGTAGTTCTTGAAAAAAGGCTGCAGGGATTTTCCATTGGACCTCTCCAACCGTTTACCAGACAATCTTCACGACACGATTGAGAACGCAACCCGTCTTTCTCTGCGCATACCCGGTTTTCTGGCGGAGAACGAAATTCGCTTCCTCGGCACTCTCGCCGCCTGCACTCCCGCTAGTGGCGCAATCGTTGAAATCGGCAGTTTCAAGGGTAAGTCGACTGTGGTTTTGGGCACGATGGCAGCTAAGTATGGACTAGGCCCCGTGGTCGCCATCGACCCCCATCAGGGGCTCTCCTACTTGGGGCCCGACGCCCCGCAACAGTCTGCTACCTTCGATGAATTTCTCTCTTCCGTCGCGTCTGCCGGACTCGACTCCCATGTTGAGGTTCGCCGTGCGTATTCACGCGATGTTGCGAGAGATTGGGACCGGCCGATCCGCCTTCTCTGGATCGATGGCGATCATTCGTATAAAGGCTGCAAGGAAGATTTTGACCTCTTTTCACCGCATCTTACCGAAGGCGCCGTCATCGCCTTCCATGACACTCTGAATGCCTTTGAAGGCCCCATCCGCGTTTTCGTCGACGACGTACTAGGCTCGGATCGCTTCGGACCCTCGGGTTTCGTACACTCGATCGCCTGGAGCCAGTTCCGGCCGAACGACGGTGCTGCATTCCGCGAATCGCGTATTGCCCTGCGACGGCGATGCGCTCGCCTTATTCCCTATGTGCTGAATGATGCCCAACCCCGAGGATTGCGAAGAACCGCGTATAAGCTCTTCCGCTCACGCATCCCGCGAAGCCTGGTTACTCCTGAACAATGGCTCGCGCTTATTAACAACCCCGAGGGATGAATCGATCGTGAATTCAATCTCCAGAAAAGCACCCACGCATGTGAGCAACCAAGCGCAACGCCGTCTTGCTCATTTCACCGAGCGCCGCGATGCGATCGTTTCCACCATTCGGCAATTCGTCGAGATTGAGTCTCCCAGTGACAACAAAGCCGCCGTAGATGGGCTCGCAGAGACGATCGCCGACAAGTTCGCGCAACTCGGCGGCGAAGTCCACTTCCATAAATCCGCGGATTTCGGGAATCATCTGCAAGTCGATTTCGGCGGCAGATCCGCTAAGCCAGTGCTGCTCCTCGGCCATTACGACACCGTGTATCCACTGGAGACGCTCGCCACTATGCCGTGCACCGTCGCCGGCAACAAGTTGACGGGACCCGGCGTTCTCGACATGAAATCGGGAATCGCACTTATGCTGCATGCCATCGCGGCTCTCCAGGAGTGGCATGGCCAAGACGCTCAGGCGGCACTGCCACGCCCCGTCACTGTGTTTCTCGTTTCCGACGAAGAGGTCGGCAGCGACTCTTCGCGCGCCATCACCGAATCGCTGGCGAAAAAGGCGGCGGCGGTTCTCGTGCTCGAGCCTTCTTACGGACGACAAGGCGCCGTCAAGACCGCGCGCAAAGGAGTTGGGGAGTACGTCGTCAAAGTCACCGGCAAGGCTTCTCACGCCGGCCTGGATTTTGAGAAGGGAGTGAATGCGATCCGCGAACTCGCTCGCCAGATTGAAAAAGTCTCCAGCTTCACCGAGCTTAAGAAGGGCTTGACCGTCAACGTCGGCATCGTCAGCGGCGGATCGCGCACGAATGTGGTTCCAGCCGAAGCGGCAGCTCAAATCGACGTTCGCATCGCGCGCATGAAAGACGCGGCCGGAATCGACAAGAAGATGCGCAGCCTGCGTCCCGTTGATCGCAGATGCAAGATTGCGGTCACCGGCGGCATCAACCGCCCTCCGATGGAGCGTACCGCCGGAGTAGCAGCCCTGTACGCGCAAGCAAGAGACATTGCGCGCGAATTGGGATGGAAGCTAGGCGAGGCGGCGGTGGGAGGCGGCTCCGACGGTAATTTCACTGCGGGGTTGGGCATCCCGACCCTCGATGGCCTCGGCGGCGTAGGCGACGGAGCCCACGCCCCCCACGAACACATTCTGATTTCGGAGCTACCGCGCCGCGCCGCCCTGATCGCCGGGTTGATCGAAAGGGCGTGATCGAACCAGCCTGATCTAAGTGATTATCAATCAAGGATTTGGGGCTAGATCACAAAGCCTTGTGACGGCTCGCACGGGCGCCTTTGACCTGGGAGTCTAAACTGACCTAGAATTCAATTTGGGGTCAGTGTTTGCTCTCATAAAGAGTGTGTCCCCGGAGGATCTATGGGTGAGGGACTGTTCCAGCCGCTGCATATTCTGTTAATTATCGGCATCGCAATGTTGCTTTTCGGACCGAGCAAGTTCGCCGACTTGGGCAAAGGGTTAGGCGAAGGTATCCGCAATTTCAAGCAGTCCATGAAAGACCCGGAAGAAAAGCCGAAAGAAACACCAAAGCCGCCGACCACATAAGTTTTCAGTTCCCGGTTCTCAGTTCTCAGTAAGAGCTCAGGTCTTGCCGGTTTTCTGAGATCTGAGAGCTCACCGCTGAGAGTTGATTTTCTGAAGCATCCGCCAAACCAAAGCCACGGGCAATCCCACCACATTGCCGTAATCCCCTTCGATCCGAGGAATCCAGCGTGATGCGATGCCTTGAATCGCATAGGCTCCCGCCTTGTCCATGGGCTCACCGGTGGCGACATAATCTGTAATCTCTTCGATCCGTGACTTCACTCATCGTAACGAGCGTTGTTTCACTGGCCACCGACCACTGACCACCGGCCACTAAACAGACGCCGGTAATAACCGAATGTGTGCGTCCGGAAAGCAGGCGGAGCATAAGCGCAGCATCCACGACATCGGCGGGCTTGCCGAGAAGCTGACCCCATCGACCACGACAACGGTATCAGCTCCAAGTACAACATCCTGTGGATGCAGCCGCGCAACCGCCAGCGCCTTCTCACGAGCCAGCCGTTCGGCACACGCTTTGGCGGATTCTCCTGGTTGCTGTTCCTCCGGGATATCTGCCGGCTGAGTTTGAAACAGAATTCGCGCGTTACGCAGCAATTCCTGGCGGCGGGGCGAGGCGGAGGCAAGTACGAGCATTAGGCTATTGTACGAATCTACGAATCATAGTATTAATCCCGCCTATTTCGCGTCATGGCGGTAATTGGCAAAATCTTTTTGCTGTCCTAAGCACTGAATCGAAACAAATCATTACTATTGACAATAAAACGAAACATCCCTATGTTGTCGAGGGCTCAAGACGGCTGCCTCGCCCCGCTTTACTTAAGCCGCCTCAGCCACATGGGCCGCACCTGACACGGAGGTCGCTGTGAAACGCTTGATCTCGGCACTATTTCTGTTCTCGTTGACTTTTCCCGTCTCACTATCCGGGCAGCCTGGAAGTATCTTTTACGTCGCAAAGAGCGGGAGCGACGGCAACTCCGGCAGCATCACTTCTCCCTGGTTGACGATCCAGCACGCCGCAAATTCGGTTACGGCAGGAGCGACAGTTTATGTCGAGTCCGGCGTGTACAACGAATCAGTCAACTTCCCGTCCTCGGGCAAGGCGTCGAATCCCATCACGTTTGCCAACTATCCGGGACAATCTCCAATCATCGACGGCACGGGACTCAGTGCGACTGACATTCAGGGTCTTATCAACATCGTGAGCCAGAGCTACATCACGATCGAAGGATTTGAAATCCGCAACTATACGACCACAAAGGCGGATGTTGCCCCGGCCGGCATTTGGGTGACTGGCTCCGGAACGGGTGTGCAGTTACTGAACAACGACGTGCACGATATCACGACAAAGATCGAAAAAACGGGCAATGCGTACGGTATTGCGGTCTATGGCACCGAAGCGGAGCCCATCAAGCAAATTACGATCAGCGGCAACCAGGTGCACAATCTTAAGACGGGAAGCAGCGAATCGGTAAATGTCGACGGGAACGTGACCCACTTTACTGTCACCAACAACGTCATCCATGACAACGACAACATCGGATTTGACGCAATCGGTGGCGAGGGCCTCGGGCCTCCCGGCCACGACCGCGCCTCCTACGGGGAAGTGAGCGGCAACACCATCTACAACATCAGCGGAATCAAGAATCCTGGCGAAGGTAATTCTTACGACGCGGATGGCCTCTACTGCGACGGCTGCCAGTATGTGGTCTTCGAGCGAAACCTGGTCTACAACTGCGACCTCAACATCGAAATCGCCGCCGAACATGGAGGTCTGAACGGCAGCTACGTCACCGTGCGGAACAATGTTTTCTACGACGGCTACACCGTCGGCATATCGATCGGCGGCTACGGCAATTGCACCGAGGGAGATCGCGGCTGCGGTAGCAGCGACCACGTCGTGATCGTGAATAACAGCCTCTATAACAACAATACGAAAAACGGCGGAGGCGAATTCCAGATTCAGTACCGTGCCGGCGCTACCAATATTTTTCAGAACAACATTGTCTATGCAGGCAAAGAGAACGTGTGGATTTTCGGCCTCCGGAAAGGATCCACGCCGACGCTAGGTCAGAACTTGTATTACTCGAGGGCGGGATACCAGAAGGGAACTTCGATAAGGTACAACGGCAAAGCCAACTTCGCCAGCTTCGCGGCCTACCAGAGCAGCACCGGCGAAGACCAGAACTCCTTCGTCGCCAGTCCTGACTACGTCAGCCTGCAAACTCCAAACCTGGACCTTGCGTCCGATTCGCCGGCAATCAATGGCGGAAACACCGACCTCACCTGCAGTGTTGGTTACTGTGGCAGCAGCAGCTCAATCTATGGAGACACAGACTTTGCGGGTAATCCGCGAGTGAACGGCAGCGGACAGATCAACATGGGGGCTTACGAACAGTAGGACCGCTTTGCAGAAGGAAGGCACCTACTCCAGCGCTTCCGGCTCAATCGAAATATTCTTCTCGCCGGCAGCGCGCTTTTCCCAGTATTTCTTCACCCACGCCTCGTAGCTTTTACCGGCGGCGGTGTCGCGTCCAGTGAAGGCAATAGCCGCAATTTCGGAATACGGAATCGCTGGGCGCTCGCGCTTACTGGCAACGATGAGCCGCACAACCGAATCGCCGAGCGTCGCGCCAACGCGGCGGTCGAACAGATATCCGATAATCTGCCTCGGCCATCCTTAGCGGTGATAGTCACGTCGCCGCGATAATCGAATGCCTTTTCGATGACCGCCCGGATATCGGTTTCGGTGGCAAGTTGCGGAATCCATCCCTGAAGGTTTTCGCGCTCGAATCCGGGAACAACTTCAAGTTCGTCCGAGGAAGGTGGCTCGGGAGGAGCTACCGGCGGAGCGGTGTGATGCGGAGGAGTCTCGTGCCCGTGTTCGCGGCCGCTCATACCCGGCTTTCTTACCTGCCTGTGGGGCCTCGAATTTGTGCAGGAGCGTCAATCTGCACCAGCGGATTGTACGAATGCACCGGCCGCACTTCGCTGCTCCAGATCCGCCAGAGCGTCCTTGTCGGGGTAGAGCGAGAAGTCGCCTTTACCGTGTCCGCGAATCCGCGCAAGGATCCGAAGGTATCGTCCACCGATGAAGGTTCGTAGCCGCAATGCACCATGCAGTTCGCGCACTGGGGATTGCCCGATTCGGTGCCATAGTTCGTCCACTCGGTCGTTTCCATCAGCTCTTTGTAGGACTCGGCATAGCCATCCTGGAGCAGGTAACAGGGCTTCTGCCATCCAAAAACGTTGTAGGTCGGCATGCCCCAGGGCGTGCACTTGTAGTGGCGCTTGCCCATCAGGTATTCGAGAAACAATGGTGACTGGTTGAAGCGCCAGGACTTCTTGCGATTCGAAAGCATGGCGCGGAACAGCCGCCGGGTGCGGGCGCGGCCCATGAAATGCTTCTGGTCGGGTGCTTTGTCGTAGGAGTAGCCCGGCGAAACCATCATGCTCTCGACGCCGACTTCCATCATCTCGTCGAAGAACTTCCGTACGCTGTTGGGATCGGCGCCATCGAACAGAGTCGTGTTAGTGGTCACGCGGAAGCCAGCCGCAATCGCCGCGCGGATCCCGTCCAGGGCGATATCGTATCCACCTTCGCGGCAGACGGAAAAATCGTGATGCTCTTTCTGCCCGTCGACGTGCACCGAGAAACTCAGATATTTGCTGGGCTTAAACAGATGCAGCTTTTCTTTCAGCAGCAGCGCGTTGGTGCAGAGGTAGATATATTTCTTGCGCGCGACGAGGCCTTCGACAATCTCGTCAATCTGCGGATGCATGAGCGGTTCGCCGCCCGGAATCGATACCATCGGCGCGCCGCACTCATCGACTGCTTTGAAGCAGTCTTCCGGCGACAGATCTTTTTTCAGGATGTGGGCCGGATACTGGATTTTGCCGCATCCGGCGCAAGCCAGATTGCAGCGGAACAGCGGCTCCAGCATCAGCACGAGCGGGTAGCGCTTGCGTCCGGCGAGCTTCTGGCGCAGAACATACGAGGCCACTGTCCACATCTGGGAAACAGGAACAGCCATCACCCCTCCGGAAGGCTTGTCCTTCTATGATACCGGATTCAGGGCCGAATGCAGAAATCGTGGCCGCACTCCGCGAATTGATGAAACCTCCCGCGCCTTCAGACGAAAGATCGGTTTCGACGCTGCCGTCGACTAACGTTTGAGGTCGCAATTTGCGACCTCAAAAGCAAGCCTCAAAATCCCCGCTAAAGCTGGCACAATCGCTGTCCGGCACGCCTTAGATCTTCTGCAACCTCTGCACGTCGTGGACGCCGGGAATCTGCCGGACTCCGTCGATGATCTTCTGCAGATGTTTCAGGTCGGCAATTTCGAGAACCACATCGACGCTGGCTTGTCCGTTCTGGCTGCGAGCTTCAATGTTGCGGATGTTGGTGTGGGTGTCACTGATGACGGCAGTGATTTGTTTGAGCATGCCAAAGCGGTCATCGCAAAGCAGCGTGATTTTTACTGGGTAGGAGACCGGCTGGCCATCCTTATCCCCTGCCCAAAGCACGTCGATGCGGCGGTCGGGCTCGTAGAGAAGATTGGTAACGTTCGGGCAATTGACGGAATGGACCGCGACTCCTTTGCCGCGCGTGACGTAGCCAACGATAGCTTCCCCGCGAATCGGGTTACAGCAGCGGGCGCGATAGACCAGCAGGTCGCCGTGTCCGCGGACAACGATCGCATTGCTATCTCCGCCGAAGACACGCCTGACAACACTGGTCAGGCCGTGCGATGCGGCCTGCTCTTCCATATCCGACATCGGCTGCGCGCCGGCGGGCGCGAATTTCGCCAGCACCTGCCGGGCCGAATACTTACCATAGCCAATGCCGGCCATCAGATCATCCGGACGCCCCAGTCCGTATTCACTGGCCGCTCGCTGCCAGTCAGCATCTTTAATATCTTTGAGGGAAATCCGGTATTTGCGTCCTTCTTTTTCGATCAGCTTCTTGCCAATTTCAATGGCGCGCTCGCGCTGATGAACGTTCAGCCAGTGCTTGATTTTGTTACGGGCGCGTGACGACTTAACGATCGCCAGCCAGTCGCGGCTGGGCTTGTGTCCCGGCTGGGTGATGACTTCGACGATATCTCCGGAGTGCAGCTTGTGCCGCAGCGGAACCATACGTCCGTTGACTTTGGCCCCCGTGCAACTGTGGCCCACTTCTGTATGGATCGAGTAGGCAAAATCAATCGGCGTCGACTCGCGCGGCAACACCAGCACCTTGCCCTTGGGCGTGAATGTGTACACCTCTTCCGGATAGAGATCCACCTTTAGAGTGGAGAGGAATTCATTCGGATCGGATACGTCGCGCTGCCACTCGACGACCTGGCGCAGCCAAGCTAGCCGCTGCTCATCTTCGGCAGAAACAGGGCCGTCCTTATATTTCCAGTGAGCCGCGATGCCTTCTTCGCACATCTTGTGCATTTCTTCGGTGCGAATCTGGATCTCGAAGGTCTCGCCCGTCTCTGTAATCACGGACGTGTGCAGCGACTGGTAAAGATTCGGCCGCGGCATGGCAATGAAATCCTTGATGCGGCCCGGCACCGGCCGCCACAGGTTGTGGATGATTCCAAGGACCGCATAGCAGTCCTGCACAGAGTTGGTGATCACGCGCATGGCGTAAAGGTCATAGACCTGATCAACGCTGATGCGCTGGCGAATCAATTTCTTGTGAATGCTGTACAGGCGTTTGACGCGACTTTCCACACGTCCCGTGATGCCCGCCTCTTTGAGGCCTTCGCGCAGTACGCCCTCAACGCGGGCCATGAAAGCTTCGCCCTCTTTGCGGCGGGACTCAACGGCAACGCGCACCTGCTCGAACCCGATCGGATCGACGTATTTGAAGCCGAGATCCTCGAGTTCACCGCGAATCTTGCCCATGCCAAGTCGGTGCGCAATCGGCGCGTAGATTTCCAACGTCTCTTTGGCAATTTTCTGCTGGCGCTCCGGATTTAAATGCTCCAGCGTTCGCATGTTGTGCAGGCGGTCGGCCAGCTTGATGAGGATGACGCGAATGTCATCCACCATCGCGAGCATCATCTTGCGCAGATTCTCGGCTTGCGCTTCTTCGCGTGATGAGAAGTCAATCTTGCTGATCTTCGTCACGCCCTCGACAATATGCGCTACTTGCTCGCCGAACTCTTGGCGGATCTCAACGGTGGTCACCGATGTATCTTCCACGGAGTCGTGGAGCAGTCCCGCAGCGACGGAAATCGAATCCATCTTCATGTCGGCGAGAACGTTGGCAACCTCAAGAGGATGCACGAGATAAGGCTCGCCCGAGGCACGGCTCTGCCCGGCGTGGTGCTTTTGAGAAAATTCGTAGGCTTTCTTGACCAGATTGAGGTCGTCGTTGGGACGGTTCTCGCGGAGCTCTTCATCAGCTCGCGGAAGCGGGTCACCGTGAGCACGTTGGTCGCGATCTGTTGACGCAACGTCGCCATGATCGATTTTAGCGCAGCCGAGCATTATTTCATTGTTGTTGCGTTGGAGAGCCAGGAAGAACGCCTGAGGCTGGTAGTCTAGAAAAAAGGCCATCATGGACCGCATTCTCTTAACGGGAGCTTCGGGACCATCGGGAAGGGACTCGCCTCGTCGTTCGCTCCGGGAGCACAGGTGGTTCGGCTGGTCCGGGGCACTCCGAAGAATGCCGACGAGCTCCGGTGGGACCCGCTGTCTCCACTGTCGACGGCGACCGTGTCGGGATTCGACGCGGTAATTCACTTGGCTGGTGAGAGCGTCGTGGGACGCTGGACCAATGAAAAGAAGAGTGCGATTCGCGATAGCCGCGTGCTGGGAACGCGAAACCTGGCGGCCGCGTTGGCGCAGAGTCAGTCGAAACCACGCGTGTTCGTCTGCGCATCCGCAATCGGGTTCTATGGGAATCGCGGCGACGAAATTCTGGGAGAAAAGAGTCCGATCGGGCAGGGCTTTCTGCCCGAAGTTTGCCGCGAGTGGGAGGATGCGACCCAGGGTGCAACCGCCGCCGGAATCCGCACCGTGAACATCCGCATAGGCCTGGTGCTCAGCGCAAGCGGCGGGACCCTGGAAAAAATGGTAACCCCCTTCAAACTCGGCCTCGGCGGCCGCATCGGTTCAGGCCAGCAGTGGATGAGCTGGATTCATATAGACGATATCGTCGGTGCGACTCATCACGCGATGCGTACGGAGTCGCTGACCGGTTCAGTAAATTTGGTGGGGCCAAATGCAGTGCGCAACATCGAGTTCACTAAGGTGCTGGCGTCCGTCCTGAGACGTCCAGCGATTTTTCCGGTGCCAGAGATTGCCCTCCGTCTGGCGTTCGGCAAGCAAGCCGCGGAGGAAATGTTGCTCGTCAGCCTGCGCGTTCAACCGGGAAAGCTAGGATCCAGCGGATATAGCTTCCGTTTCCGCGAGTTGAGGCCAGCGCTGGAAGATCTATTGGGATAGCCCTGCGGTTTCGCGTTGCTCGTTACTCCAGCTGTGACCGTTGTCACATCCCGATCCCCCGGAATTTGCCACACTCAAGAAGATGTTAAAGAAGGCCATTTCGGCGGCGCTAGTTGTGGTCATGATGGCTTGGGCTGAGATGGCCATGGCCCCCATGTTGGCCATGCACGTCTGGCAGTCTCGCCCCACTCACGAAATGGCTGCGAATTTGGCGGCTCATCACCACAACGCGATGTCCGCCGAGCATCCCTGTTGCCCTAAGATGGAGACTAAGAAGACCGAGGATGTCGCTCCGGTCGAGTTCGCTGTCAGCAGCCTGCCTTGTCAGGATCAGCATCGCTGCTGTTTCGTTCAGGGCCCGCAGAATGTGCCTACACCGGTCAAGGCGGGGCAGAAGCTCTCCCCGGAAGTTTCCCTGGTCGAGACAGTTGAACTTACTCCCGTTCCGGTACGCGCCCACATTCCCCTCGATCCAGGAGTTGCTCCTGGCTCTCCACCAGATCTGCTCAGCATGATCTTCCGCGTCTAGACTCCTGCCACCGCAGCATCGCTTCCGCGGCTGCTAACAGCGCAGCCCATCCCCAACATTCTCATAACTTGATTTCATAAGGAGCTTGTATGAAACTTAGAGTATTCGCATTGATCCTGTCCCTTGCCATGTCGATGACCGGCTGGGCACAAGACGCACCTGCAGCCCCCACAACGCCAAACTCAACCCCAGCGCCGAAAGCCGAGGGCTGCTGTCACCACAACATGGCCGACATGAAGGACGGCAAGAGCTGTTGCCATCACGGCGCCGCCGACTCCAAAGAAGCCATGGAATGCTGTGGCAAGAACAAATGTGCAGCGAAAGAAGGGAAATCCTGTTGTGAAGGCAAAGACATGAAGGCTGCAATGAAAGAGTGCAAGAAGGATGGGTGCTGCAAAGACGGCAAGTGCTGCGGCGACGCCAAGGGCGACAAGACCGCTATGGAATGCTGCGGCAGCAAGTGCGAGAACCACAAAGCCCCAGCCGTCAGCTAAGAAGTTGTTTGAGTCCAGCCCCGGTCATTCCCCGGTCATTCAATGACCGGGGCTTTTCTTTTCCAGAAAGGCCGACGATACGCACTAGATCTGTTCACCGGAACCGTCGTGACACAGGTACGCGTGATGCGATCGTGCCAGCAGAGTCCCTCCTGATCCAGGAAGCACCACACGCAGCCGAGTCCTGCCGAGAGTACGCTGAGAAACGACGCCAAGACACGCCAGCGGCGCATCCGGCGATTCAGAGGCGACCCGTCAAAGCTCGTCAGCCGCAAACGGGCTAGGCGAAGGCCGGGCGTCGAACCGGTATACACCGTAAACAAGAATTCATAGGCCGCCCAGAGCAGCACCGCAACCATGGCGGCTGTACCGGCTAGCAGGGCTAGAGGACTGCGGACTGCAGTGAGTCGATATACAACCGCTGCAAATGCAGCAACCGCAGCCGACACCACCAACCCATCGATCATCAGAGCTGAAACACGCCGGGCAATCGACGCACATGGAGTTGCCAATGCTGACTCAGTGCGCCGCTCTACCACTTCTGGCTGGATTGGCTCCATCAGCATGCCGCCCAAGGCCGGCGGGGGCGGCAGTATCTCCGGCGCCTCCACGATGCGTGGACGATCGAAATCAAAAATCGGCTCGGCTAGTTCGCCGGCGTGAGGAACGGGGATTGCGGCAGAACGGGGGAACTCGATGACCTTCGCGGATTCGGAGTATTGGGGAACTCGCTGGTCTACTTCCTGCTCGGCGCGTCGAAGTTCGGTATTTCCTTCTCGCCTTTCCGAACCTTGCAGGTCAGTATCCTGAATATCCTCTCCTCGCGCTGTGGGCTCATCTGTCGGCGTTTCCGACACTGGTACCGAGCGAGACCAACTCTCCGGAGCGTCAAACGGCAAAAGCAAAGAAGGATAGCGAGGAGCTCGTGGCTTGCGCCGGGTGCGGTAACGCTCGAGTCGAGCGGCAACTTCCATTCGCCAGGAATCGACACTCTTGTCGCTGGCATTTTGTTCAATGGCCAACTCAGCCGCGTCCAGCTCACTCGTACGGAGTTGCCCGTGGACGACCGGATCGCTGCCGGTTGGACTCAGTCCATCCGTCGCCGCTTCGCTCCTGGTCAATCCACTCATGTCGTTCCAGTCAGCAACAATGCGGCCCAAGCGCCGAGGCCGTCACTTCAACTGCGATAAGTCCCGGAAAATGCCAGCAGCCAGAGCCAGGCCAGGCACGCAATGCCAGAGACCACTCAACCACGAGGTTTTGCTTCGCCTGCCGCCTGCGTGCTAAGGTCAGTTCGTTCCCGTTGGCAGACCGGCTGGCGGAGCGTTGCAGATCACCCGCTAAATGATCACCCGCTCTCGAATCTTTATCACGACCGCACTGGTCTGTCATCTGCTTCTCGCAGCCGGGATAGTAACCAGCCAGACGCTGCCCCCTGCTAGTTTGGCAACTTCCGCAACACCGGCTCTTTCCGGCCAGACAGAAGAAGAGGTTACGATCCGGGCCGTGCAGCAGGAAAAAGACGGCTCGATCTACCACCTGAGGGGTGACGTGGAAATCCGCTATCGCACTTACATCCTGCATGCGGATCAAATCACCTACAACGAGGCAACCGGAGACAGCGAACTGGAGGGCCACGTCGTGCTGGACGGCGGCCCATACGACGAACACGTCGAGGCCAGCCACGGCACCTACAACATCCACACCGAAACCGGCACGTTTTATAGCGTGATAGGAACTGTCGGCTTAAAGCTGCGCAAATCTACCTACGTGCTGGGCACAACGAATCCCTTCGCCTTCACCGGCAAGATCGTCGAAAAGCACGGACCCAGCCACTACCTGGTGCGACAGGGAACTGTCACAACTTGCGAGTTGCCGCACCCGAAGTGGCTGTTCAACGCCGAACGGATCTCGGTCGACGTCGATAGCACGGCGAAAATCTATCACAGCGACTTTCGTTTGTGGGGCTTGCCGATCTTCTACTTTCCATTTGTGACGCATCCCGTTCAGAAAGAGGGACGCCAGACCGGATTTTTGATACCGACGTTCGGAAACTCCTCTACTAAAGGATTGATCGCTGGCGACTCCGTGTACTGGGTCATCAATCGCAGCATGGATGTCTTGGCGGGAGCCGAATACTATTCCAAGCGCGGCTGGGCACAGCGAGGTGAATTCCGCGCTCGTCCGAGTGACAGCTCTTACGTGTTCTTCAATTACGTCGGCGTGGTGGATCGCGGCATCGGCGCTCCTCCGAATCGGCAAGACCAGGGTGGCGAAGACGCACGCTTCATGGCCGAGCGCCCATTCGGCACTTTTCGCGGCGTCGCCAACGTCGACTACTTGAGTTCGTTCGTCTTCCGTATCGCCTTCACTGACGTCTACACGCAGGCCATCGACTCTGAAGTGCGGTCGCAGATTTTTCTCTCCAACACGACCAATGGATTTCATTTCAATGCCCTGGCCGAGCGCTATCAGAACTTCGAAATCTGCAACCCTCTGACTCAGGCGAATGCACCCTGCACCACGCTAACGCAAACCGAACTCGTCCGCATTCTGCACACGCCGAGCTTCTTTATCTCGGGAGAAGAACGCCAACTGGGAAGAACGCCGTTGTACTGGTCATTTGAAAGCGCCGCTGAGGGACTGCAGCTTCGCGAAGCTTCCCAGGGTTCGGTGAGCGGGATTCGGACCGCTCCTCTGATGGGTCGTTTCGACCTAGCGCCGACGCTAGCTCTGCCGTTGCAATGGCAGGGATGGTCATTTCGTTCTGGCCTTACGCTACGAGATACTTTCTATACTCAGCAGTACGACCCGGCAACTACGCCAACCACCGGAAGACCCGCGGACGATATTCTCAATCGGAAGTCACTGGAGACTTCCGTTGAGCTGCGTCCCCCGGCGCTATCGCGGGTTTTCGATCGTCCCTGGCTCGGACGCAAGTGGAAGCACGTCATTGAACCGCGCGTTCGCTACAACTACGTCACGGGAATCAACAACTTCGCTAATATCTTGCGCTTCGATTCGACCGACACTCTCACCAACACCAACGAACTCGAATACACCCTGGTGAATCGCATTTACGCAAAGCACATCGATCCAAATTTCAAGGATTGTGATGTGCAGGCGATGAGCACGCTTGCGATTGGCGGAGTGCCTCAGGTCGGAGCGGTTCCATGGGAACCGCCCCCCACTCCAGACTCTCAGCCCTGCGCCTCCGGTCCGCGTGAAATTTTGAGTTGGGAAATCGGTCAAAAATATTTCTTCGACCCTACCTTTGGAAATGCGCTGACTCCCGGCCAACGAAACGTGTTCGCCACCACTGCCGATTTCACCGGCATCGCGTTCCTGAACTCGGCCCGGCACTTCGCTCCGCTGATCTCGCGTTTGCGAGTGGAGACCAGTCCTCACACGAACACCGAGTGGGACCTGGACTACGATCTCAACGCCGGCCGCATTAACTCCAGTATGGCGCTGATCAATTACCACTACGGCCCATTCACCATGGGAGGTGGAGACGCCTTTCTGCGCGTAATCGACAATCCCGTAAAAACAGTGTTCAACACAACCGAGCCGCCCAACGACTTCCATCAGTTTCGCGTCTTGTTCGGCTACGGTCAGCTGAACAAGCGCGGCTTGAGCGCCGCCAGCAGTTTCGGCTTCGACGCGAATCATGGATCGCTGCAGTACGCGACCGCGCAGACAAGCTACAACTGGGACTGCTGCGGCTTGAGTCTGGAATATCGTCGTTTTGCGTTAGGATCAGTCCGTAACGAGAACCAGTACCGCTTTTCGTTTACTTTGGCCAATGTCGGTGTCTTCGGCAATCTACGAAGGCAGGAAAGACTCTACTAGCCTGACGATACAGCGTCAGCATCTAATAGAGTGACTAAACAAAGCGACGTGAGTGATCTCGACCTAAAATCCGAACGTCTGCGCCAGATCCTGGCAGGTCATCCCGGCCTGATCGTGGCCTACTCGGGTGGCGTTGACTCGGCCTTTCTTGCCTGGATGGCGCACAGGGTGCTCAGCAGCCAAATGCGCGCCGTCATTGCGGATTCCGCCAGCTTGGCGCGAACTCACCTCGAGCATGCGCTGGCCTTTGCGCGTGAGCACGGAATTCCGGTTGAAGTTGTCGAGACTCGTGAACTTGAGAACCCGGCCTACGTCCGCAACGACGCCATGCGCTGTTTTCACTGCAAAGATGAACTCTTCACCGTCCTTGAACGCTACCGGGAGGCCAATTCGTTCGACGCTATCGCATACGGTGTGAACTCCGACGACCAGGGCGATTTTCGTCCCGGACAGCAAGCCGCGCGTCAGCACCACGTACTGGCTCCCCTGCTCGACGCCGGACTTACGAAATCTGAGATTCGCGAGTTGGCCCGTCAATTTGGATTGAAGGTCTGGGACAAGCCCGCTTCGGCTTGTCTTTCTTCTCGCATGGAGTACGGACGCGCCGTCACGCCCGACGCCCTGCGCGTGATCGAGAGCGGCGAAGATGCGCTGCGGGCAATGGGCTTTCGCCAATTCCGCGTCCGGCATCACGGAGAAATGGTCCGTATTGAGATTGCGCGGGAAGAACTCCCTCTGGCACTGACGCAAGAAATGGCGTCTGAATTCACCCAGGTATTCAAAGCCCTGGGATTCAAATTTGTCACCTTGGACCTCGAGGGTTTCCGCTCCGGATCGATGAATCAGTTGCTGAGCGCCGAGGAATTGCTCCGGGGCGCGTCTGGACGGGCTCAAGACCTTTCTAAGCGCAGAGCGTAGCGCGCACGCCGACAGTGCCACTCTGCCTCGCTGCCATGAGATAATCAAGCGGTTTCCTCATGGTAGGTGGTTTCCATTGATGATGGCTCGCCGCGCGTTTTTCGTTATCCTGCTGACCTGCCTGGGTTGCTCGGCCCAGTCTTCGCCGTCTCCAGCCTCCGCTCCCAGCGCAGCCCTGTCTTCGGATCTAACGCGCATGATCGAGCGCCAGGTGCGGGCACACTATTCGCTCGCGCCGGATGTGAAAGTCGGCGTCGGTTCCGTGCGGGCCAGCGACTTTCCGGACTATGACGCTGTGACGATTTCCTTCATCACCTCCACCAAGAAGCAGGAATTCGAATTCCTGCTGGCGCGCGATCACAAGAGCCTGCTTCGCCTCACTCGACTCGACCTGACCACCGACCCTTACGCGGACGCCATGAAGAGAATTGACGTAACGGGACGGCCGACACGGGGCAGTAAAGACGCGAAGGTTACCGTTGTAAACTATGACGATTTCGAGTGCCCCTTCTGCTCCCGGATGCACGCCACACTGTTTCCCGGGCTCCTCAAGGAGTACGGTGACCGCGTCGTTTTCATCTACAAGGATTACCCTCTGGAAGAGATTCATCCCTGGGCCGTTCATGCGGCGGTCAACGCGAATTGTTTGGCGGCTCAGAATGGCGACGCATATTGGGACTATGCCGATTATCTCCACGGCAATCAGGCGGCGATCAACGCTCAAAAAGGCGGTGAGGGCCAGAGTGCGGAACTCGACCGATTGGCGATTCTGCACGCCCAGAAACACAATCTCGATATCCCGAAGTTACGGGCTTGCGTGAAGGCCCAGGACGACAAGGTGGTACGCGCATCCATGCGGGAGGGAGATTCGATGGGAGTCGAGGCAACTCCCGCACTATTTGTCAATGGACAGAAGCTCGATGGTGCGGTTCCTGCCGAAGAAGTGCGGCAGGCGCTCGACCAAGCTCTAAAAGAAGCTGGGGTCGCGCCGCCTCCGGTGGCCGATTCAGCCAAGACCCCGTCGTCGACGCCGGCAAAGTAAGACATCAGTCTGAAACTGAGAACTGTTTAGCCGCTAAGGGCGTTTTTATCGCGCTTGCGAATTCGCCGTTTGTGGTGGAGGGAAGCACTTGAAAAATCGTAACTGGTTTTTGCTGACGGGCCTGGGTGTGGTCGGCACGTTCTTATTGATCGGGCTGTCAGCTTGCAACCGTAACAGCAGCGGCGGCGACGTGATGGCCGCAATCAATGGGCGCAAGATCTATCGCACCGAAGTGGACAAGTACTACGCCAACCAGACGGCAGGCTCGGAACAACAGCCGGCGGGCGAACAGGCGGTCAGCCTGCGCTTGAGCATCCTGAACGAACTGATCGAGACTGAAATCCTGATGCAGCGCGCCGAAAAACTGGGGCTTCTTGCCACCGACGAAGAGGTCGACCGCAAGCTGAACGAAATCAAGTCGCCCTACACGGCCGAAGAATTCAACAAGCGCCTGCAGGACAAGAAGATTTCCGTAGATGATTTCAAGCGCGACCTACGCCGCTCGTTGACCCGCGACAAGGTTCTGAACAAGGAGATTACGTCCCGCATCAACATTACCGACCAGGATGTTTCCGGCTATTACAACGAGCACAAAGCTGAGTTCAACCTGATCGAGGCCCAGTATCACCTCGCGAAGATCATGGTCTCCGGAGCAAACACGGGCCAGGTCCATAATCTGCAAAACAGCAAGGCACAGAACGATGCCGACGCGCGCAAGAAAATCCAGATGATCGCCAACCGCCTCGACAGCGGCGACGACTTCGCCACCATGGCGATGAACTATTCCGAGGATCCCGAGACCAGCAACAACGGTGGAGATTTGGGCATGGCTCCCGAATCCGCCCTTAAGACCGCCGATCCAGCGACTCGCGACGCGGTGCTGAAACTTAAGCCTGGCCAATACACGCCAGTGATCCCGATGATCAATCCGACGAATCATCAGCCTTACGCGTACATGATTGTGAAATTGATTGCGAAAGAACCGGCTGGACAGCGTGACTTGAATGATCCGCGCGTGCAACAGGCCATCCGCCAGCAACTGCGCGATCGGCGCGAACAACTATTGAAAGCGGCGTACTACGAAACTCTCCGCGATGACGCCAAAGTCACGAATTATTACGCTGAAGAAGTGCTGAAGAACCTGGGCGCGGCAAAGTAGGGTCTGGGGTTCGTATCTGGGCAATCGGACGCCCCTTCAGGGGCTGGCGCGATCGCTTCTACCCTTCCAGCTTCTTCGTTAAAACCTCATTCACCAGCTGCGGATTCGCCTGCCCCTTTGACGCCTTCATCACCTGGCCGACAAAGAACCCGATCATCGTTTTCTTGCCCGCCCGATACTGTTCCACTTGCTTGGGATTCGCGGCGATCAGTTCGTCCGCCAGTTTTTCCAGCGCTGACGTGTCCCGCGACTGCTCGGGCCGCCCCTCCGCGTCATAAACCACCGGAAAATCCTGGCGGCGCTCGAAACAGAGATCGTAGAGATCTTTGAGCATTTTGCCCGAGATCGTTCCCCTTGTGACCAGAGTAGCGGCGCTAGCATTTCCCTGAGCGGTAATAGGTGAATCTCCGATATCTAGTTCCGTCGTCTTCAACCTTCCGAGAAGCTCAGATTGGATAAGATCGGATATTTGCTTGGGCGGAACTTCCGGTGCGGCCTTGATCGAATTCTCGGAATAGTCTGCGCGCGCCTTCGTGCTGGTGAGCACGGCGACATCCTGCTCACTGATGCCATATTCCTTGATCATTCGCTCGCGGCGTGCTTCGGGAAGCTCGGGAAGGTTGGCGCGAATTTCGGCCCGCCACTTTTCATCAACTACCAAAGGAAGCAAGTCCGGCTCCGGAAAATAGCGGTAGTCGTGCGCCTGCTCCTTCGAGCGCATGCCATAAGTCCGGCCTTCATGCGCGTTGTAGAGACGCGACTCCTGCGTGATCTTGCCGCCGGACTCAAGAACCTCAATATGGCGCAAGATCTCGTATTCCAGCGCTTGCTTGACGAAGCGGAACGAATTGACGTTCTTGACCTCCGTCTTCGTACCAAACTCTTTCTGACCGCGAGCCCGAACGCTAACGTTGGCATCACAACGCAGTGAGCCTTCCTCCATGTTGCAGTCGCTGACACCCGTATAAAGAATGATCTCCTTCAGCCGCGTGAGGTACTCGTACGCCTCCTCGGGTGAGCGCATATCCGGTTCGCTGACGATTTCCGCCAGCGGCACACCAGTCCGGTTCAAATCGATGGCGGTCTTATTCGCGGAATCCGCGAAACCTTCATGCAGGCTCTTGCCGGCATCTTCTTCGAGGTGCAGCCGAGTAATACCGATCGTCTTCTTGACGCCGTCGACATCGATTTCAATCGATCCATGCTCCGCCAGCGGCTTGTCATATTGAGAAATCTGGTAGCCCTTCGGCAGGTCGGGATAAAAGTAGTTTTTCCGCGCAAAAATCGAGACTTCATTGACGCGGCACTCCAACGCCATTGCCGCCAAAGCCGCGAACTCTACCGCCTTGCGATTGAGCACCGGCAAAGCTCCCGGGAGCCCCAGACACACAGGGCACACATTCGTGTTCGGCAGATCGCCGAATTGTGTCGAGCAGGAACAGAAAATTTTCGATGCAGTCAGCAACTGCACGTGAACTTCGAGCCCGATAACCGGCTCGTATTTCGCGAGAACATCCGTAGAAATGGCTGGGGTGGTCGCCATAGCCAGTGATTATAAAGCTTGCGTAGGACAGCCGCCCCGCCGGCAAAAGGTCTTGCGGACGCGCTATCGCGGAGCGCTCAAATACTTCTCCATTGGAATCTCGAAGTACATCAATTCGTTGTTCTTTGAGTCGCGCACTCCCATCAGATAGAAGCTGGCGCCGGCCAACGGGTGCGATATGTCGCTGACGTCGAAAAACAGGAAACCGCTCGCCGTGGAATGTGGTTCGACCGCTTTGGCGGCGAACTGAGATTGTTCAATTTCATCCCATGTCTTGCGATTGACACCTCCCTTAACCTCTTTCCGGGGCAGAGGAATCGGCAGCGTATTCGGCCGGTCGTTCCGCGAGGGTCGCGACATCCGGCGCAGCAGATCGTCATTCGTCGATGGATACAGTTTGCTGCGATCTTTGGTATTCAGTTGGGCTTGCATGTTTACCAGGGAGACCGGCTCGTCGCCATCGTTCGTGATTACGAAAAAGATCGGCAGGTATCCAAAACTGCGATAGTTCGCGACAAAGATCGTCGCCTTGTCTTCCACGTCGTAGGGATCGACCGCGATCGTGACTTTTTCCGTCGGATGGTCGTCGTGTGCCGGATAAGTGCGCGCCGGTTGCGCCGTCGGCATTACAAATTCCTTCGACGCCAGCGCACCCAGGCAACAGAGGGAAACGAAGGCGCAGACTGCCGTCAGACGCGAGACGCAAAACAATGAAGGACGAAGCGATACTTGCCGCATTGCCTTATCCATAGCTGAATTATAGAGGGCGTCGCACCGTTGGATGCACTCGGCACGAAACGTGATGTCCGGGCCTGAATCCGAGGTCGAATTCCGATTCGCCATTTAGAATGGCCTTTGTTCATGTATGTGCTCTACAGTGCGCTGCTCGTTCTTTTCCTGCTGCTGACCTTGCCCTACTGGCTGCTGCAGATGCTGCGCCATGGCAAGTATCGGGCGGGGTTGCGGCAGAGATTTGGCGTCGTTCCGCTCGCCCTCGCGACACCCACCGACAAGCCGACGATCTGGGTACACGCAGTCTCCGTAGGCGAGGTCATCGCCTCGAGCGCCGTAATCGCGTCGCTGCGGCAGAAGTTTCCCACTCATCGCGTACTCATTTCGACGACAACCAGTTCCGGGCAGAAACTGGCAATGCAACGGTTCGGCGCCGAAAACGTTTTCTACTTCCCTCTCGACTTCGCCTTCGCCATTCGCCCGTATCTCCAAGCCTTGCGGCCGAAACTCGTGGTGATTGCCGAAACTGAGTTTTGGCCGAACTTCCTGCGCCTGACCAAACGTAGCGGCGCCCGGATCGCAGTCGTCAATTGCCGTATCTCCGACCGCTCGCTTCCCGGCTACCAGCGCTTCCGCTTCTGGTTGCCAAGTCTGTTGGCAAGAACTCTCGCGAACGTCGATATCTTCCTGGCCCAAACCGAAGAGGACGAGAGACGGCTCGTGGAGATCGGAGCGGCTGCATCAAAAGTCACCGTGGCCGGAAACCTCAAATTCGATGTCGCACCTCCGCCTTTGCCGAAGATTGTGGCCAGTCTTCGCGAGAGCTTCACCCACTCCGCCGCAGGCCCCATTCTCGTCTGTGGCAGCACGCTCGAGGAAGAGGAAGGCTCTCTACTCTCGGCCTTTCGCAATATTCTCGCAAACCATCCCAGGGCTGTGATGATCCTCGCTCCACGCCACCCAGAGCGGTTTCCTGAAGTTGGAGAACTGGTCGAGAAACTGGGTTTCCGGATGTCGCAGCGTTCTTTATGGAGCGGCGAGTCGCTGGCCGGAGGCGTTCTTCTGCTCGATAGCATCGGAGAACTCGCCACCGTCTATTCGCTGGCAACGGTCGCCTTCATCGGAGGCAGCCTCGTACCAAAAGGCGGACACAATATTCTTGAGCCCGCGCTCTACGGCGCAGCGATTGTCACCGGCAACCATTACGAAAACTTTCGGGACGTGGTCAATTTCTTTGCCAGCCGCAACGCCGTACGCATCGTCGGACTCGCCGAGCTGCCGCTGGTGTTCATGGATTTGATCGAGAACGCAAGCGAACGGGAGACGCTCGGCCGTAACGCGCTGTCCGCACTCGAATCGCAGCGGGGAGCGACCGAGAGAACCGTTGCAGCCCTGGTGGAACTGATGGGCGGCGGCGAGTCATGAACCCGCTCTCCGGAATCTACGGCGCCGTTAGTACTTTGCGCAACACGCTGTACGACCACGGAACATTTTCCGTGCGCCGTCTGGAACAACCTGTCATTAGCGTGGGAAATTTGTCCGTAGGCGGCTCCGGTAAAACTCCATTTGTGATCGCACTCGGAGACGTACTGAAAGCTCGGGGCATTCGCTTCGACGTGCTCTCGCGCGGTTACGGCCGAAAAACAAGGGGCGTCCTAGTAGTGGATCCCGACGGTCAAGCTCGCGATTTTGGCGATGAGCCGCTGCTGATCGCCCGCCGCCTGGGCGTTCCCGTGGTCGTTGGAGAAAACCGCTACAAAGCAGGTCAACTGGCGGAACAGACATTCCAGACGCAGCTGCACATTCTCGACGACGGCTTCCAGCATCGCTCCCTGTTTCGAGATTTCGATGTTGTGCTCATGACCGAGCGAGACTTCGACGACACGCTCCTGCCCATGGGACACCTCCGCGAGCCGCTGTCATCGCTCAAACGCGCCGATGCAATCGTGCTGCCCACAGGCGTGGATATGCATCATCCGGCGCTGCGGCAAAAACCGATCTGGCGAGTCGAGCGTGAACTCATCCTCCCCAGCCGGCTTTCTGAGCCGGTTGTCTTCTGTGGCATCGCGCGCCCCGCACAGTTTTTCGCCCAGCTACGCGCCGCTGGAATTACACCCGCGGCAGAAATCGACTTTCGCGACCATCATGCATACGATCTGGACGACATCCAGGCTCTTATCAACGAGCGCATCAAACTAAACGCCGGTGGGTTTCTCACAACTGAAAAGGACGCCCTCAACCTCGCCCGTGAGCGGCACCGCCTTGAACCGCTCGTCGTCGCCGAGCTCAGGATCAGGATCGACAACCCGGCTGACGTTGTGGATGCCATCCTGGCAAGAATCGCCGGGCGAAAGCCCCGCTCGTGAGAAAATCTTGATTGGCTTTGATTAGCCGAGCATTGATGACAAAGCATATTAAAGAAAACGACCGCCTGCGGAAGATCGTCGAATCCTTCCCCAAGCTTACCGTGACCGTACTCGCGGATCTCGTCGCCGACGAATTTGTCTTTGGCGAGATTTCTCGCGTGTCCCGCGAAGCCCCCGTCCTGATTCTGAAGCACCAGGATCGCAAAGTGATTCCCGGCGGCGGCGCAAACGCCATCTACAATCTGGCCGACCTCGGCGTGAACGTCCTTCCGGTGGGCGTCGTGGGCGATGATGAAGCGGGGAAGCTTCTGCTGCGGGCCTTCCGACACAAGCGCATCCCGGTCAGCGGCGTGTTCAAAGACAAGAGCTACACCACCGTCACCAAGACGCGAATCCTAGCCGGGTTCTCTCACAGTGCCGCGCAGCAAGTCGTGCGCCTCGACCGCGAGCCTGCTGAAGGCCCGAACTCCCATCTGCGCCGCGAGATCGTACTGGCCGCGCGCGAATATGGCCGCGCCTCCGATGCGCTGCTGGTTTCCGATTACGGGTACGGCTCCGCCACTCCGGCGCTCCTGAACATGGTTCGCGAAAAGCGTGGCCTCGACAAAGTCCCGGTGACGCTTGATTCGCGCCATCGCATGCTGGAATTCTCGGGCGTAACCGCCGCCACGCCGAACGAGTCCGAAGTGGAAGAAGTACTCGGCATTCGCATCGGCAATGACTGGGAGCGACTGGTCGCCGCTGGAGATCAGGTTGCCGGTGTCATGAGTCTGGAGTCCCTCCTGATTACGCGCGGCAAAGATGGCATGGTCGTTTTCCCGCGTCGTCATAAACCGGTCGATATTCCGATCTATGGCAGCGATGAGGTCACCGATGTGACCGGAGCTGGCGATACGGTGATCGCGACATTCACCGCTGCCATCGCAGCCGGAGCAACGTCAGAAGAAGCGGCACACCTCGCGAATTATGCGGGCGGCATTGTAGTCATGAAGCGCGGCACAGCCACGGTGACCCAGCAGGAATTGCTGGACGCACTGGACAAGGCGCCGCCGGCGGTTCGCGAACACTAAGCGCGTGTGGTGACGGGGCTCTGCCCCGTAGCGGCAAAGTCCAGCCGCACACGGTCACTGAGATCTTTTGAGCACATCACTCCATCCGAAAATCGTTTCCCGGGACGAACTCCAGCGGCGAGTCGCCGACTGGCGCTGCGCCGGAAATAAAGTAACTCTCGCTAACGGCTGTTTCGACGTCCTGCACGTTGGCCACGTTCGCTACCTTCACATCGCACGCGAACTCGGAGGCAAGTTGATCGTCGCCGTAAACGGCGACGCTTCCGTTCGCTCCCTGAAAGGTGAAGGACGCCCCGTGATGCCAGCCGAAGAACGGGCGGAAATTCTCGCTTCTCTCGCCGATGTAGACGCCGTTGTGATTTTTCCCGAGAAAGACGTACGCGCTCTCATCCGCGAAGTTCGTCCCGACTTTCACGCCAAGGGCACTGATTACACGGCTGAGAACGTCCCCGAACGCGATGAAGTCGAAGCCTGCGGAGGCCGCGTCATGATTGTCGGCGATCCCAAGGATCACTCAGCAACCGAAATCATTTCGCGTTTACGGCGACCATCGTGAGGCGCCGCGGATGACTTCCTTCCTCCCCTCCGACACGCCGCGGTTCGACAGCCTTCTCATTGTGCGCCTGAGCGCTATGGGCGACATCATTCATACTCTGCCGGCAGTGACCGCACTGCGCCAGGCTTTTCCCCACGCAACGCTTGGATGGCTGGTCGAAGAACGCTGGGCCGAACTGCTGTGCACGTTGCGCCATCCTCGCTCTGGACCTCGCTCCGCACAGCGTCCTCTTATCGACCGCGTGCACTCCGTGAACACAGCCGAGTGGCGTCGGGCGCTATTTTCGTTCAACACCTGGCAGCAGATCGCCGTCGGCCTCAGCCATCTGCGCGGAACTGAATATGACGCCGCGATCGATTTTCAAGGCGCGATCCGTTCTGCGCTCCTCGCACGCTGGTCGGGCGCACCCATCGTGTATGGCAGTTCGCAACCGCGAGAAAATGCCGCGAGCATGTTTTACACGCGAAAAATGATGACGGATGGCGTTCATGTCGTCGAGCAAGCGGTCAGCCTGGCCGGGGGCATCGCGCCACCTCCTGCGCCGGCTGAACTGCACGTCGAATTTCCTGTAGACCCCGACGCGGAACTGGCGATGGCCAGTCTCATCGCTCAAGCAAGAGACTTTGCCATTCTCAATCCCGGCGCCGGATGGGGTGCGAAACGTTGGCCGGCCGAGCGCTACGGTCAGGTTGCGAAGGAACTCGGAAAAGATGGATTATGTTCGCTCGTGAACTATGGGCCGGGCGAAGAAGAGCTAGCGGCCGCGGTGGAATCCGCCAGTGACGGGGCTGCGCGAAGGGTCTCCTGCTCGGTTTCTGAATTGATCACCATTACCCGGCGAGCTCGTCTTTTTATCGGAGGCGACACCGGACCCATGCATATGGCAGCTGCCATGCGAATCCCGGTCGTAGCGATCTTCGGCCCGACGAATCCCGCGCGCAACGGCCCCTTCGGAACGAGATCGATCGTGTTGCGCAGCGCGAGCAGCATCACCGATCACACCCGCTATGCTGCCCCCGAGCAAGGGTTGCTCGAAATCACTTCCAACGAAGTGGTCGACGCAGCTCGAAAGTTATTGCCTTGAGCGACACACCTCAATCCGTGCGGCTCCCGGTTAGCACCTGGTCGCGCGTGGCGCGTCGGGTTCGGATCCCAGTGGGGTTCATATTTGCCGCTCTTTTCATTTGGCTTGCCCACCCCAGCAGAACGTCTCTGATCGCCGGCGCCCTCGTAATGATTCCTGGTCTTCTCTTACGCGGACTGGCTTCCGGCCACGTGCAGAAAGACAAACAGCTCACCATCAGCGGCCCTTATGCCTATACTCGCAATCCCCTGTACTTGGGCTCGCTGATCATGGCCGTGGGCTTCGCCATCGCCGCCCGCAACTGTTGGATTGTCGCAATCATGCTCCTGATGTTCGCCGCGATTTATGTTCCCGTCATCGCCGGCGAAGAGCGTTATCTTCGACAAACCTTCTCCGATTACGACGACTATGCGCGGCACGTGCCTCGCCTCCTGCCCCGGCTGACGCGCTATGGCATGCAACAGAGCGCCTATTCTTCCGCCCGCTACTGGAAACATCGCGAGTACGAGGCCAGCATCGGCTGCGTGGTTGTGCTGGCCATCCTCCTGGCCAAGTTGTTGTGGTAGTCTGCCGTTACTTATGGTGATCACCCAGGGTGGGCGGAGAAGACTCCCGATTCGTGCTTCAGCCCTGGTTTTTCATATCGCAGCCTTTTTGATCGCTGCCTTCTTGATCGCGGCCCTGTCGTCAGCCCAGCAAGGCGGACCGACTGCAACCATCGGCCCGGCTCCTGCACAAATCGCTCCTCCGCGTCCCAACTACCCCTTCCCCGATGGACACAGCTACGTCTATGCAGCCGAGTGGCACTTGATTACCGCCGGCACGAGCGTCATACGCATGGAAGCCTCTGGCAACGATCGCAAAGTCACCGCAACCGCCGAATCCTCCGGAGCCGTCAACGTAATCTTTCCAGTACACGACCGCTTTGAATCCCACTTTGATCCGCGGACGTTCTGCTCGCTTTCCATCCTCAAGCACAGCGAGGAAGGCTCCCACAAACGCGAAACGTCGATCCACTTCGATTACCGGGGCAAGAAAAGCACGCTGGATGAAAAGAATCTGAAGACGGGGGAGACCAAACACGTGGACAACGATCTCGCCGGATGCACCACCGACGTGATCACCGGCTTCTACTACCTGCAATCGCTTCCGCTGCAACTCGGCGAAAAATACGACTTCCCAATCAGCGACGGCAAGACCACGATGGTCCGCGCCACAGTTGAAAAGCGCGAGCAAATTCGCGTTCCTGCTGGATCGTTTCCTACCGTCCTGGTCACGGCCGAAGCCACCTCCGGCCCCTTGCAGTCCAAAGGCAAAGTCTGGGTATGGTATTCCGAAGACGCCAGCCACACGCCTGTCCAAATGCGCGTCAAGCTCGGATGGGGGACTCTCCTGTTCCGGCTTCAACGCGTCGAGAAATAGAGTCCTAGCTTTCGCCGATTAGGAAAGCCCCCTACTTCTGCGCCACCACTGCCTGCTTCGCCTTTGCCAGTTCTGGACGCCCCGAACTCCCGCCGTCACAAGTCTTCACCAGCACGGCGTAATACTCGGTCGCCTGCGAGGCCTGTCCTGCCATCTCCGCTGCCTGGGCTGCGCCATAGAGCCCATTGAACCGCTTCGGATTGAAGCGCAAGTCCCCCTTGTACTCCTCCAGCGCCTGCTCGGGCCGCTTCATCTCCAGCAGCATGTCCGCCAGCATCTCGCGCGCTGGAGTCGAGGTTTGCTCGGGACCAATCGCGTCTTCATGGTCCGCTACGTTGCGCAGCGCTGCTGTCGCCTCTTCATTTTTCCCCTCGCCGTGCAGAAGCCATGCCGACGCTTCTTGGTAGAGCATGTCGGTCCATTCGGCGCCGTAAGTCTTTTTCTTCGCCTGATAGTCCTTCCGGATGCCGTCGATTTCCGCAAGATCCTTCTTCGCCCCCGGCAGATCCCCGCTACGCGCGCTGCCAATCGCCTTGGCCCAGTACGTATAGGCCCGGTCACCCGCATCAGCTTTTTCGATCACCGGCAAAGCCGCTGCGTCCGGCCAGCGTCGCAGTTCCAGGTCATACATCGCAGGAAACTTCGACATGGCAAAAGCCTGCATGTCACGATCCATGCTGCCCATATGCATTACGTGCATGGTTTTCACGCCTTCGATCACTTTTGCTGCGTCCGCCTCGCGCGCGCTCTGCAGATAGGCGTAGATCAGAAAGTCCATGGCATGGAATTCGTGCCCTTCGCCGCCCATGTGCATCTCCGTCGCCTTGTGCGTCGCAGCGATCGACGCCAGGTTCGATTGGATCGAGTCCGGCCAGTCTCCCACGCGCGCGAAAATATGCGATGGCATGTGCACCGCATGCGGAGCCGAAGGCGCAATTTGCGCATACCGCCGCGCCGCCGGCAGCCCAAGCTGTGCCAACTGCGGCTTGTCATAAGTGTGGATCAGGTAATGCGCAATCCCAGGATGACTTGGCTCGGCGTCAAACAGCTTTTCCAGAATTGCGCCCGCCTTCTTGCGATTGGCAAACGTCGTGTCGTTGTCGGGTTCTGACGCCAGCAACGACAGCGCATAGAAAGCAGCCGCCTCGTGGTCATCCGGATACTTCTCGTAGACCTTTTCCATCGCTGCCGAGTAAGCCCGCGCCCGCGCTTCATGATCGGCTTTCTTGCTGTTGGAGTAAAACGCCTTGGCAGCCTGAATATAATCGCGCTCACGTTCCGTCGGAGCCTTCGCCTTGTCGGCTTTCTTTAACTCCGCCCAGGCGCGCCTGATCGTCGCTTTCTTCGGCTGATCCCAAAGCTGATGCCAGAAACTCATGGCTTCGCCCCAGTACGCCATGGCGCACTTTGGATCCTGTTTTTCTACGTCCAGAAAAGTCTTCTCCGCTTCTTCGTACCAGAATGAATGCAGCAGCGCGACACCCTTTGCGAAAGACTTCTGTGCCTCAAGAGTGCAAGACACGGGAAAGTGCACCGTGCCCAGCTGGTCTTGCGTCAGGTCTTCGTGATGGTGATCTTCATCGGCTGCGGCCCACCCACAACATGCCGCGGCAATACACACGACCCAAATCAATTTGTGCATGGAACACCCCGCTGGGAGTCTAGCCGCGTAATTGGACCATGGTCAAGGCTGAGGGGATCGGGAGCTAAATACTAGAAGGGAAACACATTCTTTCAACCAGGCCTAGTTCTCGGGACGTGAGCCATCTACTTCGGTCACGAACGTTTGACGACCATAGTAACTTTCCGGAATCTTTAGCTTCGACGATCATGGTCAGTAGTCGAGACTCCCTCTCGCTCTAACGCGACGACTGCCCCACTAAACATGAGCAACCTGGCACGAGTCGGAGATTTCGAGCGTCGTCGCAAAACGTTCGTCCATACGGCGGCGGCTGCGCCGCGATGCAGACGCATTGGCAGGGCGAGTCAATCCGGTTTCAGCCTGGTTGAAATCCTGGTTGCAGTAGCGATTATTCTCACCCTTGGCGCGCTGGCCATCCCCAGATACCTGACCGCTGTGTATCAAGCGAAGGTCTCGAGAGCGGCCGGAGATATTCGAACCATGGGCAACCAGATCCTGGGGTACGAAGCGATTAACCAGGTACTTCCCACGAGTCTGAGTCAAGCTGGGTTTGCAACCAATGTCGACCCTTGGGGCCAACCCTATCAATACTTGGACTTTGCGACCAATACCAATCCGAGCGCCGTGCGGGTCGATCGCTTTAACGTGCCGCTTAACTCCTTTTTCGATCTGTACAGTATGGGCCAAAATATGCAATCCGCTCCATCCTTGACCGCCGCGGTCAGCCAAGACGACATTGTTTGGGCGGGCGATGGCGATTTCGATGGCTTGGCGACGACCTACTAAGGTGGAACCAACGATATGATCCGACTAGCGGCGAAGAACCACCGGCGTAAAGTATGGCGGTCATCATTCCTGCTGTCCTTACCGCTCTTGTTGTCGCTCGCCGGCTGCGATCAATCCGTTCCGACACTGCCTCGCCAGGTGACCGGTACGTGGAGAACGAATGAGCCCAAGTATGATGGCCGCTTCATGAAGTTGGACGGCGACAAAATTACGTTCGGCATGGGAGGTACCGGGCCGGACAGGACTGAGCTTGTCGAACGGGTCAAAATGACGCCTCCCGACCATCCGACGGACTACGAAGTCAAGTTGAAGATGGCCGATGGCTCGCCCGACTTGATTACGCTGCAATACGTGGATCAATTCGGAGGAGAGTTGCGACTGAAGAGCCAGCCGAAGATTCTGTGGTCACGCACGATCATGCCCGGTAAAAAACAGGTCGCGGATACACCCGCGCCCGCAGCCGCTCCCAAATCAGCACCCGCCCCTGGATCCGCTCCATTGCCAATGCCGAAGGTTCAGACCATCACTCGGGAGCAGATCTACGGGGAACACATGACGATCTACAGGATCGATTGCATCAAGCCCAACGTTTGCAAGAGTTATTAGTCGAGTCGTCTAGGCTTCAACTCACTTTGCTGCCAGAACAAGCGCCTCGGCTACCAGCTTTTTCGTCTCTTCGTCCATCTCCGCCGGGTCGGACTTCTGGCTCAGCTCGCTGTTCAACTTCTTGTTCTTGATCCCAATATAAACAGCGGTGTAGGCAGTCTCCCCGAGATTTTCCACTTTGTGTTTGAAGGGCTGGAACCACCGCGGCTCGCCCGGTTTCGCAAAGACCTCCGTTGTTTTGCCATTTTCATCCGTGAAGCGGAGATGCCCGGCCGTCAGCACGACCACCACGCCGCCGGGATGCGCATGCAGACCCGACTTCTCATGCGGACCGTAATGCACGTTCACGACCTGGACATACTCATTCTCAAACGCCAGCTTGTAGTGAGTTGGCTCGACCTTGGTCGGATCCTGCGCTAGCGCCACGGTGCCTAGGAGAGTGATTAGCAACGAGACCAGTAACGACGCACAAAACAACCTGCTGTACGAAACTACCCGCATGCGAATGAACCTCGGAGGGATGATTACTTCAGATCGTTCTCCAGCTTAACCCGCCATCGACGGCTGTCAACGCCTGAAAAGTAGATTTGGACCAAACTGGTAAGAGGGCAAAACGGGCCCTACTGCAAACGGAAGCGCTCATTCATCAGCCGCTGCAACCGCGGCCGGTAAAGAATGTCGTAGGCAAACTCTTTGTCCGGAAATAGGCTCAAAGCGGCGCGGCGTGCGTTCGCGCTCATTTCCGCCGCTTCTTCCAGGGTAAGATCGGGATCCTGGCTGATCACCGACATGACCATGCTCATCATGACCTGCAGGCGACGCAGTTTCTTCGCCTCGTCGAGGCGCTCTGCATGGTCGCCGCCCGGTTGTTCTGATCGCTGCACTGCCATGCTTCCCCTGCACCCTTTGGATGTCGCGAGCGGCCCCTGCGTTGCGCCCCAACCGCCATTGTGCCAGCTTCCGGCAGCGAATTAAGCTTCCCATAGCCCTACAACCTTGGACCCGGCAAGACAGGCACCATGCAACTGCCGTAATCTGTTCATAGGCAGTTCTACGGAGGAAGCATGCCAGAACCGACTACCGCCTCGCCTCAACCCGAGCCGAACGAAAAGCTCATCAAGGTTTTTGACACGGAGCAGGAAACGGAAGCCATCGTCGTGAAGGGCTTGCTGGAGTCCGCAGGGATTGACTCCGACCTGAAATCCATTGACGCCGTGCAGGAGACGTTTCCCGGAGTCGGCGGCACTCTCCTTCTGGTGCGGGAACAAGACGCTCCCGAAGCGCAGAAGATTATTGATGAGTACCGCAGGTTACCACCGCTCGACGATGAAACCGCCGATATCGGCGCCTGAGAGACCATCAGTGAATCGCACGCCCCGGGCTGATCCCAGCCGCGAAGGGGCATAAGAATGCAGCCCACAGCGCAAGCTGTGGGTAACAATCGGAACAAGACCGAGCCCCAACGGGGCGAAAGAGAAGTTAGCTCGGCTCGGGGCAGACAACTGAGCTCCGATTCAATGCAACATCGCAACGTCCGGCGCAACCGATTTTCCATCCATGTAGAAGCTCACCGCACCCTCTTCATCCGTGCGGTAGGTTCTTACCCCAGCGCGCGCCAACCGCTCCAACACTTCGCGCCGCGGATGTCCGTACACATTTCGTGCACCGACGGAAATAACCGCGTATCGCGGATGCACCGTAGCCAGCAGCGCATCTGATGTCCCGCTAGCGCTCCCATGGTGCGCCACCTTCAGCAGCACCGCTTCTGGATGTTCTGCCACAATCCGCTGTTCCACCGCACGTTCTGCATCCCCCTCAAGCAGAGCCGTCGTCCCGCCCATAGTCGCAGTAAACACCAGGCAGTCGTCGTTCGGACGCATTGAACCTGTAATCTGATCTCTGCCAGGAGCAAGCACATTAAAGTGCGCTCCGCCCAAATCGAACTGTTCTCCTTCTTTCTTTACCGAGACTCTTATGCCAACTCGCTTGGCTTCCGCCACTATGGCGGCCAGTTCGCCCACTGGCTTATCGATACTGACCCAGAGTTCAAGCGGATGGAAATTCGCCATCACCGCCGGCATTCCTCCCAGATGGTCGGCATGCGGATGCGTGATGACGATTACATCCAGATGATCGATGCCCCGATTCCACAGATACGACGAAACTACCTGCTCGCCGAGGTCAAAATCGGAATGCATCCACTGCGGAAGCCCGCCTGCGTCAATCAACATGGCGCGGCCATCGGGTGTGATCAGCAGAATAGAGTCGCCTTGCCCCACATCGATCGTGGTCATCTCGATCACGCCGGAACGAGTCTGCGGACGCGACGGGACAAACGCGATCCAGAACGCAACTCCGAACAGCAGTGCTATGGCACCACAAGTTACCCAACGCTGGCACCGCGCCGCCAGCATCGCCAACATCAGCGTCGCGATTGAGGCCAAGATCATTGCCAGCGAAGGCATAGCAACCCGCAGGTCGGCAAACGACGTTCCCGCGATCTGCGCGCCACCCAACCGGTGCACGGTTCCTGCGATCCCTTCGAGCGCAAGACCAGATATCCAAACTGCAGGTTTCGCCAACGTCGTCGAGACATATCCCATGCCGACACCCGCCGCGGCAGCGGGCATCAGCACCTGCGTCAACGGAATCACCGCCAGATTTGCCGGCATTCCCATCGTGGTCGCACGATGAAAGTGATAGGCCATCAGCAGCGCGAGACCCGCCTGCATTAGTGCCGAGATGAAGATCAGTTCGCCCACACCAATAACAACACGCATGGAGATCGCGGGCAGCGCCATGCCAAAACGGTTGCCAATGAATTTTCCCAGCCGTCCCGCGATCATTCGCAGATCGAGCCTGAACTGCGCCACCTGAGGTTCGACTCGCAGGTCATAGCTGGCGGCATGCAACAGTCGTAGCCCGCGAGAGTACGGCAGAGTTGTCCGTTCGAGAACCGGCGAGCCGATGCCCGCGATAATGAAGACGGCAAGAAACGTCAGCTGAAAACTGGCGCCGAACAGTGCATGCGGGTCGACGATCAGGATGCCGAGTGCTGCCGCTCCGATCGCATTCATCATGTTGCGTCCGCGATACAGCAGACGTGCGCCAAGGTAAGTAGCCAGCATCAGCGCGGCGCGCCAAACCGGAGGCCCTACACCGACTACAAACGCGTACGCCACCGAAACCACCACCGTCGCGATGGCTGCAATGGCCGGGTCTACGCGAAACTGCCGCAAGATCCAAAAAATCGCCACCGCCAGGATGCTGAGGTTCATTCCGGAAACGACCAGCACGTGATAAGTGCCCGAACGCTGATATTCGGCGCGAGTTGAGCTGCGCAGGAAACGATTCTTCGCCGAGCACCATGGCATCCATGAGCGAAGCCTGCGACGCGGGATAGAGCTGGTGAATCTTAGCAATGATGCTGGCATGCACGCGCGCCCGCCAAAGCTGGATACGGCTGCCCGAGAATCCCGGGAGTTGCTCAATATCCTTCGCATCCGCCGACCCGAGCACACTGATGCCGTTCTCACGCAGGTAGCCTTCATAGTCGAAAGCTCCCGGATTGCGGTAGTTGCGCGCCGGATGCAGCTTCGCCCGAATCCGAACCCGAGTCCCGTAAGTGAATTGGATCGGGTGATCGGGCGGTCGGGTCATCGGGTCATCTAAGATCGCCCGATCACCCGATGGCTCGATGGCCCGATCTTTCACTTTCTCGTAGATCGTGAGGCGAACTCCGGCCCGCACGGCTAGAGTTTTGCCCTCGCTTTGGATCTCTTCCGTCTCCACATCGATCGACTCACGATTCGAGCCAGCGCCCGCCGATCGCGCGTACCCCTCGCGAAAGACATGGGCTGTAACGATCAACGAACGGCCGTCTGCTAGAGCTTGAATTCTGGGATCGGTCGCTGGTTGTCCTCGAACCTGGATCAGAAATGCGCCCAGCAGAACCCACACAATCAGCGTGAGTCCCTTCGCCAGCCACGCTCGTTTGGCCAGAAACCATGAAGCAGCCAGGACGAGGGCGACAACCGCAATCGCCCACCACGATGGCGGTCTCCATTCTCGCGCGCCGATCCAAATGCCCACCGAGAATGCGATCGCTGCCCAAAACAGTGGCCGCCTCGGAGGCTGCAGGTCGCGTGTCATAGCATTGCCCGAGCCTCGGCGGGGCGACGAGTCATTACATGGAAGAGTATTTGGGACGAGCGGCTCTGACGCACTTTCCGCGCCAGAGCCTTCCCATTACCCGTCTTCCAGGAGGAATTGAGCAACGTGAAAGTGGTCAGCGCGACAGCAGCATCACCGATTCGATATGAAACGTCTCGGGGAACAGATCGAATAAGTGTGCTTCTTCGATGTGATACCCAGACGCCAGCAGAAGCGCCAGATCTCGAGCCAGCGTCGCCGGATCACACGAAACATATCGGACCAGAGGCGCTCCGATATCGACAAGAGAACCGATCACCGTCTTACCAGCACCAGTGCGGGGAGGGTCCAAGACGACCAAGTCAGGACGTGTTCGCACCAGCCGGTTTTTCAGGTAGTCCTCAGTCCGCGCACCGGCCACTTTCACGTTCGCAGGCACATTCTGCACAAAGTCGCTATGCGTTGTATGTGACGCCTCTACACCAAGAATGTGATGAAAGTTTTGGGCCAAAACCGCGGAAAATAAGCCAACTCCAGCGTACAGGTCGAGCGCGAACTGCCCTTTGGCTTTGCCTGTTACGACCGATATCAACTCGTCGATCAGAAAACGGTTCACCTAAAAGAAGGCGCCCGCGCTGACCTGGTATTCGTGATCCTTTGTTTCGTGATTCCTGGTTCGGTAGCGAATCGATTTCGCGCCCGATTGCGCCAGAATCTTCGTGTCCACGGGCGCGTCGTCTGCCTCACTGCGACGGCGAGATGAAAAGAATGTCATCCCGCTGATTTCCGGCAGCTCACGCGTAAGCGCTTCCGCCCAACGCAGCAGATCTTTGGTATGCGCATCTGCATCGCGGTGACAGAACGCCCATGCCAACAAACTCTGATCTTCGGCATCGGCGAACAGCTCAATCTCTCCCACCGATGCAGGACAGTCGAGTCCGCGCAACTCAAGCAGTCGCGCCATGACTCGATTCAGCAGCGGGGAACTGATCGGACAATCGCGCACCGCAAGAAAATTATGCGAAGCGAACTGAAAGTATCCCAACTCGAACTCGGGCTTATTCCGCACCTGGAGCCGCGTCCGGTTGCGGTAATTCCACGCTGGAGAAGCATGCAGGCGAATCTCGGATTTCAACTCGATCTTCGCGATACGCTGCAGCGTTTCGCGCAGAATCCCAGCCTTGTATTCCAGTTGCTGCTCGTACGAAATGTGCTGGTAGTGGCAGCCACCGCATTGCCGGAAATAAGGACAGCGCGCTTCGATCCGATCCGGAGAAGGCTCGATCACCTGGGTCACGGTACCCCGGGCAAATCCGGGCTTCTCTTGCCGAATGTTGGCCTCGACTTTTTCTCCGGGCAAAACAAACGGCACAAAGACGGGCATCGATCTTCCATCCGACGACCGGCCCCCCGGTTCGGCTGGCAGGCGCGCCAAGCCATCTCCGCCATAGATCAGTTTTTCGATGGAAAGCAGCTTCGGGAGTACCCCCCCCCTAATCCGGTCTTTTGGAATCAATACTTTAGCAGGATCTCCCGCCAGGTCTTTGAGGAATAAGGAGTTGCAGGTAAAGTATTTATTACTCAATGACTTAGAGTGGCGATTCTAGCTTCGCCCGCGCCGCTCCCGATCAACATCGAGCTAGGTCGATTGCGGCGTCCTCAGTCTTGAGTGTGAGTTTGTTTCGGGAGTTAAGTCAAGCTTCTTCTCGCGGAAGCGGCCCCAGACGGAAAGCCCTCCGCCGGATTCGATCGGCGTCAGGGTTCCCATAAGCAAGGATATGCCGCGGCCTACGCAAAGTCAGATCGAGGTTTGTATTCACACACAGGGCACGTTTGGCGAACAGCTACTCAGTTTGAGGCAAGCACATCGTAGTTATAATTTAGGAGGAGCCGTTTGGGTAAAGTCTTAAGGCCGCGGATCGGGAGTTTCTGTTCCAGCGTCGTATTCCCGGTGAGTTGCGCGCGGCCTATGAAGATGGTGCGTCCATCCGCCAGCTCAAGATAGAGCGGGACAGCCATCTTAAACCTGCTGTTGACCCCCGATTGGGTTAGTCTGACGCTCAATAGCACATCACCGTTCGAATCCTTATCAAACGCGGTCTCGAGTTTGTATGCTGGCAGCGCCGTTCCGTACACGTATTCATTGAAGAACCAATCCATTCGGTGATTGCCGTCTAAATCCATGTCGGGCGTCATATGCTTTTCGATCATGGCCTTGAAGTCTTCCGTTGTGGCCGCCTTCCCCGAATAAGTCTGCACGAAATCGTGCATAAGGTTCCGAAAGTCCTGATCGCCCGTTCTGTTATCCCACATCATCATGCGAACCATGTGCAGGATATAGGCGCCCTTGGGATAGATGAGGCGCCCCGTTATGTCATATCCAGTGCGCGAATTGCTCGCCCGGTAGCCCATGGTCACCGGGCCGACGTCGATCGCGCGAAATCCTTCGGCGTTGCGTTCGAGCAGCAAATCGCGCTGGTCTTTCCAGAAATCGAGGAATTTTTTCGGATTCTTCTCGATCATGCTGATGTAAAGTGACGCCGACATTTCAGAGAAACCTTCGCTCATCCACTCGTCCCGGCCGGAAGCGAATCCTACAGTATGTCCCCACCACTGGTGCGCCACTTCATGGGCGGTCACGGACTTCCAGTATCCCCGGTCGTCATGATCGACTCCTAGAGTGCGTCGAAACGTGTTGTCGAAGTAATAGCAAACCGGTAGCCAAACCAGCTCTGGCCAAGACTGGCCGTAATTGCAGGCTGTTTGCTGGGTGATTTGCAGATGTTTGAACATCGCCGGGCCAAAGTAATCGGAGTAGAGCGATACTGCCAACTGTGCTTCAGCCAGCGCTTTCTTGTTCAGAGCCACTGTGCTCACCCCGCCGACCAATCCCATTCCCTCTCGATTGGGCTCCTTGATGCTGCCTGAGGGTGGCCCTTGGTCGAGCCTTTCCAGATCGTCTTGCCGCAACCCTTTCACCCAATCTGGCGACTCTTCATTCGCAAACGATTGAATGAAGTACTCCGGCTTTGTAAGTCTGACTTCCTCTTCTTTGAAGCGGCCAAAACTGAATCCGGCAACAGTCTGCGGTCCTTCACTTTTCCAGACTGTTATGTTGCGTCCATCTTCATTGCTCTCAGAGACCAGTACGCCGGTTGCGGCCATTTTCATTCCCTTGGGAATGCGCAGGGTCATCTCATAGAACGCGCGGTGCCCGAAAGATTCGCCCGGCAGATTCGGATACCAGTTCTTTCGCGCCACGGGATAATAGTTCCCGCCACCGGTATTCAGAAATGCATCCTTTCCTGCATAGGTTGTTGTGATCGACAATCTCGCGCCTGCCGAAAGCGGTTTCGGCAGAATTACAGCAAAGTCGCCGTCTTCGTGTCTGTCCTCTTGGATGAAAGCCGACACTTGGCCATCTGCTATTACACTTTGAACGCGTAAGGAACTGAACAGATCGAGAGGGAGAACCCGCACACCATCGCGTTGCGCGACAAGATCTGTAATTGCCTTTCCTTCCATATTCCCGCTCTTTTCGAATGTGACGTCGAGTTGCTGCTTTTCGATCCGCGTTCTCCAGCCGACCGGAATGCTGTGATCGGAAAGCCTGAAGGAAGCCCAGTCTCCTGAGTTATTCGCGGCGTAGGTCTCAAAATGGACCTGATCGCTATCGCTGTCGGGGTCAATTTCAAACAGTTCCTTATCGCAATATCGTTTCCCGTGAATGAACGCAATAAAGTAGGCGCTCTTCTCGGAGCTCAGCACATCTTCGAGAAGCCGCGTTTCCAGGTTACGTTTCAGCTCGTGCCGGGTTGCGTTTTGCGATTCCCTGAGCAATCCGGCATCGCAGGTGCCACTAGATACGGTGCCGGCCTTCTTCAATTCATCGTAGGTCGAATCGGTGAATCGAAATACCGCACGGTCGAAAATCTCGTGAAACTTATCTTCTTTTGTGAGCAGCTTCAGGCTGGCCCGCTCCGCGTCATCCGGTGGATTTAGCTCAAAACTGCCATCCCCCGTGAATACCGCTCCCGTGACCCGGCCAGCAAGGCTGTTCACGAAGCAAAATGTGCCGGAGCTCAAGTGGAAGATACCAGCGTCGCGCCTCAAATCGAAATTCTTAACGCTGATGGCCTCGCTGCTCAGCGTCACATTGCGAAGCTGCTGGTACGTGAGGTCGGAGTTTGCCGTGGGAAGCGCACTTTCGCGTGCGCTGAGGAAAACAGAAGCCGCGACAACGAAGAAGCCAAGCACGACGGTCCGACTAAACCCTGCTGGCATAGCAATCCATTTGGGCACTGGAAAGTATGCCCGAAACGCAACGATCGGCAAAGGCATTTTTGGACCATTGCGATTCCCGGCGATCATCCAGCCGCCGACGCCGCTGGTGCATATAGAACAAGTCAACCGCGGTACGCCCGCGCCGCTCCCGATCAACATCGAGCTAGGTCGATTACTGCGTCCTTAGTCTTAAGTCTGAGTTCGTTTCAGGAGTTGAGTCGAGCTTCTTCTCGCGGAGGCTGCCCGGACAGGAGTTAGGACGGAGACGACGGAAGCGGACTTATCGGCGTCCGGGTTCCCGTATCTGCCATCGTGGAACCCCGGACGCCGAAAGACCTGGTATTAGTTCACCGTTAGGTTGATCGTGGCCGTGTGATACAGATTGCCTGACGTGCCGCTAAGCGTCACTGCTTTCGTTCCAGTCTTTGCTGTAGCACTCGCCGTCAGTGTCAATGTGCTTGTGCCGCTCGTGGTCTTGGGACTAAACGAATGCAGTCACTCCTTTGGGCAGGCCGGAAGCCGCCAACGTCACATTGCCGGTAAAGCCGCCGATATCCGCTATCGAGATGATGCTCACGGCACTGGCTCCCTGGCTTACGGTCAGGGTGTTGGGCGATGGCGATAGCGCGAAATCGTTGACGACGATCTGGAACACGGTTCCCCAGCCGTAAGCGCCGCCCTCTTGCGTGGTGCCGTAGAGGTTGTAGTTCGAATCGAAAGTCAGGCCAGAGGTGGGAAAAGAGCCATCCGCGCAATTGGAAAGGCTGCAGAAATTGTACAGAATGGTTTGCGTCCAAGTCCCGGCTGCTAACTCGAAAGCTGTCCCCGTGTTGTTCGGGCCACCCTCCAACGTCGTGCCGTAGAGGTTGCCGTTCTTATCCATGATCACACCGTAGGAATATGCGCCATCGACACTATAGTCAAAGTCATGCAGCGATGTTTCATTCCAGACTTTGGTGGTTTTGTCATACGTGAACTCGAACACGATGCCGTGGTCATTAGTACCGCCCGCTGACGTTGTGCCGTAGAGATTGCCGGTAGCGTCGACCGTCAGACCGCCGCTGGGCGAGGCCCCGTCATAAGCACCATTGGTTGGCACTGGGAAGTCATGCAGATCCGTCTCCATCAAGGTTGTTGGATTCAGCTCGAACACCATGCCTTCGCCGAACTGGCCACCGTTTTGCGTCACGCCATAGAAGTTACCGCCGTGGAAGAGCAACGCGTTGGGGATCTGCCCATCCGAACCGTTGCCAAAGTTGTATACAACCGACTCTGCCCAGCCCCCGCCCGCTACCGGCGTGAACTGGAAGACCGTTCCGCATCCCACCAACTCGCCAGACGTGCCGCAATTGAGATTGCTGCCACCAGCGGCCGTGGTGCCGTAGATATTTTTGCCGACGAAGATGAGAGGGGAGGAGGGGCCTTGCCCGTCAGTTGCGGACGCGCCGAAGCTATACGTAAACGTCTGGCTCCATCCCGCCCCTGCGGTGTACGTTAACTCGAACAAGGTACCCTGGCCAGACGAGCCGCCGTCGACCGTGGTGCCATAGAGCTTGCCGGCGTGGAGAAGCAGCGCCGATTGGGGTAAGGTCCCGTCCGTACCGTCGAAGTCGAAGGGATGGGGAGTAGTTTCGCTCCAAGTGCCGCGCTTTGCCGCCAGTTCGAACACCGTCCCTCTAGCCGGTACTCCTGTACCTCCGGACTCCGTCGTTCCGTAGAGATGCGTGGTGCCAGAGAAAATCACATTGCCATAGGGCTGGAACCCGTCGGGGCCGCCGACGTTGAAGCTATGTAAGACCGATTCCGTCTGGGCAACCGCAGGTGTACTCGTCGCCAACAGGGTCACGGCCAGCGTCACGGCGAAAATCGCTAATACCACAGTCAATCCTAAGGAGCGTTTCTGGTTTCGCATTGGAGTCCTCCGATGCACCGACCGAATTGCCACCCGGTCTTTTGTGCCTCTATTTGGGATAGCGGGAAGCACGGCTCAGAACTGGCAACTTTGGGCAAAAATAATTCAAGGATAGAGACGAACTTCTCCGGGAAAGGCCGTTGGAGGCGGCCTGGAGCTGTGGTAGGCTGGCGTGGCCTTTTGGCCTCATGGGTTCCCATGGCCGCCGACCGATCTCCGTCGCCTAATATCACCGTACTGCTTCGAGCCTGGGAAAACGGGGATCAGTCTGCCCTGGAGCACCTCACGCCTCTGGTCTACGACGAACTGCACAGCTTGGCGCGCCGCCAGATGTCCCGGGAAAATGAGGGTCACACGCTACAGGCGACAGCGCTCATCCACGAGGTCTACCTGCGGCTGGTGGATTTCCAGAACGTTCGCTGGCAGGATCGCGCACACTTCTTCGCGGTCTGTGCGCGGCTGATGCGGCGTATTCTCATCGACTTTGCCCGTTCGCACGGCTCCCTTAAACGTGGTGGAGATCAATGCAAGGTCACGCTGGAAGAGGGACTGGTTCTTTCCGCCGACGTGCCTGCCGAGTTGATGGATCTGGAACAGGCGTTGACCAAGCTGGCCCAGGACGACCCGAGAAAAAGCAGCGTGGTGGAACTTCGTTTTTTCGGCGGCCTGACGGTGAAGGAGACGGCGGAAGTGTTGAAGATTTCACCCGATACCGTTATGCGGGACTGGAGTATGGCCCGCGCCTGGCTGCTGCGCGAAATGGATGAGGAGCAAGGCCATGCAACCTGACCGCTGGCGCCGCGTGGAGGAGCTCTATCACACCGCCCTGCAGCAGGACGAAACCCAGAGAGCATCGTTTCTGGAGCGGTCGTGCGCCGGCGATGAAGCCCTGCGAATTGAAGTGGAGTCGCTGATTGCTTACGCACAGCAAACCGGACGAATCATCGACAAGCCAGCGGTGGAGGCTGTCGCTGCGGCGATGGCGGAGGATATCCGGGCCCAGGACGGCAACAAGACCGACAAGATGATCGGCGCGAGAATCGCGCAATACCGTATCGTCGAAAAGTTGGGTGTCGGGGGGATGGGCGATGTTTACCGCGCCGTCCGCGCTGACGACCAGTTCAATAAACAGGTTGCCATTAAACTCGTTCGGCCTGGGCTGGACACGGAGTTTGTGTACGCCCGCTTTCGGAAAGAGCGCCAGATTCTGGCAGGCTTTGAGCATGAGAATATCGCCCGCTTGCTCGACGGCGGCACGACGGACGAAGGTCTTCCTTACTTTGTCATGGAGATCGTCGAAGGCAAACCCATCGATGAATACTGCGATGAGGGCAAGGTGGGAACGCTGGCTCGGCTCGATCTGTTCCAAAGCGTTTGTTCGGCAGTGCAGTACGCCCACCAGCGGCTGGTCGTGCACCGCGACATTAAGCCCAGTAACATTTTGGTCACATCCGATGGCGTGCCGAAATTGCTCGACTTCGGTATCGCAACCATTCTGAGTCCGGAAAGCTATTCTCCAGAAGCGGATCCCACCGTTACGGCGATGCGCATGATGACGCCGCAATTTGCCAGCCCTGAGCAACTTCGCGGCGGGGCCATCACCACGGCGACCGATGTTTACTCGCTGGGCGTCGTCCTCTACCGGTTGTTGACCGGACACTTACCCTATCGCCTGGACACGAACTCCCCTTATGATCTGGCGCACGCTATTTGCGAAGTTGAGCCGGTGAAGCCCAGCACCGCCGTCGGACAGCCGGGGCAGCTCGCAGGGCGTGACGCCGAGGCCGTCAGGGCTACGCCGGAATGGGTGAGCAGCCGCCGCAACACGAGTCCTGAGAAGTTGCAGCGGACGCTCTCCGGTGATCTGGATCAGATCCTGCTGAAGGCATTGCGCAAGGAACCGCAGCGGCGCTATTCGTCGGCACAGGATTTTGCCGGAGACCTGCGGTCATATGCTCTCGGTCTGCCGGTGTCAGCCCGTCGCGGAACCTTCAGCTATCGCAGTGGCAAGTTCATCAAGCGCAACAAACTTTCTTTGTCAGTGACTGCCGTTTTCGCGCTCGTGGTCGTGGCAGGCGTGGTGGCGATTGCACGCGAGGCGCGCATCGCCCGCATCCAGCAAACCCGTGCCGAGCGGCGTTTCGAATCGCTGCGTACGCTCACCAATTCGTTGCTGTTCGAGTTTCATGATTCCATCGAGCATTTGCCCGGCTCCACGGCCGCGCGCGAACTCGTGGTGCGTCGCGCTCTGGAGTACCTTGACCAGATTGCGGCGGACGCCCATGACGACCCAGCCACTTTACGTGACCTGGCCGCTGCCTATGAGCGCCTTGGACAGATCCAGAGCCAGGCTTTTCATCCTCATTTGGGCGGGACGGGATCACTTCAGCAGGCGGACGAACTTTTCGAAAAAGCTTTGGCGATTCGCCGGAGACTGGCGTCCTCAAACCCCGGGGACATGAGCCTGCAATTTGATTTGCTTGGGTCAATGTTGAACGTCGCGGGGGTCTACGAAGAACGCGGGGACCTTGACCGAGCGCTGGATCTTCAACAACAGCGGCTGCAAATCGAAGAACAGTTGTCCGCGAAACATGAATCCGAGCAGCTGAAGTCTGCCATTGGCAGTTCACTGATCGGTATCGGAGACTTGAAGATCTGGCTTGGCGATTCTGAGTCAGCGGTTGACTATATGCGGCGAGCGCTGGCGATGAGCCAGGCTTCGCTCGATGCCAGTCCAGAGAGCTCCCAGGCGCGTCGCAGCGTATTGCGGGCGCATAGCTGGCTGGGCACGGCTCTGAAGTTTGACCGGAAGTATTCTGAGGCGGCGAGTGAAACTCGAAAAGGTCTTGCTTTGGCCGAGCAGCTCGCCGCCGGTGATCCGAACGACTCCTATGTGCAACGCTATATCGGAAGTGATACCGAGGAGTTGTGTAAATGCCTGGCGTATGCCGGTCTGTTTTCAGAAGTGCGGCACTACTGCCGCAGGGCAGTCGCGATTGATGAAGATATGATGAAATCTGACAAGGACAATGTGCAGGCAGCTGCGGACTTCGCGTCTACAAATTTGACGACAGGCCTGGCTCTGTACCTCATGCACTCGCCGCAAGAGGCTCTTCCGTTTTTGCGGCGCGCGGACTCGATATACCACGACGTGGCGAATCGCGACCCCGACTCTCAATCAAATGCAGTCGACCACGCCACCACTCTCATTTATTTGGGGAGAATTGACGCCCAGATTCATGAACCGGAACTGGCGTGCAAGGACCTCGAACAGGCGCAGGGCATTCTGGAGCAATTGGTGACGCTGAGTCCGAAGCACCGATATTTCCGGAACACGCTGGACGAAGCTCGGGCAGCGATCAAGGCGCTCCCTCATGACACCGCTCCCATCGCCGTTCACTGAGTGGTAATCATCTCGCACCACCGAGCTAGTGCATATAGAACAAACTCAGGCGCGGTACGCCGCATCGCTCCAGCAGACGCTTGTGCACATACTGCTTGTGCAACTGCTCGACCTGCGCTGTCGCCATGTTCCGCCGGTACGGAGCGATATCCCGATCGGCTTCCGCTCGCACATTTACCAGATCCTGGTCCGGGGTTACCGCCATCAGCGCGGCAAAGAGCTTTTCTTCCAGCACTGTCAGACGCCGCTCAACATCTTCCAGCCGCGGAAGCTTCCCGCTGCTCTCGATGTTCTCCGCCATCTCGCGCAGCGAGTTTGCTTCTTCCCGCGCTAATGCGCCGGTCGCAAATCCCGGCTGCTCCGGCAGTTTCGCTTTTTCGAGCTTCTCGGCATTCCCTCGCAAAAAAGCAGCAATCTGCACGGCTTCAAATCCCGGCTCGCTCGGAGCTTTTTCTTCGCCTCCGGCTCCGATTGCCGCTTCCTTCATATCTTCCGCGGCTGCGAGCACGGCTTGCGAGCAGTACGCCAGGCTATTTATTTTTTTCGATTTGGTCGGACGCTGGTCGTACTTATCGAAAGCGTTGTCGATTCCGCGAAGTACGGCCTCGAGCGGCACGCCCGCATCTTTCCACGTCTCAATCAGCGCCCAATCGAGAGTGGAAAGCAGCAGATGGGTCCCGCGCCGCCGCAAGTAATGCTCTTCGACTTCGGAGAAGTAATTGAAGTAGTTTTCCACGACACTGAGGAGGTCAGAGGTAAGAGGTCAGATTGCAGAGGTGAAAACCTTGCGCCCTAATGCTTTTACTTCTGACCTCTGACCTCTGACCTCTTACCTCTGACTTCTTACCTCGTCTTAGGACTCTTCGGCGTGGGCCAGGGCTTCGCATCAGAATCGGACTTAGCCACCGTCTTCGTCTTCGCCCCCTCTCGCGCCGGAACGACTGGTTTCGATCCCAAATAATCCGCAGCCCTTCCAACGTGAGAAACTCGTCTACCTCTTTAATGAAGCGCGAAGCAGACCCCAGCAGAGATCCCAGCCCGCCGGTCGCGATGACATGAGTCTCGGGGCCGAGTTCATCCACTAACCGCTCCAGGATGCCGTCGATCAGCCCGAGATAGCCGTAGTAGAGCCCCGACTGCAAACTGCCCACTGTATTTGTTCCAATCACGCGTGCCGGCTTGCGAATCTCGACGCGCGGCAGCCGTGCTGTTCGCTGGAACAGCGCGTCCGCGGAAATCCCGATCCCCGGACAAATCACGCCGCCCATGTACTCGCCCTTCTTCGAAACGCAATCAAAGGTCGTCGCCGTGCCAAAGTCCACGATCACGCAGGGCCCGCCATATTTCTCGAACGCTGCAACCGCATTCACGATGCGGTCGGCGCCTACTTCCGCCGGGTTGTCATACAGCACCTGCATTCCCGTCTTCACGCCGGGCTCGATGAACAACGGCTTGGAGTTGAAATAGCGCTCGCACACCTGCCGCAGCACTGCATCGAGCGGCGGCACCACCGACGAAATCACGATGCCGTGTACGCTCGAGACTTCCAGATTTTCCATGGAGAAAAGATTGCGGAAGATGACTCCATACTCATCGACAGTACGCGCCAGATGCGAGCCGACGCGCCAGTTCGCCACCAGCCGCTCATAGCGCGCCGCTTCGGTGGTCACGTCTTCGCCCGGACGATGCGGAACTCGCTCAAACACGCCCAGCACCGTATTCGTATTCCCGACATCAATGACCAGCAGCATAAGTAGCGCCGGCCTCCGGCCGGCAACTGGCCGCGAAGATCGCGGCGCTATACAAGTCTCACCGTCCCGCTCAATACTGTTCGCAGACCCCCGGGCGTCCTTATCTGCAAGAATCCGCGCTCGTCCAATCCCTCGGTAACGCCCGCCAGCCCGCCATCTTCCTCGATGCTCACCTTGCGCCCGCGCACTGACGACGAACTCTCTTCAAATCGCCGCAGGATCGCCGCTCGCGCTCCCGCATCTTCAATCAGGTTCCGGTATTCGCGGTCGAGCGATTTTAGCAAAGCACTGAGCAGCTCGACCCGCGACCATTCCGTTCCTGTCTCAGCACACGTCGCGGAAGTTCCACACTCGCCCGACGGCGATGCCGTCCACGTGTTGTGGCCTGGAGTATCGCTCGAACACCCGACCGTCTTTGAACTCAAGTGTGTCGCTGATCTCTGCCTCGAGGTTGGCGTACAGGTAGTCGATCTTGGCTTGAAAGGCCTCGGGGCTACTACTGGTCCAGGACGAATGAAATGGTTGCGGCATCGTCGTGTGCCGCGAGAATTTGACTCGGGCAATCGCCACATTTCGGCAAATCGACTGTTGAAGCTCGAAACCCGGCCGGAATTATCGACAACGAGAATACCGTCGGCGGTGGACTCGAGCGTCGTGGTGAGCATCGACAGTGTTTGGCGCAGCTCCAGTTCGGCGGCGAGCCGTGCTGTGATGTCGTGAGCGGAGACCACGAACCCACCGACGGTCGGATCATCGAGCAGATTGACCAGTGAGAGCTCAAACGGCACCGTCTCGGTGCTTGCATGGCGGAGCAGCCGCACGGTGACCATCACCGGGTTCGAAGCAGAGGCCCCGAGCGAGGGCGTGTTGGAACGCGCCGCCTCGAAGGGCGTCTCGATCAGATTCGCTTACGAGCTCTGCGAGGGGCCGCTGTTCTACGAGCTCCGGATCGTGCCCCAGCAATCGGCTGAGGGCACCGGAGACCGACTCCACCAGTCCCGTCGCCGAGACCAACATCGTGACCGTCGCCACGTTCTGCACGAGGGACCGGAGGCGGGCCTCCTCGTTGCGGGCGACCTCAAAGCGCCGTCGTTCGGTCAAGTCCCTAAGGCTGAAGAGAACTGCTTGGTCGTCGAACCAGTTGACGGGCGAGCCGATAACCTCTAGAAGCCGCCATCCTGTGACGGTCTTTGCCCGAACCTCGATGAGCGTGCCTGTCTCCTTGCTCTGCACACTCGTCAGCGACCGTAGGACAAGCTCTAAGAGACTGTCTCCTAAATATGGGCTGGTAGAGAGGGGAAGGTCCACCGCGAGGTCGGTTGTGGCATTTAGGCTGCAACCTATGAACGCGGCGAAGCATTCAGCAAGACGTGGCGGACGACACACGGCGACTTGAGCGACGAGGAGTGGGAGCTCATCGGTGATCTCGTTGCCCCCTACTCCGGAGAGGGACGGATCGGCCGCCCGATCCGAAACGACCGTCGGGCGATCGTGAACGCCATCTTCTACCTCGCCGCGACGGGCTGTCAGTGGCGGGCGCTGCCCGCCTGCTACCCGAACTGGAACACCGTCCACCGCTACCACCTCACCTGGAGCCGCAACGGCACCTGGGAGCGCATCTGCGACCGCCTGCGCGGCCTCGTGCGCGAACAAGAGGGCCGCGAGCCCGAACCCTCCGCGAGCGTCATCGACGCCCGAAGCGTCCGTGGCGCAGCGACGGTCACCGCCGCCAGCAGAGGATACGACGCCGGGAAGAAGATCTCGGGGCGCAAGACCTTCGGCGTCGTCGACACCCTTGGGCTGCTCGTCGGCGTGGTGGTCGTGGTCGCGTCGACGAGCGACAACGCCGGCGGCATCGCGGCGATCGACCGGGCGCACGAGAAGTCCGCCCGCCTGGCGAAGGTCTTCTGCGACGGCGGGTACAAGCGGGCCTTCGTCGCGCATTGCGGAGAGTTCCACATTTCCGCCGAGGTGGTGCGCAAGATCGCCTCGGGCACCTTCGAGGTGCTCCCGCGGCGCTGGGTCGTCGAGCGTACCTGGTCCTGGTTGATGAATCACCGCCGGCTCCAGGTCGACTATGAACGCGATCCGCTGGTCGCCGAAGGGTTCATATGGGCCACGCACGCCCGGCTGCTGCTGCGCCGACTGACCGAGCCGCCAATCATGCAACGCGCTGCATAAATATTCGCGACAGGCT
>CAVRYB010000083.1:0-10883 GCA_963725295.1 uncultured Acidobacteriaceae bacterium
GCCAGCGTCAGCGTCACCGATACCGGCCGTGGTATTCCGGAGCATCAGTTGTCACACATCTTCCGGCCCTTCTTTACCACCAAAGGAAACGGTACCGGACTGGGCCTGTCTCTCGCCCGCCGCATCACCGAAGAGCACCATGGCCGGATCGAAGTCAGCAGCGTTGTAGGGAAGGGAAGCAGGTTCGAAGTGCTGATTCCTTACCACAAGGCCGCCGCCGAAGCGACAGCTTCGTAGCCGGGGACATGCCACTGGAACCCGTGCTGCATCAGCCCTCAAAGTCTGGAGGCCAGATGCTGGGTGATGAGCGAAACAGTCGCGCGTTGAGAATTACACCGCACGTGACGGCACGCGCAGGACGTGGCATGTCGCCACATCAACCGATGGCTCCCCATCGGAACGAGAGATGTCCCGGCAATTGGACACGCAGGCGAGGAAGACGTAAAGTCTGCACGTGATCAGCCACGCGAGTCGGGATCTCCTTTTTGTTCACGCTGAGCGGCATCGCCAAAGGATAGCGGTCCTCGATGCGCAGGGAGCGTTCAGTTACCACGACTTGCTCGACGCGTCTTTGCGCGCGGCAACAGCGCTACTTGCCGGCCAAGAGGATCTTCGTGAAGAGCGTGTGGCGTTCCTGGTGGCGCCAGGGTTTCCGTGGATTGCGGTGCAGTGGGCTATTTGGCGGGCGGGAGGTGTCGCTGTCCCTTTGCCGCTCAACTCGACGAAACCTGAACTGGAATATCTTATCGACGATACAGGCTCATCGATGTTGGTGTTCGATGCACATGCCGCTGCTCTTTGGCGCCGATCGCCGCTGGCCGCGGTATTCGCGCACTGTCGTGCGAGCAACTTCTCGCTTTCCAGGCGGCGGAATTGCCAAGAATCAACGGCGAGCGCCGGGCCATGATCCTCTACACCAGTGGCACCACGAGCCGGCCAAGGGTGTCGTCACTACTCATGCCAACATCACGGCGCAGATCGTCAGCCTGGTGGAAGCCTGGGAGTGGTCGGCCGAAGATCGCATTTTGCTCTGTTTGCCGCTGCACCACGTTCACGGAATCATCAACGTGGTGTCCTGCGCGCTGTGGTCGGGAGCGGCCTGCGGGATGCTGCCGCGCTTCGATGCGGATGCCGTCTGGGACCGCATCGCCGAGGGCGGCCTCACGCTGTTCATGGCGGTGCCGACCATTTACTCAAAGCTCATCACCGCGTGGGACGCGGCTTCGCCGGAGCGTCGCGCGGAGCTGACACAGGCATGCGGCAGGTTACGGCTGATGGTGTCCGGTTCGGCGGCGCTGCCCGTGAGCACGCTCGAACGCTGGAAGGAAATCACCGGCCACACTCTGCTCGAACGCTATGGCATGACGGAAATTGGCATGGCGCTGTCGAATCCGTTGCGGGGCGAACGTATGCCCGGGAGCGTCGGTACGCCGCTGCCGAATGTCGAGGTGCAGCTTGTTGGGGAGAGCGGAAAACGGGTTCTTCCGGGAACACCGGGCGAGATCGAAGTCCGTGGCCCCGGCGTTTTCGCGGAATACTGGGGCAGGCCAGAAGCCACCCGCGATGCTTTCCGTGACGGCTGGTTTCGCACCGGCGATAGTGCGGTGGTCGAAAACGGTCGCTATCGCATTCTTGGCCGGACGAACGTCGACATCCTCAAGACCGGCGGACATAAGGTGTCGGCCCTGGAGATTGAAGAGGCGGTGCGTGAACATCCCGCGGTGGCGGAATGCGCCGTAGTCGGCGTGCCCGATCCAGAGTGGGGAGAACGCGTGGCCGCGGCCGTGGTGCTGAATGAAGGTGATGTACTCGACCTCGTAGTCTTTTCGCGCCTGGGCTAAGGAATTACTGGCGACTCACAAAGTACCCTCTCGCCTTCTTGTACTGGATGCGCTTCCGCGCAACGCTATCGGCAAGGTAATGAAGCCTGCAGTGGTAGCGCTCTTTCAGACTGCGGACCGCGACCCCGCCAACTAGACCGCCAATTCTCAAGTCGTGTTATCCTCCTGCCCACAAAAAAGGAGGGCCCTGTGGCCGAAGAAGCAGTGAATCGCCCAGTCCATACCAAACTCTCACGCCAGCAGATCACTGGATTCTGGGGCGCTTGGGCCGGCTGGACGCTGGATGGCATGGATTCGGTGATCTACGCATTGGTTCTCAGCCCGGCGCTCACGGAACTGCTTCCGAAATCGGGGTACAAAGCTACTCCTGCCAATGTGGGGTTTGTGGGATCGGTACTGTTCGCACTTTTCCTGGTGGGATGGGGACTGTCGCTGATCTGGGGACCGATCGCCGACAAGTTTGGCCGCAGCCGTGTGCTCGCCGCTACCATCTTTGTTTACGCGATCTTTACCGGAGCTGCCGCATTGTCGCAGACGGTGTGGCAGCTGGGACTGTTCCGGTTGCTCGCAGGTATTGGAATCGGCGGCGAATGGGCGCTGGCGGGCACCTACGTGGCCGAAGCCTGGCCGGAAGATCGTCGCAAGATGGGCGCCGGGTATTTGCAGACCGGGTATTACGCTGGCTTTTTTCTGGCTTCGGCCCTCAACTACACGGTTGCAGCACGCTATGGCTGGCGTGCCATGTTCTGGTGTGGCCTGACGCCCGTCGTCATTGCCGTCATGGTGCTGTTCCGTGTGAAGGAGTCTCAACGCTGGCAGCAGAAGGCAAAAGTGAAAGCCGAAGGTGGACTTTCTTCTCTGCGTCGAATCTTCAGTCCTCCCTATACGCAGCGAACGCTGGTCAATACGGTCCTGTTGGCGTCGGCCATTTGCGGTCTGTGGGCAGCCGCAGTGTATGCACCGACGGCAATCATCAGTTTGGCGAAACGCGAGGGTCTGTTGCAGCCGCAAGCTGTGCACATGTCTTCCTTCGGCATGGGCTTGCTGTCGCTGGGGACCATCGTGGGCTGCCTGGCAGTCCCGCCGCTGGCCGAAAGGATCGGCCGCAAGCGAACTCTCGCCTTTTACTTCCTCGGTATGGCGATCTGCATCCTGCTCAGCTTTGGCTGGGCGTTCTACCTGCCCCACGGGCTTCATCCGTTTATCGCAGTTCTGTTTTTCCTGGGCTTCTTTGGCGGCAACTTCGCTATTTTCAGCCTTTGGCTGCCGGAGCAATACGGAACCACGGTTCGTGCGACCGCGTTTGCCTTCACCACTTCGTTCGGACGATTCATTGCCGCGGGCGTGAACTTCGGAGTGGGAGCCTTGGTTAGCCAGATGGGAACTCTCGGCAAGCCCGTCGCATTTACCGCAGTTGCCTTTGGTATCGGCTTGCTGATTATTCCCCTCGCAGTAGAAACCCGCGGGAAAGTGCTGCCTGACTAATGACTCCGCGGCTGCGGGTTGTGCCTGGCAGTTCGCCAGTTTGCTCACGGGTGCTATGATTTTCCCCGTCTATGACATCGCTCACGAACGTAGTTCCTTCTCCCTCCGAGCAACAGCCTTTGGCGTACGATCCTTTGCTCGACGACGTTGGATACATGACCTGCATGACCTTGGTTCTGCTGGGAAATTACGCGCAGACCGGGCACCTTGGGGGACCGCTCGCTTATACACCCTACAATGTTGCGGCGCATTTGATCGGCCCTGAAAACGGCGGACTCCGTTACGATTACCGCCGGCCGAAGCATCCTCACTGCGACAAATTCATGCTCGCAGCCGGCCATTCGATCCCCACCTGCTATGCGCTGTGGATGATCATGGGCCAGGCGCTCTATCGCAAGTATCAACAGACCGGCGATCCGCGTTATCAGGTCGACCCGCAGGCCGCGATGTTGCCGATCGACGCGTTGGGATTCCGGCGCGGCGCGGGCGCGCTGAAGACGCTGTTGCGCGACACGGGCTTGGAAGACAACCCGCTATTCACACAAGCGAAAGGCCGGGGCATCCGAGCACTCTCAGGACACGCCGAAAGCACCGACTGCACCAACGACGTAAACGGCGGGCCCTCGGGCATCGGCATCGCGACGGCGGCTGGAAAAGCGGCGTTCTGGGATGTGATGGGTGCGCCAGCCTCGCCGAAAGTGATTGCGCTAGAAGGTGAATTCGCACTCACCGAAGGTCACGCGCAGGAGTTCAAGACGCAGGCACTCGCGCTGCAAGTGGGAAAGCGTTTACGCGTGATGATCTCCGACAACAACGCGGGCATCGACGATTGCCTGATTGGTGGCAAGATTGGCGGCGTGATCGCCGCGTGCTTCGACGGCTACGACATCGTGAGCCAATGGACGTCGTACGGATGGAACGTCTTTACGCTGGCGAACGGCAACGATTACAGCCAAGTAGCCGCGGTGCTGAAAGCAATGGACGCAGTGGACCCGCGCGACCGCCGTCCCATCGCCGCGATCGGCAAAACAATCAAGGGCTACTGGCCCACAGCGGTTGACGGAAAAATCCCCGGCTACGGCGGCGAGCAATTGGTGAGTTACCCAAGCCATCCCTATGCGCTGAAAATGAACTCGGAGTATTTTGTCGCGCTGGCGCAGACGTTCGAAAAGCATTACGGCGTGGAGTTCGAAGGAATTCACAAAGGCGCGGTGAGCAACAATCGTGACCGGTTGATTCAGTTCAAGACGAACATCGACGTCGTAATGTCGCTTCTGGACCGCAATGGTTTGGGCGATCGCCTCGCCGATCGACTCGTGGAAATCGGCGACACCGTGCGCGACGATGTTAAGTTGCGCATCTCAGCCTCGAGCGATCCGTTCCTCGACGATCGCCTGCGCGTCGCGGCGCTGCCGGAAGAACCGCAGAAGGTCTCGATACGCAATGCGATTTCCGGTGCGGAGAAGCAAGTTGGCATTGCGCTGTTCAAGAAGCCGGGTGAGGTGGCCGGCGCGCGGCGCGGCATTTCCGAAATCATCAAGTGGATGAACTACGTTACTGAGGGACGGTTTTTCACCGTGGCCGCCGACCTTTCGGAGTCGATCAACGTGGAGCACGGCAGTCTTGTGGGGACACTACAGTCCCACGGAGAATCCGCTGGGCACGCGTTTGAAAGCGCCGATTCAAGAAGCGGGCAATGTTTCGACCGCGATCGGGCTGGTGAGTCAAAGCGCTTCGGTCGATCCCGAAAAATTCGCCGGCGTTTGGGCTTTGAGCGGCACGTATGGAGCGTTCACGCCGCTGATGTACACTCCGGCGCGGGTCTGGAGTCAACAAAATCAGGACAGCAAATTCCGCATGGGCGTGCTGCACATTCTCACCGCGCACTCCGGTCCTGAAACCGCGGCTGATGCCCGCACACATTTCGGCATCTTCGCGCCGCAAGTGTGGAAGCTGTTTCCGCGCGGTCAGGTCATCAATTTGAGCTTCTGGGATTACAACGATGTCGCGCCCGGATATTTCGCCGCGGCGGAAATCGCGGCGCGCGATCCGCATGTGGGCATCATCACGCTGGAAGTGGCGCGCCCCGACTTCGCGGTCGCAGACCGCAGCCATTTCGCCGACACCGATCTGCGTGCCGCGGCAAAAGGTCTCTACGTGATCCGCGATTTCGCGCCGGACAAGCCGCGCCACGGTTACGTGATCGCGCAAGGATCAAGTTCCACGGTGAATCTCGTGAAAGTGCTGCCGAAACTCGAAGCCGCCGGTGTGAACGTGAAGGTGATCGCGGCAATCAGCGAGGAGTTGTTCGATCGCCAGCCGCAAGCCTATCGCGATTCCGTGCTGCCGCCCGAGGCCCGCTACGATTTGATGGTGGTATCCACGGGCACGCGACGCATGTGGCCGCTGCGCAACCTCGGTCCGTTGACGGATGAGTATTCACTCACGTCCGACTTCGACAATTCCTGGAGAAGCGGCGGCCTCGAAGCTGGAAGTGATCGCGGAAGCGCATCTCGATCCCGATTCGATTTTCGCAGGGCGTGGAGCGATTCGCAAACGAACACGACGCGCCGCATCGGCAGATCAACGCAAAATGATCGGTTAGATCTGGGTCACTGCCGTCGGTATGAATTCACCAAGCTCAACTTCCAGTTTGCCCGGCACTGATCCTGGGTATTATGCTGGCCCTAAGTTGTCCGGGTCGAAACTCTGAATGAATCGAGGAAAATCATGTTCAAAGTTAGTTTGCTTGCTTTCGCAGTTCTCGTGGCTGGCGTTTTATGCTCTTCACCGGTGGCGCAGTCCCAGGTTGAAGTGGGCGTAAACATCGGAGTGGCTCCCGTGTGTCCTTACGGGTACTTCGACTATGCTCCCTATGACTGTGCTCCGTATGGTTACTACGGGCCTGATTGGTTTGTGGGCGGAGTATTTATCGGAGCTGGCCCGTGGTTTCACGGCCATCGAGGCTTTTACGGACATGTCGACAACCGCTTTGATCCTCATCACGGTTACGCCGGGCCGCTGCCGGAGCGCGGGGCGGAGCGCTTCCACCACTTCCAGGGAAACGAGGCGCGGGATGGACGAGGTAACGTAGGAGAGGCTGGCCATGAAGGGAAGGCTGAACGCGCGCTGCCCGGATATCGGGGTGGCGGGCATGCGGGCGGACATGGTGGCGGGCACCACTAGAACACGACTGGGCTTATGAGGTTCGGTCTAAACGATCGGGTTTAAGCGAGGTAAGGCGCGCGGCGTCTTATCTCGCTCTGACTGCGCTGCACATCGATTGGGACTGGCCTGTTCCGAGGGCATGCCGCAGATTCACGGACCCGCACTTTCGGTGGAGTGTAAGTACGTTCGAACCGACTCGCGAACGATCCTCTTAACTACGATGCTCGTAATGCCTGCTACTTGGTGTTCCTCAGATCGTCATCGGATTTGCATTCTCTCTGCGAGTATTCGGGGCCAAAACATTGGGCTCACGTCCTTTTCGCCCGATCCCGAAGCGAAAAGAGACATCATGTCGCCCACGGTGGCATGCGGTGGAGGGGCTAGGCCGAAAGAAATGGGGGAGAGATTCAGCCACAATTCTGCTTGATGTTGGGGCTTCCGCTTCAACACCACAAGGACTCCACTTCCGTTTCGTAGTAAATTAAACAGGGCATGCCTGCTGAGAAAATCCTGATTGTTGACGACGAACGCCTGGTACGTTGGTCCCTACGCCAGAAGTGCGAAGAGTGGGGATACCACGTCATTGAGGCTGAATCGGGCGAGCCTGGCCTCAAGTTGGCGCAACGCGAGTCCCCCGACCTTGTTCTGCTCGACGTACGTATGCCGGACCTCACCGGCATCGAAGTACTGGATCAGCTCAAGAAGAGTGGCGACGTCCGCGCCGTCATCATGATCACTGCCGATCCGCAGCTCGATGACGTCAAGGCTGCTCTGAAGCTCGGCGCCTATGATTTCGTCGGCAAGCCGATCGATTTCGATGAGCTGCACATCACCATCAAGAACGCGCTGGAAGCTACGAGTCTGCGTTCCGAGGTTCGAAGTCTTCGCGGCGAAGTCCGGGGCGGCTTGGGTTACAACAGCGTCGTCAGCGTGTCGGCGAAAATGACTGAGCTGATGAATTTCGTCAAGAAAGTCGCCGCCAGCGAAGCCACCACGATTCTGATTCAAGGCGAGAGCGGTACCGGTAAAGACCTCATTGCCAAGGCGATTCACTATGAAAGCTCCCGCCAGGAAAAGCCTTTCGTTGCCATTAACTGCTCAGCCATTCCCGAAACGCTGATGGAGGCTGAACTGTTCGGCCACGAAAAAGGCGCCTTCACCGACGCCAAGCAGATGAAGAAGGGCTTGTTTGAGGCAGCCAATGGCGGCACTCTTTTCCTCGACGAAATTGGTGAGCTCTCTCCCTTGCTGCAAGCCAAGCTGCTGCGAGTGCTCGAAGATCAAGTGATCCGTCGGGTAGGCGGCGTTCGCGATATGCAGGTGGATGTGCGCGTGATCGCGGCTTCCAATCGTGATCTGGAAAAAGCCGTGCGCGAAGGCCAATTCCGACAGGATCTTTATTATCGCCTCGCGATCATCGCGATTTTCATTCCGCCATTGCGTGATCGGAAAGAAGACATCCTTCCGCTGGTCGACTTCTTCATTGACCGCTACAACCGGCGCTTCAAGAAATCGATTCGGGGCATCACCGACGACACCCGCCGGCTTATCCTCAGCCACAACTGGCCGGGGAATGTTCGCGAACTGAAGAACACCATCGAGCGTGGAATGATTCTCGAAGACGAGCCGTTCCTTCGTCCGGTATACCTTCCTTTTTCGGTGGGTGAATCGGGAGGCCGCACGGTCTTCGAACGCACTTCACCCGCAGACGGCGGACAAACGTTGCCCAACGGCCGAACGCTTCCACGGCTTTACATTCCAGAGGGCGGCACGTCGCTTGAAGAAGTCGAGCACTCCATGGTCGAGTTGGCCATGCGTCAGGCCAACGGCAACCAGACCCACGCGGCCAAGTTGCTCGACATCAGCCGGGACGCTCTGCGCTACAAGCTCAAGAAATTCGGCCTGATTCGCGGCGATGAAGAAGGCGCCCAGACGGCTACTGCGGAAGAACAATAAGCTCCCGCGTCGCAAGACGCCCCTGGTACTCAAGGCCAGCGAGCTTCAGTCAAAATGTCTTCTAAGAAACACGCATTATTTTCTAAGAACACACAAGGACTGCCATGAATCCCTCAAAAAACAAAGTTGGTCCCGGTCTTGGAACGCAAGCCGTCTGGTCGGGAGAACAAGGTGAACGCTGGGCCAACGCGACACAGGTTTCTGTCGCGCTGAGCGTTTCGTTCGGGTATAAGACGGTCGAGGACTGGCTCGAAGTGGCGCTGGGACGTCGTCCGGGCCACATATACGGACGCAACACCAATCCCACTGTCGCTGCGTTTGAAGACAAAGTCCGCGATCTGGAAGGCGCCGAGGCTGCAACCAGTTTCGCGAGCGGTATGGCGGCCATCAGCAACACTCTGTTCACGCTTTTATCTCCCGGAGACCGCGTCGTTTCGATCAAAGACACTTACGGCGGGACAAACAAACTGTTCGTGGAATTTCTGCCGCGATTTCAGATGAACGTGACGCTGTGCGATACGACCGATCACGACGCGATCGAGGCCGCTGTCGCGCAAGGCTGTAAGCTGCTCTATCTTGAAACGCCGACGAATCCGACCATCAAGGTGGTCGATATTGCACGCCTCACGTCCGCTGCGCACCGCCACGGAGCGTTGGTTGCGGTCGATAGCACTTTCGCCACACCCATCAACCAGCGTCCGCTGGAACTCGGCGCCGATCTCGTCATTCACAGCGCGACCAAGTTTCTTGGAGGCCATGGTGACGCGCTCGGTGGTATCGTCTGCGGCGCCAAGAGCCTGATCGACCGCATCTATCATTTCCGCGAGATCAACGGCGCATGCCTGGAGCCGATGTCCGCCTATCTTTTGTTACGCGGAATGAAGACTCTTCATTTGCGGATACGGCAGCAGAACGAGAGTGCGCTGGCGATTGCTCGATATCTCGACGCGCATCCGAAAGTTGCGAAGGTTTTTTATCCCGGACTTGAGACGCACGAGAATCACGAGATCGCGAGACGTCAGATGTCCGGCTTCGGCGGCGTATTGAGTTTTGCGCTTCACGGCGGCTTTGATGAGGTGAAGAGATTCCTGCCACGTCTCCGCTACGTGAATCTCGCGGCAAATCTTGGTGCAGTAGAAACGGTCGCCGGGCCTCCCGCCACGACCAGCCACGTCGAATCCACGCCGGAAGAACGCGCTGCTAGCGGCATTCCGGAAGCGCTCATCCGCTACTCGGTGGGGATTGAGGATACGGAAGATCTGATCGCGGACCTTCGCCAAGCACTCGATGGTGGTCCGGGTTTGTGTGCCGTCATCCCAGGTTAGCGACCAAAGGACGGTCGCGAACCTGGGGCACCGAGCACTAACAACTCGCACCGCACAGTCGCAGGGAAGTCTGTCTGGCGCTTTTCTTACAAAGATTTGGTGCCGGCAATCGCCTTTTCGGCGGGGCGCAGATGGAACAGCCTCTGTATCGCAGCGGCCATTTGTTCCTGCTGCACCTTCTCTGGAAGTTCCTTGAGTTCGCGGGCCAGGGACCCTGCGATCTTTTGCGTCACCCTGGACATGACAGAATTCAACATTTCGTCCTGATCCCTGGAAAACGGCCCGCTCTCCTTTCGGAAGGAATCCAGTTCTTGCCGGCATAACTCGTCGAGTCGCGAGTGCAGTGCCATGATCGTGGGCGCAGTTCCAGTCGGCTCTGCTCGCAATTGATAGCGGAATCCAACGGCTTCGGCCTGCAGAATCTTTTGCCCCTTGGCGATCGCAGCCTCGCGCTCGGTCGCGTTGTGATCGCTCACATTTTCCAGGTCGTCCAGGTCGTACAGAAAGACGCCCTTCAGTTCACGCACTGCAGGGTCGATAGTGCGGGGCATCGAAATGTCGACGATCACCAGCGGCCGGTTTTTGCGCTCGCGCAACATTCTTTCCGCTTCGTCGCGGCTGAGAACCGGATGGGGGCTCGAAGTCGAGCTAATGATGATGTCCGCATCTGACATCGCCTGGCGGCGGTTTTCGAATGGGATAGACGCCGCCCAGTTTCTCCGCCAGCTTGGTCGCATGTTCGAGCGTGCGATTCACGACATGGATCGAACGCGCACCGTGCTCGATCAGTCCGCGAGCCGCTAGTTCGCTCATCTCACCGGCGCCGAGCAGAACCACTTTCTTGTTGTCGAGCGCAGGAAAAGTCTGCTGCGCCAGTTCCACGGCAGCGTACGGAATCGAAACCGCAGCGTTACCGATTGTCGTCTCGGAGCGCACGCGATTGGAGACGGTGAGGGCCTTTTGCAGAACTGCATCGAGTGATCGCCCTGTTGTTCCCAGTGTCTTTGCTTGTTGCCAGGCGTCCTTTACCTGGGCAACGACCTGAGGTTCGCCGACGACCATCGAATCAAGACTTGAGGCAACGCGGAAGATCTGTAGAAGGGCGGCT
>CAVRYB010000084.1:0-7209 GCA_963725295.1 uncultured Acidobacteriaceae bacterium
GCTCGACTCCAATTTAGGGTTGTGAACACCGTGTCATCCTGAGCGGAATGTATCTCGCGCAAAGCGCGAGATACATGAAGTCGAAGGACCCCTACATCGCCGGAACCGAAACGGGTGCCGCAAGGCGTTCTTCCTGCGAACTGGGTATGAGAATGCCTGGCAGGGCCAGTGCCGATGCATGCGAAAATGGGGTTCCTTCGACTCCGTAAATGCCCGCTTCGCGACGCATTTACTCCGCTCAGGATGACAAAGTAGAGGGTGATGATGAAGACCGAACACCACTACTTCACATACATCGTCTGTAGCGCCTCCGGTACGCTTTACATCGGGATGACGAACAGCATCTACCGGAGAGCTTTGGAACACAAGAGCGGTGAAGTCGAAGGATTCGCCAGTAAGAATCACTGCAGCCGCCTGGTCTATTACGAAGGCTTCGCGGATGTTCTCAAGGCGATTTCGCGTGAGAAACAACTAAAGGGTTGGAGAAGGTCGAAGAAGATAGCTTTGATTGAGTCGACGAATCCGCAATGGGAAGACCTGGCTGAAAAATGGGGAGCACAAATGCTGTTTGCGGGGGAAGCAATGAAAGGACGATGAGAGGCTGTGAACCCAATTCTATCTGTCATCCCGAGCGGAATTTGTCTCGCGCGAAGCGCAAGACAAATGGGGAACCAACTCCGCTCCGCGCACGTATCCTCCTTTACTAGATTGGCGAGTATCTTATGAGAACGCAGTCCTTTATCGCGCTGAGCCTCACCTGGTTTCTGTTCCTCTCCTTCCCACTTTTTGCCCAAGACCAGAGAGACACCTTGGAACAGACGATCCTGCACGAAGATGGATTGTTCTGGGATGCGTACAACCGCTGCGATGTCGAGAAGATGTCCCAATTGTTCTGGCCCGACGTCGAGTTCTATCACGACAAGGGTGGCCCGACGATTGGATTAGGCCCTCTGGTCGAGACTTTCAGGAAAAACCTTTGCGGAAATCCGAACTTCCGCCTGCGCCGGGAAGCAATCCCTCAATCGGCAACGGTCTTTCCTCTCCGAAAAGACGATGTTATTTATGGTGCTGTTCTCTCCGGGGAGCATTACTTCTACATCAACGACAACGGCAAGCCGGAATTCCGCGACGGCATGGCGAAGTTCTTCCACGTCTGGCTGTTCAAAGACGGCGCGTGGAAGATGGCGAGGATTGTAAGCTACGACCACCATGAGGCGCCCTACGAAAACAAGAGAAAGGAAGTGACGGTTTCACCCGAGGTGCTGGCGCAGTACGTGGGCAAGTATGATGGGCCGAAGACTGGAACTCTAAACGTCGCCCATAAGAACAGCCTGCTCACGCTGACGATCGGCGATAAGAGCTACACCCTGCACCCCGAGTCAGAGACCGTCTTCTTCACCACGGATCGCGACTTGACCTTCGAGTTCATGAAAGAAGGGTTAAGAGTCTCCAAGATCGTGATACGGGAACACGGTGCGATCGTGGAAGAGGCAAAGGCCGAGTGATCCAAAAACAAAACGGTAGGCATCGAAGCAGTTCCGATGACAGTCCAAAAAGTAATAACGGACGAAAACGACCGCTCTCCTGGCCTCGCCCTTGTCAAGCTTGACTTCTTGATCGGGACGAAACGGTGGTCCGACGCCAGCAGCCAGGAGCGGCAGCGCCTCCAAAGCTGCCAAGTCTATGAGGAATAAATACTTTACCTCTAAGTCCTTATTCCCCAAAGACCTGGCAGGAATGACCGCTAAAGTATTCATTCCAAAAGACCGAAAAAAGGGGGGGGGAGGGGGGGGGACAGTACTAACCAGTAAACACGAAACCCAAAAAAATCCTCTCAACCAATCTCCAACCAAAATATTTATTTTCAAGCGAAGCAAAGGCGAACCAAAGACTCCCAAATCCGCTTTCTCTCCAGACGCAAAAATGCCCAGAATTCTTGCGAATCCTGGGCATCTTGTTATCGCTTAGAGATTGTCGTCTTCGCGATGTTTTTCCGATCCTTAGACCGGTTGAACGTTCTCTGCTTGCCAGCCCTTCGGGCCTTTGGTCACGTCGAACTGCACGGCTTGGCCTTCCTGGAGGCTCTTGAAGCCATTCGACTGGATCGCGGAGAAATGCACGAAAACGTCTTCGCCATTCTGACGGCTGATAAAGCCGTAGCCTTTAGCGTCGTTAAACCACTTCACTGTTCCTTGTTCTGCCATTGTGTTCTGTTCCTTGTTTCTGATTGAAATATGCTGAAGTGATTCGCTGCTGTGGAGGGGCGACGCTGGTTGGCGGTACCGACCTTCGACTAACCGCTAGTCAAACTTAGCGACTCTAAGTATAGCAGATTCGGCTACCAGCGCACCAGAGCTGATTTCAGACATTTATGGGCAGGCCCGTCGAGTCTCGATACTCCTAATTCTCTGATTCTTTAGGGGTTACATTCGCTATGATCTGGATATGATTGCTTTTCTTGCCCTCGAACTCCGGATCGAAGCGGCGCAGTCGCTGAAAGACAAGCGGCAAGTGACGCGCAGTTTGAAGGATCGGCTGCGAGCATCGTTCAACGTCGCGGTAGCGGAACTGGAGCCCGGACCGCTGTGGAATCAGGCGACGATCGGAGTGGTCAGCGTCTCGCACTCGCACGATTATCTCGACGGTTTGATGAAAAATGTCGAGCGCGCCGCAATGCGGATTGCGAACAACGCGGGCGCGGAAGTGGTCGATTCGTTCGTCGAATTCATGTGAGGACCGCAGCTCGCGGATGCCATACTCCAGCCTTCGCTTTCTGTTATTCTTACGAGTTTTCCTCTCCTTCGAGGTGGTCAGTGGAGCATCGTGGGCAGAAATATCATCGCGGGCGGCTGAGCCAGGCGATTCGGGAGGAGATTGAGACCATCCTGGAGGGAGAACTAGCCGATCCGCGAATTGGGCTGGCCAACGTGACTTCCGTGGAGATGGCCGACGATGCCCGTTCGGCTCGCGTGCTGGTGCATGTAGCGGGCGACGAGGCGGAAGCTGAGCGAACCCTCGAGGGACTTTCGGCTGCGAAGAATTATGTGCGGCACGAACTGGCAGAGCGGCTGCAACTGCGGCGTCCGCCCGAGCTTTATTTTCACATTGATCGCGCCGATGAATTAGAAGGACGAGTCGACGAGCTTCTGGGACGAGCGAAGAAGCGGGCCAAGAAGAAGCCTGAGCCCGGCACGAAGAAATAGTTCTCGGTTCCCGGCTCTCAGTAGGTTGAAGTACTAGTCATGCTTGATCGCGTTCTACAGGCGATTCGCGAGCACCGCCGGTTCGTGGTGACCTCGCACGCGCGGCCGGATGGAGACGGCATTGGGTCGGCCCTTGCCTGCGGACAGATTCTGCGAGCCATGGGCAAAGAAGCGGAAGTCGTCATGCACGACGGGGTGCCGCGGATTTATCAGAACCTTCCGTTTGCGGATCGAGCCGTGCAGGCTGATGCGGTGCCTCCGAATGATGCGGTCATTCTGCTGGAGTGCGACAGCGTGCGGCGCACGCTGCTGGATGGGTTGGAACAATGCTTCCTGATCAACATCGATCATCACGTGAGCGGGCGCAATTTCGCCCATATCAATTGGATCGATTCGAGCGTGATGGCGACGTCGGAACTGGTGTACCGGCTGGCGCGCCGGGCGTGCGTTCCGGTGGATCGGGATATTGCCACTTGTCTCTACACGGCACTGATGACGGATACCGGTTCGTTCATGTTCGAGGGGACGAACGAGCATACGTTTACAGTGGCGCGCGAGCTGGTGCTGGCGGGCGCGGATCCGGCCTTTTGCGCGCGGCAGATCTATTTTGGACACTCGACAGCCAAGATGCGGCTGCTGGGGGCGGCGCTGTCGAACCTCCATCGCGAGGGCGCGCTGGCTTGGATCTGGGTGACGCAAGAACAGATGCAGCGCTTTGGGGCACGCGAAGAAGACTGTGAAGGCCTGGTGAACTACGCGCTGTCGATGTCGGACGTGCAAGTTGCGATTTTCTTCCGTGAGCTTCCGGACCGGCGTTATCGCGTTAGTTTGCGCAGCAAGGGCGAAGTGAACGTCTCGACCGTGGCGGAGTATTTCGGCGGCGGCGGCCACAAGTGCGCGAGCGGATGTTCGCTCGACGGGCCTCTGGCTTTGGCCGTAGCAAAAATTGTCGAGCGGTTGCAGGCGGAGCCTGTGCTGCTGAATCCGAATTCGTCGACGTCCGATGAGTCGACATCGAGCCCTATCTAGTCGCGAAAGCTGTTCGGGCGTGTGATTCCATGAATGATTCCACGAATCCGCGGGTCCGGACGGAAGCCTTACTGCTGATCGCATTCTGCGGATTCCTCTTCTTTTATGGGTTGGGAGCCTTCGGCTTGCTAGGCGCCGACGAACCGCGCTACGCGCAGGTTGCCCGCGAGATGCTCGATCGCGCGGATTGGGTGACGCCCACTCTGCTCGGCAAGGTATGGCTGGAGAAGCCAGTGCTGTATTACTGGCAGGCTATGGTGTCGTATCGAGTGGTGGGAGGCGTGAGCGGTCAGGCGGCTCGATTGCCCGGCGCCTTTGACGCGACACTCCTGATTGCCGCGGTGTATTTTTTTCTGCGAAAATTTCGTCCGGGCAGTGAAGTTGACGGAGCGCTCATTACAGCCAGTTGCGCGGGCGTCGTGGGTTTTGCGCACGCAGCCGCGACCGATATGCCTCTCACGGCGTGCTTTGGCATTGGCTTGCTCGGCTGGTATGCATGGTATGAGAGTGGCCGGAAAACCTACCTGGCTGCGGGCTACGTTTTTCTGGCATTGGGGACCTTAGCCAAAGGTCCGGTCGCGCCGGCGCTGTCAGCGCTGATCATTTTTCTATTTGTCGCGGTGAAGCGCGACTGGCGGGCGATCTGGCGGACCTTATGGCTGCCGGGGATTGCGCTTTATCTGGCGGTGATGCTGCCATGGTACGTCGCGGTGCAGGTGAGGAATCCGGAATTCTTCCGCGTTTTTATTCTTGAGCACAACCTCGGCCGGTTCTCGCAGGACCTCTATCATCACCGGCAACCCTTTTGGTTTTATCTGCCGGTGTTTCTGCTGGCGACGATGCCGTGGACGATCGTGCTGATCGCGGCATTGGTGGAACGCGTGCGAGTGGTATGGTCAGAGGGCAAGGAAGCATTCACGAGTCCGGAGGATTCGTGGCCGCTGTTTCTGTTGATCTGGATGCTGGTGCCGGTTCTATTCTTCAGTGCGTCGCAGTCGAAGCTTCCAGGATACATTTTGCCGGCAGTGCCGGCGGCAGCATTGCTGGTCACGGAGCATCTGGCCGTCTGCCGGAGCGAAAACAGAAAGACGTCGCTTCTGATCGCCGTGGCGCACGGGTTCATTTGCGGGATGCTGGTGTTTGCGGCGGTCTCGGCGGCCACGATCGCAATCAACCATCATCTGGTGTGGGAACGCTGGACGTACATTGCCGCGGCGCTCGGAGGGACCTTTGCCATCGGCATAATTATCGCGCTGCGGTCCGCTAGTGGTGCTCGACTGTTGCGCTCGGTGACGATGGCCGCGGTGGTCGTAAGTATGGCCGCGTTGATTCGATTTGCGGCTCCGGTGATTGACGCGATGCAATCGGCGCGCCCGATTGCCGAGAGCATCGAGGCGTTTTCGCACGAGCCGGTTCCGATCGCGATCTACCATGTCGGTCGTGTGCAGGAATACGGGTTGGAGTTTTATCTCAATCGCCGGGCGGAAAAATACGAAGAGGGAAGTGTGCCGGAGGTGGCGCATGTGGTCGTGGCGGCGCGCAACACGCAGGCGCAGGTGGCTGAAATCGTTGCCGGACGCCGGGTATCATACTTAACCACTTTGCCTGCGGCGAAAGTTGATTTGTACTGGGTAAAGTAGAACAGCTTTCAAGGTTTCAGCGTAGGGCGTTCGCGCTCGCGACGGCCCATCCAACCGTATGTTTCTTGCCTTGGAACTTTGAAACCTTGAAACTTTGAACCTGGCCTCAATATGGAAATTCTCGATCTCCGACACTTTTCATCCGCGGATCTGCGGCCTCTTCTGGAGGAGGAGATCGCCGCATGGGGGAGAGAACTCTGCTGGGACTACACTACTTCGGCGGAGATGATCCTGCGGTACATGGATGCCAAGATCCTGCCGGGTTACGCAGCCATTGAGCGCGGCAGCATTTGCGGCTACTCATTTTTTGTCTATGAGCAGAACAAGGGAGTGATCGGGGACCTGTTGTTCTGAACGGAGGGCGCGGCATCGATTGCCATGTCGTCGAGGAGCGGCTGCTTACGCATGTGATCGAAACACTGCAGCAGTCGCCAGGTATCCATCGTGTCGAGGCGCAGTTGCTGTTGCACCAGACCGGGCAAGCTTCCCGACCTTTCCTGCAGCAGGGTTTCAGCCGCCATCCGCGCGTCTTCATGAAATTCGAGATCGGACGGCATCGGCCGACGGCTCCGCCGCTCCCGCCGCAGTTTGAAATGCGTCCGTGGTCCGAACAGGAATATCAGTCGGCGGCGGCGGTCATCACGGCGGCGTACCGGGTCCATGTCGACGGGCTCGCGACGATGCGGGTCGCGCTCGTCGAGCTTTCGCGCGCGACTCACGTGGAGAGAACGTCCCACGTGTACGCGACCGCTGCGATCGGCGGAGTACCGCAGGGCGAATTCCTCAACGCAGCGGCCCTCGTCCTCCATGACGGCACGCCCGGCCGTCTCCTAGAAGTGCTGCTGGAGATCGAGCAGCGCCTAGGGCGGGTGCGTCGCGAGAAGTCGGGGAACCCGGCGACATTGAGACCGCGATCTTGATCTGGCCCTGGGTGATCGCGCTGCAAAGCGTCGGCCAGTCGGTGTAGTTGACCGACTACGAGAGCGCGTCCTTGAACGTCTGCCCGTTGATGGGCATCCCGTGCTGCTGGGCGTAGTCCGGCGCGTCGATAAAGCCACGCCGTTCAGGCCGCCGTTGGCCCAGCGCGGAAAGGCGATGCAGTCCGAATCGCTGCCCCACGTCGCCGTCTTGGGCTTTGGCCGCATACTCTTCGGCAATACGCAGTCGCCGTCTCGTCGTTACCCCACATGTGCAAAGTCGACGAAAGTCGGACGAAATTTGCGGGGGCGGGAGCAGCGGGGTGGGGCGTCGGCCACGGCCAGCTTGTGCCGCGGCGAAAGAATGGCACCTCGCATCAGAGGCATGTTTCGGGTTCCTTTGGTTTGGGCGGCTTCTCC
>CAVRYB010000085.1:0-49073 GCA_963725295.1 uncultured Acidobacteriaceae bacterium
TCCCTAACTGGGCTGACAGGCTTCGCGGGGCATTGGAAGATACCGAAAAAAACAAAGAATCAGCTAGGAATGGGGTAAAAAGAAAGAACCCGAGTAACCGCCGAACTGGTTACCAAAGCGCAGCGGTCCCAACATATTTCCGCGAGCCCTTTGGACCTCTCGAGAACGACAGGCTGTTGGCCGGACTCACTGCAATGGACGAAGCCAATTGCCGGATTAGAAACGCACACATGGGTATGGAAATGGCAGGGACGCCACGAACGAGGCCAAGTACTTGTTCGTTGTGATCGTCAGTTAAAGTCCGTCGCGGTCGGGCGCGCCTTGTGGCGTCGGCTGTTGGAAAGTGGCGCGCGAAATCCTCACCACCGGCTCTTAGAAACCATGCGGCGAGGCGGGGGCTCATCCAGCCCCCCGCCGACCCTAACTAGGCTGCCTTTGCTGCTTCGTTCGAAGGAGCCGCGTCATTGCCGCCCCCCGCCTCGTTATGGGATTGCGAGTCGCACTCGGGCGGACGCTGTTCGTTCGCCACCAAGGTCAGACCACCACTGGGCTGCGGGTTCTCGGGTTGCGGAGTCGCAGGCTCTCCTTCGGTTTCCTCCTCTTCGGACTCCGACACGGACGGTGGCTGTTGTTCCAGCAGCTCCAAGTTCTTCAGCACCGCACGCTGGCTGGCCGTACTGTAACGCTGCAGGTTGGACATGGTTCCTTGCGGACCGTAGTGCCACTGAGCCTCAGCCAAGGACTTGTAGCAGGAAACCTCGACCATCAGTGCCTGCCGCTGACGCCACAGTTCGACCACTAAGCCGTCCGCCAACAAGTGCGTCCGGATGTCGCCATCGTCGTATTTCTCATGCAGATCTTCCCACAACTGATGAAGTTCGGGATTGATCGGCCAGCCCTCATCGGAGAACAAGAGCTTCTTGCTCAGGAGCCCGTGTTTCACCGCATTGCGGCGACTGTGCTTCTTGCCACGTGCGGTTTTCGGGCCAGTTGATTTCTTTGCGTTCGCTTTATTTGCCAGCCGCTTTGCTTCTGAGATGCTCGTCGGGGGCTGCTTGGTCTGTGTACCGTCGACCTCGCGTTGGGTGTTGCTCGTATCGGTGGTGGTTGTGGTGTCTGCGGCGTGTTGAAAGCTACGGTCACCATTCGGGTTCGTTGTCATTTCTTGCTCCTTCAGGACTGGTCTAGGTTTGGCGCGGTCGGCGTCCATCCTTACTTGGACGGCCGGGCCTGCCGGTTCTATTGAATGGCTCTGCTAGTCACCGGACTTGCGTTCGTTATCGATTTCGTTTCCCGAGCGCTCCACCGCTCCACTACCAGGTCGCGGCCGGCCGGGGTTATGGCGGCGCATGTCCTGAAAAGGAAAGCCTGCCGGACCAATTGACTACGATCCAGCAGGCTTTGGTTCTATGCGGCTTCTTCTCCTGCTGCCGCTTCCTTCTCATACTGGGCAACGATGGTTTCGGCGGCGTTCTTTGATACGACGAAGCATAGTGCGACAGTACCGTACCTCGCTTCGTCCTTATTGCGCAGTTCATACGGAAGCGTGGAATGCTTGCGCCCACGGTAGTAGAAGCCATGCTTCGTCGGTTCGGACTCGACACCAATGATGCTGCCAGCAGACATGCCGGCAGGTTTCGGGGCCGGCTGTTTCGCGGTCGTACGAAGCGCCTTGTTTGACGCCTTCAGGGTCATGGTCAGCTCTTTCAAGGATTTGTTGACGGCTATCTCCTTGGCGAGTTTGCTTTCCAACTTGCCAATCTTCGATTGCAACGCTTCGACCGTCGTTCCCTTGGGTTTCGGCCATTTGATTGGCTTGATCAGCTTGGCTTCGTCGGCGTCCAGACTCGCGTAGTCGTGTTCGGCCTCCGCTTTCATTTTGGCGATGATGTCTTCCGGCGTCACATCCTTCGGCGCGTTGAGAAGGACGCCAACAATTGAAAAGTACTGGTCGGCAAAGTATGAAAGACGTGCCAGTTTGTCGTCGATGCGCTGTTGCCGCTTCGATACTTTGGCGCCGGCAATGCGGTCGGTTACAAGTACAAGGTCGGCACGCTGGTATTCCCGCCGTTGCGGCTTGTCGGGATCCCCGGCGAACACTTCGTCAACAACGACTTTCCCCGATTTTTCGTCGTCGTGGACAACTGTCGCGACGTTTCCCGAAGGGGCGAACACTGCCGCCCCGTCTGCAAACTGCGGCTTAGGTTTCTTGTTACTACCGTCCGTCAACGCATACTTTACGGCGATGCGTTCAAGTTCCCGCTTTTTCTCGTCGCGGTATACCAGTTTGCGCGCCGCTTCGTACCTGACACCGATCGATGCAAACGCTTCTGGTGCTGTCATCTTTTCGCCATCAGCGTTGAGCGGGCAGTTCGCCGTGCGGCCGTCGCAACGAAGCAGGATCTCCTTAAAGATGCGCACGATAATGGCGTGAACACACTTGCCGTAATTCCATGCCTTGCCTGCTGCTGCAAGCAGGTCGGTTGACGGTAAAGTTGTGAGGTCGGGTGGTTGTATTTGGGACATTGTCCCAAATAGTGCGAGTGCTACGTTTGAGTCTGTTTTGGCCATAACAAATCCTTTCGGGGCGCAAATGGCCCCGGTAAATTGGACACACTTAGTTATTTAGGATTTGTGCTAGAGCACAGGGTGCGCTTGACGGGCCAGAACCCATCGTTCGTTTCCACGGGTTACGCTCGGTGGCGCGAGCTTAGCGGATCACCAGATTTGTGGGTCTGGCTTGACCCGTCACGACATAAGCGGCTTACTATCACCGCAAGATTAAGCAATCCCGTCGTATGAACTTATGTTACCAGAACTCGACAGATTTGGCTAGAAAGTCACGATGATGGCTCACCCCAAGGCTAATACAGACTGCCATGTGCTAACTACCAAAGTAAGTTACAGCGCTAGTGATAGTCAGGTTCCGGTCTTATGTGATCGATGAAACATGGAGCGCGGCGCGCTTAAACCGACCCTGACTAGTACTCCAGCCGGGCCCTTTTTCGAAGAAGTGGTGGGAACAGGATCACAACGAGCGTCTTGGCGCCGGGAACGGCGGTTTGCCAGTCACATCGAACCTGCACCCGGCGCGCGAGAAGGTCGACACAGGCGGAAACTGTCTTGAAGCTTGGTTAGACGGGGAATTCTTGCAAAACCAGTATTAGAGAGTACGCGGCTAGCCAATGGAACCCCATGGGACCCGACGCTCGCCGTAGCTCGTAACTTTCAATATTGAGGTTGCTCCATGAAACGTACAATCGCCCTTAACTCTTTCTCGCCGATCGACGAGACAAACATGACCATCCAGAATTTCCTTAGCCAGCCTGCACGTGGACGCAAGAGCAAGTTCGGCGTCACCGTCGGCGACAAAAATGGGAAAGTTCTGGTCCTCTTCACGCGTGCTTCCAGCTTTTGGAACGCATTTCAAATCGCCAAGTCTGCGTACAAATCCGCTGGTTATCCTCGGGTCGATGTCAGCCACTTCCGAGTGCATGGTAGCTGCCAGAGCCGCACCTGCGACTGCGGCGGTGAATGGCGTTGGAAGACCTACCTCGTGGACTGGTCCACTTCAAGCTAGCCCCCCCTTTCGGGGAAGGGTGAAAATCAATCTCGGCCACCCTTCCCCGCCCCTCCTGCTGATCTTCCAAGTTGTTATCTGACCGGTCCGACCATTTGAGTATTTGCCCGCTCGAAGCCTCAGAACACCCGGCCTTCTCTTGCGGCCGTCCGGACCTCCTTGGCCCGGAAAGCCGTCACTAAGACTGTAAGCAAAATTAGTGGTCGAGAGAATTCGCTCGCAGCGCTGCAGGCGGCACCGTAGCAGCAATCAGCGTTGTTTCGGTCAACGTGATCGACCAAGCGTGTACTGCACCCGAAGGTCAGACTTGGTAGAAGCTTGGTGTGTGCCGCCGTGTTGCCTGTTACCGCCTTCCGGTAATAGTTCACGTCACTTCGAGGTCGGAGTTTCCTGGTTCAGCACGGCAACCCAACGGCTTTTGCGCTTTACCCAAGTTGTGCTCTCGATAACAGCTCCTTGAGGAAAGCTTCTGCCCCCTTCGTGGCCGATGCGGACCGCCTCGTAGAAGAGGATGACAGTCGAATTGGTGGGCATAAATCCGCGAATAGGGCCGAATTCATAATGAGCGATCGTCCGTTCCTTCATTGTTTTCAGGTAATGTGCCTGCCGCATGATTCCTGATTGAAAGATCATAACGGCATCGGCGGGCACGAGTTCTTGGAAGGCATTTGCGTCCCTTTCCTGGGCAACCTTCCAGACAAGTCTTTCGAGTTTGATAACTTCTTTGATGATCGCGTTCTGTTCGCGTGAGCTTTTCACTATTGGTTTGGAGTTCCGCCGTTTCGGTTTCATAGAGTCTTCCGACGTCTCGATCGATAAGCGACGTAAATCAAAGACATCACCGCCAGGAGCGGTAAGAATGTGGGAATTGTATATACCAGCCCGTCTACCCAGAACGTGCTCAGTGCAATGCCGCACATCGCCAGAATCGCAAACAGAGTGGGCCAAGGATGGAGCGGTAGTTTTAGAGGAAGCGCAGAAAGTGTTGCTGAACTGATCCTCTGGCGAAATCGCAAGTGCGTAAAGAGGATGACTCCCCAAACATAGAACATACCTGCGACCGCCGTGCCGTACAGCATGAGGAAAGCATTTTTCGGTGCAAAAACCGCCAAAAGAATCGCAGACACCATCCCCGCACTCGACACAGCCAGAGCTCGATGCGGAACTCCCCTGGTGCTGAGACGGCCTAGCCAAAGCGGGGCGTAGCTTCCCCTTGAGAGCGAGAACAGCATGCGGGTCGAGAGGTACAAGTCTGTGTTCGCGCTGGAAAGAGCTGCCGTGATGACAACCAAGTTCATGATGCCGGCGGCAAAAGGGATCCTCGCGGTTGCAAATGCACGCACAAACGGGCTTCCAGCAATACTGGCGGACCCCGTGCGATCCCAAGGCGTCATGGCAAGCATCACGGTAATCGCCAATACGTAGAAGATGATGAGCCGATATACGATCGTCCGCATCGCGCGGGGAATGCTCACGGACGGATTCTGAGCTTCTCCTGCAGTCACCGCGATCACTTCTACTCCCATGTAACTTGTGATCACCAAAGACATCGCCAGCCAGACTCCGCGCCAACCGTGGGGAAGAAAACCTCCGTGGCTGGTGAGGTTCGCCAGTCCAACGGCATGCCATGGACCCAGTCCGGTGATAAGCAACAGGCCAACCGCGATAAAAGCGACGATGGCAAGGACCTTGATCAGTGCAAACCAATATTCAAACTCACCAAAGTTGCCGACTTGCAGGGCATTGATGATGACAAGGGCGGTCGAGACCAGAAGAATCCATTCCCAACCCGGGACGCTAGGAAACCAGAATCCGAAATAGATGGCCACGGCAGTCACCTCAGCGCCGATGGCGATGATTTGCACCAACCCATATGTCGCACGCACGGTGAACCCAGCCCATGCACTCAGGTAGGTCTCAGCATAGACACCAAACGAACCGGCCACAGGGTGTACAACTGCCATCTCGGCGAGTGCATATGCCATCACCACCGCAACAAGCGCCCCGATTAGATAACTGATGATGATGCCCGGCCCGGCAAGCTCAATGGTAACGCTGCTTCCCAGGAACAGACCGACTCCGATCGCTCCTCCGATGGCGATCATCGTCAGCTGGCGAGAGTTCAACCGGCGCTGGAGTTCGGCGGATTCCTTTGGCAGAGTTGCCGCGCTCTCCTCTGGATGTGACGCAGAACCGGCAGAAGAGTTTTCCAAATAGCACCTTGCCTTTGTGATTCAAATATCTGTTTTCGGCTAATTCCGCGGGATATGCCGCAACACTTCGATAAACTGGCCGATCTCTTCTACGGTGTTGTAGTGGACGAGTGATGCCCGAACCGCTCCGGTTTCTGCTGGGATTCCCATGCGGCGCAGAAGACGTGGTGAGTACATATTCCCGTCGCGGACCCCGATTCCGTTTTTCGCGCAGTAAGAGGAGACGCTGCCGGCTGGCACCCCATTCAGATTGAAGCAAATCGTCGGCACACGTTGCGTGAATTCACTTGGTTCTCGGACTCCGTAGACGGTGACATCTTCTAGCTCTGCAAGGGCTCGCATAACTTCAACAGACAACGTCTCCTCGTAGGTGCGAATTGCCTCCATTGCAACAACCAAGCATTCGCGTGCGGAGGCGGAGCGGGAATCGGCAAGAAAGCCACGGCCCAGTTCCTCCAAATAGGCGATGGCAGCATTCATCCCAGCCACATTCTCATAGACAAAGGTGCCGACTTCGATTTTGCCAGGTATCTCATCGGGGATGAAATCTTCGCGGAAGGTTGGCAATGCTTCCAGAAGCTCGCGCTTGCCCCAGAGGAAACCCATGTGGGGGGCGAAGATCTTATACCCTGAACAGACGAGGTAATCGCAGTCCCAAGCCTGCACGTCGACAGCTCCGTGTGGAGCGTAGTGGACGGCATCCAGAAAAACTTCGGCTCCGGCCGCGTGCGCCATCTGCGCCGTTTCTTTCACGTCGACGATTGATCCCAGTGCATTGGAAGCGACTGTACACGCAACAAGGCGAGTTCGAGAACTGAGCAGAGGCTCCAAGTCTTCCACTTGGAGGGTGCCATCTTCACGAGTCTTCCACCAGCGGATTTCAGCGCCCTTGCTCCGCAGGGCAAGCCACGTGGCGATGTTTGCTTCGTGATCCAGGTCGGACACGATGATCTCTTTTCGTGCTCCCAGGATCTCGGAGATTGCGAGGCTGACGATGCGAATAAACGAAGTTGCATTCATCCCGAACGCGACTTCGGATGGTTCGCGCGCATTCAGCAACGTGGCAACGCTCTGCCGCGCTTCCTGGATCGACTCATCGACCTCCATACTGTGGCGATAGCGTCCGCCGCGTTGCACATTACGGGACACAAGGTGGTAGCAGACGGCATCGAGCACCGACTGCGGAATCTGCGCTCCTGCACCATTGTCGAAAAAAATGAACTTGTCGGCGCCATTCAGGGCCGGAAATAGCCGCCGTACCGCATCGATTGGAAAGTTTGTCTTCGGCATCTTCTAATGCGTTTGCATTTGGTGGTAGAGGACGGCTCAGTTATCGGCAAAACGTCGCTTCGTATATAGCGTATTGCCCCGGAGAGATGCGACAGGCCGCACCCTCTACCCACACCACGGCCGCGACCGGCAACATCCCGGTTGAAACACGTTACGTTTGCGAATTCACAGCGATTGAGCGGCAACTCCTCCACTTCGCCCTTTTCTGCTAGTGATCGCCTTCTGCCACAACCGAAGCTGGCGCAGTAACCAGCATCTCAAGATTCTGTTGTAACAGGCGAAGCACAAACTCTACGTCATCCATGCTGTTGTAAGCATGAAACGAAATTCGCAAGCCATCGTGGCGGCTGGAACAAACCACGCCATTGTCGGCGAACCGGCGAACCATGCCTTCTGCATCTTTGGATTGCAAGACGACGAGCGGTCCCACGCTGTCGAGTGGCGTCTTCATCCGAATCCCGAGTTCGGAAGCGCCACGGATCAAAGCCTTAGTCAGGTTGCGAATTTGGTCGGCCACGTTTTGCAATCCATATTGCTGCAGGAGTTGGACTCCGGCGATCGCACCATAGATGGTGGGAATCGGCGGTGTACCGGACTCGAATCGTCGCGTGCCGGGGGCAGGATCGAGAAGCTTTACATCAAACGCAAATGGGTTTTTTTGTCCGAACCATCCGGTGACGGTCGGTACCAGCGATTCAGCGATCGCTTTGCGCACATAAATGAAGGCGAGGCCCGGCGGTCCCAGCAAATACTTCAGAGTCCCACTCACGTAGGCATCCACCTGCATCGCCTTCACGTCGATCGGACGAGTTCCGCTGTCCTGGTAATCATCCAGCAGTACCAAAGCGCCTCGGTCGTGGGCGATCTTCGTAATTTCAGCGACCGGACTGCGAAAGCCATTCATGAAGCACATATGAGTCAGAGGAACGATCAGCGTATTCTGATCTACCAGCGCGTCGTATGCCTCTACTCGAATCCGATTTGTCTCCGCCGGAACGAAGGTCACTTCCGCCCCGCGGGGACGCTGCGCCAGCCAGATGTGCCCCATGGTGGGGAATTCAAATTCGCCAAGCACCACCTTGTTCCGGTGTTTGAACGACAGCGCGCTTGCAAGAGCATTGACGCCCGCCGAGGCGCTGGCAACCAGAGCGACCTCTTCCGGTTCGGCCCCAATCAATTGTGCAAAGCAGCGGCGTCCCGATTCGTACTGATCAATCCAAATGTCCCAGGGAGAACCGTGACGATGCCAACTGCGCAGGTATTCGAGCATGCCCTGTTCTACATCCTGCGAAAGGGCTCCCTGAGAGCAGCTGTTAAGGTAGATCTTCTCTGCCAAAACGGGGAAACATTTGCGAAAACCTTCGACGCTTGGGGTCACGTTCTCCTCGTTTTGTCGCAGTTCGAATGGCGAGTCGTAGCGGCGATGCTGCGCTACATTCAGTGGGCGTTAAGGTACTGCTGAGTGCCATCAAAAGTCAAGACTATTTTCTGTGATATCCATTGGGTATACCACTTTAAGAACTGCAACTCCACTGTAGGCCTGACTGAATGACCGCTTATTAAGCCTATTTTTTCGCATAACAAGACTACACAGTCTATGTACCACGTCAGGCGTCGGTTGATAAATACGCATCACTAACACACTCTTTTCGAATCTGATATATCCACTAAATTATCTTGACATAGCGCCCGAAACGGGGGTACCTTTTGGCCCGCGTTGGTTTAAGGAGAGCGACCATGGCAAATGGCAGGACGGTTTTTACGCGCTTCGCTTCGTTGGTAGTCGTACTGATTACTTTCGCTGTCGGAAGTTCAGTCGCACAGCTGTTCCCGGGCCGAATCACCGGAACCGTGCGCGATGCCCAAGGCGCGGTTATTCCAGGTGCCACGGTCAAGCTCTCCAACCCAACCACGGGACTCGAGCGCACTGTCACCACGGACGACACAGGAAACTTCAATTTTCCGGAATTGGCGCTCGGCACCTTCCGTCTGACTGTGAGTAAAGAGGGCTTCGGAACGACCGTCGTCACCGAGATCACGACCTCTCAGGGGTTGGTCAATACCGTCAATCCCGTCCTGGCGGTTGGCTCTGTCAGTTCGCAAATCGAGGTTCTGTCAACGCCTCCGCTTATCCAGACCGAAACGAATTCCACCGGCGGCCAACTGAGCGAAGTACAGGTCGAATCGCTGCCCATCGGCAATAGCGACTACACGCGTTTGGCATTGGTCCTTCCGGGCGTGACTCAAAACAGCAATTTTGCCTTCGCGCAGTACACCATCAACGGTTCGCGGTCACGATCGAATGGGTTCAACATCGATGGCGCATCCGACACGGATCCATCCACGTATCTCCCCTCTATCAACGAGGGTGGCAACTCTGCTACGGCCGCGACGCGTTTACCCCTAGATGCGATCGAAGAAGTCAGCGTGTCAGCAAACGCTGGAGCGGACAGCGGGCAGAACTCGGGCAGCGTCATGAATGTCACAGTTCGTAGTGGAACGAACCATCTGCACGGCTCCGTATACGAGATGCACCGCGATGCCGCACTTGATGCGACGAATTTCTTTGAAAATCTCGGCGGTGTTCCGAAGGCGCCTTTCGTGTGGAACGAATTCGGCGGAACGGTGGGAGGCCCGATCTACATTCCGCATGTGTACGATGGCCGAAACCGTACGTTCTTCTTCGCAGGCTACGACGGCAGCCGGTTGCGGCTGGGCACAACCCTGAACGGCAACGCACCGACTCCTGCGCAAATTCAGACTGCCACGAATTTAGTTCAGTCGCAAAGCATTACGCCTAACCAGCTCGGGCTCAATATAGTAGGCCTATATTCGTCGCTCGGTCTCTCAGGCCCATTCGTCGTCGACAATCGCGGCCAGCAATCTCCGAACAGCGGGATTTTGAAAATCGATCACAGGATCTCGAACGCAGATTCGCTTTCTGCGCGATATCTCCATGGCGAGGGCGAAGACGAGTTTCCGGGGGGCGGACCGGGCCCGGGCGGAGGCTCGCAGTTAAGTCCGTGGTTTGGCGTGACACCAACGGTGGCCGACAATTTTGCGATCAGCGAAGTTCATTTGTTCAATCCGGGCCTGATCAACACGCTGCGGCTGGGCTGGAATCGGTTCAGTCAATTTCAGAAAGGCCGCGACGCCAATGTCAACCCGGCCACGATTGGATTCAATACTGGCGTTGGTCCCGAGAAGCTACGGCATCCCTGAGATCGACACGTACGGTTTTTCGAATCTTGGTCTCCAATACGGGGCTGGCGGCCGAGTTGCAACAAGCTATCAGATCGCTGACGAAGCTAATTGGACCCACGGTGCACATGCGTGGAAGTTCGGATTCAACTTTCTGCACAATTATTCTGATTACACGCTCGCCGGCGGGCGCGGGATCTTCTCGTTCACGGGGTCACAGCTTGGCAGCAGCCTCACAACCGACGGCGCTCTTGCAAGTCTTGTCGACTTGATCGCAGGCCTCCCGACTCCTGGATCAGGGCTTACACAAATCACGCGCGTCGGCAGTCCACGGGCGAACATTGACCAAGACATCATCAGCGGCTTCGGAATGGACACATACAAGCTTACGCAGCGCCTAACGCTCGTCGCGGGGCTGCGCTACGACTTCTTCACGACCGTAAACGAATCGCGCGGTCGCTTCTCGGTTTTCGATCCCAATCAGGGTCTAATACAGACTTCACACATATACAACGCTCCTAAGGGCAATTTCGGCCCGCGCGCTTCACTGGCTTGGGCACCGACTACCGCAATCATCCCCGGGCGACAGACGGTCTTCCGTGCCGGCTTTGGCATTTACTACGACACAATTCCGCTTAACAACTTCGAGGAAGGACTTGCACAAAACCCGATCGGCCCAACCGCTGGTTACACAATTGTGCCAAGTGCGCCGGTTCCCTTCGGCGTTGGCGTACCAATCTTCGGCACAGGCGCTCCTCAACCTCCTTTCAACATTGCTAACATCCAGCGCAACCTCAAGACACCGAATTCGCAAGAGTGGAATATCAATATTCAGCAGGAACTCAGCCAGAGATTCGTTTTCCAGATCGCCTACGTTGGAAATCACAGCATTCACCAGCTCCAGCTTTTGGACATAAACCAGCCACCTCTGGGAGCAGGGTACGGGCCCGGATGCGCGCCGCAGTACCCTAGTGGGGACCCCGCGTGTGAGCAAGCCGCCCGGCCGTACAACGCCAAGTTCCCCACGTTGTCGCAGATCAACACTATATCGACGCCGGGGTTCGCCCACTACCACTCGCTGCAGGCAACTTTGAAGTCAAATGACTTCCATGGCTTAACGACGCAAGTTGCATTTACATGGTCCCACAACATGGACACAGCGTCGGAGGTGGAAGACTTCTTTTGGTACGAGCGGATACGTTCCGCAGGACTCTACGAACTTACGTGGTAGCTATGGAAACTCGGAATTTGACCAGCGGCGGGCGCTGATCATCACGTACGTTTATGCGATCCCGGGTCCCAAAACTGGCAATGCGCTTGCTTATGCGCTCAAAGACTGGCAGGTCTCCGGAACAACCACGCTGCGTGACGGCCTGGCTACACCTCTTTTGACGTTCGGAGACGAAAGCGGCGTAGGAAATAACCACACTCGATACAACTGTGTCGGACCGATTCACTATCAACTGAAAGACTTCACGCAGCCGTATGCGTCCGTGAGTTCGTTTTCGGAGCCCGCGCCGGGAACATGGGGTAACTGCCCGCGTAATCCCCTTACCGCTCCGGGCTTGAACGCGTGGGATATGTCCTTGCAAAGGACCTTCAAGATGGGAGAGCGGTTCGCGTTCCAGTTCCGTACGAGCTTCTTCAACGCATTCAACCATCCGAACTTTGCCGAGCCGTCGCCCGGCCCAGCCAATTCCACGTTTATCACCGCCACCGCCGATGACGGCAGTTTCGATTCTCACTTTGGAGTCGGCGGACCGCGCAATATTCAGTTCATGGGCAAGTTGACATGGTGATTGGTTCCTGGCACTGACGGGAGGGTTTGCTTATGACGAGATTGTGTGGCTCAAAGCTCACGCGGCTCTCTAGTGGTTCGTTTCGGTTGGTCTTTGGGATCGTATTCGTCGCGTCTGTCCTAGCATCTGCGCAGACAAAGCAACCGCCCAGCCCGATCAGCATTTCGGTGGATGCGACCGAGGTCGCACAGAAAGTCTTGCATGCCGAGTTGTCCATACCAACTAAGCCCGGCGCACTGACTCTCTACTATCCAAAGTGGATGCCCGCCGACCACTCTCCCGACGGCCCAATCTGGAATTTGGCTGGTCTGAAGTTTGCCGCGGCGGGCAAGGCGATTCCATGGACCCAGGATGACGTGGACATGTATGCCTTTCACGTGGAGGTGCCACAAGGTGCAACTTCTGTGAACGCCAAGCTCGATTTCCTGCTGTCCGCGCCGGGACCCGGCATTGACTTCAGCGCATCGGGCACGGCTCGGCTGTTCGTTCTGATGTGGAACCAAGTGGTTCTTTACCCGAGCGGATGGCCCGCCAGCCAGATCACTTTCCAGCCTAAGCTCACGGTTCCAAAAGGGTGGACGTCCCATACAGCACTCCCGATAGCGGAACAGTCGTCAGAGACGATCATCTTTAGGCCTGTGACGCTCGATTTGCTGATCGACTCCCCCGTGCAATCAGGTGCGTATACGAAGGTGATTCCGCTAACTCCGGGCGAGAATCCTTCTCATGAAATCGACTTGGCGGCAGATAGTGATTCCGCTCTCGATATACCTCCCGCAACAATTGACAACTACAAGCATCTCGTCAAGGAAGCGCAGGCACTGTACCAGTCTCATCATTACCGCGAATACCACTTTCCTGCTGACTTTGAGCGACAACATTATGGGATTGGGCCAGGAACATCATGAAAGCAGCGATGACCGGGTGCCCGCGAATGCTCTTTCTGACCCTAATCAGCGTCTGCTTGGAGCGGACCTACTCCCACATGAATTCACTCACTCCTGGAACGGGCAATATCGACGCCCGGAAGGACTCGCTACTCCGGATTTCCAGCAGCCCATGAAAGGCGAGTTGCTTTGGGTTTATGAGGGGCTGACCACATATCTAGGCACTGTGTTGGCTGCGCGAAGCGGCTTACGAAGCGCAGAACAGACCCGCGATCACATCGCGTTGCTGGCCTCGACCCTCGATCATCGCGCGGGAAGAACCTGGCGCTCTCTGGAGAACACTTCGCGAGCCGCGCAAATTCTCTACTTCGCCCCTTCGGAGTGGACCTCGTATCGTCGTGGAACCGATTTCTATCCCGAGAGCGTATTGATCTGGCTCGAGGCAGATGTGACCATCCGCAAACTATCCGATGGGAGCCGATCGTTAGATGACTTCTGCCGGACATTCCTGGGCGGATCTGAGACCATGCCGGTCATTAAGCCGTACAACTTCGATGACCTGGTGGCGGCGATGAATGAGATCGCCCCATACGATTGGCGCAGGTTCTTTCTCGAACGACTGCAGTCCATTGACGCGCATGCTCCGCTGGGAGGACTTACCGGAGGTGGATGGCAACTGACATACAATGACGAACCCAATCAGATGATTGCTGCTTCACAAGCCGCCCCAGGAGCCGTTGACTACACATCCTCAATCGGTGTGCTGGTCAAAGCGGACGGCACGGTACAGGATGCAATACCAGGCATGCCGGCGTATCAGATCGGAATCCGCCCATATACTCGAATCCTGGCAGTGAACGGTCGCCAATTCTCGATCGAAGCGTTGAACAATGCTCTTGCCGAGTCGAAGAAGCAGGTTGCGCCAATCGTGCTGCTGGTATCAAACGCCGGGTTTGTTGAAAGCCGTGAAGTTGACTATCACAGTGGGCTCCGTTATCCACATTTGGTACGAAACAAAGCTTCGCGCGACTATCTGGAGGAAATTCTAAGGCCTCGCGCTGCGCAGTGATCGATGCTGTACCTCGATATGATCTAATTAAAGTTGGCAACGCCCAGAGTACTATCTGAACGTCTGGCTGGTGACCGTCGCAAACGGGACGCGGAGGAAGAGTGGCGAAAGTGGTAAGTCGTAAGCGGACTCGAGCCAAGCAAGCGTCCGGAGTCGGCGACAAACTCAGCGTAAAAGTCTATAAGGCGATGAAGCGGGATATCATCCGCGGCATCCACCCTACTGGCGAACCTCTCACCGAAAAAGAGTTGGCAAGGCAATACAAGTCCAGCCGCACGCCGGTGCGCGAGGCAGCACTTCGACTGCAAGAGGATCGTTTGCTGCGTATTGTCCCCAATCGTGGCTATTTTGTGAGCCCGATTACGCTGCAGGAGCTTACGGACATCTACGAATATCGGTCCGCGGTCGAATGCGCCGCAGCCGAGCTAGCCGCCAGGAAAGCAACTGACTCGGAACTGCTTCAGAAGTTGATCCGACTCTCCGAGACCTCCTACCAGACTGACAGCATTGAGAGCTACATGGAGTTCATTGAAGCCGATACGATTTTCCACGTCGGTATTGCTCGCCTGTCGCGCAACCAGATGCTGATAAGGGCAGTCAATGAAGCACGTTGCCAGATGGAACGCATCATGTACGCCGCGATTGACATCCACTATTTCGGCGAGGTGCCGACGCGCGAACATCGAGCAATCATGAAAGCCATCGTTGACCACGACCCCGACGCTGCCCGCCGGCACATGCACGATCACATCGTTCAGTCCAAGAGCAAAGTCCTGCGGCTGACGGGATCTTCGGGTGCACCCTAGACCCCACGGTGTGGTTTGGCCTCCGGGAACAAAAAATGAAGGAAGCAACGAATGAGGTCCACCGCGCTCTGCGGCATCACTTCCGTGGAGATCTGCTCTGCCCCAATGATTCGCAGTACGAGACTGCGCGAGGCATTTGGAATGGCATGGTGGCGCGCCGTCCAGGTTTGATCGCCCGCTGTGCTGACGTAGCTGATGTTCAGGCTGCAGTCCGCACGGCTTCCGCCGCCGGGTTACTCACAGCCATACGCTGCGGAGGACACAGCCTCGCCGGGTTCAGCACCTGCGATGACGGGATGGTGATCGATTTGTCGAACCTGCGCCAAATTGGGGTAAACCGGGATACACGCAAGTGCCGATTCGCAGGCGGCTGTCTGCTGGGAACTGTCGATGCTGCCACGCAAAAGGATGGGCTCGCTTTTCCTGCTGGAGTTGTTTCTCATACTGGCGCATCCGGATTGGTTCTGGGGGGAGGGTTCGGTTGGCTGACACGCCTTCACGGACTATCTTCGGATAACGTAGAGGGATTCACACTGGTCACCGCCGACGGTTCGCTCATTCGTGCCAACTCTACGGAAAACGACGATCTGTTCTGGGCCCTGCGCGGAGGCGGTGGCAACTTTGGCGTGGTCACGGAATTTGAAGTAAGACTGCATCGGGTCACCTCGGTGCTGCTGGGCGAGGCAGTGTGTGCGGGCGATGACATTTCGGCATTAGTTCGGAAGTGGAGAGACTTCATGCCGGAATCGCCCGACAATTTGCGCTGGAGTCTCTCCCTGCGCCTTGCACCCAACGCTGAAAATATCCCGGCCGAATTGCGGGGACGTCCCGCAGTCACTCAGTCGGCAGTTTGGACCGGTGACGTGGAAGAAGGTCGGCATTGCCTGGATCACGTCCTTTCCCTTTGCAATCCGGTGGCGGTAACCAAGAAGCATCTCTCTTTTCTGGCTCTGCAGACCATGGCGGATGGCGAATTCCCTCACGGACGGCGGTATTACACGAAATCCGGTTACTGCAAAACCCTCGACGACAACGCAGTTGATGTCATGGTGCAGTCCCTCGACAGTATTCCCTCTCCCATGAGCCAGATTGAACTCGCATATCTTGGAGGCGCAGTCACGCGTGTGGGCGCTGCAGACACCGCGTTTGGTGATCGCAGTTCACCATTTGTGATCAATCTGCTGGGCAATTGGGCGCAAGCGTCCGAAGACGACTCCAATGTTTCGTGGGTCCGTAGTCTGTTCGGGTCACTGCATCCCTCCATGACTCCGGGCGTGTACATAAATTTCATGAGCGGAGACGAAGATGACCGCGTGCCCGAGGCCTACCGCGAAAGGTGGACACGGCTCGTGAGTGTTAAATCGCACTATGATCCGGATAATTTCTTCCGGCTGAACCAGAACATTCCGCCGCATGAGACATAATCTGAACGCACCTAAATCTGCTCAAGCGAGATTTGCACTCTTCTAAGAGCGCATGCCGGCCCCAAAAAATCGAAATTCACGCGATCGCCGACGGTTGGCACTTCGGTCCACTTCGCTTCGAACAGTTCCGGGGCCACCGACGTCAACCACAAAATCATGCGGCCGTTCACGCCGGAAGAAAAGACTACCCACGCGTCCCGCACGCCCCTTGCGCAATTGGGCAAAGACAACTGTTTCCCCGATAGCACCCGCTCCGTTATGGAGGTTTCAGGAAGAACCGTCGGAAGTTGCAGCAGGCAAGGCCACGGCCGTGGTTGAAATCCGTGACTTCAGTGCGGAGTAAATCCCCATCGTGTCATTTCTCCGTTTGGCCTGTCAGGAGCCAATCCACTGACTTGCCAAACTCCCTGCTGATGGCCAGCATTACAGCAGAGCCTGGCTCCTTTTCCCCATGTTCCAGTGCCGATAGGTAACTTTGCGTGACGCCGATACGGCCCGCGAACTGGGCCTGGGTCATATCGAAACCCCTGAGTTCCCGGATCCTTCTACCGATGGCGGGGAGGTCGATTTGCGCTCTACCCTTCGACTTTGGTCTTGTTTGTGACATCTCTATTGAGATATAATATTTCTATCGATATGCAGAGTTGAGGGAACCACGCAGCTGAAAAGTCGATTAGGCCACGAATCCACTTACGAGCCTCGCTCCCTGATTTGTTTTAACTTGGTCGCGACGAGTTGCCAATTGCTGACTTGGGTCCATGACGTCAGCGCATGTCGTTTTTAGGAGGCGATCGGAATGATAAAGAAATTGGTCACATTTCAATGCAACAGGAGAATTGCCAGGCAGCTGTGGGGTCAGATTTCACCCAACGTCTTGGGTGGACTAAAAGAACTCACCGCCGAATATTTGCTATCCGTCGCTTCCGGCGACCTTCTACTTCTCGATGGACGATGGTACGTAACGCACAGTGGTTTGTTGGGGCTGGCCCGCCGGAATCGGTGCGCGGGCATCAAGGTTCAACCCGTTCAGTCCTTCTGCGAGCCGTCGGCACAGCGCTGGGCATTCGAGGCCACGGTTTATAAATCTAAGACCTGCCGCGGTTTTGTCGGCTACGGCGACGCCGATCCGTCCAATGTTTCCGCGCTCGTCCGCGGCGCGGAGATGCGCGTGGCAGAAACGCGAGCCGTCAACCGCGCTCTCCGTAAAGCCTACGGCATCGGCATCTGCTCGATCGAAGAAATCGGGACGAGTCTGAATCCTCGTGAAAAGCTCCCTCCCCAGAACACGAATGGCAATGGCAACGGTGCTGGCCCCAAGGTGCGGGACCGTCTCTGCCAGATCATTCGCCAGCACAAGCTCGATCCTGAACTGGTCAAGGCCTACGCCGTCGACTTCTGCGGCACGAAGACGCTCCGAGAAGCCAGTCGCGAGCAGGTCGAGAACTTCGTCAAGGGACTCGCTGAATGGGCCGAAAGGGACCGAAATGCCCTCATCTGCCAACTCAACAGCTACGAGCGCCCGAGGCAGGAGGTGGTCGCATGAAGCGCCTAGTCCCCGGCCTTGCCGAAACCGCCCGTGACTCCCGTCCGGAGATTCCTGACGGAATCTTCCTCGTCCGGGTCGATGGCGCCCAGTTCCGCTGGCATGCGACCAAACCGTTCTACATCCTCCGGCTTTCGATCATTGAACCAAGTGCCTTTGCCGGCCAGTCCATCGTCGGTCGCCTCTACTGCACCCAGAAGGCGATGTGGAAGCTGGGCTGGTTCCTGCGGGACTTTCTCTACGATCCGGAGCTCCTGGCCCACGAACAGGTCGACGAGAAGGCTTTACCCGGACTCCGCGGCGTCGTCAAGATCAGCCACGCCGTGATCAACGGGATTTCGCTCATCAACCTCGACGGCTTCGCCCCTGCCAGTCAGTGGGAAGAACTCTCTTCAGCTCCGATAACGAATGCTTCTCGCTCCAACCCAGAGGCAGCTACGCGATGAACTACTCCTACACCCAGATCAGCCAGTACTTGAGCTGTCCCCGCCGTTACCGGCATCGCTATCTCGACGGTTGGCAGGAAAAGGACACCCGCGCCCCGATGCTCTTTGGCCGAGCGTTCGAACAGGCCGTTGCCGCCCTCTTCCGCCGCGAAGATTCGTCCGCTGTCCTGTTCGAGCAGTGGAGCCTGTGTAAAGACATGGGCCTGACCTACTCCGGCAACGACACCTGGGACCGCATGCTGCAACAAGGCATCCAGTTGCTCGATCGCTTCGCCCAGGACGCCCGTGTCCGGATTCGTCGGCCTCGTTCCACCCAGCAGATCCAGTTCAACAAGACTCTCGGCTCTGGGAACAATTTCGTCGCCTACGTCGATGCCATTGGCGAACTCGACGGCACACCCTGCGTTCTGGAGTGGAAGACCACGTCGGCCCGATATCCCGAAGAGCCAGAGGGCATCTCCGGCCTAGATCCCCAACTCGTCTGCTATTCGTGGATGACGGGCATCGACGAGGTCGCCCAGGTCGTCTTCGTCCGCAAGCGCCTGGTCGAGGTTCAGTACTTGCGGGCCACGATCACCGAGGAACAGCGTCAGGAATTCGCGAGTCTGGTCGATGACACCGTCCGACGGATCGAGTCCGGGCTGTTCCTGCCACACAGTGGCATCCGCTTTCCTCAAAACCCATGCACCACCTGTCCCTTCCTCGGGCTCTGTCTCGATAAGCCCGATCTGGTCGAAGCAGGTTTGATACGAAAGCCGGGAGTTGATCTTGGTCTGTTTGACGAACTTGTTTACTAAGTATCCGCCCATGCCGCCACAGCTCAATCGCAAGCGCGCCCTGTTTGTCCTGACCAAGATCGACGAGATCCTGGCATGGGAAAAGCAGAAAGAAGCAGAGCGGGACACTCGCTTTGTCGATTTGGGTAGGTATCTGTGCGAGGTGCGGGCGGGACAGTACTGGAGGGTGGAGAAGCTGAGTTCGTTCGACGATTTTCTGGCGCGGCGGTTCCCGGAATCGAGACGGAAGGCCTACTACCTGATGTCGATCCACGAGCACCTGCCGCCGCAAGCGAGGAGGGATCTCAAGGAAATCGGCTGGACGAAAGGGAGGGAGTTGGCAAAGCTGGCGCGCCGGGACGGGCAGGACTTCGATTGTGCACCCTGGGTGCACAAAGCCCGCTCTATGCCGCGGGAAGACTTCCGGAGAGAGGTGGAGAAGGAGTTGACGGGGAAAGAAGAGGAGCCGTCGGAACTGATCTACTTCAAGATCTACAAGAGCCAAATCCCGGTCATCGAGCAGGCGATCGAGACGGCAGCACGAATGCTAGGCACGGACAAATCGCGTGGTTACTGTCTGGAGATGATCTGCGCCGACTTCCTGGCAGGAGCGCACCTGGACAACGGCAACCCGGAGATCTTGCTTCATTCGATCTCGCGCTACTACAGGTTCTTGCCCGGAGAACAACGTCAGGCTTTCCTCGAAAACCTGCGGGAAAAAGCGTCATGAGCACGGCTGGTAAGAAAGTCACTCCCTTACGGCTGGACCCTGTGTCGTATGAACAGCTGCGCCACCAGGTCCTCTGTCGTGATGGTTGGCGGTGTCAATCTTGCGGAACAATGTCGAATCTCGAGGTACACCACCGGGAATTCCGCAGCCATTCGGGGGACGATTCCGAAGAAAACCTAATCACGCTCTGTTCTGATTGTCACCGGCGAAACCACGGATTGCGGTAGCGATTCGGATCGCAGCTTCACTTGTGGCCGCGAGCAACGAGAATGTCGGCGATGCGCTCCCCGGCGTGTCCGTCCCAAAGCGACGGCACAGCTCCCTTCTTTACGCTCCCGCCGAGCACGCGCGACAGTTCCGTGCGCAGCTTTTCTGGATCGCGACCTACTAGTACATTGGTCCCCACGGAAACCGTGATCGGACGCTCGGTGTTCTCGCGCACCGTCAGACACGGGACACCCAGGTAAGTAGTCTCTTCCTGAATGCCGCCAGAATCCGTAATGACCACCGTGGCACGCGATTGCAATCCTAGAAACTCCACATATGGGCAAGGATCGAGCAAATGCAGTTGCCCGGCATTCAATCCAAAATCAGCGATCCGCCGTCGGGTGCGCGGATGTACCGGAAACACAACCGCCAAATCGCGGTTGACCTCTGTCAGAGACTCCAGGATTCCCTTGAGCCTGACACTGTCATCGACATTGGCTGGTCTATGTAGCGTAACCAGGGCATAGTGCTCGGGCAGTCCGTCGATTTTCGTCTTCTGCGCGATCGGCAAGAGGCGCACGAGCGAATCGATCATGACGTTGCCCACGCGGAAAATCTTCTCCGCCGAGATTCCCTCGCGCAGCAAATTATCGTCACCGTCGGCGGAAGGCGTGAATAGTATGTCGGCAAGCTGGTCCGTGACCAAGCGGTTAATTTCCTCTGGCATCGTTCGATCGAACGAGCGCAGTCCCGCTTCGACATGGCCGACTTTCACGCCGAGTTTGGCACACACCAACACCGTCGCTACCGTCGAGTTGACGTCGCCATAGACCAGAACGATATCCGGCTGCCGATCCAGTACGACACGCTCCAGCCGGACCATGATCTCCGCTGTCTGCTCCGCGTGCGAACCCGAACCGACCGCCAAGTTAACATCAGGGGCAGGTATTCCTAGCTGCTGAAAGAACACGTCGGACATGTTGACGTCGTAGTGCTGTCCAGTATGAACGAGGGTCTGCGCGACGTTGTCGCGCGCCTGCAAGGCGCTCAGGACCGGAGCCACCTTCATGAAGTTCGGGCGGGCTCCAACAATATGAAATATGTTCACAAGTTCTCCAGTAACCGACTGCACCGGCAGTTCATTGTATCTGTGACCTAACGGTCGGACGTGTCAATCCGGCGGCGCGAGGTCCAGTCTTGAGGTACACCCCAAGGAATTATCGCAGTACCGAGTGAGGGCGATTCTGGGTTCAGTTCCAGGCATAGGTTTTCATTTGGGAGAACGCGTGATCTACGGCCACTGCAGCGCGGTAACCATCTCGAACCTCAATATCCACGAGAACCCATTGTTTTCGCGCTTGAGTATCGCCTCGGATTTCTTCTAGGGAGGGCTCGAGGTCTGGACGCGTGGTGACGGAGAAATCAGCCAACGGAAAAGAAAAACCGTCACCAGTAGCCTTTAGAAAAGCTTCCTTACGCGTCCAGCAGGCAAAGAACCCTTGCACACGGAGATCATCGGGCAATGCACGCAGGCCAGCACGTTCACGGAGCGAGAAGAAGCGCTCAGCGAGTGCGACCGTGTCGACCTCGCTGCGCATTTTCTCGATATCAACGCCGAGCCGGCAGTTACTGCCGAACGCAATCAGCGCCATATTTGACGAATGGGAGACATTGAACTGCAGTGCGAATGGATTTTGTTCGGATGCCAGTTGGGGCTTGCCGCCTGACAGATAATCGAAACGAAGCTCGGCTGCGGGAATTGTGAGATAGCGACCCAGAAGTGCTCGAAGCGCTGAACGGCATCGAGTGAACCTAGTCCGATCTTTCTCGAAGAGGAATCGCTTGGTCCGCTCGATCTCGTCACCTGAGAGAACTCTCGACGCAGACTCTCCTGCTAAAGGCTTGTCCACGCGCACTCTCCAAAGATCGATCCGGTTGGCTGGGAATTCTACCTTTAGCGGACCCTTTGGCCAACGGGGGCGGTGGTCTTGTTTGCTGGCGATTACAGTGGTTTCGATTATCTTGCCACCCTCGAGATGTCGTCGCGTGAGGTGAATTGATCCTCGGCGCGTTCCGTGAGAATTTTCCCCGTCAATTGTAAACGGCGTCAGCGTCGTGCACACATGGCTGGGGGAAGATGCTTTCCAATCGGTCCAGAACTTGTGCGGCCGGCTTAAGCAACCATCTTATTATCAGCGTGATACGACTATTCCATCAAGACAGAAGTGATATCAATATTGGAATACCCCAAGCCTACAACAAACAATAGAAAAAGGTGTGCCAAAGAGGTTCAACGACGTAACGACCGTCACATTCATTGAACTGGGATTTCGCTGGGGAGTGTGCGATTCTACTCACCGATGCCGCTGATCAGCATTATTATTGCGGTCTACAACGACTGGACGGCGCTGGATCGATGCCTCGATTCCATCACTCACCAGATCGACCCGCCAGATCTTGAAGTGATTGTTGTAGACGACGGCAGCGATGAAGTCGGCCCGGCGACAATTTGTCAATGGGCATCCCGGCTTCCCTTGTCGATCTCTCGTCAACCTCATACGGGGATCTCCCGTGCTCGAAATCGCGGCATTCGAGATGCAAGAGGATCAATACTCTTTTTTGTAGACGCCGATTCCCGGCTGCAACCAAACACTCTCTCTGCCCTAGAGTCAGCGATAGAGGCCTCGCCTGCTCAAAGCTATTTTCAGGCACGCCTTGCTGGTGAAGGCTTGGGAGTCGCCGGCCGGGCGGAAAATCTTCGACTCATTGCGCTTCAAAATCATCTACTTCGGTCAAATGGGTGCATCCGATACTTGAACACGGCTGGGTTCGCGGTGCGACGATCCAAAGTCGACGTCGAAAAGGGTCTGTTTGATCCAGCTGCGCTCCGCGCAGAAGACACCCTTTTGTTAGCCCACCTCATACAACGCCAAGAGCTTCCTTTCTTTGTTGCGGAAGCAATCGTGGGACACGACGTTCCGCTTTCTCTATTGCAATGCCTCCGCAAGGACATCCGCTCGGCACTACTGGAACGGAAGACCTTCGAGATGATCGCTGCCATGGGCATTACGATTCGTATGACGCATCGGGAGCGCCTCAGGATGTTGTGGGCGATGTGGGGATTGTCGAAAGAGCCTTCGATTGGCCGACGGGCGTGGTTCGTGCTGGCAGCCAGGCAGTCTCTGCAAAGGATCATATCTTTTGTTTACCCGCTGTTTCGCCAACGTTACGAATCGCGGACCCGGGCTTTTCTTCTTGCACGAACTGATCAACCGACGCACAAAGGCGAGGCAAGTTAACCGGTCCAGACCTGCGATCGTTCGCAAACTATACTAGGTCTATGAAAGATTGCCGTCAGTTCTACATTGATGGGAAATGGGTCCCTCCTGTAAGTCCTCACGACTTCGAAGTTATCAATCCCGCAACTGAAGACGTAGTCTCGAAGATTTCGCTCGGCACCGCGGCCGATGTTGACAAGGCCGTAGCCGCAGCGAAGGGGGCCTTTGAGTCGTTCTCCGAGACAACGGTTGAGGCGCGTCTGGCGCTTTTGCGACGCATTATTGACGTCTATCAGTCACGCAGTGACGAGATGGCCGAGACGATTTCGCTTGAGATGGGCGCACCGATTTCGCTGGCGCGGGCGGCCCAGGCGCCTTCCGGCCTGCGGCACTTTATCGAAATCGTAAAGGTGCTTGAGCACTTCCCTTTTGAAGAGTTAAAAGGGACGACCCTCATGCGCAAAGAGCCGATCGGCGTCTGTGGGTTGATCACTCCGTGGAACTGGCCGATGAACCAGATCGGGTGCAAAGTAGCCCCAGCACTCGCTGCCGGATGCACGATGGTTCTGAAGCCGAGCGAAATGGCTCCACTCTCGGCGTATTTATTTGCGCAGATTCTGCATGAAGCTGGGGTGCCTGCTGGCGTTTTCAACCTGGTGAATGGTGACGGAGCTACGGTAGGCGCAGCGATCGCATCGCATCCAGACGTAGCGATGGTCTCGTTTACTGGCTCAACGCGCGCCGGGATAGCGGTCGCTACTGCGGCGGCACCCACGATCAAGCGAGTGACACAGGAACTGGGAGGCAAGTCGGCCAATATCATCCTAGAAGACGCCGACCTTAATACATGGGTCAAAGAAGGCATGCAGGCTTGCTTTCGCAATACCGGACAGTCCTGCGATGCACCAAGTCGAATGCTGATTTCCCGCTCTCAGATGACTGAGGCAATCAGAATTGCAAAGCAGACGGCTGATTCAATCCACGTAGGAGCACCTTCCACCGAAGGCCCACACATTGGGCCGCTTGCCAGCAAAGCTCAGTTCGACAAGGTACAGCGGATGATCCAGACGGGTCTCGATGAGGGCGCGACCTTGGTTGCGGGCGGACCGGGTCGCCCGGATGGTTTTACCAAGGGCTACTTTGTTAAGCCGACAGTGTTCGCCGGTGTCCGCAACGATATGACGATTGCGCGGGAAGAAATCTTCGGCCCCGTCCTGTGCCTCATTCCTTACGAGGATGAACGCGACGCCGTACGAGTTGCCAATGAAACACCCTATGGTCTCTCAGGTTACGTGGCATCTAGCGATCTCGAACGCGCACGCCGCGTCGCCAAGCAGATTCGGTCGGGTAATGTGCACATCAACGGAGCGAGGCTGGATTTCGCTGGATGTTTTGGAGGCTACAAGCAGTCGGGCAATGGCCGCGAATGGAGCGAGGCAGGCCTCGAAGAATTCCTTGAACTGAAGGCCATCTTCGGCTACGTACCTCCCTCAAAATGAGAGACATGGCCTCAACTTCGGTAACTTCCAAATCGCCTTGCAAGCCCTGATAATCCAACTAGCCGAGTTCGATGGATCGCGCGACAGAAGGCGACTCGTTGACTCGGCAAATTTGATTAGCGTACCGTAGTTGTGTCGCGAACCTAGTGGCTTCGGTAGGCGTCATCAAGCAGCCGCATCGCAATGTGATTCCCTTCCCCTTTACCCGTAACACGCCGTGACAATGGTTCAACCTGCGAAGGAAGCGAGGCATCCTGTGGCAATCGGAAAAGGCTGGTCGAAAACCTGGACGTTTTTCGAGGGTGAGTGGCACGAAGGCAATATCGGAATCATGGGGCCACGCACCCATGCGGCGTGGCTTTGTTCGATGGTGTTTGATGGCGCCAGAGCATTCGAGGGTGTAACGCCCGATCTTGATCTCCACTGCGCGCGAGTCAATGATTCCGCAAAGAAGCTGTATCTCAAGCCGGTGGTGTCAACAGAGACCTGGATCAAGCTAGCGCGCGAGGGAATCGCAAAATTCGACAAGGATGCGGCGCTGTATATTCGGCCGATGTATTGGGCGGAAAAAGAAAGCCCTTGGGTTCAGAGCCACGATCCAGAATCGACGCAGTGGTGCCTGTCGATCTATGAAGCGCCGATGCGGCCACCTAAGGGATTCTCAGTCACTTTGTCACCCTTCCGCAGGCCGACGCTGGAAACGATGCCCGTCGACGCGAAGGCTGGGTGTCTTTATCCGAATAATTCACGCTCGCTCTTCGAGGCTCAGAGTCGCGGTTTTGACAACGCGATCGTCTGCGACATGTTGGGTAATGTGGCCGAACTTGCCACTTCCAACATCTTTATGGGGAAGGACGGGGTCGTGTTCACACCGATTGCCAACGGAACGTTTCTCGCCGGCATCACCCGCCAACGTGTAATTGGGCTACTGCGCCAAAACGGCGCAACTGTGATTGAAAAATCGCTGCAGTATGCCGACTTCGAGGCCGCTGATGAGATATTTGCGACGGGCAACTATTCGAAAGTAGTACCCGTGACTCGCATTAGCGATCGAACGCTGCCGTTTGGTCCGATCTATACCAAAGCACGAGAACTATATTGGGCATTCGCGCATTCATGATTGACCGCCTATCCAAGACGCCAGACATACGTCGCGTGACTCGAGGTGTGGCGTGAAGTCCGTGCCCGCTTCGTCCATGGTCGACGTGCTCACGCCCATCTGGAAGCGCGTGCTTCAGGTCTCCTCTATTGGAACGGAGGATAACTTCTTCGATGCAGGTGGAGACTCCGCCCTTGCTCTGGAACTCTTTCACGAAATTGCGCTGGCGTGTGGGCGCGAACTGCCGCCGGTGATGATCTATCACGCGTCGACGATTGCTGCTCTTGCAGCCGTGCTCGAAGAACCGATTACTCCGCACGTACCGCCTGTGGTTGAACTGAAGGCCGGATCTGACGATGAGCCGGTTTTCATCGCCCATGGTTTGGGGGGAAGCGCCATGGACTTCTTCCAAATCGTAAAGAATATCCAAACGCCGAAAGCTGTTTATGGAATCCAGGCAAAGGGTATCGATGGCGTGGAGGAACCCCTCGACAGCATTGAGGAGATGGCGCGCTACTCTCTCGAAGCGGTCAGAGAGGTTCAACCTCACGGACCATATTTTCTGGTGGGATTTTCTCTAGGCGGCCTGGTCACGCTCGAAATGTCGCGGCAACTAGTCGCCGTGGGGGAGCAAGTTGCACTTCTGGCGATGCTCGATTCCTATCCTCACTATACGAAACTGTCGTGGTCGCAGCGCGCACGCCTTGCGACTCGCCAGGCGTGGCGGCGGGTGGCCGCCAGGCTAGCGTGGCTCGGCGTGAAGCCTCCGTTCCAGACTGTGATCGAAGTGGCGCCTTCCCCCGCACTGCAACACTTCCGGGAAAGTGCTTATCGTGCGCTAGAGCAGTATGAGCCGCGCTTCTACCCCGGGAAGGTCAACTTCGTACGGGCAGCGATCCCAACGGACTTCCCTGCCGATCCGGCTGCGGTATGGTCACACCTGGCGCAAGATTTCGAACTTACAGACCGTACCGGGTGATCATCTTGGCATGATGACGACTCATTTCGACAGCCTCGCGGCTGCAATCTCGGAACACTTGAAAGCAGCTTCGTCCAGGTGATTGTTAAAGAGCTGTCTGGACACCACCTTCAACTGCGCAAGACTTTGCACTCTGCTTTGCCTTTGCCCCGCCACCGGTACTACTAATTATTGACAACCATCTTGCTGATATAGGAAGCTTCCAACACTCCGGTCACGTCTCTCCCCGACGAGCCGACCTTTGCGAGCCCCAAAAACTGCTACTCGAAAGGCTAAAGAAGTCATGAAACGTGAATCGACATCGGCTACACGCAAGCTTATGCTTGCCTTCTCCTTTGCGCTCGGATTAGCGGTCGTCTTGACCCCGCAAGCGCACGCTCAGACCTTCAGCGTGATTCACAACTTTACTGGCGGAACGGACGGAGGAGATCCCATCAACGGCTTCCTCGTATCGGGTAAAACTCTCTACGGTACTGCCAGTGCGGGTGGCACTTTCAACTACGGAGTGGTGTTCAAACTCAGTGCCGCTGGCACAGAAACCGTGTTGCACAATTTTGGGAGCGGAACCGACGGGCAAACCCCTCAGGGCAGCCTGGTGAGGGACAAATCGGGCAACTTTTACGGGACTACCACGGCAGGCGGCAACTACGGATTCGGAACGGTGTACAAGGTCACCGGGAAAAAGGAAACGGTGCTCTACAGCTTCGCAGGTGGCAATGACGGGGCAAATCCGCAAGCGGGTCTAGTATTCGATGCATCCGGGAATCTTTATGGCACCACCAGTCAAGGTGGATCCAAAGGCAATGGTACTGTCTTCGAGCTTGTTGCTCCGAAGATTCTGGGTGGAAGCTACACAGAGAAGCTTCTCTACAGTTTTGGCACAGGCACGGACGGGACAGTTCCTGTCGGTGGCGTGATTTTTGACACGGCGGGCAACCTCTACGGCACTACTTCGGCGGGAGGCACTTACGGATATGGCACCGTTTTCCAGTTGGTGCCGGGAACGGCGTGGACGGAGAATATTCTCCACAGCTTTCAGGACGGCAATGACGGAGCTGTCCCGATGCTGGCCTTGTCTCCAACAAGGCTGGGAATTTATACGGGGCGGCCACCGAGGGTGGTACAAACGGAGGCGGTACCGTTTTCGAACTTACACTCTCAAATGGCAAATGGAACTTCAACCCCGTCTACAGCGTTCCGGGGTGGGGGATTTCGGGAAGCTTCCGTAATGTCGTTCTAGACACATCCGGAAACATTTACGCCACGACGCACTGCGACGGCGCATACAACTCCGGGACAGTGTACGAACTGACTCCCTCGGGCGGGTCGTGGAACTACAACCTCCTCTACAACTTTACCGGAGGATCCGACGGCCTCTACTCGTTCAGCAACCTCGTGGTGAGCGCGGGCAAGCTCTACGGGACGACGAAGTATGGCGGCTCAGAGGGCAACGGCGTTGTCTTCGAGGTAACGCCGTAGCTAGGGTCTGCGCGCATCGGTGTGTGTCAACTCTAGAGTGAGCGCAGGAAGTTCAGGATGTCCTGAATCTGCGAGTTGGTCAGCGCTTTAAAATTGTTAATCACGGCATCGGCTTCCGAGCTGCAGGTTTGCTTCGGAAGCCGATTGTTTTTTTGTGTTTGACAGTCGACCGTCGAACGGTGACTTTCGATGGCCTGCAACAAGTCGCTTGTGCGGCCGTCGTGCAAGAAAAACAGGCGCTGGCCCAAACCCCAGAGAGGGGCAGTGCGGAATTCATCCGGCACAGCCGTGCCTTGATAGATCCCATCGGCCAATCCTGATCCCATGTGATGCAGCGCAAAGTCCGAGTATGGTTGGTAGGTCACTTCGTTCATGGAACCGTACTTTGAAGCTGCGGTTTTCAAGACGGGTGAATGGCACAGAGCACAGCCAACCTGTTTGAATAAGGCCGCGCCATTCTCTGCAGATGGAGTCGGATGCGCTTGCTTCGGTGGCGCTAGAAGCCGCATAAAAGCGGCGAAGTTGACGATGTCCGACGACATCTCCGAAGCAGTCCCCGCAGGCGTTCCGGAATTCGGACTCTGTGGATCGGGGTTCACGACGTTCGTTGAGTCTTCGGGTGTTGCATTAAACACGCACCCAGGCATCGCGTCGCGCTCATTTGGAAACAGTTCGTTCGATATACCCTCTTCGACGATAGCGGCTTCAGCGGCGAACATGAGGAGCGACTTGTCCTGCGCCTTCCAGCCGAAACGCATAATCGAGCCATCGTTCGGGCTGATATTGAAAGTGCCACCGATACCGAGCTTCGACCTGGCATCTGTGGTGGACTCCAAATTCGCGCGCAGAGCTTCATCGGGAGTGTTCTCCACGAGCCCCAATCCGTAGAGGGGGGTCGGAATGCGAAAGACGATGTTGTTAGCTGCCGACTCACGAGCAAAATCAGGCTGTTTCAAGGTACAACCCGGTGCATCCCTACGTCCCGCGATCGTGTACAGAGCGTGAACATCGCCATCGAGCGTGCCGTCCTGCTTGTGCACGAACCGAGCTACAAGCACCGGACTATGCGGGGTGATAAAGGATGGAACCGAGTTGGTAGCGCCATCCAGCGTGGCGAGTGCGACTTGCGGATTCGGAATGCGGCTCCTCAGGGGCCGTGAGCCCAGGACTGCTGCCGCCCGCGGTTGGCTGCGCATGGCACATGGCACAGGCGTTGCCGTTGAACCTGGGCCCCAGACCCTTTCCCCGTTCGATTGTTCCCGACACTGACACCGGCTTCGCGAACCTTAGAAATGCCTGGCTAAACAAGGACAGTTCGTTAGCGCTCAGCGAAAGATAAGGGCCGCCAGCTCCAGGGGCTCCTGGCCGCAGACCCGGGTCTTTTTGAGCCGATGCCGGGGTGAAAGCTATCGAGAGGCCCAGAAACACACTCATTGTGGCTGTGATCCACGGCTTCATCTCAAGCCTCCATATTCTGTTCCAGCGTTCGGTATACTCATTGCTTCAAACGAGTTGAACGTAACGCTCGAATCCAATTCTCTCATCAGTTATGGAATATCTACGATGAATGGCGCTGAAAGCCTGGTACGAACTCTGCTCGACGGCGGGGTGAGCACGTGTTTCGCGAATCCGGGTACGTCTGAAATCCATATCGTCGCCGCGCTCGACCAGATTGGGGAGATGCGTTGCGTTCTTGGCCTGTTCGAAGGCGTAGTAACGGGCGCAGCTGACGGATACGCGCGGATGTCCGGGAAGCCCGCATGTACGCTCCTGCATCTCGGTCCCGGCCTTGGCAACGGACTCGCCAATCTGCACAATGCTCACCGTGCACAGGTGCCGATCATCAATCTCGTCGGACAGCATGCGACATACCACCTTCCCTATGACACTCCTCTCACGTCGGACATCGAATCGGTAGCGCGGCCTTATTCCAAATGGCTGCGAACGTCTCCCACTTCCTCGGGATTAGGCCGTGATGCTGCGGAAGCGGTTAGTGCGGCACTCACTGCGCCCGGGCAGATTGCTACGTTAATCGTCCCCGCTGACGTCGCCTGGAGTGATGGCGGATCGGTTGCGGCGATCCATGCAGTGAAAAAAGCACTGGTGCCGGATTCTCTGGCGGTCGAACGCGCGGCCGTGATGTTGCGCTCGGGTCAGCCCACGGCAATCCTCCTGACGGGGAACGCGTTGTATGGAGAAGGACTAACTATCGCTGGACGCATCGCGACAGCTACCGGCGCAAGCTTGCTGGCTCCCTATCCGATCACTCGCATCGAGCGCGGCGCGGGATTGCCGCGAGTCGATCGCGTTCAATACGTGCTCGAGCCGGCCATCGAGCAGTTCAAGGCATTTCGCCAGTTGATTCTGGTTGGTGCGCAGGCTCCAGTTGCATATTTTGCCTATCCCGGCAAGAGCAGCGTCTTCACGGCACCCGATTGCGAGATCCATACGCTGGCTAGTCCGGGTCAGGATTATGTCGGCGCGCTCGAAGCGCTGGCTGGAGCGTTGTCAGCAACAGGCAGCAATATGGCGTCGGAGAAAAGTGAGCGTCCCTCAATGCCCACGGGAGAGATCACTCTGCCGGGCATTGCTGCTGCAGTCGGTGCGCTCCTGCCGGAAAACACAATCGTGGTTGACGAGTCCATGACTTCAGGCCGCGGGCTGATGGCTGCAACCAAGGGAGTTCCGCGACATGATTGGCTTGGTAATACCGGGGGATCGATCGGCATCGCGTTGCCGCTGGCGGTGGGTGCAGCGATCGCCTGTCCGGAGCGACGCGTCTTGTGCCTCACCGCCGACGGCAGCGCCATGTACACACTACAAGCCCTGTGGACGATGGCGCGTGAGGGCCTCAACGTCACGACCGTCGTTTTCGCGAATCGCGACTACGCCGTGCTGAAGCGCGAGTTTTCTTATCTGGGAGTTGGCAGCCCCGGTGGGCAGGCTGGCGCCATGTTTGAGATCGGACGGCCCGATCTTGACTGGACACAGATGGCGAAAGGAATGGGAGTGCCGGGCATCCGGGTGAATTCTCTGGATGCATTTGGGAAAGCGTTACAGGCGGGGCTAAGCGGAGAGGGGCCGACGCTGATTGAAGTGCCCTTATAGGGCACGAGCCGGGCGGCTCGGCGTCAGTCTGTTCGCGCTACCGGAGTCATTTTGGCAAGTTCGCCCTTGATGACTTTTCCGGTCGGAGTCAACGGCATCGCGGGAACGAACACGATCTGCGACGGTCGTTTGTAAGGAGCAAGATGCTGTGCTGCATGATGCGCGAGATCGCGCTCTGATAGGTCCACTGCCGGCATCAGCTGCACGTAGGCAATCACTTCCTCGCCGCCCTGAGTTCCTTCGACTGTCTTTCCGATGACTGCCGAGCGGACGACTGCAGGATGCGCATTCAGGACTGATTCGACTTCGGCAGGGTAAACATTCTCTCCAAAGCGGATGATCAATTCCTTGGTACGGCCAACGATGAAAAGATATCCGTTTTCGAGACGGGCAAGATCGCGCGTGTTGAACCATCCGTCGCTATTGACGGCGGCGGCTGTCTCGTCTGGCGCTCGGTAATAACCCTTCATCACATTGGGCCCGCGGACCCACAACTCGCCGACTTCTCCCTCAGCAACCGGCTTCTGATCTGCTCCGACTAGTTGGACCTCGACACCTGGAAGCACTCTACCGACGGAAGTATCGGTGCGGGGTTCGCCGACCACCGCCTGTGAAATATTGGGAGAGCATTCAGTAACGCCGTATCCGTTATAGAGCGTCATGCCAAAGAGACTCTCCACCCGCGTCTTGAGCGCGGGCTGTAGCGGCGCTCCCAAAGATGAGATGATACGTAGCTCAGGAAACTTGAAGGATTGCAATCCTCTCAATTTCGCGTAGTCGACAAACAGCGAGAACATTGAGGGCACGCCAAGCATCACGGTCGAATGCTCTTTCTCCAGCGTGCCAATGGCTGTGACCGGATCGAAGCGCGACGTCAGATACAACCTCGCACCGCTCAGTAACGACCCAAGGAGAACGACCGAGAGACCCACGGCATGCGATAGCGGCAGTGCCGCGTAAATGCGGTCATCCGGAGTCAGGGATCGGATTTTCGCCGATGTTGCCGCAACGAATAGCAGATTGCGGTGCGTCAGCATTACCCCTTTGGGCAGGCCGGTTGTTCCCGAGGTGTAGATCAATGCGCCGACGCGCTGTCCGGCCTCGGTATCGACTGGTTCCGGTTGGACGTTTTCGTTGACTGGCCCGACCGCGGTTGGCCCCAGCCATGTCACATCGTGAACGGTGGCGCCGTGCCGTTTCGTGTGTTCTCGACCCTGCGTCGAAATGCTCGCGGTATAGATCACAAGACGAGCCCCGCAGTGATCCCGAATTTCGTCGACTTCTCGCGCCGACAAACGCAAATTCACCAAAACCGGCCAGGCATCCAGGCGGCCCAGAGCCAAGAGAATCGCGACCGCAGCCCGGCAGTTGTCACACACAATCATGACCCGGTCCCCGGGACGGACACCCAGGCCGAGAAGCCAGCGTTGCGTGTCAGAGACGACAGATGCGAGTTGCCCATACGTCCAGGAGCCCGACGCTTCAACCAGAGCGGGACGATCCGGGGAACGCTCGGACCAGACTGTGATCACGTCGCAAACGCGCTCGGGGAGATTCGCCAACAGCTCGGCAACGCTATCGTGAGTCGTCTCTGGCATAGCAGGATCGTGGTGCCGTGACTCTTGAGGTCCCAACCGACGGCTCTTAGGTTCCCATCACGAATTTCACATAGTCACCGGAAGGCTCTTCAGGCCCCTGAATCCAAATGTAGATGCCCACTCGGGGCGGGGGCCAGTGAGCTTCATCTTTGGGAAGCGCTGCACCAGATTCAGGAGCGCGATCTGTCCTTCTAACCGCGCGAGTTGGGCTCCGATGCAAAAATGCAGACCAGCACTGAACGCGAGGTGTTGGTTATTGAGTCTTTCAAGGTCCAACCGATCCGGCTCCTTAAATTGTTTTGGATCACGGTTCGCAGCGCCCAGCATGCACAGGACCGTCCATCCCTTCCGTATCGGCTGCCCGCAGACTTCGATATCTTCCTTGAGCACGCGGGCCGTAAATTGTACCGGGCTCTCATAGCGCAGAAGTTCTTCGACGGCTGAGCGAATGATTTCCGGTTTCTCACGCAACTCCGCTGCCTCCTGCGGGTGCTGCAGAAGGGTGTACATGCCGTTGCCGATCAGATTCCGAGTGGTTTCGTGCCCGGCGAAAAGCAGCGCGATACACTGCGCGTACAGCTCCTCTTCGGTCAGTACTTCCCCTTCTTCCTCGATATCGATCAGGAGACTGATCAGGTCGGTACCCTTGTTGCGCCTGCGTTCTGCAACAGTCTTGCGGAAGAATTCGGTTAGCTGAATAAGCGCATCCTGCGCCGCGGTTGCTTCTTCAACGGTACGATTTGGATTGCCGCGAAACACCGCAATCGCGCGCGACCAATCGACGAAGGTGTCCCGCAGTTCCTGCGGTATTCCCAGCATCTCCAAAATGATGCGCACGGGCATGGGATTTGCGAACTCGCGCATGAGGTCGATTTCCGAGCCATGCCGTATCGGCTCTAACATCTGATTAACGATGGCCTCGACTTGCGGGCGCAGACCCTCAACCGCGGCGGCTGAAAATCCCTTGTTCAGAAGTTTGCGCAGCCGGGTGTGCTCCGGCGGGTCCATGAAGATGAGCCACAAGCCAAACATGCGGGCGAGTTCGCTGAACTCGGCCTGACGGCTGAGCGGCAGAGGCAATAACATCTGCTGTGCGCGTTTTGCCGAAAGTCTAGTGTCTTTTGCGATCGAAGAGCACTCCGCGTGGCTGAAAATCGACCACACCGCCCATTTGTTACCCACATCCAGGTAATGCAACGGGCCTTCTTCGTGCAAGCGAGCGTATGTGGGATATGGGTTCTGCAGAATTTCGTCGCTGAAAACGACCTTCTTACCTAAAGCAGTGGACAACCTTGCCTCCTATAGATCATGAGCCGACCGGCAAACGTTGCCAAGTCAATTCGACGACTTGGATTTTTCCGTTTACTGCCGTCGGCGGTGTCACCAATATAATTTGATCACCTTCGAATCTGACGGTACGGACCAGATCCTTATCTACATAATTCTGAATGGACGAGACTTCTATATGATGAGTAACTTTGTCACCGCCGAGCGTGTACCGGCCGGCATAGGCAAGAAATGTCCTGAATGCCTCGGCTTGTTCTTCCAGCAGCGCCTGAGACCCGCCGCTAACCGAGAGGACCGAAAGTCGTTTACGGCCGTCATAGCTAAACAGGGCGCTGACTCGTCCATCCTCGGTATACGTGAGAAATCCGACAGGGTTTGCGCCATACGGAGCGCCCCGCTCTCCGCTCGACATCACGCTCGAAGCGGAAACCAGTTTCCACGTACCCACAAGTTTGTCGTTCGTGTTCCCTGTCGTCATGATTTCTTGTTCGATTCCATTCCGGCCATTTTCGCTGTCTGCCCACGATGTCCAGATATGCAAACTGCAACGTTATCAAGCGAGACTAGTTTGACGGACGGTTCCGATAAAGCCTACACTCTGCCCTTCGATCTTGAAGCGTGTTTTTCGCAAAGGGAGCTATGACACTGGACTTGCAAGATAAGGTTGCACTCGTGACTGGGGGAACATCAGGCATCGGCCGTGAGACCGCTGTTCTTTTTGCAAAGGCGGGAGCCAAGGTGGTGGTTGCTGGGCGGCGTGAAATCGAGGGCAACGAGACGGTAGCGCTCATTCAAGCCGCGGGCGGGGATGGTCTGTTTGCGAAGACCGACGTGTCGAAAGCGGCTGATGTTGAGGCGGTCGTCCGACAGACCGTTGAGAAGTTTGGCCGCTTGGACGTCGCCTTCAACAACGCCGGGATCGAAGGGGCTTGGGCACCAATCAGCAGACAGTCCGAGGAAGACTTTGATCGGACCATCGCCGTCAATCTCAAGGGTGTATGGCTCTGTTTAAAGTACGAAATTCAGCAGATGCTCAAGCAGGGCGGCGGCGGAGCCATTGTAAACATGGCGTCAATCATGGGTCTAATCGGTTCTGTGGGGGTGGCAGCCTATAGCGCGAGCAAACATGGAGTGATCGGGCTCACGAAGACCGCCGCTCTGGAAAATGCCAAAAGCGGGATTCGGATCAACGCCGTGTGCCCAGGATTCGCAGAAACGCCAATGGCTGATCGAATCTTTCGTGCTCCGGGAGTGCGCAGATTCGTTCTTAATTGCCACCCCATCGGCCGTTTGGCGAGGTCTGCTGAAATCGCCGAAGCCGTGGTTTGGATGTGCTCGGACCGCGCGTCTTTCATGACGGGCCAATCGCTCGTTCTCGACGGCGGCTTCCTGGCGGGGCCCAATGCTCCGGGCTAGTGAGAGGTTGTGGTTGACGTCTCTGCGCCTTGCTTCAGGTCTTCGGCAATTTTCGCCAAATCGGCTTTCGCGATCTTTCCGCTCGCCGTCATGGGCATGGCTGAGATCAATACGATGTGCGACGGTCGCTTGTATGCGGCCAAGTGTTTTGCGGTGTATTCGGCAAGATCACCTTTCGTCAGATTCGAGCCTGGCGAAGGTTGCACAAAGGCCAGAATCTCCTCATCTCCCTTAACCGTTTTGCCAATCACAGCAGACTGCGCGACAGCAGGATGGCTATTCAGCACGGCCTCAACTTCGGCAGGGTAAACATTGAAACCAAACCGAATGATGAGATCCTTCGTGCGGCCGACAACGAACAGGTTTCCATCCTCAAAGCGCGCAAGATCACGGGTATTAAACCAGCCCTCGGCATCAATTACAGCGGCCGTTTCGTCAGACGCGCGATAGTAGCCTTTCATGATGTTGGGACCACGCACGTGTAACTCACCTACTTCTCCCGCAGGTACCGGTTGCCCATCGCGTCCAACCAACTTCGCTTCCACACCCGGAAACATTGGGCCGACCGAGTTATCGTGGCGAGGCGGCACGTCGAGTCTGACCTGCGCTACGTTGGGAGAACACTCTGTGATGCCATAACCGTGGTGGAGGGGCAGGCCGAACAGACTCTCCACCGACGACTTGACGGCAGGAGGCAGTGGCGCGCCGGAACAAGAAATGATTCGAAGCGCGGGAAACGGCAACGATTGCACTTTCCTCATTTTCGCGTATTGCAGAAACTGCGAGAACATCGAGGGCACGCCTAACATGATCGTGATTCGATCTCGTTCCAACGTCACACGTGCCGTCATGGGATCGAATCGTGGCTCAAGATATATGGTTGCCCCGTTCAGGAGCGTTCCCAGGAAAACGATTGAGAGCCCAACGATGTGAGACAGCGGCAGGATGCCGTAAAGCCGGTCTTCGGAACTCATTGAGCGGATCTTTGCCGCGCCCCCGGCCGAGAAAATGAGATTGTCGTGGGTCAACATCACGCCTTTGGGAAGGCCTGTGGAACCCGACGTATAAATGAGCGCAGCGACACGACTCCCGATTTCTATATCGACCGGCTCGGGCTGGGCGTTCTCGTTCAGAGGGCCGAGACCGATCTGCCCTAGACCAGTCACGGTTTCTACTAAAGCGCCGTGCCGACGCGCATGTTCGGCGGCATGCACAGATGTACTTGTCGTGTAGAGCACGCACCGCGCTCCGCAGTGGTCCCGGACCGCATCGACTTCGCGCGCCGACAAATGCGCGTTCACGGGCACAGGCCAAGCGTCCAGACTCGCGACTGCCAGTAGAGCACCTGCAAATTCCCGGCAGTTTTCCCCGACGATCATGACTCGATCGCCGGTCCTCACACCGGAACTGAGGAGCCAATCCGCAGCCTGCGAGATGATCCCCTGCAGCTCCCGGTAGGTCCAGCTACCGTTCGGATCGACGACAGCTAGATGCTCGGGCAAACGATCTGCCCAAGGCTTCACGACATCAGAAATGCGCATGGAAGTGGGAATGTCCGTCGAGGTGGCGGATCTTCTTCACAGATGAACTTACCCTTTGCTGTGAAGCTTCTTTTCGATGAAGGCCACGGTGCTCTTGATCGAAGCAAAGTTATCAGTCGTCACTTCCTCGTCATCTACCGTGATGTCAAAACGCCCCTGAACGAACACAATAAGTTCGATCACACCCTGGGAGTCGATCACATTGCCGAGCAGCGGCAAGTCGTCATTGAGCGCCTCGCTGCGCCCGAAAAGAAACTTCTCGGTAAGAAAATTGCGAATTTCTTGTTCGATCTCAGTTGTTTGTATTTGCATAATGTCCCCTAGGTTTCGTTATCGCTGTTAAATGCGGATCCTATGCAGCCGCATCGGAGGCTCCGACCACTCTGGCCTCCGGATACATAATGAAGTCATATTTACAACGCAGGTTCACGCCAGCCTCAAGTTCAAGTGGCCTCGATGCGATGTATCGCAACCGCAAATGTCTGCCGATCGTCATGAGATGAATCTGCATTTCTAGACGAGCAAAATGCTCCCCAATGCAGTTTCTCGGTCCGGCGGAAAAAGGAATCGTGGCCAGTCGATGCCGCTTTCTCACATTTTCAGGTTGAAAGCGATCCGGATTAAAGCAGTCGGGGTCCTCCCATACATCGGGATGCCGCTGAATGAAGTAGGGAGAAATATAAATCTCGGTACCGGTCGGAACAAAGTACTCGCCGAGCCGATCAGTACCCAGCGCCTTGCGGAAGATCACCCAACCAGCTGGATAGAGTCGCATGGTCTCATCGATGATATGTCGTGTGTAGAGAAACTTCGGCAGGTCGCCGAACTCGGGAGAGGTTGTCAAAGTGGCGAGCTCGTCCGACAGCTTTCGTTCCACCTCCGCATGCTGGGAGATCAGATACCAAAGAAAATTCAGAGTACTCGCCGTGGTCTCATGGCCCGCGACGATCATCGTTAGAATTTCGTCGATTAGTTGTCCGTCCTCCATTAATTGGCCACTCTGTGGATCACGCGCTTGTATGAGCATGCCCAAAGCGTCAGTAGCCGTCACAGAATCCTTTCGTCTTCGCTCGATGACTGGGCGGATAATCTTCCCTAACGCTCTGAACGATACGGCGAACTCTATATTGCGAGCTGGCTCCTGGGAGAGGAGATCGAAATGGGACCCGACAAGTTCGTAGTCGTCGCCGAAAATGAAGCGAAGCACAACCTCGAGAGCCATACTGCTGACGTCACGCGTAACATTGACACTTTCGTTTCCACCGGCTGCCTGTTGCCATTTTTTGAGGAGTTCCGTATTGACTGCCGTAATCATTTTCGTCCAACGCGCGATGGATTCATGAGTAAATGACGGTTGTATCATTCGCCTCTGACGCTTCCAGAGGTCTCCCTTGCTCACCATGAGTCCGTTGCCGAGGAGTAAGGCGACACGTCTGATGGCCTGGCCTTTTACATAGTTCTGCCAGTTCTCAACGAGCACATGTTGCGCAAATTCGATGTCCCGGATCGCATACACACTCGTCCCATAAATCGTGGCCTTGTAGATGTCGCCGAAAACTTTGAACTGACGCCCCATCCAGTCCAGGAAGTCGTCACTGGCTTTATATTGCTCTTCGGGTCCGGGAGGTATCAGTCCGTCTTTGGGTTCCATATTGCTCAGTTCTGCCTAGTTGAGGTCGTCGAACTCAGTTTCAGGCGGACTGACCCGCCGCTTCCAATCTCAGAGTCACTTGGGTTCTCGGTCGCGACGGTTGGGAGGGCGCTTTATGCGCAATTTCAAGCCGTACACAAACTCCTCATAGGGGTGCTCAGGAGTAAGCGGGACGGTTACAACTCCCAAGGCTTCAGCGGCGGGAGGCCCCCAAAAAGTGTGCGCCGGCACGTTGCGGCTGACCACGGTGCCAGCCCTGATGACCGCTCCCTCGCCGATTCTCACGTTGGGCAGGATGACACAATGCGGCCCAATGAAAGCGTCTTTTTCGATGATAACTTTTCCGTTGTTTGCTGGCCTTTTGGGACCCGAGTAAAAGTGGGCGATGATCGATGTTCTGAGGCTGATGGTGCAGTTGTCCCCGATTACCACGTCCTCGGGATGTATCTCATCGATGTACACAAGCTGGCCAATCCAGACATTGGTTCCGATCCCAACCCCTCGCAGCCGCTGCAGCCACGGCCGTAGACTGAATCCGCCGGGAGCAACGAAAGCTATCTTGCCGAAGAGCCTACCGAGCAGAAGTGGCAGCGTCACCGGCTCCTACCTTCCATCCATAACCGAAATACTGCAGATTGAATGTGCATCATACATGAGCACCAGCAACCATACCGATTTCCGCAACATGCTACTACTGAAGATGCTTCCGCTTCCATTCACCACGGCAGAGATCTTTTTCGTTCAGCATCTTCGCGGACTGCAGACATAGAAGAGAATTCCGACACATCTAATTTGTTTGAGATTAAGTGCAACCAGTTGCGATAGATGGCCAGGGCAGTTGCGTGCCAAGTCTTCTGGAGCGTGCCGGCGAGGGCATCATCGGGAAAGCCTTCCATCAGTTCTTCGCGACGGTCGGATACAACAAGGTCACGAAACTCGGCGACTAGCCTGGCGGATGGAGCGTCGAAGTAGCCCTTAGGCATCGTGGGATACGTCTCTCGTTCCCCTCGTGTGAATCTCTTTATGTCGCGACGGTACTCCTTCAGAAGAGTGTGCGCGCCGTACTCGGGATGCCCTTGGAAGTGCAGGAACAGACTACGCTTCTTTTTCTTTAAGAATGTGTCCACACCGCCATCGGCCGACATCGTGAGTACGGTGTAGCCCGCTTCTGTCAGTTCGTCGGCCCGCACTTCGTTCCAGCGGGAATGCGGGAAGCGCATCGTTTCTCCGGTGCCGTCCAGCACCGGATGACTAAACGCCTTGGTGAGTTCGAAGACGCCGAATTGCTTATCCGGGAGCTTGTGCCGGCCAATCCCATCCCCATGAAGTACACTGGCATGCGCCGCCAGGCAGGAAAGAATAGCGCCGGTCGTGTTGCGTTCCGCCCAATCGAACACTTTGGCGAGCACCCTCCAATAGGGCTCGTCCCGTAGATCGGGCTCGCGCGGCTCCGTGCCGGTGATGATGACGCCGTCGAACTGGTTTTGCCAGAGTTCGTCGAGGCTGTAATAGAAGCTGTTGAGATGGCGCTGGCCGCGATCGGTACGCGGAATTCCAGACAGCGAGTACAGCTTCAGATAAATGAGAAGGTCGCCAGAGGCGTCATCGAGCAGGTCGAAGAATTGTAGTTCTGTGTCCTCGAGTGCGGCGTCTGGCATGTTGTTGATGAGCGCGATGTTCAGGTGCGCCGACGGACTGGCGCAATTGGCGCCTCCCTTGCGACATGCTCCTTCCGCGGCCCAGCGTGGCGGTATCCGCCCGCCTTCGACTATCAACGGCATGTCATGCCTCCCCCACCCACGATGCGTCCACGACTGTGGCCCCCCCCACTACCTGGCACTTTCTAATGCCTTCCCCAAATCCTCGAGAATGTCGTCGATATGTTCGATCCCCACGCTGAGACGAATCATCTCGGGTGTAACCCCTGTCTTCTCCTGCTCTTCTGGCGTAAGTTGGCGGTGCGTTGTAGATGCTGGGTGACAGGTCAGTGACTTGGCATCGCCCATGTTCACCATGCGCTTAAACAGACGGAACGCATTGAAGCACTTCCGCCCTCCCTCGTAGCCACCCTTCACCCCGAAAGTGAGCAGCGAACAGAAGTTGTTGCCCAGATATCGGTGAGCCATCGGATACAGCGGATTGTCGGGAAACCCGGCGTAGTTCACCCAGTTGACCATGGGATGGCCGCGAAGGAATTCCGCCACTTTGCGAGCATTCTCTACATGGCGCTCGACGCGCAAAGCCATTGTCTGAATGCCCTGCAAAAACAGAAAGCCGTTAAACGGAGAGAGCGTCGCGCCGGTGTTGCGTTGGCAAACAGTCCGGCAACGAGCGACAAACGCCGAGTCACCGTAGTGATCCACATAGACGACGCCGTGATATGCGACTTCCGGCACATTCAGCATGTAGAATTTTTCCGGATATTTTCGCCACGGAAACTTGCCGCCATCCACGATCATTCCACCGATGCTGGTGCCGCCGCCGCCGATGAACTTCGTCATGGAATGCACGACAACGTCCGCGCCATACTCAATCGGGCGCAATAGAATTGGCGTGGCCACGGTGTTGTCGACTACCAGCGGCACTCCGTGTTTGTGTGCGACACGTGCCAACCCTTCGATGTCAGCGACGTTACCAGCGGGGTTGCCCACGCTTTCGCAGTAAACGGCCCGCGTATTTTCGTCGATCAACTTCTCGATATCTTCGGGTCGATCAGTTGCCGCAAAACGCGACGATATTCCACGCTTTGGGAATATGTGCGCCAGCAGCGTGTAAGTCGCGCCGTACAACTGGGGAGTAGAAACAATATTGTTTCCCGCCTCCGCAATGTTGATCAGGGAATATTCGATTGCGGCCATTCCCGAGCTGACGCTGAGGCCATCGACTCCACCCTCAAGGGCTGCCACTCTTTTTTCGAGCACTCCGTTCGTGGGATTGCCGATCCGGGTGTAGATGTTCCCCTCGACTTCGAGGTTAAACAGAGCCGCACCATGCTCAGCGCTGTCGAACTCGAAGGCAACGGTCTGATAGATCGGCACAGCGACGGCTTTTGTCGTCGGATCGCCGTCGTACCCGGCGTGAATCGCGATGGTTTCTCGCTTCATTCGTGCATCAGCCTTTCCATCTATCAACCGTCTTTATTTCGCGGTTGTCGCCACACTACGAACGGGAACTGGCTGTGCACTACGGGCCAGCGTTTTTTCCATGGTTTCAGTCAGACGTCGCGCTGCGAAACCGGCGCCGTAAGCGAAGCGCATGACCGGTCCAAAGCTGTTGGCGGAGGCGACTCCAACAAAATACAGGCGAGGCACGGAAGACTCGAAACTCGAAGATAGAACCGGACTTCCCTTCGAGGTCTTGACCTGTGAACGAATTTCCCTGCTGAGAAATTTCAGCCGTTCAACATCGACGACATAACCAGTCGCGGCGATGACGTGTTCGAACTCCACGTCTTTCGCACTCCCGTCATGCGATCGCAGATGAAGATGGACATTGCCATCCTTAATATCCGCGCCATCAATGTTGTATCCAAGCAGGAGGGGCACTTTTCCGACGACCTTGTTCTTGATGAAGTATCCGCCGGAAGGTCCTAAAGCTCGTTGCACAACCTCCAACCGGAGGCCCTCCGGCAGGAAGTGAAATGCCCAAGGAGCGCTCGCGAAAAAGCGCGATCTCCAGCCAGGCCCCAATCCCGAGCCGGGGTGCCGAAGGGTCTGCCACAAAGTTCGTGGCTTTCCGGTGGGATCACTGTGGAATTTCAGTTCCGGGCTGCGCCCGATGATCTGCACTTTTGCTCCGGCTTCGTGCAGCAGTCCCGCCAAATCCAGAGCGGATGCGCCGGTACCGACCACCGCGACGCTACGACCGCGGAACGGTTCCAATTCCCGATGACTGGCGCTGTGTGTCACGTACTGCTCAGGCAGACCTACAAGCTTCTCGGGCACGAAGTTGAAATGAGTGATACCAACCGCCAGCACAACGTTTTGTGCCGTGACGGTCTCGCCGCCCTCCAGGCGGACTTCGAAACCATCGGCAGTACGCTCGATTGACTCGGCCTGCTTTTCCTCCAACTCGGGCACCATGCGCTCGCGAAAGGCGACACCGTATGCGTTAAATGTGTCCAGGCTAACTGGGACACCAGTATCCGCATACTTGATGCCTCGCTCGGCACAGAACTGCTTGAGAGTGTATGCGTTTTCCGGGTCAAAGATGTTCGACGCGAAGCCATCCGACTTGAGCATCATGCCCACGGGCATGTGGTTGCGCCAAGTGTCCATCGGACGACCAAAAATACGGAAAGGAATGCCCCGACGCCGGAAGTGCGCCGCTACGGAAAGCCCATACGGGCCCGCTCCAATAATCGCAGTATTCAGCATAGACGAGGTCGAAGCTCCATAAGTATGACGGCCACCAAATCGGTCAAGAAATGGAGGGTACTCTTGCTTAGGAACAAGGGGAATATGATTTTGGGGGAAGTTCTATTCTAGCAACAAGGCCGACTAGTAGCGAATACAAAATGCTAGCCCGTTCGGTGCGAGTTGTCGGGAGTCCGGCGAGCGACAACTACACGTAAGTGTTTATGTATCAATATGATAGATCAATAACAGCCGCTACGCCAGTAAACTGTTGCTAATCTTTCCGTACATGTCCGAGAGGTCCTCGGCAATTCTCCGGCAATCGAGCTCCAACGTCGCCTTGGCTCGCAATTGTCGGCCCAATAAACCAGCGTCAACCTTTCCAGATTCTATCCGGACGATGGCGTCGGCAATTGACTCTGCGGAACCATCGACGTAAATGCCTAAATCACCGAGATATTCCGGAATATCGACGGCGCGTGTGGCGATCACGGGTGTAGCATTCACCATGGCACAACTCACCGGGTGCCTCGCTGATCCACCGGTGAACGGAATGATGCACGCCTTGCTGCGCTGGTATACCTCGGAAAGTTCATCGCCAGAATAGAACTCGCGCCAGTCAATCATGTTCGACACACCAGCGTTGTCGGCGGCTTCATGCGCCTCATTGATCCCATTGCAGCCGTGGCCTACGTAGATCGTTAGAGGGATGGGCATTCCCTTGGCTTTCAGGATTGCGAGCGCCTTCAGCAGTTCCTCGAATCCTTTGCCCCGCCGAATATTGTGGCCGCCGAAGTAAATGTATTTCGTGCGTTCCAGAGGCATCAGGTCCGGTATCACGGCTCCATAGCGGATGACCCTAATTTTCTCTGACTTTACTCCAAGAGCGATGATCTGCAGCTTCATGTCATCACTGTAAACAAGAACCTCGGCACACCTGTTGTACAAGCGATTCCACTTGGGATGCTCTTTCTGGAACGGGTCGATCTCGTGAACCGTGACAACCACTTTCTTGTGGAAGAGGTCGGCCAACTCGACCAGCGTGAAGAATGGTATACAGCCGAATGCTTCCAACACTTGATCGAAATGAATAATGTTCGCGCGGCGCGCTCTGAAGTAGTACAAGAATCCCCGCAGCGCGGCCGGCGGCAGATCTAAGCGCAGGTACTTCACCATGAGATATTTGAGTATTCCCTTCCCTTTGCCGGGATTGCGCGGGGCATGCGGGATAGCGATGGCCTTGCAGTTCGAATTGATCAGCTCATCCGCGCTGATCGTAAACTTCTGAGCCGAGGAAAAGCACCGGCAGTTTGAAGTGATAACGTCCACTTGCATTCCACATGCCCGCAAAGAGTCCACTGTTTTGCTGCAGTTGTGTGAGTACATGTCGTTCTTGTACCAGCACCCGATATAAGACAACGTAACGGGCGAAGCGTCTTCAGCAACTGCGGTCATCGTGACCACCTCTTGGGATGCGCGGATCGTGTCTGCCGGAATTCATTCGACCCGACTCGATTTACATATACCGATAAATCCAATCACCGATAGCTTCCGTGGCCCGTTCCGGCAAAACGCGCCACAGCTTTCTAGCCGAACTTGTAAGAGCGCTGCCTGTGCTCGTCTTGTGCGAGTCTGCCGGATAGTAGTAGCGAAACAGCGCCTTCGGCCGGGTACCCCACTTGCTCTTGAACTGCGCTAATGACTCGTTGTCTTCGCTTACCTCGCCAAAGTCATACCAGCGGAATCCGCTTTTGCAGGCATCACGAATGGCCTCGATTTGGATGATGTCGTGCGGATGCAGACGGAAGTTCTCCGGAGGGCAACCCGTAAAGGCATAAAAGACAGTTTGGCCGAATTTCAGGAAAATGGAGCCCGCGACAAGAGACGTTTTGCTGTCTTGCTTCTGTTCAGCAAGCAGCAAGCGCATTTGTCCGTGCGGACGAAGCGTTGACCACAGACTCTTGAAGAAGCGGTAGGATCTTGGCGGCACCGCTTTGTGCCGCATCGTCTGGACGTACAGACGGTACCAGTTTTCCAGATCCTGCGCGGTGTCAGCGTCTCGTACTTCAAGGCCAAGCTTCACAGCCTTGTTCACCGCCCAATTCACGCGGTGTTGCTGCTTGGCATTGCCGAAGCGCAGACGCCGGCAACCCTTGCACGAACCGCAATTGCGAGGCAGACGGAGTTTCTCGCAGAAATCTTTCCAGGATTCTCCTTCTAATGACGAGGGCAATTCCTCGATGTAGCTAGGCCTCCACGACACGCGCTGCAATCCGTCGACATGACTCTCCAAATCATCGTTCTGTGCCTTGATTTCCAGTTGCAGATGTCGCTCGCGAGCCAACTGCATCGCGGCACGGACAATCTCTGCTAAGGCTGGTGGGTTGTCAGCGAGGGGCCCAGCAGTCGGCGTTCGTGGTAGTGAGGCCAACCGTCGTCCGGTGGAATGCTGTTCAATCGCGAAGGGCAGTCCTCTAGTCGGAAAGAGGGGGAACACCGCGCGTACCTGATCCTCGTCGTCTACGCATGCCAGACTTAAGCACCTCTGGCCGTATTCATCTTCCAGGGCAATCAGCCAGTTGGAATGGTGGTAAATCAATGCGTCTGGGTGCAAGCAAACATAATCATCCCACCGAGGGTCAACACGATAATCCAGGAAGAGTGTTCGAAGCTTCCCTTGCGTTGGCAAAACGTCGCACTCAGCAATGATTGTCGAATCCATAATTGGGGCGTTCGTCGTTTGACCTGAATTTGCGGGGAAACCGCCGGGGGAAAATTGGTGGGGGAAACCGCCAACTTGTAAGGCAGTCTAGCCCGACTGGCAGCGAGGAGGATGTGACTCGGATCACAAATAACCAGCGTGACTAACGCCTTCTTCATCAGTAGCTTACATCAACAGCCCATCGTGATTGAAAAATCGCCCGGCAACTCAGGCCGCTACCGGCTCGGGCACTGCCTGCTTCGAGACGAAGAAGCGCTTCCATTTGAGGAAGGGCTTCTCCAACAGGTTCCAAGACAGCGTGGCCATCACGTAGGTGAGAAGCATCGTGATTGGAAGAGCAAGAAGCTGATAATGATCGAGATGGAACGCTTTCACGACATCAAGTGGAATTTTCTCAAGAAGATAGATTCCGTAACTGATCACCCCCGTGTAGACGAGGAAGCGATTCGTCATGATTCGTTGAAACCAGTTCACTTCCGTAAACAACGCCAGGTAAACGAAGGAGACAGAGGCGATTGCAGTGAAAGAGAATACGATCCAGCGCGCGTGGAGAGTGTCAACAAATACAGCTAGCGGGCCCGCGACCAGAAATCCAATCCACGCGTACTTAACATATTTCGCCGGAGTGAATTCGTCTGACCGGAGCAGTAATGCTAGAAAAGCCCCCGCCATGAGCCCGTCTGCGCGGCAAAATGGGTTGGAATAAATGATGACCTGATGTTGAGATAGATAGTAGCGCAAAGCGGGGGACAGCAAGATGACGGCAACAGCAATTCGGCGCAGTTGGATCGGAGAACAGAAGCGCACAACAGCGGCCCATACCAGATAGAACTGTTCTTCGACAGCGAGCGACCAGGTCACGCCCAACGCTCCCGTTGCCATCGTCGGAATCGGAACCAGAAAGTTCTGAATGAAGAACAAATAGGACCACCATGGGGCAGAACGAACCTCAAATATCGTGTGAGCCTCGGACGGGCGCACGAGGGGAACAATGACGAACATGAAGAGCAGCACCGAGTAGTAAAGAGGCCAGATTCTCAGGCAGCGCCGGGCATAGAAATTACGAAAATATCCTGGCGGTTCTTTCGTGTCGAGCAGGATTCCTGTGATGAGGAATCCGGACAACACGAAGAAAAGATCCACTCCCATCCATCCGTTGGCGGAGATCCATTGCAGATGCAGAGATGGATAGATATCAGTGTTGTGGAGCAAGACCAGCAACACCGCGAACCCGCGTACGGCGTCGAGCTGAGGAACTCTCTTCATCGCGGTTCGGAGTGAATCAAATGTCTCGAACTGTGCATTGCTCAGTCACAAAAGAGAAAAGAACTGCAGCGCTCCCTGACGCAGAACTTATTTTCAAATGCACATCGATTTGTGATTCAAATCACAGACCATTGTTCGACCGCCTTAGTAACGTCCCGTCGTACAAGATCCTATGCATTACCCGATCCTATTAGCGCTGGCGGTCCTCTACACGATTGTTGGGATCGTGATCATCCGCAGGTTTCGCAAGCGGACTTGTCGCGTCTGTGTCTACCGAGAATTTTGCCCAAATCGCGAGTCGGAGCACTCGGGCGCTACCGCGACGCCGTGCTGGAGTTGCGGTAGCCCGGTCGCTTGCTTAGGACCGGCACAAGATTTGAAGAGTTAGTTTTTTGCCGGCGTGGACCTTCAACTGGTCTGAGTCAGTGACTGATCGAAACTTTCTTTTGCTTCTCCCGGCTTCTCATGAGTTGCAGTGAAACATCGCTCTAGCCATCCCCGCCTCGCCACCCATCCGCACACGAGCGCCCCCAAGAGCGTACCAAAACTGTTCGTGATGAGATCGGTCATTCCTGAGTTTCGCGTCGGGAGAAATGACTGCAGAACCTGGATCCAGAGGCTCGCCGTGGATCCGATGACGACGGTAAGAACAAGTGCTCGAGTAGTTTTCCTGGTCTGCGAGAGATATGCGCTGAAGCAAAGGCCCAAGGGAACAAAGCCGAACACGTTGACCGCCACATCTTCCCAATAATTGCGACCGGGAAAGAATTCGTCCCATGGGCGTCTGAGGAACGGCTCATCGAGAACGAAAAATCGCTCCGGGATAAGCAAATCTGGAGCGCCCCACATCCGGCTATGCACGCGAGTGCCTGCTCCTTCATCGAAGGCGTAGCTGGCAAGGGCACCTTCGCCGTCTCCCGGAGTCCGACCCTGCGTCCAACCAGAGACATGTGCTGAAATTTCCACCGCTGAGAGTTCCCTGTCGTAAACAGCGAGGCCCATGAGCTTGCCGGCCAACTGTCAGTCGTAGAGGGTACGTTGCCCAGGATGATGCGGCCGGCCAGATCGCTCGGTGAGAGTCTTACCGCGGATGATTTTCGCGCTAGAACGCCATCCAAGTAGACGGACGTGCCTTCTTCTGCCGAGACAATTGCAATCGCGATCGGTTTTGCCGCCTTGAAAACATCCACGTACAGCTTCGATCTTGCTCTGGATCCACTCTGGCTTCCGCTTTCGAGCCTCAGGTCGCTTAGCGATTGCCGCAGAGTAAAACCAGTCTCGCGACTGTCCGGGAAGTAAAACGCAAGAATCGTGCCGGCGGCGTCGAGTCGGCGCGGCTGCAGATAAATCTCAAGGCTGCACGGCCGTCCTGCAACCGGGGGCTGACGATGCAACTCGGCGGCACTCAGAAGACTGCCATGCTTTCCAAGGATGAGCACCCCAGGAGGGATCGACCAGTAGACGTCGTTAAGGGGCGCGTGAAAAGGCCAAAGCCCAGCGATTAAGATGATTGCCAAAACAGAGAAGCTTAATCCGGCCAGGAATCGGGTTCGGGTTCCGGCCGCGAAACGGAAAGGGGCACTCACTCGGGATTTTTCATCGTACGTTGTTGTTTGTCAGCGAGCGTTACAGGCACATTTCGGGGCGAGGCGGGCAGGCAGCGATTGTAGGCATCCAAGAGTCTTGGCACTGAGTACTGCCAAGCAAATTTTTCTAGAATCCGAGCGCGTCCGAATTCGCCCATCGTGAGGCATAGAGCGGGATCGTCTATCAAGCGAACCAGTTTGGTTGCAAATTCCCGCTCGTCACTAGCGCGAGCGTATA
>CAVRYB010000086.1:0-17403 GCA_963725295.1 uncultured Acidobacteriaceae bacterium
CGCGGCCCGCGAGAATCGCTGCGACGTGGCCCTCTCGAACAGCTTCGGCTTCGGCGGGCAGAACATCGCCCTGATCTGCAATCGTTTCGAGGGGTAAGTGCTCGTAGTTCGTAGGGTGGGACCAGCGAGCTAGCCACGCACCGGCCCACCAATACCATGCTCGGCCCGCGCTGGCAGACCGACAGTGGGTACATGGTGCCCGGGTCCACTAAGTGAGTTGTCTTGTGTGCACGGGCAGAAAATTGTGCCACTGGTAGCCGATCCGACAGATCGGGCGTGGGGCTGAATTCGAGGTGTACGATCCGCCGGTGGACCTGGCAATCGGCCTCGCTTTGCAGACTGGCATGCGAGAGCAGCGGCCGCATCATCAAGACATCGCCGGCCTCGCACCGGACGGTCTCGATATTTGGCAGGTCGCATCATCCATCCGATGAGATCCGGGGATCACTTGCAGCGGCCCGTTGCGCATCGTCATGGCGTCGAGATGCACCCTTGCAGTGATCATCGTGGAGAGAAGCTCGAACGGCGCTCTGAGATGCGGGACACCCGCCTTGGTCGTCGGCTTCTTGAACCGGCCAATCACTCCGTGCTGCTTCACGGAGACGGTCATGTCGCGGTGCCAGGGCAGCGACCAGCTCGCCCCAGGCGGCTTATCGAAGTAGAGTCCGCGGACCAATCCAGCCTCGGGACCAAGGATCCGCAGGACCGATGCCGCCAGGCTCGTCGTGCGAACGAGGCCCATCACCTCAGGCCAGAGTTGCAGCAGGTTGTGCGGGCGCCGTACGCGGTTCCCTGCTGATTGGCAAGCACGGAGCCCGTGACGCCGTCGCCAGCCAACGCCCGCGGACACCACCGACGTGCCGATTCGACGTCCGCTGCGGAAAGCACGCCGTGAAGCATCGTGTAGCCGTCGAACGCTAGCTGGTCATGCCAATCGTCCATGAACAATCAAGTCAATACCTGTTCAGCGGAAAGTAGTTGCGACCCCACCGAGCTTGTCTCGGTTGGTGAAGAAGGCTGGATGGCTAACAAGGGTGAACCGTCAAGTTTACGGGCAGGAAGAGACGGGTCAATACTGATTCCGCGTCCAGATCATCGGCCACACTTGACAAGCCGGCCGCTTCCGGTCAACATCATTTCCGTCGGCCTGCCGCAACCCGGGGTTCCGGTGGGCATGCCCAGCGTACAGAACCCCGTGCTGAGAAGATTTGTCAGTCACGACTCAACGCAGGAATAGCAAGTCAGGCCGATCTCTTTTTGCTCGAGGAAAGCTGCAAATGTCTGAACGCGGAGATTCGGCTCCTGCGAGAAACAACTTCCGGAGATGCGGGCAACTAGAAGTCATGAAATACGATAGCTACGACCTCTTTTCCCAACTTCCCGACGATTCGCGCCCGGAGAAACCGGCCGAGCCGCAGGTGCTTTCGGTAGGGGCAACTGACGGCCCAGATCAAGGACCTGTTTGGAAGTCTCTTTCGGCAGCGTCTGGGTAGCGGGCGAAATCTCAACCTCGCCCGGCCGCGGTCGGGCCACTGCTACCTGACGCTCAAGGACGATCAGGCCCAGATCCACCTCGCCATGTGGCGCAACGCGGCCTCGCGCGTGCGCTTCGACCTGCACGACGGGTTGGAAGTTGTGTGCCGCGGCTGTTCGACGTCTATGCCCTGCGGGGCACTACCAGTTGATCATCGAGAGCATCGAGCCCAAGGGCATTGGGGCCCTGGAATGGCCCTGCGGCAGCTTCGCGAGAAGCTGGCCCGGGAAGGCTCTTCGACCCGGGCGGAAGCGGCCGCTGCCGCCGTTTGTGCGGCGGATTGCAGTGGTCACCGAGTCCTAGCGGCACGGCGATCCACGATTTTTTGCAAGTGCTCGGCCGGCGGTGGCGGGGGGCCGACGTGATCGTCGTGCCCACGCGGGTCCAAGGCGAGGCGCCGCCGCCGAGATCGCCGCGGCCATCGCCCGGCCAACCGCTTGCCGCTGGCGATCGATTGCCTGGTCGTGACCCGCGGCGGCGGCAGCCTGGAGGACCTTTGGGCCTTCAACGAGGAAGCCGTCGTCCGGGCGATCCATGCCTCGCGGATTCCCGTGATTTCGGCCATCGGCCATGAGATCGACGTGACCCTGGCCGACCTCGTGGCCGACGTCCGCGCCCTGACGCCCAGCGAGGCGGCCGAACTGGTGGTGCCGGCAGCCGAGGATCTCTTGGCCCGCTTCCGCCAGACGGAGAAACGGCTTTCCGCGGCCCTGCGTTGGCGGCTTGCGGCGGCCAAGTCGCGATTGGACGCCGTCGCCGCGCATCGCGCCTTTCGCCGGCCGCTGGAGCGGATGAGGACCTGGCCCTGCGACTCGATGAACTCGATGCCCGGGCCAATCGCGCGGTGCGGCAGCGGTTGCTGCTTGCCCGCAGCCAGGTCCAACAGCAGGCCGCGCAGCTGGAATCGCTCAGTCCGCTGGGCGTGCTCGTCGCGAGGCTACAGCTTGACGCAACGGGCTGCCGACGGCCGCATCGTGCGCGAGGCGGCGGAACTAAAGCCTGGGGACGAGATCCTCACACGGTTCGCAAAAGGACAAGGCCGCGAGCCGAGTGGAGAAAGTGGGGAGCGGAGGGAATCTAATAGGCTCTCCGGAAGTTTGCTCGTATCTGTGGTATCCCCTGCAAGCCTTTCGAATGTGTATCATAGACCAGGCAGATGGATTTCCGCTGCACGTGGTGCTACAGGCCCAATCGACCTCTCGGATGCGCTCCCGTTGCGTGCCGCCGTCAACGTCGGATGCCGCATGATCCGTCCTTCGACCAGGTAAACCACGTCCTCGGCAATGCTCGTGGCCAAGTCGGCAATCCGCTTGAGATTCCGGCTCACGGCCAGGAGCCGCAAGAGCGAACCGACCTTGTCCGGCCGCTGCCGGATGGCGGTCTCGATTTCCTTGCGGATGGTCGCCTTCATCTGGTCGATTTCGTCATCGCGCGTGCAGATCGAGGCCGCCTCGGAGGCGTTCAAACTGACGAGCGAGTCGATGCTGTCGCGGAGCAGGAACTGCGTCTTCTCGCACATCAGCCCCAGGTCGCAGGTAAGCTCCGGCGGCGGATCGAACACCAACCCCCGCACCTTGCGGGCGATATTGACGGCCAGGTCGCCGATCCGCTCCAGGTCGTGGTTGATCTTCAGCGTGGAAACCACGAACCGCAGGTCGCCGGCCACCGGCTGGTATAAGGCGAGCGTCTTCAGGCACTCTTCCTCGACCTCGATCTCGCGGAGGTCGATCTCCTCGTCCAGCGCTCGACCTCTGCGGCCAGCTCGTCGTCGCGCAACTGGACCGCCCAACCGCCTTTTCCACCTGGCCTTCGACCATGGGTGCAAAGCGACAGGACCTGCTGTTCAGTTTGCTGATTTCCGCTGAAAATGTGCCGACATGAACTAGCCTACAAGGGAGATCCTAATTATTATCTAATATTGCAGTGCCGGCCTGTCAACCTTTGCTTTCACAGGGCCCTGACGAATAGGCGATAATTCCTTGATTCTACAGCCAGAAATGTTAGGAAATGATGAATCTTGTCCTTATTGGCTACCGTGCCACCGGAAAAACGACGCTCGCACGACACCTGGCCCAGCGATTGGGCTGGGACTGGATCGACGCCGACGTGGAGATCGAGCAGCGTGCGGGGATGGACGATGATCTTGCGGCCGGTGAGGCCGAATCACACATCGGTCCGCCGATGACGAATCGCCCAGTGGGATTAATGTGGTACTTGGTGTCTTCGTCGAGCAGATGGGCCGGAATCACGGCCTGAATCACATGCTTGAGAATGTCGGCGCGAAGTTGATCGTTGCCAACGTTTTCGGAATGCTGGCTCGAGATCACAACGGCATCCACGCGCTTCACTTTGCCCGGAGCGGAATATTCAACTGTGACTTGGGATTTGCCATCGGGGCGGAGGTAAGGGCAGGTGCCATTCTTGCGGACTTCAGAAAGTTTCAGCGTGAGCTTGTGCGCGAGTGAGATAGGCATCGGCATCAACTCTTCGGTCTCATTGCAGGCGAAGCCGAACATCATGCCCTGGTCGCCGGCGCCGCCGGTATCCACACCCATGGCGATGTCACCAGACTGCTTGTTAATGCTGGAGATCACGGCGCAGGTGTTGGAATCGAATCCGTAGAGCGCATTGTCGTAGCCGATGGACTGAACGACGCCGCGAACGGTCTGCTGAAAATCGACGTAGGCTTTGGTGGTGATTTCTCCGGCAATGACGACCAGGCCGGTGCAGGTCAGGGTCTCACAGGCGACCCGGCTCATGGGGTCTTCGGCAAGGCAGGCGTCGAGGATGGCGTCCGAGATTTGGTCAGCGATCTTATCGGGGTGACCCTCAGTTACGGACTCCGAGGTAAACAGGAAGCGATTTTTTGCAGGCAAGCTGGTATCTCCTAATAAGGTAACTTCGAGCCTTCACATCCGATTTCGGGAGGCTAGCGGAGCCAAGGGCTCTTCCGGGGTTTGATTAGCTCCCTAAAACGGTACCAAGATTGGGGTTGAAAGGCAATGAAATTGGGTGGGGAAGCGAGGCCTCACATTGAGCGGCGTCCAGCCCGCATTGAATGGCGGATGGCGCATGGTAAACGGCAGAAAAGAAAAGAGAAAAACTTAATGTACCGAAGGGGATGCAGGCGGGCTGGCGATGGGTCCGGCTGGTCCAAAAGTAACGGTTTTAACCTCGCCGAAATCTCCTCCGGAGTTGACCTTCTTGCCGTTGAATCGGAGGTCGACTCCGCCGGCATTGCCAACTTGTACGACGATCTCTTTCCGGCCTCGGATGGCGCGCTCGCTGCCTGCCGGCAGCAGTTCGGAGGAATGGGCTTTGCCGTCGGCCGTGATCGAAACCCAGGATTCTTCGCGCGCCTCGAGACCGACCACAAATTCGCCGGGCCGGGGAGTTCATTCTGAAGCGATGAAGTCTGGGGTGCGGCGTTGTTCGCGCCGGATGTGGGTGCGGGTTGGGACCCAGAACTATTCAGAGAAGAATTCTGCGCGGCGCTTCGGTCCTCTACGGATGCGGTGTCTGAACTTGGTGTTGTGCCCGGTGTGTTCGCAGATGACGGCACGGTAACGGTCGTTTGATTGGAGTGAGCTGGTGACTTAGCTCGTTCGTTCCGGCGATGGCTCCAGAGCGAGAGTGCCAGAGCGACCACGAGAAGAATGGCGGCGAACAAACCCCAGGGCAGGGGACTAGTCGGAGAATCGGAGATGGCGTCGATGCGGCGGATATTTTCGGCCGCTTCGTGCTCTTGATCGCCTTCGCGCTGTGATCTCGGTCGGGGTGGGGCAGCGTCCCCCGAGGCCTGCAAATAATCGGCGACTGCTTGATCTTCGTCGAGGCCAACGAAACGCGCGTACGCGCGCACAAAACCCTTATTAAAGATGCCTCCCGGCAACTGGCTGAACTTATCTTCCTCCAGCGCCTGTAACATGCGCGTGCCGATCTTGGTGGAGACGGAAATCTGCTCTAGCGTGATCTTGCGCTTCTCGCGCTCCAGCTTCAGTTTTTCGCCAAAGGATGGCAAGCCGGTCTCCCGCTCTGTTTGGAGCGGACGAAATTTTACTCTGTCGAGCAAGAAGATCATAGCGAATCGCCGAGACGTCGGGAAGTCGCGAATCGTGGAAGTTGCAGTTGCCGGTAGAGGGTCCCAAACTGGCTGATTGGGTCGCGCAGTCTGCCGACTGGGCGCGGCAGCGCGGGGTTGGCGGTATTGGTACCGGTTACCTACGTTCATTGCCCAGGCGAGGCAAGCAAACCTATAATTTTGTATCCAACCCAATGGGTCGAGGAGTGCATGTCAGAGGCAGCGGGCACATCCCCAATTCGCCTGTCGCAAGAGCTGACCATCTTTCATGATGTCGCCAAGGCGCTCACATCTTCGCTGAATCTCGATTCCATCCTGCAGACAATCATGGAAAAGATGGCGGAATACTTCCGTCCGGACACCTGGTCACTTCTCATGGTGGATGAGGAAAAAGATGAACTCTATTTCGCCATTGCCGTCGGGGCGGCGGCGGAAGTTCTGTCGAAGGTGCGGTTGAAGGTCGGGGAGGGAATTGCTGGTTGGGTGGCCAAGCACGGGCAGCCGCTGATTGTGCCCGACGTGCAGAACGATCCGCGTTTCTCATCGCGGCTGGACGAAATGACGCGATTGCAGACGCGTTCTGTCATCTGCGTGCCGCTGCGCTCGAAACATCGCGTGCTGGGCGTGATCCAGTTGGTGAACGTGAATGCGGAGAATGAGCGAGCAGGAAATGTTCTTCCTGCAGGCGCTAAGCGACTATGCGGCGATTTCGATTGAGAATGCGCGGTCGGTAGAGAAGATTCAGGAATTGACGATCACCGACGATTGCACCGGCTTGTTCAATGCCCGGCATCTGCACAAGACGCTCGAAACCGAGGTCTATCGTTCGGCTCGTTTCGGCTACCAGTTCAGTGTGATCTTTATTGACCTCGATCATTTCAAAGCGGTCAATGACACGCACGGCCATTTGGTGGGAAGCCGCCTGCTGGCGGAAGTCGGATATCTGATCAAGGCGCAGCTACGGCTCATCGATTTTGCCTTCCGCTACGGCGGAGACGAGTTCGTCGTGCTGTTGCCGCAAACCGGCAAGGATCAGGCGGTGGTCGTTGCAAAACGGTTACAGGATTCGTTGCGTGCAGGAACCTTCTGTACCGAGCAGGGGCTGGATCTGAAACTCCGCGCCAGCATGGGGCTGGCAACTTTTCCGCACGATGCCCAGACGCCGCACGACATCATCCGGCAGGCCGACGAGATGATGTACATGGTGAAGAACACAACTCGCGACAACATTGGGGTTGCGTCGCAAGGGCTGATGGAAACGTAGACGAACAGGTCTCAGGTCTAAGGTGTCAGGTCTCAGAGAACTCGTTTCGATTTGAATCACTTCTTTATTGCTTTTCTCGCGGCTGCAGCTCCGAGGGCTTATCTTTTTTCGGCTGAGTGGCCACAGGCTCGGGTTTCCAGGTGCCCGCATTCGCGGGAGCCGATGGATTCACACCGAAGTCCCAGACGTAGAGGTTCATTCCGTCTTTTCCTAACATTTCCGCCACTGCGTATTCCCCTGCCGGGAGAGGATCTGTCGGGGTTAACTGAACCCACCCTCCGGTCATCGCAGCTGCTGTCGAAGCAACGAAGCGTTCGTCGGTTTTCATTTTTCCGGTGACGGCGACCTTGACGGCTCCGGCGACGCGCTTGCCTCCCTTGGACTCGATGCGGATGATCTTGAAGCGCTCAGCCGCTGGAACAGGCGGCGGTTCGCCAGGGGCCTGCGCCGCAGCGGGCGCGCCGTCGGTTGAATCAATATTGACGTAGATCGACGGAACTGCGGTGTGGGATTGGACTTTGGCGTGGGAACCGGGAAGTTCGATTGTCTGTTTGACCCCGCCCAGAGGATTGAGTGTCGCTCGCAGGATATTCGTCTTCGTGTTCTGGTTGAGGTCGCCACCGGATTGCTGCAATTCGGCTAACTGCGGTTGGTCGTCGTAGGTTTCGAGAAGGAAGACGCCGCCTTCATCGGGAAGCCGCAGTCCCGGCGCGACCTGAGGGGACCGTTCTTGCTCGGCTTTGCGTTCAGCTGCGATCTGCTTGTCGAGATCGACTGCCTCGGGAGCCATTTTGCTTTCCTGGCGGCCCTGTTCGAATTTTTCGGTAGCGTCCCAGTCGACCAGCGATTTTGGAACTTCCTCCCATTCGCCGCGTTCAGCGCTGAAGTAACGGACGCGATCATCGTTGATTTCGTACTTGGTGACGGACTGGTACGAGCCGTCCTTGAGAATGAGGCGTCTGGCCTGCGGCAAGGCGGTTGGAGTCTGGGAGAGGCAGGAGATGGCCAACATCAACATTGCCGCTGAGAGAGTTGCCGTTCTGGCGATGCTCGTCCGAGTAAAGAATGATTTCATGCCGCGGAACATTATCGGTCTTTTCTAGCGCTTCCGGAAGGTCCGAGAAGTTAGATGCGCGGAGGATCAATCGCGCCGGCATTCTCCGTACTAGCCAGTATTGTGCAGGCCAGCGGCGATGCCGTTCATGGTGGCTCCGATAGCGTAGTCAAGAGATGAATCGATTGCAGCGGCCGCGCGTTTTCGGCGCAGCAGATCGACCTGAATCAGACTGAGCGGATCCACGTAGGGATTCCGCAGCCGCACGGAACGGGAAAGTACAGGATTCTTTTCAAGCAGTTCTCGTTGCCCTTTCAGGGAGAGAATGAGGCGGCGCGTGCGCTCGAATTCCTGGTGAAGCATTTCGAAGACACGGTCGCGGAGAACTGCATCGGCAACCAGCCCGGCATAGAGACGGGCGATGGCCAAATCGGCCTTAGCCATGGCGATTTCAACGCTGCGAATCAGGCTGGCGAAGAGTGGGAAGCCCTGCATCATCTCACGCAGGACTTCGGCGTTTGCAGCACTGCGCTTGGCAAAGCGTTCAAGGGCGTAGCCGACGCCGAACCAAGCGGGGACGGCGTGGCGGCTTTGCATCCAGCCAAACACCCATGGGATGGCACGCAAATCGTCGAGACTGCGGCTAGCTGAGCGACGTGCGGGGCGGGAGCCGATGCGGGCGTGTTCCAGTTCGTTGACCGGCGTAGCCTGCTCAAAATATTCGAGAATCTCAGGGTTCTCAGCGATATTTTTGCGGTAGTAGGCGAAAGCGTCCGCCGACATTGTTTCCATGGCCTCGTCCCAGCGTTGCTTGGTGCCTGGTGAGGTTTGCCCTGGCATCGTTATGGCTTCTAGACAAGCCGCGATCATGATTTCGAGGTTCCACTCGGCGAGCACAGGGTCCGCATATTTCCAGCTAAGAACCTCGCCTTGCTCGGTGATGCGGATTTCGCCGGAAAAATCTCCGGCGGGTTGGGCGAGGATGGCGTCGTGAGTGGGACCGCCCCCGCGGCCGACGGTTCCGCCGCGTCCATGAAAGAGGCGGAGATTCACCCGGCACTCGCGCGCGGCTTCGTGCAGATTGTGCTGCGCTTTGTGTAACTCCCAGGTGCTGGTCAGCATGCCCCCATCCTTGTTGGAGTCGGAGTAGCCCAGCATGACTTCGTGGGTGCGTCCCCAGGAGTCGAGGAGCGAATGGAATTCGGGAGACTTCCAGACCCGGCGCATGATCGTAGGCGAGGCGCGCAGCGCGTCGATCGATTCGAATAGAGGTACCGGCATAAGGCCGGGATCGGTGCCAGTCGCGGAGACGGAGACCCCGACGAGAGCGGCGAGACGGACGACCGCGAAAATGTCATGTTCAGATTGGGTGTTGCTGATAACGAAGTTGCGAATCGCTTGCGGGGAGTGGGTCTTTTTCAGTTCCGCGATGGCGCGGAACGTTGCGAGGAGTTCCGCCGACGCCGGGGAAAGGTCGGACGGTAACTGCACAGATCTGGCGTGCTGTTTTTCCATGGACGCCAATTCGGAGAGCGTTTGCGCCTGCACACGGGCATGTTGCCGTATATCCAGACTGTGAAGATGAAAGCCGAAGGTTCGAAGCTTCCGCAAAAGAGGCGAGACGAGTTCGGCCAGGCGCTGGCCTTGATTTGCGCATAGGCTATCGCGGATGATGCCGAGATCTTCTTCAAATTCCGACGGCGACTTGTACGCATGCTCCTGTTTTGACGACTTGCGGGTGAAGCGCAGGCGGGCGATCAGACCTTCCAGAAAATGGCGATAGAGCTCCGCAGCGGTGATTTGTTTCCAACGCGAATATTTCTCGCCGAGCTTTTCGTCATATTGGCGGACGCGACGTTCGAGAGCCTCAGAGACTCCGATGCGTCGGGTAGACATGCTCAATTGCGTGATCAGGTGCGCCGTTTCGGCAATGTAGTGGTCGATGATCACGTGACGCGCCATATCAAGCGCTTCACGCGTGGAAGCGGCGGTGACGAAAGGGTTGCCGTCGCGGTCGCCCCCGATCCACGATCCGAACGACAAGGGGTCGTGGGAGAACGGCTCCGAAGTCTCGCCGTCGGTGCCGTATACATCCTGCAGCGATTCTTCGAGTTCGGCGAACAGACGTGGGAGAGTTTCGAAGAGGACCATGGGAAAGTAGTCGAGTCCCATGTGGATTTCGTCGCGGACGGTCGGCTTGTTAAGCCGGACTTCGTCGGTCTGCCAGAGTGCGGTGATCTCGGCGAGGATCCGCGATTCGTATTCGCGAGCGTCGGAATCGGAGAGCGGAAGTTGGTCGAGACGTTCCAGATATTCGGCGATGCGGCGCCGCTTCAGGCGGATGGTGTGGCGCGTGATTTCGGTGGGGTGCGCGGTGAAGACGGGAGTTACTTTGACCCGGCGCAAAGCCTGGCGCATGGAGTCCGAGGAGACCCTAGCGGTTTTCATTCGGGCGAGAGTGCCACGGAAAGAGCCGTCAACCGGTGCCTTGCCGGTGAGTAGACGAGCTGCGCGACGCCGACGTTTGCGATGATTGGTTTCGGCGAGGTTCGTGAGCTCGAAGTAAATGGCGAACGCCTTGGTGATGCGGTAAGCGTCTTCCACCGATAAGGCGCTGATGATGTCGCGGGCGCGGGCCATCAGATGTTCGTCGGACTCCGAGGTGGAGCTGGACGTAGGCTGCTCGCGGTGCTGGATCATCAAGCGGCGCAACTGCTCAACGACATCGAAGAACGCTTCACCCTCCTGCTCAACCAGCACACGGCCCAGAAGAATGCCCATCGAGCGAACGTCGCGACGAAGGGGATTCTCTTTTGCGGGATCCGCAGTGTCCGCGATCAGTTCGGCCAATCTTGCGGTGGGAGCGAGATCGCCCCAGAGGGGAATGTCAGGCATGGGATATTTTAGCGGATGGTCGATATGGAAACGCACTTGGCGCGTGGCATCGTACAAACAAACAATTTGAAAGCTTGTCCGCTACAATGTGTCCGAGTTTAAACCGAATATGTCCTCGACTCGTTCATTATTCTTGACCGCAGCGCTCTTTTGCCTCGCAAGCGGGAGTTGCTGCCTCGCCGAAGCGGAAAAGCCAATGCAAGTTTGCACACCGCTCTCGACGGGCCCGTGCGCAACGCAGCCTTCTCCGAGCGGTAAGCCTACGGTGAACTTGTCACCCGCAATCGCGGCATTGCGAGCGGATGCTCTCACCGTTCTAGATGTTGTCATCTCTTCGGATGGTAAGCCTTACGATATTGAGGTCATTCGATCTGGAAATGCAACTACGGAAGACGCGATCGATTTAGTAAAGAAATTGAGGTTTACTCCGGGCAGTTACATGTTCAAACCCGTGCCAGTGGAAATCCGCATCCTGGTCAGGTTTCACAATACGGGTGAGGTGAACATACTGACAGCTTCTTCGCAAATGTCATGGGCCGATCCGGAACAAGTCCAAAAGCTCTTCACCGGAGCCTCCCAGGCCTACAGCCGTCACGACTTCCAAGCCGCGGTTACCTTGTCAAGACAGCTGATCATGATCGAGCCGTTGCTCCTGCGAATACGCTTAACGCTCGGCGCGTCTTTGCTTGAGTTGAATGAATATGCGGACGCAGAGAAAGTCTTGCAAGAGGAACTCAAACTCGACCCTAAGAGCTCCTATGCCCACAATATGCTGGGGATGGTCTTGTGGCGGGAGCACAAATACGAAGATGCAGTCACCCAATTCAGGCAACAGATCGATGTCACTCCGGACGGGTACGATGCGCATGCAAACCTCGGCGTCTTGCTGTGTTTTCGGAAACAATGCGCTCAGGCCATGCCAGAGTTAGACAAGGCCTTGGCGCTCTCTCCCAATCAAGCCCGCGCCTTGTTGGCCCATGGAGAATGCAATGTCGATCTCGGAAACCCTGCCAAGGGGATTTCGGAGATGGAGCAGGCAGCCAACCAATCCGGTTCCGCGGCTTCATGGAATCAGGCAGCATACCGGTTGGCAGAGAGGAATGTTGAGTTGGAGCGCGCCGAGAGGTGGGCCGAAACAGCCATTGCGATGGAGTCAGTGTCTCTACGGAATCTCTCGCTCGAGCACGTCACCCCAACGCAGATGAGATTAATGAACTCCATTTCAAACTACTGGGACACTCTGGGGTGGATTTACTTCGGCCGAGGTCAAATCGAGCAAGCCCGTATCTATGTTGAAGCAGCGTGGGGGATCCATCCTTCACCCATCAAGGGGGACCACCTCGGACAGATCTACGAGAAGCTCGGGCGAAACGCAGATGCGATCCACGCTTATTCGATGGCGATCGCATCCGCTGATTTGTCGACCCGGGCGCCGGCTAATCCCGAAGCGGTGGCGGAATCTCTGGAAAGGTTGACAAAGATCGCGGGTCCAGCGGTACAGACTTCGGATTTGATCAAACAAAGCCATGCAGACGTTGAAGGCCTGGGCTCCGTCACGGTCGAAAACACAACAAATCACAGTGGCAGCGCAGATTTTACATTGCGAATTACGGGCGACAAGATCTTGGAGGCGCGCCAAATTGGGGGCGACAGTGCCCTCGCATCGCTTGCCGAATCATTGCGAGATGTGCACCTTGCAGTTGCGACGCCGGAAGGAGTCGGCTTCGAGATTTTACGGCGAGCCACTTTAACGTGTAAGTCTGACACTCGGAAATGCCGTCTCACGCCGCTTAGAGCGGAGGACGCGTTTGATCTCGCTACCAAAGAAGCGGCGTCTGCAAAACCGACGTCGCCAGAATGAAATCGCGATGCCGAAAGCACGATTGGGGAATCAGCGAAGTCCCTAAGCTTCCGATAGCCGCGGAATTCCACGTTTTGAAAACCGCGAACGTGGGGCACCTGGTTTTTCCCCATTCCCTTCCAGAAATACTTCTGCCATAATTGATCGTGCACCCCAGCCTGCACAATTTTTCAAAAACAATTAGAGCGAGGAAGCGATGTCGGCAAAGTACGTCTTTGTGACGGGCGGAGTTGTGTCTTCTTTAGGTAAGGGCCTGGCAGCGGCCTCGATCGGGTGCCTCTTGGAGAGCCGTGGCCTCAAGGTCAACCTGATGAAATTTGATCCATACCTGAACGTCGACCCGGGGACGATGTCGCCGTTTCAGCATGGCGAAGTCTTTGTCACCGACGACGGCGCGGAAACCGATCTTGACCTCGGGCACTACGAGCGTTTCACCCACGCAAAGCTCTCTCGCGACAACAACTGGACTACCGGGCGTCTCTACGAGCAGATCATAGCCAAGGAGCGGCGCGGAGATTATCTCGGCAAAACCGTGCAGGTGATTCCGCACGTCACCAACGAAATCAAAGCGGCGGCTAAAAAGGTCGCGCAGGACGTAGACGTGGCGCTGATCGAAATCGGCGGCACCGTCGGCGATATCGAATCTCTACCGTTCATCGAAGCCATCCGCCAGATGCGGCAGGAACTGGGCCGCGACAATACCTTGTTTGTACACGTGACGCTGGTGCCTTTCATTGCCGCGGCACAGGAATTGAAAACCAAGCCGACGCAGCACTCGGTAAAGGAGTTGCTCAGCGTCGGAATTCAGCCGGACATCCTGCTCTGTCGTACCGATCGCTTCCTTTCGAAAGACATCAAGTCGAAGATCGCCCTGTTCTGCAACGTGGAAGAAGATGCGGTCATTACGGCCAAGGACGTTGCGTCCATCTACGAGGTGCCCGTCTGTTTCGCGCATGAAGAAGTGGACACGCTGGTCCTGCGAAAGCTCAAACTGGAAGCGAAAGACCGGGATCTATCGAAGTGGAACGAACTGGTGCACCGCGTTTACAACCCCAAAGATGTAGTGCGGATCGGCATTGTCGGCAAGTACGTGGAGTACGAAGACAGCTACAAATCGCTGAAAGAAGCGCTGGTGCATGGTGCGCTCTCGCACAATCTGAAGCTGGAAGTGAACTGGATTGAGGCTGAGGGGCTGGAGTCGGCGGATAAGAACGACAAAAGTTACGAAGCGCAGCTCGAAGAGTACGACGGGCTACTGGTTCCGGGCGGATTTGGCAAGCGCGGCATCGAAGGCATGCTGAAGGCGATCCAGTATGCGCGTGAGAAGCATGTGCCGTATTTTGGAATTTGTCTGGGAATGCAGACAGCTTGCATTGAATATGCGCGCAACGTCTGTGGCTTGGCGGATGCCAATTCGAGCGAGTTTGATCCTGCGACTCCGCATCGCGTGATTTACAAGTTGCGCGAGTTGCGCGGCGTGGAAGAACTAGGTGGGACGATGCGGCTCGGGGCATGGCCTTGCAAGATCGAACCAGGAACGCTGGCGTATAAGGTATATGGCCAGACCGAGATCAGCGAGCGGCACCGCCACCGCTACGAGTTCAACCGCGAGTACGAAGAGCCAATGGTAGCCGCGGGGACTGAAAATTTCCGGTTCCACTCCGGACGGGACGTACGTGGAGATGGTCGAGATTCCGGGACACCCGTTTTTTATTGGTTGCCAGTTCCATCCGGAATTCAAGTCGAAGCCGCTGGAGCCGCATCCGTTATTTAAGGCATTCACCGGCGCGGCCTACGAGCACGGGCAGCAGAAGAAAGAGAAGAAAGATGCGGCTGAGGTGGAAATGTTCTTGCGGCCCGACAAAGTGGGACGAAGATAAAAGCCAGCCTTTAGCTATTTGCCTTTGGCATTTAGCTAAAAGCGAAGAGCTAAGAGCGAATAGCTTTGACCCTATCTTTCCAAATCGACAATGTTCGCATTGGCACCGGCGATCTATTTCTGATCGCCGGACCCTGTGTCATTGAGAGCGAAGATCACGCGCTGCGCATGGCGGAGATCATCAAGGGCGTGACGCGCGCGCTGAATTTTCCGTTCATCTTTAAAGCCTCCTACGACAAGGCGAACCGCACCTCGATTCGCAGCTATCGCGGGCCGGGGATTGAAGGAAGGCCTGCGCATCCTGAAGAAGGTCAAGAATGAAGTGCACATCCCAGTATTGACGGATGTGCATCAGGTAGCCGATGTGGCTGCGGTCGCGGAAGTAGTGGATGTGCTGCATATTCCCGGCCTTCCTATGCCGGCAGACAGATCTGATTGTGGCGGCGGCGCTGAGTGGGCGTCCGGTGAATATCAAGAAAGGGCAATTCGTCTCGCCCTGGGACATGAAGCATGCGGTAGCAAAGTGCCGCGAGGCAGGGAACAGCCAGGTATTCGTCACCGAACGCGGATCGAGTTTCGGCTACAACAATCTTGTCGTCGACATGCGTTCGCTGGCCATCATGCGCAAGTTCGCGCCCGTTGTATTCGATGCGACGCATTCGGTTCAACTGCCCTCGGCCTCGCACGGCGACGAAGATCAGCCTGCAGTCAGCGGCGGCCAGCCGGAATTTATTCCGGTGCTATCGCGTGCAGCCGTGGCAGCTGGCGTCGACGGCGTGTTCATGGAAGTCCACGACAATCCCCAGGAAGCGAAGAGCGACGGCGCGAATGCTCTCGATACACGTAATCTGCGCGCCGTGCTGAAAGAATTGCAGAACATCAAAAAGGCGCTCGATAGCGCTCACGCCACGCCGTAAATCGTGGTTCCTGAATCCGGTTTCCTGAATCTGCTACCATTCCCGCGTCATCTTTATCTTCAACTATGCACTGGTGGGCGACGATTGGCGGGTTCGTACTAATCTTTCTCATCCTGATGGATGCGTTTGAGACTGTGGTCTTGCCGCGGCGAATCAAACGCTCGTTCCGGTTCGCGTCCGTGTTCTACAAGAAGACCTGGGGTTTATGGACGCGCGTCGGAAGCTTCATCAAATCTTCGAACCGTCGCGAAGGATTTCTCGCCTGACTATGGCCCGCTGTCGCTGATTATGCTGCTTGGTTGCTGGGCGGCAGGACTGATTTTTGGATTTGCCTGCGTGCAGTACGGGCTGGGCGAGCACCTGATGCTGGGCAATGAAAAGATCACGTTTGGGAAAGTCATCTATTCCAGCGGCGAGACTTTCTTCACGCTGGGATATGGGGACATCACTCCCATCAATGCGGCGGCTCGCGCATTGGCCGTGATGGAAGCGGGCATGGGCTTCGCGTTTCTTGGAGTCGTGGTCGGCTACCTGCCGGTAATCTACGGTGCCTTTGCTTCGCGCGAGGTCGAAATTTCCTTGCTCGATGCCCGCGCAGGTTCGCCGCCGAGCGCAGCGGAGTTTCTTGGGCGACTGGGGTGCTGCCCCGATCAGAAGGTGCTTGACGATATTTTCCGTGACTGGGAGCGTTGGTCGGCCGATCTTCTGGCGAGCCACATATCTTATCCAGTCCTGCTTTTCTTTCGCTCGCAGCACAGTAACCAGTCGTGGCTCAGTGCGCTAACGGTGATGTTGGATGTAACGTCACTGGTCATTACCGGTGTTGACGGCATTCACCAGGACCAGGCAAAACTTACGTTTGCGATGGCGCGCCATGCCGTAGTTGATCTCGCGCAGGTGGTGAATTCGCAGTACAGTCCGCATGACGAGGAGAGACTCACTGCAGAAAATCGCGAACGGCTGAAAACCGAGTTGGCGTGGCGCGGCGTGACGATCAACGACAAATCGGATGCTGCAGAGAAACTGGCGGGGCTTCGCGACGTCTACGAGCCATATCTCCACGCGCTCAGTCGCCGTCTTCTGATGCAGTTGCCGCCGTGGATCCATAGCACGCGGGTGAAAGACAACTGGCAGGGTGGTCCATGGGATCGCGCGATTCAGGCGCGTGCGCTCGAGCATCCGGGACACGGACCGGACGATCACTTCTAGCTCTTTAGGCTGTTCTGCTGGCCGGCTCCCACTGCTCGCTACTTCCGTTGAATCGACTCCAGATATTTGACCAGGTTCTCGATGCGCACATTTCCCAAGTCCTGATCGAATTCAATCTCGTGGAACACCGGCCCCCAGATTGGCATGCCCTTTGAGCCGTGCGAGGCCAGCAGACTGTCACCGCCGAATGTGATGGTGTTTCTCACGTGAATGGCCGGAAACGCACCGCTGTTCCGTTGCGCAAGCACGGTGAGATCCGGAACGTCTCGCTTCAGTGCTTTCGCGACCGGGCCGTCACCGCGGGCATCAGTTCCGTGGCAAGAGGCGCAATAGTTCTTGAAGACGCCGGGGCCATCCACGGGACGTCCGTATTCCTGAGATTTCTTGTCTTGCGCGGAAGTGGGAGAGGCCGAGAGAAGAAACAGTATCAGTACGAGCGACAATACTCGTTCCAAACGACGGCCTCCGGCGAAGAGGCGCTTGGCCTCAATGCGTCTCGATGATACACCATCGCGATCAGACCTAGACGAACCGCAGGGAGCGGCAATTCCGAGATTGTCGCTCGGTTTGGAAGTGGGCCTGAGGAGCTAGTTGGAAAGTAAGCGGTAACTTTTGGGCCCTCCACGACTCTAAATCAGGGTGGTTGTACGGGGAGGGCACTTCAATGTTTGACACTGAGATTGGCAAAGAAAAAGAAGAAGCGCCGGGA
>CAVRYB010000087.1:0-24172 GCA_963725295.1 uncultured Acidobacteriaceae bacterium
GTCCATTTGCCGCCGCGACTTTCACTGCGCGCTCGAATTCTGCGTCCAGCCGTCCTTGCGGCGCGATTCGCACACTGGCGCCCGAGTATCCGTCGAACTTGCGCGCGTACTCGAGCACGGCTGCGTCGCCGCGTTTGCGCACGTCTTCGAGAATCGGCGCGACCACGCGCTCGGCTTCATCGAGCCGTTGCGTTTTGCGTGCCGCCAACCCGCCTGCCTGAGTTTGATCAAGTATGCGGATCATCACATCACAATCTTGTTCAACGGATATTCGACAATCCCCTGCGCTCCGGCTTTCTTCAAGCGGGGAATGATGCTGCGCACCGTGGATTCGTCGATGATGGTGTTCAACGCCAGCCAGTTCTCTTCGCTCAAGTTCGAGATGGTTGGCTTTCTCAGCGCGGGTAGCGCCTCGAGTACCTGCGCCAGATTCTCTTTTTCGACGTTCATCATCAGTCCGACCTTGCCCAACGCGTTGATGGCGCCCTCGAGTAACATCTGGATATCTTCCAATTTCCTCCGCTTCCACTCGTCGGCCCATGAGGTCTTGTTGGCAATCAACTGCGTGTTCGATTCCAGCACGGTCTCGACAATCCGCAGATTGTTCGCTCGCAACGACGACCCGGTCTCGGTCACCTCCACGATGGCGTCGGCCAGCACCGGAGGCTTCACCTCCGTTGCCCCCCAGCTGAATTCGACCTTGGCCTTCACGCCACTTGCTGCCAGATACCGCCGCGTGGCCTCGACCAATTCGGTGGCGATGGTTTTGCCTTCCAGATCCTTTACTGTCCGCACCGAAGAATTTTCCGGCACGGCCAGCACCCAGCGCACTTTGCCGAAGCTCTGCTTGGCGTAAATCAAATCCGCGACGGTGTGAACCTGCGCGTCGTTCTCCATGACCCAATCGCGCCCCGTGAGCCCGGCGTCGAGCACGCCATCTTCCACATAGCGCGCCATTTCCTGCGCCCGGATCAGCATGCACTCGATGTCGGGATCGTCGATCGCCGGAAAATATGACCGGCTGCTCACCGTGATTTGAAACCCCGCGCGCCGGAACAGATCGACCGTCGCGTTTTCAAGACTGCCTTTGGGAATGCCCAGCTTCAGTTTCATAGTCTAGTTCCCGTATACCTGGCTTGGATCGTAAGTCTGTTGGTCGGTGGTCTTCCACTCGCCGTCCTCCAGCTTTCGGAAGAAGCAACTGGCGTAGCCTTCGTGGCACACGCCTGGACCGAGCGCGTCCACCTTGATCAGCACCGCGTCTTGATCGCAATCGATGGAGATCTCCTTCACCGCCAAGCGGTGCCCGGAAGTCTCGCCCTTTAGCCAAAGCTTGTTGCGCGATCGGCTGTAGAACACGGCGTATCCGGTTTCGACGGTTTTCTGAAACGCCTCTTGGTTCATAAAGCCCACCATCAGGACGCGGCCCGTCCGGTGATCCTGAATCACCGCCGCGACCAGCCCTTCGAGTTTCGAATAATCGAGCTCCATAGATTGAGTCTCCTGCCTAAAAATCAAAAACCCGCCGGAAGTCCGGCGGGCTGTTTGGAAAAAATCGCTTCTGTTACGCGAGCGCCCGCCGCGGCCCTGAATGGCCGTAATGAGTATGGCGGTGATGATGGCGCGCGAACATGAAACGCTAGTGTAGCAGATCAGTGGCAGTCTAGCGTTCTGTCGCAGCGATTGCTCGGGGTCAGTTTGAAAGATACAATCCCGCAGCGGTCTTCACCGCCCCTGCGCTATCGCCTTCTCCAGATCATCCGCGGCTTTGCCAATGGCGTCCGCAACCTTTTCCAGTACGTCGCCAACAACAGGAGTCTGCGCGTCGGCCTCCTGCCATTTTTCCTCGTCCATGTATTCGCGGACCGCTGCAATCGGCTTGGCTCCATAACCGGTGTAGGCGCCGGGAGCATAGACCTGATGCTTGAACCACGGACGCTCCGGAAGTCCCTTCTCGGTTAGAAATGTTCTCTGAATTTGCATCAGCTCCGCGTTGAGGGCAGTCGCGGCCTGAGCTGGCAAGTCGTTTCCGGTAGCCTGCCATTTGGCAAACGCCGACTGGTAACGTTCCGCGCTTTTCTTGATTGCCTCCACGCCGTTCTTCAGCGGCGAAAAGTTCATGAACGGTGGAATCGCTTTGGCTGGTGGAGGGACAGAAGTCAGGTGCGGATCGGCCGTGGCTGTGAACACTCCTTCTTTCAGCTCCAGATTGCGCTCAGTGATTTCTTCCTGCTTGTCTTTGAGGAGCTTCTCCAGTTCTTTCACATATTGTCCGATGGTCTCCGCCTCAGCGTTGTACTCATAGGGAATCACGTCGGCATCCGCCAGTCGCATGACGGCAGTTCCGCCGGTTTGTGCCAGCGCGCGACCGTAGGCGAAATCGGTATCCACAAATTTCGTATACCAGTAGAAGTCGTCATAGATGGAATGGTAGGCGTCGGCGTCGTTCTCTCCGCCGTAACCGATGTTCAGAGTGGAGATGCCGGCGTGGTCGATGAATGGTGCATAATCCGAACCGTCTCCCAGCGCGCCAATCCGGATGTCATTACTTTTTCTTATTTCGGCCCGTTCTTCGGAATCGTGCGCTCTGGCGATTCGCTGCAGACGCGCTCGTTGCTGCACGGAGATGTGTTTCTCGGGATCCTGAACATCGAGAGCTACATCGTTGATGAGATGTTGCAAATCGTGCGAACCGCCGGCGCGGAAGAAGCCTCTACCATTGCTGTCGGAATTGATATAAGCAACCGCATGTTTCTGCAACTCGTCGCGATGGGTTTCGACCCACTCGGTCGATCCCAGCAGACCGGGTTCTTCGCCGTCCCACGCGCAGAAGATGATCGTCCGTTTCGGATTCCATCCTTGTTTATGCAACTCGCCGAGTACGCGGGCCTCTTCTAGAACGGCCACCATCCCCGAAATTGGATCATCGGCGCCGTTGACCCAGGCATCGTAGTGGTTTCCACGGATCACCCACTCGTCGGGCTCGTCTGACCCGCGCAGGGTGGCGATGACGTCGTTGACTGGCTTCAAGTCCCAGTTGGAAGCGACTTTTAGATGAACCTTCGCGGGGCCGGGGCCTACGTGATACGTGATCGGCAAGGCTCCTCGCCATGGCTCCAGCGCAACCGGTCCCTGCAAGGCAGAAAGCAATGGCAGAGCGTCTCCCCAGGAAATCGGCAGCACGGGAATCTTGGTGATGGTCTTCGCGTCTTTGATGTCGAGCCGCTTGGCATCGGCCGTAGCGCCAACTCCGGGCGTTAGAGGATCGCCGGGGTAGTCCGTGTCCATGACGCTGCCGCGCTGTACACCTTCGCGCGGACGCCATCCTCCTTTGGGATAGTCGTCCCCGTTGAAGAAGCCATCGTCCTTGGGATCGGAATAGATGATGCAGCCGATCGCGCCATGTTCTGCCGCAACCTTGGGCTTGATGCCGCGCCAGCCTTCTCCGTAACGCGCGATTACGATGGCACCCTTTACGGAAATTCCCAGACGATCGAGTTGTTCGTAATCTTCACGGTTGCCGTAGTTCACGTATACCAGCGGGGCGGTGACGTCTCCATCGATGGAATAAGCGTTATAGGTTGGCAGTTGCTCGGCGGTTTGATTGGAAGTCGGATCGCCGGGGACGGGGGGTTCCTGCAGCTTGGCCCGAAACTTGATTGGCTCCATCATTTCGACGATGCGCTCTTTGGGCGTCGGGAAAAGGACCTGGAAGGTCTCGATATGGGCGTCGAATCCCCATTCTTTGAACTTGGAGAGTATCCAGTCCGCGTTCTCCTTGTCGTAGGGAGAGCCTACGTGGTGCGGGCGCGCACTCAAACGCTGCATGCTCTGACGCAAGTTCTCCGAAACGATGCCGGCCTGAAGTTTCTTCTCCCAATCGTGCTCCGTCCTGGAAGTTTGCGAGGAGTAGCCCTGCAAGCGGGGAGTGTCGGGAGTCGGGGGCTGCGTCGATTGGGCAAACGTGAGGCAGGAGATGCCCATCATCATCAGTACGATTACGAGTTTTACGAAAATGGAGCGTGGTGAAATCAAAAGAACCTCCTCGAGCAGTTAACGTATTGTCAGGATCGATCGCAGCGAATTATAGGACGAAGCATCGCAGATTAGCCTTCTTTCGACCAGACACACGTAGTCAGCGAGTTCTTGTCCAGAGCGATTTCAAATCGTTTTGTTCCCATCTGCACCGTTGACTTCTGCGCATCTCCGGAGTTAGCCAACACCAGAACTCGGGTTCCGTCCGTATTGGTGAAGGCGGCGTGTGCGATGCCGGGCGATGTGCCGACGGAGTCAAAGCGCTTTGCTCCCCGTCGAATGGCCTGCGAAAAGTGGGCCAACGCCCAGTACTGCCCGCTACGCGTGATCTCGTGAGTCTCGGAGTCGATCGTTACCACTCCACCGCAAGGGAACGGTCCGATATTGGGTCGCCCCTTCTCATCCAGTGCCAGGTTCCAGGCGGTGATCGACTGGCACCAATTGCGCAGCACCGCGATGAAAGTTTTGCCCCATGTCGTCCAGTCGGTAAGATAGTCGGGATTTGTGTAGTCTGGGCCGCCCTCTGTCCAATGCATCTCCGCGTCTGGATGAGCATCGTGCGCCTTGCTCATCATGTCTGGAGTTCCAGCGTAGCCATGCCATGCGATGGCGTTACAGTACTGACGCAACCCTGGGTCGTCGAGTTCGGCGACCGCGCGTCCCCACAGGTCGTAGTTGTGATCGAGGATCCATATTTTCGTTGAAAGTTCCTGCCTTCGGAGAACCGGCCCGAGGTGGTCGCGAACGAATTCCACTTCATACTCTTGCGGCCAGATGCAGGCTGGCATCCGCCCATCCTGATCGGTATCGACTTCGTTTTGTACTGTGACGGCCTGAATCGGAACACCTTCGGCGGCGCAGGCCTCGAGAAATTTCTGAAAGTAATGCGCGTAGGCTCGCAAATAGCGGAGCCTCATTGAGCCACCGAGTATCGATCCGCCGGACTTCATCCAGCCTGGCGGGCTCCACGGCGAGGAGAAAAGAAAGAGTTCCGGGTTTTCCTTTCGAGCTTCACGCAGCATCGGCAGAATGTAATCGCGGTCCTGCTTAATTGAAAAACGGCTCAAGTCAAGATCAAGTTCTCCTTCGTCATAGGTGTACGCCCTCGTCGAATAATCGCTTGACCCGATGCAGGTACGGCAAACACTGAGATTCATCTCCCTGGGATCAAACAACTCATGAAATAGCTGGTAGCGTTCTGCTGGCGGGAGCTGATTAAACATGTAACAGGCGGCATCCGTGAAAGCCGCACCAAATCCGAGAATCGTCTGAAATTCCTTTTCAGGATTGAGAATAATCGTCGTCGACGCGGAAGTCCCGGCGACGGTTTGCCAGCGTAACCCATTTGTGCGGACAAAGCGGTTGTTCTCATTCGTCACGCGTACCGCGATTTCCCCCCCGTGGCCTGCGTCAGGCGTGCCGAGCACCGGTAATGCATGGGTCGTTGCCGCAACCGCCAATCCGATTGCAGATGACCTCAAGAACTCCCGCCTCGTTTTCTCTGTCGACATCGCTTTTCCCCACTTTGTTTGCAATAATGTGCAGTTTACAACTCATGAAGCCCGCGTTGCTCTCCATCGTACTTGCGCCGATTCTTCCGCTCAGATTCATCTCACGGACAGAGTAGTATGGCCGACGCCGTGAGCAACAGAATAGCTACCGTTAGCGCAGTCTGAACAAGCAGCACTGAGGAGACGATCATGAAGAAGAACTGGTTCTCGCGCCGAGAATTCTTGCATGCAACCGTGGGAGCGGCGGGGGCTACACTGGCCGCAAATACGATACTGCTCCGTTCCGAGCCACTCTTCGCTGCAACGTCGCCGGTGGCTCCGAGTGACCGCGTGCGTTTCGGCATTGTGGGCGTAGGGATGGAAGGCAGCAGCCTGCTGACGACAGCGATTGCGCTTCCGGGCGTGGAGTGCGCGGCCGCCTGCGACCTTTATGACGGCCGCCATGAACTAGCCCGGGAAATTGTTGGAAAGCCGGTTCCGGTCACACGCCGCTACCAGGAACTGCTCGATAACAAGGAGATTGACGCGATCGTTGTCGCGGTCCCGGACCACTGGCACAAACAGGTCGTGGTCGACGCGCTCGCGGCCGGGAAAGATGTTTACTGCGAGAAGCCGTTTTCGCATACTCCGGCGGATGGGTTGGCAATGGTTGAAGCCGCGAAGAAAACAGACCGAATCGTGATGGTGGGGGCGCAGCGCACGAGCTCCGTGCTGTGCGCGAAGGCGAATGAACTCTACCAGCAGGGCGCGATCGGCGAATTGAGTCTGGTGGAAGCTACCTTGGGACGAAACGACCCTACGGGCGCGTGGGAATATCCTCCTCCTGCCGACTTGTCGCCGCAGAATCTGGATTGGGACACATGGCTCGGCACGACTCCCAAGAAAGCCTTCGACCCGCTGGTTTTTGCACGCTGGCGCTGCTGGAAGGAATACGGAACTGGCGTCGCCGGGGACCTGCTCGTCCACCTCATCAGCGGAATGCAGCGCGTTCTCGGCATCAATGAGATCCCGAAACGTGTGTCCGCCTTTGGTGGCATTTACCGCTGGAAAGATGGGCGCAACATGCCCGATGTCCACACCGCTCTTTTTGAGTACGCCAATGTTCCGGTGTACATGCGCTTGAGCCTGGGCACGGAGTCCGCGGAAGTGACTCGCTTCATGGGCTCGAAGGGAATCATCGAACTCACGGAGTTCGGCCTCAGCTACTCTCCGCAGCCGGGCGTGGATCTCGCTCCCAGCTACTACTCCGGTTCTTTCCCAGCCCGTCTCAGGACGCCTTATCTCGCCCAGTGGCATGACGAGAACGATCCGAAGCCGGGGCAAGAGCCGGCGCCCGAGAGTCTGAGCTTCAAAGGGAACGACTACGACGATTTGCGGCCGCACCTTTGGAATTTCTTCGAGGCTGTTCGCTCGCGCAAACCGGTGCTGCAGGACGCGGTGTTCGGCCACAATGCCGCCCTCGGCTGCCACATGGCGAATGAATCCTATTTCAGAAAGAAACCTGTGTATTGGGATGCAACTTCGCAAACGATCAAATCGTAAGAACTGTAGACGCGCAGGTAGAAGGGAATTGAAACACATGAGACTCCGGCGAGTGTTAGTGCTGTCTACGTTGATCCTGCTGTTTGCGATGCAAGGCTTCGGTAAGGAGAAGAAAGTCGAAGTCGCACCCGCATCGGTGCAATCGTTTCTTGGACGATGGGATTTGACCCTGAAAACTCCGACCCGGGAATATCCCTCGTGGCTGGAGATCACGCAGGAGGACGGGCAAGTGAAAGCGCGGCTCGTCAGCCGGTGGGGACACGCGCGCCCGCTCCCCAAGGTGGAAATCACGGGCAACCACATCATGTTCGTTTCTCCCAAGGAAGAAGAAGGCAGGAAAGACGACATGGTTTTTGAAGGCAAGTTGTCGGGAACTACGCTGATGGGAACCACGACCGGTGAGGACGAAACTCCGTGGCGATGGACGGGCGTGCGAGCTCCATCGCTCCAGCGGAAGAAGGTCGCGAAGTGGGGAAAGGCCATCCAGCTATTCAATGGCAAGGATTTGACGGGGTGGAAGCCCAGCGATCCGGCGTCGACAGCGGCGTGGAAGGTCGAAGACGGAACCTTGGTGAGCCCCGGGCATGGGCCGGAACTGATGACTGAAGCCAAGTTTGAAGATTTCAAGCTGCACATCGAATTTAATTGCGCGAAAGGATCGAACAGTGGCGTCTATCTGCGCGGCAGATATGAAGTGCAGATCGAGGACGACCCCGAGCCCGAAGGGCCAACGATGCGTACGGGAGGCGTTTACGGCTTCCTGGCTGCGTCTCCCGAGCAGCCCCGTCGTCCGGGAGAATGGCAAAGCTATGACATCACGTTCATCGGGCGGACCGTAACGGTCGTGCAGAACGGTCAGACCATCATCGACAAACAGGAGATTCCCGGAATCACAGGCGGAGCCTTGGACAGCCACGAAGAACTAGCAGGGCCGATCTACTTGCAGGGGAGTGAGGCCGGGCACGTCGCGTTCCGCAACCTCACAATTACGACGGCGCGATAGTCTTGATAAAGTGTCACATTAGATATAATCTAAATCTTCGATGAACGCCGAGACGATTAAACAATCGCTGGAAGGCAGCGGGTTGCGGTGCACTCCGCAGCGCTACGCCGTGATGGCGTTCCTGTTGGAACGCAACCGGCATCCTACGGCTGCAGAAATCTTTGAAGCTGTGAATCGCGTGGATCCGCGCTCTTCAAGAGCCACGACCTATAACAATCTGCGGGACCTAGTGAAGGCGGGATTGGTGCGTGAAGTGGCCGTCGAAGGCCGCGCCGCGCGATTCGATGCCAAGGGCATGCGGCATCACCACTTCATCTGCGACGGCTGCGGCAAGGTTGAGGACATGAAGTGGTACAAAGTGCCCAGGCCGGCTTCGCTCGCTCTCGGTAAGCGGATTCTTCGCGAATGTGAAGTTATTTTCCGGGGACTCTGCACGAAGTGCGCTCCGCATGCTGCCGATTAGGTCTGGATATCTTTGGATATGTTTGAAAAGCACGTCAGGAAATCGTGTGGCAACTAATTGTGCGAACCGCAATGAGAAGGGTTCGTAGATCATCACAGGTTTAGAGTAAAAAGGAAAAATATATGGAAAATCCAAAACATATGGAGAACACGCTGGCCTCTTCCTCGGGGACTGTTTCGCCTGAGGATCAGCGTCACAAGTCAACCGAATCCAAGTGCCCATTCCAGCACGGAGCGTCCGCTCCTACGAACCGTGACTGGTGGCCGAACCAGGTGAACCTCGACGTGCTGCACCAGCACTCGGATCTGTCTGATCCAATGGGTGAGGAATTCGACTACGCCAAGGAATTCAAGAGTCTCGACCTGAAAGCGGTGATCAAGGACCTTCGTGCGCTGATGACCGACTCGCAGGATTGGTGGCCGGCCGACTTCGGGCACTACGGAGGGCTGTTCATCCGCATGGCCTGGCACAGCGCAGGCACCTACCGCATCGGCGACGGCCGCGGCGGCGCGGGAGCAGGGCAGCAACGCTTCGCACCGCTCAACAGCTGGCCTGACAATGTGAACCTCGATAAGGCGCGCCGGCTGTTGTGGCCAATCAAGCAGAAATATGGCCGCAAAATTTCGTGGGCCGATTTGATGATTCTGGCGGGCAACGTCGCGCTCGAGTCCATGGGCTTCAAGACTTTTGGTTTCGGTGGCGGCCGCGCGGATGTGTGGGAGCCCGAAGAACTCAACTGGGGTCCCGAAGGCACGTGGCTGGCGGATGAGCGTTACAGCGGTGACCGTGATCTTGAGAATCCGCTCGGCGCGGTTCAGATGGGCCTGATTTACGTGAACCCAGAAGGGCCCAATGGAAAGCCGGATCCGATCGCAGCAGCCCGGGACATTCGAGAGACATTCAAGCGCATGGCGATGAACGACGAAGAGACCGTTGCGCTGATTGCCGGCGGTCACACCTTCGGCAAAACCCACGGCGCTGCGATTCCTGCTGACTATGTGGGTCCCGAACCAGAAGCTGCCGAGATCCAGGACCAGGGCTTCGGATGGAAGAACAAATTTGGCAAAGGTTGTGGTGCTGACACCATCGGCAGTGGCCTGGAAGTCACTTGGACCACGACGCCCACAAAGTGGAGCAACAACTTCTTCGATAACCTGTTCAAGTACGAATGGGAACTGACCAAGAGCCCGGCCGGCGCACAACAGTGGAGACCGAAAAATGGCGCAGGCAACGGCACCGTGCCAGATGCGCATGATCCATCAAAACGTCACGCGCCATCCATGCTGACCACGGACCTCTCTTTGCGTTTCGACCCTGCCTACGAAAAGATTTCCCGGCGCTTCTACGAGCATCCCGGATCAGTTTGCGGACGCGTTTGCGCGGGCGTGGTTCAAGCTGACGCACCGCGACATGGGACCGATTGTGCGTTATCTCGGCCCGCTCGTTCCGAAGGAGCAACTGCTGTGGCAGGACCCCATCCCCGCGGCGAATCATCCGCTCATCGGTGAGCAGGACATTGCCGCACTGAAGGCGAAAATCCTTACATCCGGACTGTCGATCTCGCAACTGGTCTCGACTGCCTGGGCGTCGGCGTCAACGTTCCGCGGCTCGGACAAGCGCGGTGGAGCGAACGGCGCGCGCATTCGTCTCTTGCCGCAAAAGGACTGGGATGTGAACCAGCCGACTGAACTGGCGAAGGTGCTGGAGAAACTGGAGGCGATCCAGAACGAGTTCAACGGCTTCGAAATCCGGCGGGAAGAAAGTCTCGCTTGCCGACCTGATCGTTCTCGGCGGCGGCGCGGCCGATCGAGAAAGCGGCAAAAAAGGCCGGGCACAAAGTGAAAGTGCCCTTCACGCCGGGACGCATGGACGCGTCACAAGAACAAACCGACGTTGAGTCCTTCGAGCCGCTCGAACCGAAAGCCGACGGGTTCCGCAACTATCTCCGCGGCAAGCAGCGCCTGTCGCCTGAAGAGATGTTGGTGGACAAGGCGCAATTGTTGAGGTTGACGGCGCCCGAGATGACAGTTCTGGTCGGCGGACTGCGCGTGCTGGGTGCCAATTCCGGGAAGTCGGCGCACGGCGTCTTCACCAAGAAGCCGGGCTCGCTGACCAACGACTTCTTCGTCAACCTGCTGACATGAGTACGCAATGGCAGCCGTCGTCATCGTCCAATGGCTCTGAAGGCGTGTACGAGGGACGCGACCGGAAGACGAACCAGGTCAAGTGGACCGCTACCCGCGTCGACCTGATCTTTGGTTCGCACTCGCAACTGCGCGCTCTCGCGGAAGTTTATGCGTCCTCGGACTCCAAGGAGAAGTTTGTGAAAGATTTCGTGGCGGCGTGGACCAAGGTGATGAATCACGATCGCTTCGACCTCGCCTGATCTCTGCGGAAAAGAAAGCTGTCACTCCCGTTTCTGCTGGTTGGATCGGCAGAAACGGGGTGCGCTTTTCTGGGCATTGCTGTCGCTGCCCACGCCCTAGCGCGGACCTTTCTCCGAAGCCCTGAGGAGGGCATCCTGCCGCCATCAGAGCCGCAAAAGAACTCTGCATAGCGGAGCATTGAATTCTGTGAATTACAATACATCCATTGAACTCTGCATCGCACTCTTGCCGGTGGGAGGCCGATTCAAACTGCGGAGCCTTGCGCAGATAATGATAAGGTTCCGGCAGATCGGCGGGGTCTGTTGCGTCGCCGTCAGTGCTCTTTGATCTCAACCCTTATGCGTTCCAGGTATTCTTGGGTGTTCGCCCCGGCAGTGATGCTCTTCTTACTCGCTGGGGTCAGTAGCGGGGAGAATCCGACACGGATCACTCTCGATCAGGCCATTGATCTGGCGCTGGCGCACAACCATTCACTGAAAGCCACGCAAACCCTGATTCTCCAGAATCAAGCTCAGGAGATCACCGCGAATCTGCGTCCGAACCCGACTTTGGGCGTGGATACGCAGTTCGTTCCGTTTTTCAGTCCCCAGGACTTCTCTGGCACGAATCTCAACGAAACCCAGCAGTTTGATCTCGGGATTTCCTACCTTTTCGAACGCGGTCACAAGCGACAGCGGCGTCTGCAGGCTGCGCGGGATCAGACGGCAGTCACACGCGCCCAGGTTGCCGATGCCGAGCGCACGTTGGCGTTCAATGTGGGCCAGCAATTCGTCAGCGTTTTGCTGGCAGAGTCCACACTGCAGTTCGCGCTCGAGGATCTCAAGGATTTTCAGCAGACGGTTGACATCAGTGAGGCTCAACTGAAAGCCGGATACATCGGCGAAGGCGATTACCTGAAGATCAAGCTGCAGCTGCTGCAGTTTCAGACCGATGTGTCCTCTGCTCGCCTCGCGAAAGTGCAGGCGCTGGTCGGGCTGCGCGAGTTCCTGGGCTACAACGCGGTGCCGGCCGATTATGACGTGGTTGGCGAACTGGATTTTCAGCCGATCAGAGGAAACCTGGAAGACCTGCAGGCCCGCGCGCTGAGGGAGCGTCCCGACTTCCGCGCCGCCGAATTGGGGATTACGGCGGCTCAAAGCCAGATTCTGCTCGCCAAAGCGAACGCGAAAGTGGACGTAAATGGCACCTACGATTTCACCCACGTGTCGGGTGAGAATACAGCTTCATTGTTCGCCAATTTTGCGCTTCCGATCTTCGACCGCGGTCAAGGAGAGATCGCGCGCACCGGCTACGCTCTCACGCAGGCACAGGAACAACAGCAGTCGGCGAGCGATACGGTCCTTTCTGACGTCGCCAATGCCTATGAGTCGGTTCGCAGCAACGAAGAAATCGTGCAGCTCTACACTTCCGGCTACCTCAAGCAGGCGCAGGACTCCCGCGATATCAGTGAGTATGCTTACAAGCGTGGTGCTGCCAGCCTCCTGGACTACCTGGATGCCGATCGCAGCTACCGGTCGGTGCAATTGGCCTATCGCCAGGCATTGGCGTCTTATATGACTGCGCTTGAGCAATTGAAGGAAGCGGAAGGAACGAGGAACCTGCCATGAGGAATCTGCTATGACTTTTCGCGCCGGTCGCTTTCGAGGTGTCGCGGTTTTCGCTGCCGCGTCTGCGATCATGTTGCTGCTTACCAACTGTGGAGATTCCGGGTCTAAGACTTCCGGCGATTCTGGCGGCAGCCAAGAGCTCCGATAACGCGGAACTGTTCACGATCCCGAAAGAGCAAATGGCGCACGTGCAGGTGCTGACCGTCCAGCCCTCTACGCTGCCTCGGACGCTCCGGCTGACCGGGGCCGTGGCGTACAACAGTTTTCGTACGACGCCGGTCATCACGCAAGTGAGTGGTCCGGTGAGCCGGGTTGTGGTCGTTCCTGGCCAGAAAGTGCAAAAAGGCCAGCCGATGCTGTATGTGGCGAGTCCGGATTTTTCGCAATTGCGAACGAATTACCTAAAGGCCAAGGACGCGTATGCCCTGGCGCAGAAGGCCGTTGCTCGCGCCCGCGATTTGTATGAGCACAAAGCGATTGCCGAGCAGAACCTGGAGCAGGCGGAGTCGGCGGAAGTTCAGGCCGGTGGTGACCTGGCGGCCGCGCAGGCCGCATTGAAGGTCATGGGGATTACGGATCCCGATGAGCTGGTGAAAGCCCCGCCATCTTTTGAAGTCCCCGTGAAAGCGCCGATCAGTGGCGAAGTCGTCGAACAGGATGTGTCGGCGGGCCAACTGATTCAGCCTGGCACCACGCAGTGTTTCATGATTTCGGATACGGGCAACGTTTGGGTACTGGTCAATATTTACCAGAAGGACTTGCCATACGTGCGCGTGGGCGACACAGTCGGAATTCAGACGGACACGTATCCGGAAGTTTTCCACGGACGCATCTCTTACGTTGCACCCTCCCTTGATTCGAGCACGCGCACACTGCAGGCCCGAATCGAAACCAGCAATCCCGGCGAGAAGCTTAAAAAAGACATGTACGTGACTGCAACCGTGAACGCAGGCACGATCGCAAACGCCATCGCGCTTCCGGACGCGGCCGTTCTTCGCGATAGCGAAAACCAGCCCTTTGTTTATGCGGCAGCCGGTTCGAGCCAATTTGGCAGACGCGCGGTCACACTGGGAGAAAGCCTGAACGGGCAGACGCAGATTACCAGCGGCCTGAAGGCAGGCGATCAGGTCATTGGAAACGGCAGCTTATTCCTGCAGTTTGCGAACTCGCTGCAGCGCTAAAGGAATTGCGCACAATTTGAGAAGGTAACAAAAGCTCGGGCTTCAAGACAGCTCAAGGATAGTGTCCATAACCGAATGATCCACCGAATCGTCCAGGCGGCGCTGCGTCAAAGGTTCCTCGTGCTGATGCTGACCGCTTTCATTACGGTCGGTGGGATCCTCTCTTTTCAGCGAATGCCGGTGGACGCCTATCCCGACCTCTCGCCTCCGCAGGTTGAAATCATTACCCAGTGGCCCGATCACGCCGCGGAAGAAGTCGAACGCCTGGTCACGCTTCCGCTCGAACTTGAGATGAACGGCGTCCCGCACATGGTGGTGATGCGTTCCATCTCGCTCTACGGATTGTCAGATGTGATTCTGACCTTCGAGGACAACACCGACGATTACTTCGCACGGCAGATTGTCTTTGAAAGACTTGCGCAAGCGACGTTGCCCACGGGAGTGACGCCGGGCCTGTCGCCTCTCTTCAGTCCTAGTGGTCTCGTGTATCGTTACGTGCTGGAGAGTCCCGACCGCACTCCACAAGAGTTGAAGACAATCGAGGACTGGGTCGTAGAACGCGCTTATCGATCCGTCCACGGCGTCGCCGATGACTCGGGTTTTGGTGGAACGGTGATGCAATACCAGGTCTTGCTGGACCCGGCGCGCATCTATGGCTATCACCTGACCGTTCCCCAAGTTATGGCGGCACTGACCGCCAATAATGCAAATGCCGGCGGCGGATTCTACTCCCAGGGCGGACAGTTCTACTACGTGCGCGGCATCGGACTGGTGCGCAACACGGACGACATCGGAAATATCGTCGTTGGCGCCAACAAAGGTGTGCCGATTCGTGTACGTGATGTGGGAGATGTAACGATCGGGCATGCGCCCCGCCTGGGCGAATTCGGCTTCCAGAAAAATGATGATGCCGTCGAGGGTGTCATTCTCATGCTGCGGGGCGAGCAGACGCAGAACGTCCTCAAGGCCGTCGAGGCAAAAACCGAGGAACTGAACCACCAGATCCTGCCGCCAGACGTCAAGATCCATCCTTATTATGACCGCAGCGAACTCGTCGATCTGACAACGGATACGGTGGAAGCAAACCTGCTCCGCGGTATGGTGCTGGTTTTGGTGGTGCTGATTTTCTTCCTGGTCAGCTTCCGTGCCGCAGTCATTGTTGCGCTCACCATTCCACTGTCGTTGTTATTCGCTTTCATCGTGCTGCATGCGCACGATGTTGCCGCGAATTTGCTTTCGATTGGTGCCATCGATTTCGGAATTGTCATCGACGGCACGGTCGTCATGATTGAGAACATCTATCGCGAACTGGCGCTGCGGGAGGGACAAGAGTACAAGCTGAACGAAGTTATTCTGGCGGCAGCGAAGGATGTCGATCGGCCGATCTTCTATTCGGTGGCCGTTATTCTAGCCGGGTATCTTCCGATTTATGCGCTCACCGGGGCCTCGGGCAAACTGTTTCACCCAATGGCTGAGACGATGTCGTTCGCGCTGGTCGGCGCGCTCATTCTTACGCTCACGTTGATGCCGGTGCTCGCCTCCTACTGGTTCAGGAAGGGCGTGCACGAGAAACCGAATCGCGCCTTCGAATGGATGAAGCGAAAGTACGCCGTCCAGCTGGATTGGTCGCTCAACCGGCCCGAAGACGACGATGCTGATCGCGACCCTGATCTTCGGAGCGACCTTGCTGCTGGTGCCCTTCATCGGCGGCGAGTTCATGCCTCACCTCGACGAAGGCGCTCTCTGGGTGCGGGCGACGATGCCTTATACGATTTCTTTTGAGGAAGCCAGCAACATCGCGCCTCAGATCCGCGACATTCTGATGTCTTATCCGCAGGTCACCGTCGTCGGTTCGGAGTTAGGACGGCCCGACGACGGCACCGATCCCACCGGCTTTTTTAACTGCGAGTTCTACGTCGGCCTGAAGCCCTACAAAGATAAGTCATGGACCGGCGAGGTCAGCGACAAGAAGCAGTTGATCGAATCGATCAACAAGAAGCTCACCGCGTTTCCGGGAATCATCTTCAACTACACCCAGCCTGCAGAAGATGCCGTGGACGAGGCACTCACCGGCCTTAAGAGCTCTCTGGCAGTCAAGATCTACGGAGAAGATCTGAACGTTCTTCAGGACAAGGCAATCCAGATCAAGAATGCCCTGTCCAATGTGCCCGGCTTCACCGAGCTCACGGTAGTGCGCGAACTGGGTCAGCCCAGCCTGCTGGTCGATGTCGATCGCGACAAGATTGCTCGCTACGGAATCAATGTCGCGGACGTGGAAGCGGTGATTTCAGCCGCGGTCGGCGGCCAGGCGGTCAACTCAGGTCATCCAAGGAGAAAAGCTGTTCGATCTGGTCGTCCGCATGCAGCCGCAATTCCGCAGTAGCGCGCACGAGATCGGGAACTTATTGGTGGGCACACCGGATGGACAGCAGATCCCCCTCAGCCAGCTCGCCAATATTACCCAGGGGAACGGCGCGTCTTTTATCTATCGCGAAAATAATTCGCGCTACATCGGCGTGCAGTACAGCATCGAAGGGCGCGATTTGGAGCGGGCGGTACGAGATGGCCAGGCTGCGGTAAAGAAGGCCGTAACATTGCCGCCAGGCTACACGATGTCATGGGGCGGAGAATACAGCCAGTTTCTCGAAGCCAAGTCGCAGATGTACTTTATTGGCCCGCTGGCTATGGTGCTGATCTTCATGATCTTGTTCGCGCTCTACGGGAATTTCAAATTCCCCGTCACCATTGCCCTCGGAGTCATCATGACGGAGCCGGTGGGTGCACTGGTTGCGCTGAAGCTTACTCACACTCCCTTCAGCGTTTCCTCAGTCCTGGGACTTCTGGCGTCTGCTTGGGGTTTCCGTGGAGACTGCCGTAATTCTCGTCTCCTACATCAACAAGCTGCGCCAGGAGGGAATGGGCATCCGCGCCGCCACGCGGGAAGCTTCGCTGCTGCGGCTGCGTCCCATCATGATGACGGCCCTGGTCGCCTGCCTTGGATTGCTGCCGGCGGCGCTTTCCACCGGCATCGGGTCGGATACGCAAAGGCCATTCGCCATCGTCATCGTGGCCGGCCTCATCTCCCGGCTCTTCATCGGGTTCTTCGTCAACCCCGTGCTGTACGAGATGGTTGCGCGTGAGGGCGATGTGCTCCAGGTGTAGGAGTGGACAAGCGAAAGAAACAACGGTCTCGTTGATTCCGACCGGCCTTCTCAAGGGATGACTTAAATCCTCTAGCGGCACACTAATCGATCATCATAAATTTATAGACATCTTCATTAAACAGATAGAGCGGGGCATCGTGTCCGTCGCCATCCGGCCCTGGAGGTGCGCTGGTTGAAAAATTGTGCGAGGGAATGCCGGAATTGCAATTCAAGCCAACCGGGTTATTGGTGTTGAGCATCACTTCGGCATCATTATTCGCCGACGTGAAGCCGAGCAATTGCCAAACTGCGGAATAGACGCCCCTCTGGTACAGGCCATCATAGACACTGACAAGGCCATAGATGCTGCGGATGTCCGTAGCAGGCGTACTTGTGAGATAGGTAGCTCCAACTTCGATGTCATTTACGAGCGTCGCCTGGGTTGGGGCCGACAGATTAATTGCCCGCGCCACCGCGTGCTGATAAGCCGCAAAGGTCGACATGACTCCGCCTTGAGAGTGTCCAGCGAGAATGATATTTTGCCAAAGCGGCGTTGACCCCAACAGGTAGTTGCCCCAGTTCGTACCGTTCTGGTTGTACCCGTGCGTATTGAGATACTGGAGCATCATCGAGATCCGTTGGGTGATGGCATCGGCGGGATTGCTGAGGTAGTAGGGCTCTCCTGTCTTTGGATCAATTCCGCAACCCGATTGTCCTGGTGTTGAGCAAACGCCGGTGGCATCCAGCTTCGCCTGTGAGACATTTCCGAAACAGCTGGGATCGCCCTGGCAAATGACGATTTGCTCTGACAGATTGGAATAATTAACGCAGATCACGTCAAAGCCCAGTTTCTCAGCGGTGTTGTTAAAGTCCCCAACTCCCGGACACACTTCATTAGATCCTGGCAGGTCAACGAGCAAGAGATTTCTATGCGGCACAGACGGCGACGGGTAATAGGCGTATTGATTGTTGTTGGGCAGGAACTGCACGCCGGGATCGACTACGTTCGACGCGACGGTGATCGCGGGAGGGGTTGCCACCCCGACCATGCTGGGCATCTCATCCGGCGTGCAGTTGCTGGCTACAGGCAGATTGGAAGCGGATGTCGAATAAGTGCTGCACTTTTTGCTGTAGCATGCCTGAACTTGGTAATAGTAAAGAGTGCCCACGGTTAGGCTGCCGTCGCGGCAAGCTTCCATCACAGTTGTCGTGGTCGTAATCTTGAGATTTGCTTGTCCGCTACGCACGCGGCAACTGTGGAGTAGCCGGAGGTTGGGCTAGTTGAGCGCTGCAGGTTGTAGTACTTTGCACCACTCATGGAATCCCACGACACAAAAAGCTGTCCCGTAGTTCCAACCGATATATCGACTCTCAAATGTGTCGGCGTGGGCGCGACCGCAACGGCGAGAGGGGTGGAGCCGCTGATAGAGCCGACACTCGCGTTTATCACAGTGTCACCGATCGCCACGCTTGTGGCCAAGCCAGTGGAGTTGATCGTGGCCACGCTCGGAGACGAGGAATTCCAGAGGACGCTGGCAGTCACATCATTGATAAGTCCGCTAGCGTAGGTGGCGGTAGCGGTGAATTGCTGGCTGCTGCCGAGAAGAATCGTGTTATTCGCGGGCGCGACCGAGATCGAAACCAGCCAATCGTTCACGGTCATGCTCGTCGAACCTGTAACCGAGCCCAAGGCTGCGGAAATTCTCGTCGTACCCTGGCTTACGCTGGTGGAAAGCCCTTGCGATCCCGGCGTATTGCTAATCGTAGCCACGCTCAATGATGATGAAACCCAAGTGACGGACGCCGTTATGTTCGCGGTGGATCCATCGGTGTACAACCCGATTGCCGTAAACTGTTGCGCCGCTCCAAGCGGGACAGTTGGACTCTGCGGGCTGATATCGATGGCCGCGAGCACTGCGTTGGTGACCGTCAAGTTGCCCGATCCGGTCACACTACCCGCGGTCGCGCTGATCATCGTGGTTCCGCTACCGATAGTCGTCGTCAAGCCGCCACTTCCCGGGGTATTGCTGACGGTTGCTACGGCGGGAACTGACGAACTCCAGTGTGCCGAATTCGTGACGTCCTGGGTCGAGCCGTCGGTGAATGTTCCGAGGGCTGTAAATGTTTGAGTGATTCCCGAAGGAATCGCGACATTGGAAGGGCTCACTGTGATCGAGACGACGGTAGCCGGCGTAACCGTCAATTGGGTGGATCCGCTGATTCCGCCGAGGGATGCGGTGATGGTGGACGTCCCGGTGGCGAGAGCAGTTCCGAGTGCGGCGGAACTCACGGTCGCTACCGCTGTGTTGCTTGAGCTCCACGAGCTAGAGGCTGTCACATCCTAGTGCTGCCATCCGTGAACGTTCCTGTCGCGGTGAATTGCTGAGTTGTTCCGAGCGCAATGGACGGCCCGGGCGGATTCACAGTGATTGAGGTGAGTGCCGCGACGCTCACTGTCAGCGTGGCTGAAGCCGAGACCGAGCCAGACGTCGCAGAGATGCTGACAGTTCCGCTGGCGACACTGGTGGCCAAACCCTGAACCGCGGGGGCATTGGCGATGGTGGCGATGGTGGTATCCGACGAGGCCCACTGGACCGAACCGGTAATGTTCTGAGTGCTTCCGTCCGTGAAGGTACCGGTTGCAGAAAACTGCTCGGTGGTCCCTAAAGGGATCGTTGGAAGCGAAGGAGTGATGGCAATGGAAACCAAAGAGGCAGCGGTTACGCTTAAGGTGGACGAGCCAGTAATCCCGATGGCGGCAGCGCTGATAGAGCTCTGGCCAGTAGAAACGCTGGTCGCAAGTCCGCTCACATTGACGGTGGCGACCGACGGCGATGATGAAATCCAGGTCACCGACGTGGTCAGGTCAAGCGTGCTGCCATCCGCATAGGTTCCAATCGCGGCAAACTGCTGGCTGGTTCCCAACGCGATGGAAGGGGCGGAAGGGGTCAGGGCGATGGAGATCAGGGCAGTCGAATTTACGTTCAAAGTTGCGGAGGCAGTGATAGTTCCAAGAGCAGCCGTGATTGTGGTCGAGCCTCCGCTCAAACCACTGGCCAGTCCGCTACTGCTGATAGAGGCGATGGCCGGTTGCGTGGAACTCCAGTTCACCAAACTCGTCACATCTTGTGTGCTCCCGTCGCCGTAGAACCCAGTCGCCGCGAACTGCTGGTTCTGGCCGATTGCGACCGCAGGATTTGCCGGCGCAATCGAGATCGATTGCAGCACGGGAGGGACTATGGCGACCGTCAGAGTTGTCGAGCCGCTCACCGAAAGATCGGTTGCGCTTATTGTCGTTGTGCCAACGACCAAACCAGAGGCCAGGCCACTCGCGCTGATGGTGGCAACATTGGTGTTGGACGAGTTCCAGATCGCCGAGCCCGTAAGGTCTTGCGTGCTGCTGTCACTGAAAGTTCCGGTTGCCGTGAATTGCTGTGTGCCGCCCACAAGTATGGAGGGATTCACAGGATTAACCGAGACACTAATTAAGACAGCCGGGGTGACAGTGAGGACTGACGTGTTGCTGACGGAACCCCACGACGCCGTGACTGTGGTTTGACCCGGCGCTAAACCGGTTGCCAGGCCGCCGCTGACGTTGATGGTTGCCACCGACGGCGCCGAAGAACTCCAACTGACAGATGCGGTCAGATCCTGCGTGCTGCCATCGCTGAACAATCCTGTGGCGGTGAATGACTGAGTTGTGCCAGCTGCGATTGTGGGATTCGCCGGGGTTATCGTGATAGCCGAGAGAGCAGCAGGGGTCACTGTAAGCGTAGTGGAATTGCTGACTGAACCAGCCGTCGCTGTAATTGTGGCTTGACCGGGCACGATGCCGTTCGCTACGCCCCCAGCCGCGATGCTTGCGACCGATGGAGCAGAGGAACTCCAACTAACCGATGCGGTCAGGTTCTGGATGCTCCCGTCGCTAAAAGTGCCCGTTGCGGTAAACGGCTGCGTTGTTCCCGCCGCGATCAACGGGTTCGGAGGATTTACCAGCAGGGACAGTAAACTCGGCACCACACTCAGATTGGCGGTGCCTGTATCTCCGCCCAAAGTTGCGGTTATGGTCGTAGTTCCAATGGATACGGTCGTCGCCCGTCCACTTCCATTGACGGTTGCTACCGCTGGAGCGGAGGAGCTCCATGTTGCCGAGGTGGTCAGGTCGTGCGCAGTGTCGTCGCTGTAGCTTCCGACGGCGTCAAACTGCTGAGAGAGTCCAACTGCAATGGAAGGACCTCCCGGAGTAAGGGCAATCGACTGCAGCGTCGGCTTACACATACCGCCACCGAATGCACTATAGACCTGCTGGATCTGCTGGGCACTCAGCGCCTGGTTGAAGATCTCGACTTCATCCATCAACCCTGCAAACGGGGGCTTGGACGCTCCTAGATAAGCTCCCAATGCAAGTTGCGGATACCAGGAGGAGTTGCGCGATGCGACCGCGCTGGCAGCAAGGTTGCCATTCAAATACACGTTGACGGTGACTTCCGAGTTGGAGGTGGAGTAGGTGAGGGCCACATGGGACCACTGGTTGAAGGCGACTTGCCCGATAGGCTGTGCCGATAAATCTCCAAATTCCCAAGTCAGGTTGCCGTTGGCATCAACCGCTAGTCCGGGAGTCCGGTTTGTGCCGTCGAAACTGCCGGTCATCGTCCCCGCTGCGGTTGGCAGGAACCAGAACATCAGCGTTCCGGCGGTTGGCGAATAGACGCCGGAATTGACCAGGACCGAGGCGCCGTTACCGGTAAAACTGAACGCCTGGCCGACTTCTCCGTTGCCGTAGGTTGCGCTGTTCTGAAGTGTGCCAGAGTTTGCTCCAGCGATATCGACCGTATTGCCGTCGCCGGTCCACCACCCAATCAACCCGGCTGGGGCCGTAACGCAAGAAGCTTGGACGGCGTTCAGGGTCGTGCTACCGCTTACTGACTCCGAGGTTGCCGTGATCGTCGTGCTGCCGATTGCGATTGCGTTGGCGAGACCCGAGTTAGTCACGGAGGCAACGGTTGCGGCGGAGGAAGACCAAGTCACTAGATTGGTCGTGTTCTTCGTCGTGCCGTCGCTGTAACTCAGTACCGCGGTGAGTTGTTGACTTGCACCCACCGGGAGCGACGGGTTGTCAGGAAGGACGGCGATTGAAACAACCGTCGGGGTCGCGACCGTAATCGTGGTCGAACTGCTGACCGATCCTGCGGAAGCGGTAATGACGGCCGCTCCCTGGGTGATGGCCTGCGTCAACCCGGTCGAGTTTACGGGCGCAACTGACGGCATTGAGGATGACCATCCCACAACGGCAGTGATACTGGCGCTCCGGCCGCCGGACCAATTTCCCGTCGCGACAAACTGTAGTTGATTCCCAACCGAGACCGTCGGATTTGCCGGTGAAACAGAGATCGAAAGCAAACCGGCAAGGGTGCCTGTACCGTTCATGCTCACAGTCTGCGGGCTGCCGCCCGCATTGTCAGCAATGGATAGAGTTCCGACCCGATTACCCAGGGCGGTAGGTGTGAAGGTGACCGAGATCATGCAACTCGCTGCTGGTCCCAGAGTGCTCGGGGATAGAGGACAGGTCGAGGTTTGGGCGAAATCGCCCGAAGTGGAAATGGCGGATACCGTCAGCGGAACGGTCTGCGTATTCTTCAGAGTTACGGTTTTCGCGGCGCTGGTGGTGGCAAACACCTGGTTTGCAAAAGAGAGGGTCGCCGGTGAAACGCTGACGGGAGCCGTTCCGGTTCCGGTCAACTGCGCTATCTGTGGAGCGTTAGGGGCATTGTCGTTGACCGTCAGCGCTCCCGAACGCAAACCAACCGCGGTAGGCGTGAACGTGACGGAGATGGTGCAGTTGGCTCCCGCTCCCAGCGTGCTCGGGGACAGCGGACAGGTCGAGGTTTGCGCGAAATCACCGGAAGTCGAAATCCCAGCAATGTTCAGGGGGACAGTCTGAAAATTCTTCAGAGTGATTACTTTGGGCGCGCTGGTCGTGCCCAGGGATAGACTGCCAAATGATTGCGATGAGGGCACTAAGCTAACAGCAGTCACTCCAGTTCCGGTCAAGCTTGCTGTTTGCGGAGTGTTTGGGGCGTTGTCGTTTACCGTCAGTGTCCCCGCACGCGCACCCAAAGTAGACGGCGTGAAGGTAACCGAGATGTTACAGCTTGCTCCCGCGGCCAGCGTGCCTGTGGCGACAGGACAGGTTGACGTTTCCGCGAAATCACCCGAAGTCGAAATGCTGCTGATCGTCAGAGCGAAGGTCTGCGTGTTTTTCAGAACGACGGTCTTGGGCGTACTGGTGGTCTGCACCACCCAGTTCCCGAAATCAAATTTCGTCGGAGTTAATGTTTGTGCTTCTGCCCGCCAGTGGAGACAGCACACTGCGGCAAGCGCAAGTAGCCCTTGCAGACGGTTTAACTTCATAGCCCCGGGCTCCTCATATTCGGGCACGCAATTATACGAGTCCAGTCTGATGAGGAGCGGAAGCAGCGAAGTTTGACAAGCCCGAAGTTTATGCTAGGCAAACACCACTCAGAGGAAACAAAACGAAAGATTAGCGAGTCGGTCTCCACCGCCATTGTGGGTGAAGCTAATCCATTTTATGGTAGGCAACACTCCGAAAATACCAAGGAAACCCTGCGGAAAGCGAACACGGGCAGGAAACATACACAGGAAGAACTGTTGAAAATGTCACAAGGCAATACCGGAAAGGCAATAAACTTTTAATTCTTTTGGAGGTACTTGTGTTTCTAATCCTTTAGATAGGAGAAGAAAATAATATGACCAAAAATGATGTACATCATCAGAAAGTAAACGTTGGTCGTACAAGACATTAAAGCAGTGCTGTGAAATTGCTGTTCTATCCATAGCAACAGTTGTTTCATTATTATATGCGAGACCACAAATATTAAAAAAATAAACTGCTTTAATTATGTGTCTATAATCCGCAAGAATTGTTTTTCCATTTTTTCCAATTGAACGAGTAATCAAGTCTGCTTCACCAATATAATATTTTTCTGATTTTAAAGCTGTTGTTTTTGCTTCCATAATGAATCCTTCACTTAGAGTAGCTGATTCTAATGGTACTGTTCTAAATGTGGCAGTATCATACGTAAGTTTTGGATTATCACCAACTAATCGATTAAACTCATCTTCAGTCATAAAATCAGCTAGAAATATAAACATAAAGTCTACAAATTTTCCTAGTGATTTTTTAAAACGTTTTACTTTTGAACAAGCACCAGTTAAAGTAAAAGCAAACTCTGAGACTTCAGATTCTACATTATAATAACTCTGAGGTTTTCCAGGTGTT
>CAVRYB010000088.1:0-8221 GCA_963725295.1 uncultured Acidobacteriaceae bacterium
AGCGCAGTCGAGCCTTTGGGGAATTCTTTGCTGCTGCCGTCGGGGAAGTTTACATGAATGCTGTCAGACATAGATTCGCCCTGTATTTAACTGAATCTCTTGAGTTTAAAGGACGCGGCGGGGAGGGTCAAACGGCATCGGGGGTAGTACATGGTGACGGAAAAATGCTCCCTCCCTCATCCAACATTCAGAGGTGGGCCATCCCCAGTTCGTTTTCGCCCGCCAAGAAATAGAAGCAAAGCCCCGCCTCCAGTTAATGACGGCCCGTAATCTATTGCTGGTAAAGCACTTGCCCGTTAAGCAACGGTTAAAAACCAGTTTCATTGACCGCAGCTCAGGCTTGCACCATAGTCTCCCGCACCGGAGATCAACCCGGCGGGGCGCCAGGCGGTTTGCTCCCGAAAGGCTCCCTGAAATCCAGCAACTCAAAGGACTCTTTATGCCAACCCCCTGCCGCAGTCGCCAAGCCAATCGTTTGTATTCTTTTCTCGCCGGCGTTTTCGCAATGTGCCTGGGCGTGATCGCTATGCCCCATGCCAAGGCCCAGACGATCCACCAACTCGCCTACAACAACTCGACCTGGATCGACCAGGACCTCTCCAGCCAGACGACCGACCCGCACACTGGGGTCGCCGCTTTCGTCACTACTCCAAACGACCAGATTCACACCTTCTACCTCGACAGCGCCGAGGATGTTCACCAACTGTTCTTCAATGGAACCAGCTGGAGCGATGAGGACCTGACGGCCGAAGGCTACGGCGTTCGCGCCATGGCCAAGAGCGCCGTCTCCGGATTCTCGGAGTCGAACCTGCAATACGTGTACTACGTCTCCCAGGATCGGCATGTGCATCAGTTGTTCTATAACAATGTCGAGTTGGGCCGACTCCGACATCACCAGCCTGAGCGGAGGTCCGCTGACCGGCAAGACGCCTCGATTAACGGCTTTGGCCACCAGCAGCAGCGGCTTTCACGTGTATTATCTGGCCTCCAACAGCCACGTTAATCAGCTGTACAACGTCAGCGGGAGCTGGGTGAACCAGGACATCACGAAAACTGCGAAAGGGCCTACCGGCAAAGCCGTATGGATTGCCAGCATCAACGTAGGCAATCTGCAATACGTGTATTACCTGGCCACTACCGGCCACGTTCACGAACTGTACTACAACGATTCCACCTGGCTGGATGAGGACCTGACCGTCAAGGCCGGTGTTCCGGTGGCGGCAGCTGCCAGTCCTATCACGGCGTTGGTGTTTCCCGGCGGAAATGTCAACGAGGTCTTCTTTATCGATATCAACGATCACTTGTGGCAAATGCTTTCCGCCGACAACAACGTGTGGGCGAGTGATGACGTGACCTCAGAAGGCGGTGGTCCGGCCGCGAATCCAGCCAACGGCATCGTGGCTTTTACGACTACGCCGAACGACGAACTACATCTGTTTTACCTCTCCAAGAAGCACATCAATCAGTTGTTCCTGCCCGCCGGCACCGCTGACTGGCAAAACCAGGATTTGACGGCGGAATTTGGAGGGAAACCAAACGGGACGAGCGAAATGTCGGGCTTCTCGCTCGCGAACTTGCAATACCTGTACTACGTGTCGAAGTAAAACCCAACCGCGTACGCGAAGGGGCTGCAGTAAAATGCGGCCCCTGCGTTTTTTTGTCGTTTCACGCCGTCTACGCGGAATGGAGAGTTTCTATGGCGGACTTGACTTTCGCGGAGACTGCTTCTGTATCGCGCAGCGTCAAGCCCTTCGTGGAAATGATTTCTCCCACGCGCATTTCAAGCGGCTGGCATTTGATGTGGTAGGTGTTCATCGGAAGCAGGTCGAACGTATCGACCAGTGCGATGGGCACGATGTCGGCCTGCGCTTTGATGGCCAGGAAAAATGCTCCAGGCAGGAAAGGTTGAATATTGCCGTCGCGGGTGCGTCCACCCTCGGGGAAGATCACGAGCGGGATGCCTCCGCGAAGGCTCTTGAGAGCTGACTTGATGGCGCCAACCGAAGCAGCCGGGTTCTGCTGGTTGATGCAGACCTGACCGGAACGCTTCAGATGCCATCCGATGAACGGGTACGACAACAGTTCGCTCTTAAAGATGATGCGAAATTGGAATGGCAGGTGGACATAGATAATCGGAATGTCGAGCGCGGAGGCATGGGTGACCGCGTAAACCTTCGGCTTGGAATTATCGAACGTGTTCTCATCGGCGCCCAAGACCTTTACTGGCGAGAGAATTGTCTTCAAGATGAGCCAGGACCAGAAGCGGGCGAGGGCGTGCTGAATACGCCCGTTGCGATCGACGAATGAACTGAGTAGAGAGAGCGAGCCGAGAACGATGGTGTAGGCCCAGATCAGGGGGCTGAGAATGAAGTAGGAGCGCAGGCGACTGGGCCAGCCGTGACGACTTTTTAGCGCGGTCGCGGGGTGTTCGTGAGCGAGAGCCTCGCTGCGCTCGGCTGGACGGACGAATGCGTCCGTCCCTGCGTGGTCTTTCTCGGGCTCTACTGTGGTAGCAATCTTGGTCACAGTTTCTTAGTCGTACACTTTTCGCGGGCAGGAATGCCCGCGCAACACCTACTCGTTAGATGCGGACGGACAGCGTTCGCATCGCCTCTCCTACAACGTAAATCGAGCCGGTTACTACGACCAGGCCATTCGGGCTGGCGATTTTCCTGGCCTGAGCCAGGGCCGTCGCCACGTCTTCCGCTTCTTCAATCTCGGTCGCTGAGGTCACACGGGCGGCTGCTTGCCGAATATCGTCGGGGCTGGCGGCGCGCGGGTTATTCGCATGCGTCACGATGACGCGATCGGCGACCGGGAAGAGAATCTCGGTGATTTCCTGGACCGCCTTGTCGCGCATCACGCCGAAGACCATGGTGATTTTGCGGGAATCGTCCGCATTCTGATAAGCGGCGGAGAGCGTCGAGCGTAGCGCCCATGCTCCAGCGGGATTGTGGGCCACATCGAATACATACTCAGGGCTATCGCCGGTGGCAGGCACGATCTGGAAGCGGCCGGGCCAATGAGCCTCGCGAATGCCTTGCTCGATGGTGCGCGGCGTGATCTGGGATATCCCTTCATTGTGAAGCTCCACTGCTGCCGCAATCGCCAGCGCGAGGTTGCGCAGTTGATGCCGGCCTACGAGGGGCGAGTCAACCATGATTTCGGTGCCCATGACTTCGAGCGGATAGCGATTTCGCAGCGCTGCGTGCGGTCCATCGCTGCTCATACTGCTTTGGCTCGCTGGCGATACCGGAGGCACGTAGGGCACGGCGTTCACGGCGCGTGCTCCGGCGTTGAGGATGGCATGACCGAGGATGTCGTTGGCTTCGGCCAGTTGCGGTAACGTGACCACCACTCCGCTCGGACGAATGATGCCGGCTTTTTCGCCCGCAATTTCCGCGACGGTGTCGCCTAGATACTTCTGATGGTCGAGCGAGACGTCGGTGATGATGCTGAGGCGCGGCTCGACCACGTTGGTGGCGTCGAGGCGACCGCCCATGCCGACTTCGAGAACGACGATATCGGGCCGCTGCCGGGCGAAGTATTCAAAGCCCATGGCGGTGAGCATCTCGAAGAAGCTGGGATGCCATGGCAGATCGCCTTCGGAAACCAGGCGCTCTGCGGTGCGATCAACCACGTCGTGGAGCATCGCAAAATCGTCGTCGGTGATGGGCTGCCCGTTCAGGCGAATGCGCTCATTGATGCGAACCAGATGGGGCGACGTATAGAGGCCGGTCTTCAAGCCGGAGGCTTGGAGGATCGAGGCGAGTGTCGCTCCGGTTGAGCCTTTGCCGTTCGTGCCGGCAATGAGGACGGAGGGAAAGCGATTTTCGGGATTTCCCAGCGCTGACAGCAGCACGCGCATGTGCGCCAAGTCGAACTTGTGCGATGGCGCATGGGTCAGTTCGTGACCCAACGCAAACATCTGCGCAACTGCGGAATCGTAGGACAAATTTGCCGTTCGCTGTTCGTCGTTCGCTATTCGCTATTCGCTATTCGCGATAGCGAACCCTCTAAGGGTAGCAAGTCCTAAGGCCGGTTTCGACTCTCCCTCATCGGACGGCGGTGGATTGACATCGAAACGCCTTGTACGCGCTTTGATGAGGGTGGCAAGGAGGGTACGCGAACAGCGACCAGCGAACGACGGCCAGCCGCCCTACGCTGCCTTCACCATGAAATCCAACGCCCGCGCGATATAGGGTTTCAGATTCTTGCGCGTGACTACGGCGTCGAGCATCCCGTGTTCGAGGAGGAACTCGGAGCGTTGGAAACCGGGGGGCAGTTTCTGGCGGATCGTCTGCTCGATGACTCGGGGGCCAGCGAAACCGATCAGGGCTCCAGGTTCGGCGATGTTGAGGTCTCCCAACATGGCGAACGACGCGGTCACGCCGCCGGTCGTGGGATCGGTGAGCAGCGAAATGTAAGGAACTTTAGCGGCATCCAAGCGTGCCAGCGCGGCGGAAATTTTTGCCAGCTGCATCAGGCTGATGACACCTTCCATCATGCGGGCGCCGCCGGATGCCGAAACAATGATCAATGGGGTGCGGGTTTCGGCGGCCTTCTCGATGGCACGGGTAATGACCTCGCCGACTACCGCTCCCATGCTGCCGCCGATGAAGGAATATTCCATCGAGCTGACGATGACCGGCCGGCCGTTAAGCTTGCCGCGAGCATTGATGATGGCGTCTTTCAGTCCGGTGTCGGCCTTGGCGCGTTTCAGGCGCGAGGAATACGACTTCAGATCGACGAACTTGAGCGGGTCGGTCGAAACCAGATTGCTGTCAAAAATCTCGTACTGATTGTCGTCGAGAAGCTGTGCCAGGCGAGTGCGGGCGTCAATACGGAAATGCTTGTCACACTTCGGGCAGACGTTGAGATTCTCCTCGAGATCCTTCTTCCAGATAATCTGGCGGCAGCCGTCGCACTTTACCCAGAGTCCTTCGGTGCGGACTTTCTTCTCGCCGGAAGTATCGAGTTCGCCGGATTGTCGTTTGAACCATGTCATAAAAAGCAGCTCTTAGCTGTTAGCTCTTAGCTAAGAGCCAATAGCGGACGGCTAGTACTCGATTCCCCTCTGGGCCATCACGCCTTTTTCGTAGGCGTGCTTTACCTGTCGCATTTCGGTGACGGTGTCGGCTAGCTCGACTATTGTCGGGTGCGCATTCCTCCCGGTCAAGATGACATGCACCATCTCGGGCCTGTTTTTCAGAGACTCGGCTACTTTGGCCGGGTCCAGCATACCGTAACTGATGGCGTAATTGATCTCGTCGAGCACGACCAGATCCCATTCGCCGGAGTTGATGGCCTTTTCGGCTTCGGCCCAGGCTTCTTCGACCATGCGGACGTCTTCGGGATCGGGCTTCTCGGCGCCGACCTTCACGAAGCCGCGGCCCATCTGCTTCATGATGAACTTGTCGCCGAACGCTTTGACCGCATCGAGTTCGCCGTAATGCCAGGAACCCTTCAAGAACTGGAGCATCAGGACCCGCATCCCCTGGCCGACGGCCCGGAGGGCTGTCCCCATGGCGGCAGTGGTCTTTCCTTTGCCGGGGCCGGTATTCACGATGATGAGACCACGGCGGATATCTGACATAGAGCCGAGTTCCTTATTGTACGCGGAGGGGAATGGGCATGCCAGAGGTTGCGATGCGGCATCTGCGATCGGGTTACTTTGGAACCGTGACTGGCGAAAATGGATGCTGCTATGGTGCAAAGGGAGGCGCACGGTGGCCCGTCGCCAAAAGAGGACTCATGGATAAAGTCACAATCGAGATCAATTCCCGGTGGGTGAAGATCGCGCGGTCGCCGATCTATTTTGTGGTCGCGGCGCTTCAGGGTGTGGCGGTTACGTTCGCGCCGCTCTTTTTGTATTGGTGCGGCAAGGGATACTACTTCTTCGGTTATGAGTGGATCGTCACGCCCACGTGTTTCGCGCTTATTTATCTGATTTCGCTGTTTTATTTCTGGCTGGGCTCGGAAGTGATCCGGGAACTGCGACAAAAACAAGGCTGACGAAGGCCGAGGCGGCTGTCCCTACGTGGGTCGATTAGCATAGCCGGGAACGACTCGCAGAAAACAGAAAGGCAGACGGAACTGGCATCCGTCCGCCTCTGAGTCAAACGGGGAGAGCTCGCTTTCTACGGCATTTCTACGACACGTTGCAGCTTGGGCTGTCCGTCGCTATCGGCTGCACCGGGATCCTGCGCGCCCATCAATCGGGCGGCAATCCGCAGAGCGTCCATTTCCTTGCGAACACGGATCAACTCTTGCTCTTTGGTTCGTAATACGTCGTACGGGTTTTTCATTGGGGGAGGGCCTCGCCTTACAGATTAAGACTGGTTTTCGCCTGTCTTGAAATACAGTATGCCTGTTTTGTTCCTGTGGGAAGCTTCCGCAAGTTCATTTCAGAGTGGCGTCGGCTCCTGCGTGAAGTCAGGCCGACTGGCCGCTGCCCCGTTACCTTCTAGTTAATGTCCCAGATGGTAGGGATGGTTCTTGAGAATCGTGAAAGCTCGGTAGATCTGCTCGATTAGAACAACCCGGGCCAGTTCGTGCGGCAACGTCATCTTTCCCAGCGAGAGCGTGAATGCGGTTTGGCGGCGCGATTCTTCGCTGAAACCGTCGCTTCCTCCAATCGCAAAGAGCAACGGGATCGCCTGGACCTGTTCGCGATCGAGAAATTGGGCCAGTTCTTCCGAAGAAAGCTGTTTTCCGCGAGAGTCGAGCAGGATGAGCTTGTGGCGGGGCTGCTGGCGTTCTCCTTTAGCGAGCGACAGGATTGCGGCTTCGTCTTTCAGGGCAACACCCGCAATTTCGGCGAAGCGGGAAATGCGTTTCAGATATTCATTGGTGAGCGACTCAATGGCGGGTTCTTTGGTTTTGCCGACCCAGGCGATTTTGATTTTCATGCCTACTCTAAAATTCAGGCTTTTCCGGATACGAACAATGAGTTGGCGACGAAGCGAATTTCATTTCCTACTCGATAGCGCTCGATCGCAGCCTTGGCTTCGGCGCGGATCGCGGGCCACTGCTCCTCGGGCACCAGTTCCAGCATCGGACGGAACGGCGCAGCCACGGCACAGGCGTATTCGAAAAGCTCTTCGGCCTCGCCCGGCCACGTCCAGGGCAAATTCTGACTCAGTTCCTCAATGTCGTGGAATCCGGCGGCGCGCAGAACTGCTGAAAGAGATTCAGGGGCGGCGAATCGAAAAGGATCAGCCCCGCCAGGCGGGAGAATCGGACCGCCGACATGCCGGTGGACGATCTTCATTGTGCTCTGCCAGTAGGGTTGCTCCATCGAGCCCCAGACAACGAAGCAGGCGCGAGCGCCGGGTTTTAAGACGCGGCGCAACTCCGTAAGGGCTCCGGTAGCGTCGTTGAAAAACATTACACCAAAGCGGCATGTGGCCAGATCGAAGCTCTGGTCGGAAAACGGGAGCTGGTGTGCATCGGCCTGCTGCGTGGTGAAGTTCTGAAGGGTTTTGCTGCGGGCGCGTTCGGCGGCGATCGCGAGCAGATCGGAACTCTGGTCGATTGCCAGGACCGATCCGTTTGGGCCCACGCGCTGCGCCAAGCTGATGCTGGGCTCGCCGGTACCGGCGGCCAAATCGATCACGCTCATACCGGGAGACGGGCGACAGTATTCGACGAAAGCTTCGGTGAGGGGATTTCCCATCGCCGCCGATTTGGCTTTCCATTTCTCCGCAGCTATCAGGCGGTAGGAGGAACTCCACGGAGCTGGGGGCGCGGCGGACACGTCAGGCTTTCTTCTTGCGCGCTTTTTTCGGCGCGGCGGATGTGATCTTGGCGGTGGTAGTCTTGCGCGGCTTGGGCTTCGGTAACAATTCCGCGGGATCAATTCGCTTGGCCGACTTCCAGAGGCGCTCAAGGCCGTAGAACTCGCGAGCTTTCTCGGAAAAAATGTGGACGACGAAATCGACGTAGTCGAGCAGAATCCACTCCGCCTGTTTGTAGCCCTCGGAATGAGTGACGCGCATGCCGAGAGCCTCGAGGCGTTCATTGACGGCGTCGGCGATGGCTTGAATCTGGCGCTGATTGGTACCGCTGCACAGCACGAAAAAGTCGGTAAACGCACCCGAACCTTTTTCGAGTTCGAGAATCGTAAGGTTGTCGGCTTGTTTGTCCTGGCAGGCGAGGATGGCTTCACTTACCTGGTGTTGGAGGTCGTTCTTTTTCGTCATAAAGAGGGCATATTGAT
>CAVRYB010000089.1:0-36035 GCA_963725295.1 uncultured Acidobacteriaceae bacterium
ACACTTTTTCGACCTTGAAGCCCGGCACTGCGAGCACCTTCTTGAGCGAGTCGAGGATTTTGACCCTTTTGTCCTGGGTAAAATCCTCCGAGTAGATTTTTTTCCATTCCCCGGAGTATTGGCAGAACTTTGTGCCGCACGTGGGAAGCAGTGACAGATTCCTCAATCGTTCACCCGGTGACAGGCTGGAAAGCACCTGCTTTTCGAACTGCGGCCAATCTCCTCCGGAAATGACGGCCACCTTCATGATCCCGAGAAGGCTGGTGAGCAGCGTGCCCATCTCAGCGTCGACGGTGGATTTGCTTTCCGCGAGCGTCCCGTCCAGATCGAACACAATCAGCTTTTTCATCGGGTTGGGCGCATTGGACTCACGTCCGTCTCGTTTGGTCTGGGGTCTGCTAGGGTTGGCTGACCGCCGACCGCGGCGGCTGCAATTGGACGCGGATGCAAGGCCAGGTTCTCGGTCATCACATAGACGAACATGGCCGCAAGCATCAAAACGACGCCCACCCAGAAACGCCAGTCATGGTGAGCCCGCCTCCAGTATGGCCTGGTCTCGCTCATGGATTGCCGTTCTTCCCGGTCCCATGTCCATTCGTGCCGGGCCCCGCCTGGGGATTGCCGGGCGCATTCCATTTCCAGTTTCGAATTTCCGGCAGATCCTGGCCGTGTTGATCGATGTAATGCTTGTGTTCGATGAGCTTGTCCTGCATCTGCTGTTTCAGGTATGACCCCTTGGCACCCAGGTGCGGCAGGCGATCGACCACGTCCTGGACAAGATGAAAGCGGTCCAGGTCATTCTGCACCCGCATGTCAAAGGCCGTGGTGATGGTGCCTTCTTCCTTGTAGCCCCGGACGTGCAGGTTGCGATTGGTCCGGCGATAGGTCAGCCGGTGGACCAGCCAGGGGTATCCGTGGAAGCCGAAGATGATGTGTTTGTCCCTGGTGAAGAGGGAATCGTAGTCGGTTTCATTCAGCCCGTGCGGGTGTTCGCTGGCAGATTGGAGCTTCATGAGGTCGACGACATTGACGACCCGGATTTTCAGTTCGGGCAAATGCCGGCGCAGAATCGAGACGGCGGCGAGGATCTCCAGCGTCGGCGTGTCGCCGCAACACGCCATCACGACATCCGGTTCGCCGCCCTGGTCGTTGCTGGCCCATTGCCAGATGCCGATTCCTTCGGTGCAATGGATGACGGCGGCGTCCATGGTCAGCCATTGCGGGAGGGCGTGTTTTCCCGCAACCACCACGTTCACGCAATGGCGGCTGCGCAGGCAGTGATCGAACACGGACAGCAGGCAGTTGGCATCGGGCGGCAAATAGACGCGCACGATATCGGCCTTCTTGTTGATGACGTGGTCGAGGAAACCGGGGTCCTGGTGTGTGAACCCGTTGTGGTCCTGTTGCCAGACGTGCGAGGCGAGGAGGTAGTTCAACGAGGCGATCTTCCGTCGCCAGGGCAGTTCCAACGTGACCTTCAGCCATTTGGCGTGCTGGCTGAACATCGAGTCGACGATGCGGATAAAGGCTTCGTAACTGTTAAAAAGCCCGTGCCGCCCGGTCAGAAGATATCCCTCCAACCAGCCTTCGCACTGGTGCTCGCTGAGCATCGAGTCCAGCACGCGTCCTGCCGGCGCGAGGAATTCATCGTTTTTTTCCTCACGGGCGTCCCACTGACGGTTGGTGACCTCAAACACCGCCCCCAGGAGATTTGAGAGGGTCTCATCGGGACCGAACACGCGGAAATTGCGCTGATCCTGGTTCAGTTTGGCCACATCCCGAAGGAACCTGCCCAAGACGAGCGTATCCTGGCCGTCGACGGCGCCGGGTGAAGGCACATCGACCGCGTGGTCGTGGAAATCCGGCATGCGCAGATCGCGAAGCAGCATTCCCCCGTTGGCGTGCGGGATTGGACCCCATCCGCCGGTCGCCTTTCGGAGCCAGGTCTGCCAGCTCCGGCAGGAGACGGCCGTTGCCATCGAACAGTTCCTCGGCCTTGTAACTTTTCATCCAGCTTTCGAGCTGCTTGACATGCTCGGGATGCCCGGCATCCACCAGGAGCGGCACCTGGTGCGCCCGGAAGGTGCCTTCGACCTGCAACCCATCGACGAGTTTTGGTCCCGTCCAGCCCTTGGGCGACTTGAGGACGATCATGGGCCAGCGCGGGCGGGTCGTGTCTTTCTTGTTCCTCGCATCCTCTTGAATGCGGCGGATATCCTCGATGGCCTGTTCCAGGGCGGCGGCCATGAGTTCGTGCATCTTATCCGGCTCATGCCCTTCAACAAAGTAGGGCGTCCAGCCGCAGCCTCGCAGAAACTGTTCCAGTTCCTCCGGCTCAATGCGGGCGAGCACGGTCGGGTTGCTGATCTTATAGCCATTCAGGTGCAGGATCGGCAGCACGGCTCCGTCGGTGATTGGATCGAGAAACTTGTTGGACTGCCAAGCGGTCGCCAGCGGGCCCGTTTCCGCTTCGCCGTCGCCGATGACGCAGGCGACGATGAGCTGGGGGTTGTCAAACGCGGCGCCGAACGCGTGGCTGAGCGAATACCCCAGCTCTCCGCCTTCGTGGATCGACCCCGGCGTCGTCGGCGCAACATGGCTGGAAATGCCTCCGGGAAAGGAGAATTGCGTGAACAGCTTTTTCATCCCGGCTTCGTCCTGGGTGATGTTTGGATACACCTCGCTCCACGTGCCTTCGAGGTAGACGTTGCCCACGATTGCCGGGCCGCCGTGGCCGGGACCGGCAATGTAGAGCATGTCCAGGTCATATTTCCTGATGACCCGGTTCAAGTGCACATAAATGAAGTTCTGGCCCGGCGTCGTGCCCCAGTGCCCGACCACCAGCGGTTTCACATCAGTGAGTTTCAGCGGCCGCTTCAGCAGCGGATTGTCGTAGAGATAAATCTGGCCGACGGAAAGATAGTTTGCGGCGCGCCAATAGGCGTTCATTTTCCGCAGCAGGTCCGGCGTGAGCGTCTTCGCTTTCGGCGCTCGCGGTTGGATTGCGTTTTCACGCTCCCTGGCCGCGGGTCGTTGGGGATCGGTGGTTACGGGCATATTAAATCACTTTCATTTTGCGGTGGTCCGCGCCGGGATCACCGCGACCCACAAACGTTTAGTTGGACGCCGACCTGGCCACGAGCTCGTCGATCCAGTATCCCGGCCGATCGTAATGCCGATGCAGCTCGATCTCATAATCGCGGGTCAGCAGGGACTCCTCCGTATATTCGGGCGAATGCTTGATGGTCTCGCGGGAGAGATTCACGAGGACCTTTCTCTCGCCCCAGCTCACGCGCTCGATCCATTGCGGTGCGATCAGGACCAGCTTTCCCGGCCACCAGTTGTGTGTGGCCACAACGAGATAGCGAATCGCCCACGTCTCGTCGTCGATGATGAAGTCCTCAACGTGGCCGATTTCGCCGTCCAAGGCCTGGAGGTGATGACCGCTCACACCCTCTGTGCTGCGCAAATGCGTACATGGCCGACGTGGAGAAGGGTGTCGCGCCTCTAGTCTCGGGGTCCCCGTGCTGGGCCGGCCGCGGTCCCGCTCCGGCGGAGGCGGCCCGTTAGGGTCACGGCCATGAAGTTCTCGGTCACGTATCCGCTGATCTCGGCACCCGTACAACCCCGAGTTCGTCACGAAAGCGGCGCTGACGCGGTTCTGCACCGTGGCCGAGGCGGCCGGCTTCTCCGGCATCGGGTTCACGGACCACCCGGCCCCCACCGACAAGTGGTTGAAGGCGGGCGGGCACGACGCCCTCGACCCCTTCACGGCGCTGTCCTTCTGCGCCGCGGTCACCGACCACGATGCGGCTGATCCCCAACATCGTGGTGCTGCCGTACCGGAACCCCTTTCTCGTGGCCAAGGCGGCCGCCACGCTCGATGCGCTCTCCGACGGGCGCTTCACCCTCGCCGTCGCCACCGGGCTACCTGCGCGGGGAGTACCAGGCGCTCGGGGTCGATTTCGACCGTCGCAACGATCTCTTCGACGAGGCGATCGAGGTGATCCTCGGCGCCTGGGACCAGGACGACTACGCCTACGAGGGGTCGCACCTTCCTGGCCAAGGGACAGACGGCGGACCCGAAGCCCCACCCGCACCCCCCGATCCTGGATCGGTGGGAACAGCCGGGCGTCCCGGCGCCGGTGTCGCCCGCTACGGCAACGGCTGGAGTCCGTTCCCCGCCCCGAGGCGGATCGGCGCCCCGCTATCGTCATAAATCACAAAATAGAGCTCGGGCTTTTTCTCATCCGCTTCCGCGCGCAGGTCCTCCATCGATGGATAGGGTAGGGCCTGCTGCTTCTTCGCCGCTTCCTTTTCCGCGTCCTGTCTCTTTTTCTTTCTTCGTCTGGATCTTGTCTTTCAAATACGCCGTGAATACCGCTCCGTACGGCGGATTGTCCGCGGTATAAAAGGCGTCTCCTTGAAAGCCCTTCTTCGGCCCGCCCAGCGGATGGCGTTCCACATAGAGGAGAGCATCTTTCACCGGCAGCAGCAGGGAAGCCTTCTCCAGCGAATCTGCCTTCACCTCACGCAAAGGGACGATGTTATCCAGCACGTAGAACCCACGTCCGAACGTCGCGATAACGAGATCGTTTTCTCGGGTCTGAATCACCATGTCCCGGACTGCAATCGTCGGCAGGCCTCCCTTCAACCGCACCCAATGGCTGCCGCCATCCACAGTGAAGAACGCTCCGCTTTCCGTCCCTGCGAACAAGAGGTTGGCGCTCACCGGGTCTTCCGCAAAGGCCAGAACCGGCCCATTCTCCGGCAAATCCCCGGTAATCGAACTCCACGTTCGGCCCGCATCGATCGACTTCAACAGATACGGCTTGAAGTCGCTGTTTTTGTGATTATCAAACGCTGCGTAAACCGTGTTTAGGTCGTGCTGCGAAGCGGCCAGCCGGCTTACATACGTCATCTCCGGCACACCAGTAAACTTGTCATACTTCGTCCAGTTCTGCCCGCCGTCGCTGGTCACCTGAATCAATCCATCGTCAGTGCCTACATAGAGTAAGCCTTCTTTTTTCGACGACTCCGCCAAGGCGACAATGTTTCCGTAGAAGGAGGTCGATGTATTCTTCGCCACCGCATCCGGTCCCCACACTTTCCCCATCACCGGCAACTTATTGCGGTCGATTTGCCGCGTCGAGATCCGGACTGATTGCCTTCCACGTATCACCGCGATCATCACTTCGGAAGAGTTTGTTCGCGGCAAAATACAGCCTCGTGTGCGAATGCGGGCTGATGATCAACGGCGAATCCCAATTCCAGCGCAACGGTGGTTCGCCCTTGCCCTCGAGAGGTTGCAGCACGAGTTCCTGGCCGGTCGGCTTGTCGTAGCGCACCAACACACCGTATTGCGATTCCGAGTACACCGTATTGGCGTCGACTGGATCGACTTGCGAATGGAACCCATCCCCGCCAGTCGTCATGTACCAATCCGAATTCATAATGCCGTTTACATTGCGAGTGCGTGATGGTCCGCACCAGGAGAAATAGTCCTGTGTTCCTCCGCATACGTTGTAAAAGGGCAGTGCGTAGTCGACCGCCACATCGTAGAACTGCACCGTCGGCAGGTTCGCCTTGAACTGCCAGTGTTCGGCGTTGTCGAATGTTTCGTACATTCCACCGTCCGATCCGAGCAGCCAATGGTTCGTGTTATCCGGATCGATCCACATCGCGTGATTGTCACCGTGGTGGTTCGACTCCGTGACATTTTTCAAAGTCTTGCCACCGTCGAGCGATTGCCGCAAATTCACATTCATCACAAAAATGCGATCAATATTCTTGGGATCTGCAACAACTCGCCCGTAATACATCGCGCCCGCGTCAAACTCGTTGCGCTTTTCCCAGGTCGCGCCCTTATCGGTGGAGCGGAAAATTCCACCCTTGCCGCTGGCCGCCTCAATCGCCGCATAAACGACGTTCGGGTCCGCCGGTGAAACCGCCAATCCAATCCTTCCCAAGTCCACTGTCGGTATCCCAGACTTCAACTTGTTCCAGGTCGCGCCAGCGTCCGTCGATTTATAAATCGCGCTCTCCGGCCCGCCGTCGATCAGAGTGAAAACGTGCCGCCGCCGCTGATAAGCTGCCGCATACACAATGTCCGGATTCGCAGGATCCAGCGCCACATCCACTACTCCTGTGTTCTCGCTGATGCTCAGCACCGCCTTCCAATTCTTTCCACCATCCACCGTCTTATAGAGACCGCGATCCCCGCCTGGCCCCCACAGCGGCCCCTCCGCCGCCACATACACAACCTTCGAATCCCGCGGATCGATCACCACGCGTCCAATGTGTTCTGACTTCTTGAGCCCCAGATTCTGCCAGCTCTTGCCGCCATCGTCCGACCGGTAAATCCCGTCGCCATAACTCACGCTGCGCTGGCTGTTGCTCTCGCCCGCTCCTGCCCACACCACCGAAGCGTCGTTCGGATCAGCGTCACCCACCCGATCGAATACGACCCTTGATCGTCAAACACCGGAGTCCACGTGGTGCCATCGTTTACCGTCTTCCACACGCCGCCTGAAGCCACACCCACGTAATACTCAACTTGTTTCGAGGATTCACCGCAATGGACATCACCCGCCCCGATGCGACCGCCGGTCCCAGCGACCGGAACTTGAGTCCGGAGAACGTGTCCGCGGTCATTCCACCTTTTTTCTCCTCGGCGGGTGCCGCCTTCTTCTCATCCTTTGGTTGTTCTTTTGATTGTCCTTTTTTGGATTTGCCCTTCGGCGAAGCCGGAGCATTCTGAGGCTTCTTGTCCGCATCCTGATCCTGGGCGGCGACGAAGATGGCGTTGGACAGCATGAGAAGTAAAGCGGCAAACGAAGCAACCAAGCGCAATTTCACAGAGAGGCTCCTCCAAATGAAAGGACCGCAGAAAACTAACCTGAATACCTTACTAGAGGCAAAGAAGAAATGCCTGCGCAGCTCGCATCGGTTTGCTTAGGAACGATCGTGAGGTCTATGGGAGGTGCTACTGATCGCCGCGGACTTTCCACCAATCCAACTGTTCGAACTCGGCCATCTTTTCGGCGCCATGTTGCGCATACCAGTCTTGCCAGGCGGATGCATCGGCGGGCAGAGCTGCATCAGTGATCTCATTCAGCGCGAGGAACGCCCAGTTGCGCATTTGCGGGGTAGTTTGGGGATCCCCGGCTAGCTCGATCAGTCTGGGCACCATTCGCAGGCGCTGTTTGCGCATGAAGTTGCCGCAGTCGGATACGTTGCAGCCCGCGCGATCGCGGACCGCGTCGGATGGGTCGTGCGTAAAGGAATCGAAGAGCTGGTCCAGAGCTTCGTCGGTGCCAAGGTAGCGCATGCCTTCGACCGCCCACTGGCGCACCTGCGGGTTGGGGTCATGTTTAGCGTAGTCCACTAGCACGGGATAGATGCGGTCGTAGCTCACGCCGCGGCCAGCCAGCATTCCCATGGCGTACACGCTGTAGGCCCGATGCGTGGAGTCGGCTTGCGCCTGTGCGATGAGCGACTCCGCCGAGGCGTCAGTTTTCGGCACTCCATTGATCGCCAGGTTGAGATCTGCGTTGGCTCGACGAACGCGCAGGTCGGTCGAGAATTGCGATCGCCTTTCCAAGTCGTTCATGCGTGCGGTGCGCTGGAGACTGTGCCAGCCGCCAATGTTCTGCTCGAACAATTCGAGCGCGCGGGTATCATGCTGAATCGCCCCCTGCATCAATTCTTCTGCCTGCGCCTGTTCGGGGAGCGTTTGCAGCTGTTGCACGTCAACATCCGTGAGCGGCGAATGCATCGCCGGGCGCGGAAAAGATTTCACCGGTCCCGTCGCCCTGGATACGCGCATGGGCTTGCTGTAACCGCGCGAGAAGAAACGGTAGCCGAAGAAACCAGTCCAAGCGAGGAAGAACGCGACCGCCACCGCGATTGCGGCCGGACTATTGCGACTAAAGCGCGGGAGAGAGCTTGCTGGTGCTTGTCCGCGTTGCGGAGGCGGACCGTAGTTGCCAAACCCAGTGTCGACAGCCACGTGGGTATCGAGCTTTAGACCGACGAACTTCTCCAGTTGGGCGGCGACCCAGCGCGCCTCCTGGCGGTCAGCGATCATGTCGACCAGCGTGGCCTTCTCCCCATTCTTCATCTGCAAGCGAAGAGAGTAGGAAGCCTTTGTGCCCGGTTGCTGCGCCTGAGTGACGGCCAGGATCTGAGCAATGTCGGAGAAGGGAAATTCACGCGCCCCGCCGATGCCGAGCAGAGCGCGACGACGGACAATCCTGCCGTTCCCCACCCGGAGGTGGCAGGAGACCAGCGTGGAGCGAATCAGTCCATAGATCAGGAAGAGCTCCGCCAGTCCGAACACCATGGTGAAGATGAAGGGAGCGTTGGAATGCGCGAGGAAATAGACGACGGTCGTCCACACCGCGGTGAAGAGAACCAAGACCGCGATCTGAGACGGGTTGCGGAACGCCGGAAAATAGAATTCGGTGCTGCCGTCCATCCCAGCCGAGACTACAACTTTCGGATTCGGCGGAGCGGCCACGTCGGTGGGATCGGATTCGAAAGCAGGGGCAGCGGCTGCGCCTTGCACGTCGCTCAGAAAAATCGGCGCCGGTTCTGCGGCCGAGGCCGAGACCGAATCCGACGTTGCCGTCAAACGGAAAACTGGAACCTCGAAATCATCGGAGATAATTCACGCCGGGGACATCAGCCTGGGCGTGCAGGAGCCACAGCACCTGATCGTTCAGATCGTCGTGATTCGATTCGTAGGCGTCGCTCGGAATGATGAATTCCACCGGGATAACAGCATCGCCCATGAGTCCGTGCGCGAGCGATGCTTGCGCCACATTCTTGTCAGCTTGCCAGAGAACGCTCTGGAGGGTGGAACGATTTCTACCCCCGCCCGTAATGACCTGGCGCACGCAGGAAAGACTCAGGTCGATGCCATGTCGGGCATTAGTGTTGAACCGCAGGTGAATCGCGCCCTTCAGCGTGCGGCCGGGCGAAAAGGGCAGCGAGGCGAACTCGAAATAGGTTTCCCCAAAACGCTTCCGCCGGATGCTGGCCCTTATGGCCACACCCGCCAGAATGACTCCACCTACACAGAAGGCAATCAGGACGAAGGGCTTGGGGGCGGAAGTGCGCCACAGTTGAGGCACGACCGAGACCGCGATTGTGAACACGATTCCGTTCACAAAAATCGCCACCGCCCAAAGGCCAAAGACACTGTTGCGATTCTTGCTTTCCGCTCGGTTCGCCGCCCAGTCCTTCCGCCACAGCCATGGAGACTGGGGATTCGATTCCTCGGTTGCCGCCTGCTCCTTTAATTTGCGGTTACCATAAATTCCGGCACAAATGATCCCGCCGCCAATCACGGCGAAGATCGCGCTCATCAGCACTCCTCCCCAGGGATTCCCATGGACGCGGCTGGGATCGCCGAAGAGAAAGGCGCTGGAGAAAGCGACTCCAAAGGCCATAAAAATCAGCCCAAATACAATGGGAACAACCTGGGCGCCTTTGGATGGTCTGGCCACAGCCGAATTATAGATTTGCCGTAGATGCGCCGAGAGCAGGATAGCGACGTCCCGATTACTCCAGTCACAGGGCTACGCGGATCTCGGGCCTCGATTCTCTCCGAAAAAAGATGAACTTCCTGAGCCTGTGACTCCCATCACTGCCGTGTCTCCGCACTCAATGTTTGACTTCCATGGGACAATAAGCGGCCATTCTTACGAGGAAGGCGCGATGAGGCGGCATGTTGGGCCGGAAAAGTCCGCCCTTGTCAGGAGGCTGGTTCACCCATGGCTGAAGTCGAAGCGAAATCTCTTCCCGAAAATGCCTATCGCCCTCTGAAGCCCGGCGAATCCTACCCGCCGCTGGTGCCGGCGACTGCCCATCTGCCTGAGCTAACGTCGCGATCCATCGGCTGGGGCATCCTGCTCTGTGTCATTTTCACGGTCGCCTCCGCTTACTCGGGACTCAAGGTCGGCCAGGTGATGGAATCGGCCATCCCGATTTCGATTCTGGCCATCGGCCTAGCCCGTCTTTATCCCCGCCGGTCGACCCTGCTGGAGAACGTGATCATGACCGGCATCGGCGGCGTTGCCGGTTCGGTCGTGGCTGGCGCCGTGTTTACGGTTCCGGCGTTATACATCCTGAAGCTCGACCCGCATCCCGTGCAGACGATTTTCATCTGTCTGGCCGGCGGATGCCTCGGCATTCTTTTCCTGATTCCTTTACGGCGCTATTTCGTGCGCGACATGCACGGCTTGCTTCCGTATCCCGAAGCGACAGCCATCACGGAAGTGCTGGTCACCGGCGAGAAAGGCGGATCGCAAGCCAAGCTGCTGCTGCAGGCCACCGGGATCGCCGGCTTCACGCTTGTACGTGACCACCTTCCAGGTTTGGAAAGAGTACGTTGATTTTCAATTCTTGCCGTTGTTTCGCACGTTGAACAGAGCGGGCGCGTATGGTGCTCAGTTTTGACGCGATTGGTTTCATCCTCGGACTGGGCTACGTAATGGGTCTGCGCAGTTCGATGATCCTTTGCGCTGGCGGCATCTCTCCAATCTGGTGCTGGTCCCATTGATATGGTTTATCGGCAGTCATCTGGACAGTGCCGTCTACCCGGCAACGATTCCGATTTCCCACATGACCGCGGTACAGATTTACCGCGGGTACGTTCGCTTCGTTGGCGTCGGCGCGATTACAACGGCGGGCATCTTCGGCATCGTCCGGTCACTGCGCATTGTCGCCGGGTCGTTTGGAATTGCACTCCGGGTATTCCGTAAGAACGAGGCGTCAACCGAGGAACGGACCGATCGTGACATCCCGATGATGGCCATTTTCCTGGGGGTTGTGATCGGAGCCATCGGAGTGGCTGTCCTCCTGGGGCATTTGGCGGCGTCTTGGAGCGTGGTCGCAATCGGTGTCGCCCTTACGCTCGTCTTCTCGTTCTTCTTCACATCCGTGGCGGCCAACGCCATTGCCACCGTCGCCCGTAATCCCGTTTCTGGCATGACCATGCTTACCATCATTATTTCCTCCGCCGTGCTGCTGCGATTCGGATGACGGGAACGACCGGCATGTTCTTCGTGATGGCAATCGCTGGAATGGTGTGTACCGCCCTATCAGTCTCTGGCCAAGCGATCACCGACCTCAAGGCTGGATACTGGCTCGGCTCGACGCCGTCGGCGCAGGAAAAAGTAAAATTCCTGGGTATCATCGCCGCTGCCATCGCGTCTGGACTCACCATCGTCATGCTGGCCCGTACCTTCCAGTTCGGCGAAGCGTTGGCGGGAGATTTGCGGCCCGTGCTGGCGTCGCCCCAGGCCTCAATCATGAAAGCGCTCGTGGAAGGGTTCATGAGCCATCAGCCGATTGCATATTTGCTGTTCGGAACCGGCGCGATGATCGCCTTGATCATGGAAATGCTGGGTCAGCCTTCGCTGATCTTTGCCTTGGGAATGTATCTGCCACTCGAACTGAACACTCCCGCGCTGGTCGGCGGATTTCTCTCGCACTTCCTGAACAAACGCTCCGAAAAAATCAGCGGCACAGCCGGCAAGAGGATTCGCGAACGTGGCGTGATTATCGCTTCCGGTCTGATGGCGGGCGGAGCACTCGGCGGTGTTCTGGGCGCATCCTTCCGTCTTATCCCTGGCTATCGCGAAGACCTGATCAAGACGCCGTTTTATTCAAACGATGCCGTGTCGCAAGTCGTCTCCGCATTGCTGTTTGTGGGCCTGTGTCTGTATATGTGGTTCGGCTCATTAAAGAAGATTCCTGCAGAAGGTAATAAGTAGAGGAGAGCTCATGGACGCGTTAGGACGATCTGTCGCAGATGCGGTGCTCGGTATCGATACGCTTTGGGGCGGCGACGTCATGTGCGCCTCCGGCACGGGTCGGTTTATCGCCGACTCATGGTTCTCCGATGAGCCGCTGCCCGAGGCCTACACGGCGCCCTCGGCCGCACGCCTGCGAGCCACTGGCGGTATCACCGGCAAGGACAAGGGCGCTGTCGCGGACTATCTCCACGAGATGGGCGCCGGAATCGTCCGCGCGTTGGACAACATTAACGTCGAGGCTCGCCGCATCGGAGGACTGCGCGGCGCTTACCTCGATGGCCTGAATCTCTGCCTGACGACAATGTGGGCACTCGCGATGGAAACCGCAGGCAAGGGCAATCGCGTGCCTTATGAGGAGTGCGTCAAGGCATCCACTGGAAACGCACCCGAGCCCAGCGACCCGACGTCGAAGCGCCAGCGGGTGGCTGAGTTGTTGGGCCGGGCGGGCTACTCAACCTCAAGTTCCACAGGCCTGCTCGCGTCCGTCGATGCCTGGCGGCGCGATCGCGTAGTCCCGATGGCTTCGGTCCGCGCCCTCGGAGCGGCTGTAATCGCGCACTTCGATAACTTGAGCGCAGCCAATTTACTTCCCTACTTACCCAAGGAACTCGCGACCGTTCCCCGCGCCAATATTGAATTCCTGCCCATTAAAGAAGCCTGGTTTTCTGGCTCCATGAATTACCTGGGCCGCGTCCGCAACGCCGACGGCAGTCCGCAGTACGAAGCCACTTACGAAATCAACGCTTCTTTGAAAATCTCGGTGCCGGAGTTCGAGCAACTAGTCAGCCACGAAGTCGTGCCCGGCCACGTCACCACGTTTGCCTACCTGCAGGATCTCTATGTCCGCGGGAAAGCTGGCTTCGAAGCCACCGTGTTGACCATGAACACACGCGCCGCCACGCTGTTCGAAGGAATCGCGAACAACGCCATTCTCATTGCGCACGGAGTAACCGAAATTGACCAGCTACCCGACGAAGATCTGCAGATCGGCGTTCTGCTGGCGCTGCTGCAAGATGATGCGAAGAATCAGTCATCCTATCTAACCTGGGGAGAAGACGTGGAGCGCGAGAAGGTGGCCGCCACTCTGCGCCAGGATTTTCTCGTTACCGAAGAGCGCGCGGATAAACTTTCGGGTGCCTGGGGCCAGCATCCCCTGCTCGGCCGAATGTATCTCCCGGCTTATCGCGCCGGGACCGAGCGAATCGCACAACTGCGCCGCACCCACCCAGCAAACCGCATTCTACCGGCCGTCTACGGCTGTTATGGCTTAGTCGATATCGTGACCATCGACGAGGTTCTCTAGTTCCTCGATCGGCACAAAGACTCCAATGAACCAGTGGTCGGCCTGGCCGGGCCCCTGACCCGAGACGATGTTTCATGGCCCGTTCGTGGTGTTGTTTCTTACCCACCAGAGGTGAAAAACTCACCAGCCTACACCGGCAGTCAAGGGTGTGGCCTCGAGGCCAATCGCCATGGAAATTCCCTTTAGCGGGGCAGCTCGCATTGCCGTAATGACGACCGACGAATCGGTCATGCTGGCGGCCCAGGAAAGCCTCGCGTCCGACTTCCATATCACACTGATCGACGCGGAAGAGGGTCTCACCGCTCTGCAAGACGAAGTTGCTGTGGAGGGGGTGATCCTCGATCTGGATGTGTCCGACGGCCTTGCCGACTCGGCCGCTGAACTGGTCCGCCGGCTGCGTGCCCAGGACGAAGACCTGGTGCTGATCGGCCTGATCCGCTCATTGAGTAAGGTGACCATTAAGGCCACCCGTCGCAAATTCCTTGCGGCAGGAATGACCAATTGCTACGCACTTCCAGCGGACTTCACCGAGGTGCGGGAGTATCTGCAGCAAGCTCTGGAACACCGCCGCCGTGAGATCGAAGGCCGGAGCATTCGCGAGGAAGCGCTCAGCCGCTATTCTTTTGGGGAATTGATCGGCGGCAGCGACGAAATGCGCTTGGTCTATGACACCATCGGCCGCGTCGCCCCCGGCAGCACCACCGTGATGATCCGCGGCGAGAGCGGTACCGGGAAAGAACTGGTTGCCCGCGCCATCGTCGCCAGCAGCCCACGCTGCAACGAAGCGTTCATCAGCGTAAATTGTGCTGCCTTGCCCGAGACGCTGATCGAATCTGAGTTATTTGGACACGAGAAAGGAGCGTTCACCGGCGCGCATCAGGCCAGCGCCGGACAGATCGAACTGGCGGACGGTGGAACCCTGTTTCTCGATGAGATTGGAACACTCGGATTGAGCCTCCAAAGTAAATTGCTGCGTGTTCTGGAGCAGCACACCGTACAGCGGCTGGGTGGCAAGGCGCCGAAGAAGATCAATTTTCGTCTTATTACCGCGACTAACGAAGACCTCGAGCAGGCCGTCCAGGCAGGCCGGTTCCGCGAAGACCTTTATTACCGAATCAACGTGATTCCGATTTTCTTGCCTCCGCTGCGCGAGCGGAAGGGGGATATCGCGTTGCTGGTTGATCACTTTCTGCGTTTCTACTGTGCCGCCAACAGCCTCCCGCCCAAAAGCATGGATACGGACGCGCTCGAAGTCCTGGAGGACTATCACTGGCCCGGCAACGTCCGCGAGCTGGAAAATCTGATGCAGCGCTTAGTGTTGATGGTCCCCGGCCCGATGATCTCCGTCAAACACCTGCCGCAAGGGATTCTATACACCAGCTCGGTCAAACAAGAATCCCTGCTGATTCCTGAAGAGGGAATCGCGTTCGACGAAGAGATGGCTCGCATCGAGGTGGCCTACCTGCAGGCCGCGCTCAATCGAACCGGAGGAAGAAAATCAGCCGCAGCAGCATTGCTCCGGGTTGACGGCCAAAGAATGAAGTATCTCTGCCGGAAGTATGGCCTTCAGGGCTAGGAAATTGGTCAAAAATTAACCTTCAAGCGGTTGTTTATTAACCTTTCGAGCCAGGTTGTTGGCTGGCGCTCGTCCCGACGCTCAACGGCAATTCTCCGCATAGTGCTGAAAAAAGAGAGGTTGTAGGCAAGGGCGCGGCTGGCGTTTGCGACTCGTTCGGTTTGGCCCCACCCTTGCTAATACATAGGACAGACAGGGCGGGGCCACAGAAGCTTCCCGCAGTCGAGAATTTAGACCCAAAAATTCCGCGGAGGAAATGAACATAATGAGCATCGAAAAAAAGTCCCTGATCAACAACATGACGGCTACCAAGAAGGCCATCATCGCCAGCAACTCGACCGTTAGCCCCGTCGCCACCAGCAAGGGCGCAAGCCTGAGCAAGGGTGCGAGCCTGAGCAAGGGCGCGAGCCTGAGCAAGGGTGCGAGCCTGAGCAAGGGCGCGAGCTTGAGCAAGGGTGCGAGCCTGAGCAAGGGTGCGAGCCTGAGCAAGGGCGCAAGCTTGAGCAAGGGTGCAAGCCTGAGCAAGGGCGCAAGCCTGAGCAAGGGTGCAAGCTTGAGCAAGGGCGCCTCGCTGAGCAAGAATTTCGTCTAGGTCAGAGGTTTTTCGATCTCGGTTCGAACGTGAGGCCGCGCAGCAGGAGTTGCGCGGCCTCAGCTTTTTCTGATGTCTGCCTTACCTCCTACCATACTTTTCGTCGAACGAAATCGCTGGTCGTCCGCCACACCATGCCTGCGATGCTCCGGCGGACGGTATAAATCTTCGCCGTTCCGGTCATGCCATACATCAGCTTCTGATCCGGATTCGCCTCCGTGACCACAACGGTGTAATACCGCGGCGGTACAAGTCCCTTGTATTGCGTTTTTGGTTCGAGTCCCGGCTCAAGCTCCGAGGACGCTAGACCAATCTCGCTGACCATGCCCGGCAACGACCGGAAATAAGCATCCGGGCGTAAAGTCACTTTTTCTCCCGGTCGTACCTCCCGCATCTCCGACTCAGGAACGTACAACCGTGCCCGCAGAGAAGATAGGTCGGCGACCTCGATGGCAGTGGCGCCAACGCCCAGATGTGAACCGAGCAGATCCTCCGGTCGCGCACTAACCACCGTCCCTGCAATCGGGCTCCGCAGTTCCAGGCGTTTTACTTTGTCCGTCAGCAGGAGGTTCTGCTGCTGATTCCTCTCCAATTCCTGTTCGGCGTCGGCCATGCTCGCGTAGTGCATCTGTGCATCGCTGCTGCGGGATCGAGCCATTCGCATGTCGGCGTCAGACTTGGCTGCCTGCGATTCCAGATCGAGACTTTGCAACCGCAGGACCACGCTATCGCGAGCGACCGGTTGGCCCTCGCTGACCAGCACCTCTCTAACTGTCCCCGGGACTTCAGCGTGAACCACGGCCCGCTGCGCAGGTTCCAGAATGAATCGGGCCTGCACCGTATCTGGAAAATATGGGACGCCGAGAAGTACGACAAGAACGACGGCCGCGATAGAAAGTTGAGGAGTGAATCGATCCATGGTTGCTCGCTTTGCTGAATAAACTGTTTTTATAAACGTCCCGAACTTGATGATTCTCGATTTGAAGATCATGAAAGCCACGACGATGGTTGGAACGAATGCCCATTCCGGACTGTAATGCCGGAAGATGTTCCCCGCCAGCCTCGCCACCGCATAAAGCAGCAGGTAGCTATAAACACCCGACAGAATGGAATAGGGCACGAAAAACCAACGCAATCCCGGCCTGACATACGGCACATCGACCGGAAGCCGAAAAACATGCTTCTGCAGCCACCCGAGAACCAGCGCGGTCGACCGCTCTTTGATCTGATCAATGCCGAGCGTTTCGGACATCACGTAATAGCCGTCGAGCTTCACCAGAGGGTTCAGGTTCATCAACACGACGGCGATTCCCGCGATCAGGATCACTTTGTACGCAAGGTCATGCACAGCCCCGCCCGGCGGCGTCCCCCACCAGACGACGGTCGCTACCGAACAGATGATCAGTTCCGTCCAGATACCGACGATGCACGTCACCACGCGTTGAAAGCGGTCGGCATACACCCATGCTTCCGTCACGTCCACGAAAAAAGCCGGCGTCAGATAAATAAGGTGAAAGCCGGTCGCGTGGACGCCTCCTCCATAGTGCTTGCAGACAAGCGCATGCGCCGACTCATGGAAGAACGCCATGAAGAGGAACAGAAGCCAGAATTCGGCGAGATCGGCAGCGGATTTGTCCGTAAACGAGTAGTACTCGTAAGTGTCAACGCCAATCTGCGACCAGTGCGTGACGAAGACGTAGATCGTGAAAGTAAAAAGAAGGAGCGCTACAGCGGTAAACCAGGGCTTGAAGAGGAACTGCAGTTTTTGGTGCGCGACCTCGACCAGCTCATCGACGTCCCAGCGCGCAACCACGATGTGCGCCATATCTCCGGCTTTGGATTTCTTCTGTTTCTTGCGGCGGTCGCGCAGCTTCTCCATCAGGGCAGCATTCTTTTCCTGTGGAGACTGGTACCAGAACTTTACGTCCTCCATCATCTCCGCGAACATGCGGACGTCATCACCGCTGACTTGGGTTCCGGTATCGGCGACGAACAGATCAGCAATTTCGTCGTACGATCGCTGACCGTCAAAGAAATGCGCCAGCTTCCACTGATCTGGTGTCAAACGAAAGATAGTTACCGAGCCCGGGATATGCGCAAGAATCAGCGGCGCGCCTTCTTCGATATGCTCCCGTCCCACCAGGGAAGGGTCCATTTTGAAGATTCGCCTGCCCTTGGTGACGGTTGTTAACTCCGGCAGGACGTCGAGCGCTTCGGCGAGGTTCATGGCAGGTTGGGGACGCGAATGCTGGTCGTCATGCCGGGCCGCAGATCTTTCGTTGGTCCGACAAGTTGGGCCAAAACTTCGATGGTCCCGCTGGACGGATCGATCACCGGGCTGATCTCAGTGATCTTCGCGTTGTACTTGGTATCTCCCGCATCCGCTGAAGTCAGTTCGAGGACTTGCCCACGCTGCAGCCTCCCCGCGAAGCGCTCCGGCAACGTAAATTTCACCCGCAGCGGCGACGTTTCCGTGATCCAGAACATGCGATCACCCTTCGCCACCTGCTGTCCGGCTCGAACGTAACGTCGCGCTACCATGCCAGGGAACGGAGCCCGAATTCGTGTCTTTTCAAGTTCCAGTTCGAGGGAATGTTCGGTTTGCTGAGCATTGACCAGCACTTCTTGTGCCCGCTTTACATCCCACTGATCGGACTCCGCTTTGTAGCGGGCGTGGTCATATTGCTCCTGGGTAATCAGCTGAGCTTCCCACATCTTGCGTGCACGTGAGGCGTCGGCTTCCAGCACCTTCGATTCTGCTTCCCAGTTCTTCAGGTCGTCGGCAGCGCCCCGAGTTCGGGCACGAGCGGCATCAAGGTCCGCTGTGATCTGACGGTCATCCAGTTGAGCAAGTAGCTGGCCTTCCCGCACAGCGAGCCCTGGTTCGGCTTGCACTTCAGCAACGACTCCGTCGCGCTGGGCCGCGACATCGACCTGATGCTCCACGATCAGCGGGCCAGACGCGATGAAGAATGGCTCGTGCTCAGGGAGTGGCGCCGGTGCGTTCGCCACAGGCTTCGGAGCCGGCGTCGCTTCCGCAGGCTTTGAATCACTACAGGCGAGTTGCAGGATCGCCAATCCAACTACGAGCAAGATGTTCGCCGCTGTTCTCAGGCTCATCATAGGTGTGTCCCTGACTGCTATCCCTACCATCCGAACCACGACCAGAGCTTGGAATAGACCCACAACATCGGACCGCGGAAAAGCACGTAGCCGATCGGATGCCATCCCACCGAGATCTTTCCGCGCCCCTGCATCCCCGGACGCAACCGGCCATCCGGATTCGGAACATCGACGCGAGCGTAAAAGAAGCGAGCATCTCCATCGACCTGGCTCTTGGGACTGACCACGCTCACATCGCCCCGAAAAGTCTGCGTTGGAAAGCCCTCAACTTTGATCGCTGCGGTTGCCCCCGGATGGAGCAGGGAAATCTCGGTCTCATCCACCGCAACATCGACGCGAGACTGGGAACTGTCTGCAATCTCCGCAAATGTGTCACCTGCGGCGAGCCGCCGGCCCACCATATCTTCCACGTGCGGAGTGGTCACCCATCCGTCAAACAGCGCCCGCAAGTGTGTCCGCTCAACTCGTTCCCGCGCGCGTTCCACTTCAGATGCCCAGTACTTTGCCTGCACGCCCTGAATGCCCGCCTGCGTGCCATCGTTACTGGCCAGCGCCCGGTTCATCTCCATGTTTGCGGTCTGATACTTGGCCTGCGCCTCGGCTAGGGCTGCGCGATAATCCCAGTCCTCGAGATCACCAAGCGCTTGGCCCTTCTGAACATGCTCCCCCTCGCGCACAAACACTTTGCCAACCACGCCGTCGATCTCCGGCTGAATCTGGACAGAACGGGCGGAAGCCACAGTCGAGGCTCCATCCACGCGCATCGGTACCGGGAAAACTGCGAGGAAGATAACCACGGCCGCCGCACCGCCCAGAAACAACAAACGACGGCGCTTCTCCATGGCCAGGAACTTCTGTTTCCTCTGCAAAATCGGTCCCAGCAAGCTAATGAAAGGAACCTCCTTGTACAAGGAGGCATTGCGCACCGCAACAGTCGCTTGCCCGGCCAACACCCGGATCATTTCCAGGTGTGCTTCGTTCAGAAAGTCGGGATCGCTGCTTTCAAACAAAAGCGTCCCGAGTCGTCCTTCGTCATCCGCCAGCGGAAGAACGTACATGGCGCGCATGCCAGTCTGTTCAAAGTATTTCTGGAACGGCGCCTTCATGGACTCTTCCGGCGCAATGATGTCGTCCTCCCGCTGAATGATGAACGTGGCGTCGTTCACGTTCGCGACGGCCGGAATCACGTCCTCAAGCTGTGTGACCTCGCGGGCTCCCGGGTTGATCTGTTCCATACCCGAAATAGCCTTGAGCCGAAGCTTTCCGCGTTCGTCGAGCGCAATCGAGGCCCGTTCGTATGGAATGACCGCGCTGGGAGTGTTCACAACCGCCTGCAGAACTCGGTCAAGATTGAGGGTCGATGTGATCTCGCCGCTCACCTGGACCAGTGTCTGCAGAATCTCGACTTTGCGTTCAGCCTGCAAGAGACTCGCGTTGTTCAGAGCGATCGCGGCTGTCTCGGAGATCGAATTCAGCAGAAACAGATCGTCTTCGTCGAACGGGGCCCCGTCCATCTTGTTGATGCATTCGATGATGCCAACCTGTTTTTCGTGGGCGACCATCGGACAGACAATGGCCGAGAAAGGTCCACCCTCAACCCCGGAGGGATTTCGTTTCTGCAACCGCTCGTCCGCTCCTTCATCAATGAGCAGGGGTTCGCCAGAATTGGAAACGTCGGCCACATAGCCTTCGCCAGTTCGCTGCGATGAGCCGACGACGGCAGTCGGATCGTTTCCCGACTGTTGTATCAAAAGCAGCTCGTCCTGATCTTTGACGAACCAGAGGTTTACCGCCTGAACCTCGAGTACCTCGCGAACCTTAGAGGTGATCAGCAATTGCAACTCATCCATCTCAAGCGTAGAACTGAAGACCTTTTCGAGATCGTAGAGCTGCGTCAGCCGGGAAATCGATTGGAACTGGGCGTGACGTTCGGCCTCATAGCCCTCCGCGCTTACCAATCCCGGCCCCGCATATTGCACGATCTCAGTCAGCATATCGAGATCGGCGGAAGTGATCGCCGTCTCAAACGAAGCCACTTCGAGCGCGCCGACGAGGGTTTCATCCACCACAATTGGAACGTAGGCAAGGGAAACAAGCGTCCGGCGGGCGTGCAGGTGAGCATAGTCCTCGCGCACCAGATCGTTGCCGGCAAATAGGAGCGGCTGCTGTTGTTGCGCCAGCGTTCCCAAAGTGCCGGAATCGGCGGACACGACCGGCTCGTCAAGGCGAATCTCGCCGATTGTAGCTTTAGCGGTCCAGGTGGCCGGGTCTTCGCCGCTCAGCAGGTACACCACGGCGGCTCCCCCCGCCACAGAATTGGCTGCCTCCTGGGCTAACAAAGCGGCGCGCGGCACGGTTTCTCGCTCTCTGAGCATGGCGCTCAGTAGGCGGGAGCAACTCTCGATTGGTTCCGTCTCTGACATTTTAGAAATGCTGTATCGACGCACGAAATCTGGAAGCAGATCGGGGAGGGGGTGGTTGCAAAACTATGATGACTCCGTTTAACTTGAGCGCGAACTTTAGCAAACAGCGTTGGCGCTGTCAATTGATACAATCCGTGTTGCAGCGCTGCGGGCTGGTCACATCAGAAATCGGGGAATTGAGGACTCAAAGATGGAAATTACGGTTCGTCGGGTTTCAGAGGTTCAGATCATCCAACTCCGCGGGGCGGTTCGCCTGGGGGACTCGGTCGACACGTTTCGCCGGGCCCTTGAAGATGCCCTTGCCGCGGGAGATGTAAAGATGGTGATTAACTACGCTGAGGTCCCGATGCTCGACTCGAGCGCGATCGGCGTCATGATGAAGGCGTTTACTTCCGCCAAGCAACGCGGCGGCGACCTGCGCCTGGTCAATCCCTCAAAGTTCGTAACCCAGACCCTGCGGCTGATTGGTGTCCTCAACCTCTTTATGATCTTCGAAAACGAAGATCAGGCGGTTGAATCGTTCGGCACCTAGCCGTCAGACCCCTCGCGGAGTGCAGCATCAACGCGCTCCCCGCAATGAATAGTAGCTAGATCGAGAAGGCGCAGCTAACCCATCGTGACCGCTCGAACCCAATATGTCGTCTTCTCCTCTCTTTGCGCGCTGTCCGCCGCGATCTGGTGGCGCGATCTGGCCAGCCTGTACCGGCTCGCGTTGTCGAACGATGCATATACCCACGTTCTCCTGATTCTCCCGCTCGCGGTCGCCCTCATTTACTTCGATTCGAAGACGCCGAGCACTCAACCGCTACCCGGCATGCGTCTCGGTACCATTCTTCTCGCGATCGCTTTGGCAATCGGATTGTACGCACACTGGAAGCTTCCCGCCGCTCCCGGCATTGTCGGCTTGTCGGCGGCAACGTTTGGATTAATTGTCTGGTGGTTTGCGAGTGTTATCTTTTGTTTTGGAACAAGAACCGTCAGAGCATATCTGTTTCCTCTTTGTTTCCTGCTCTTGATGGTCCCAGTTCCGGAGTCGGTCTTGGCCAGGATCGTCGAGTTCCTGCAGCAGCAGTCTGCACTCGCAACTAGAATCATGTTCCGGCTGATTGGCGTGCCAGCAACCCAGGACGGAGTCATGGTCTCGATTCCGGGGCTGGATATTGAAGTCGCACAAGAGTGCAGCAGTATACGATCGAGCATGATTCTGGTTGTGACCACCGCTGTCTTTGCCCACCTCTTTCTGCGGTCATGGTGGCGCAAAGCAGCGCTGATTGTTGCGGCAGTGCCATTATCGGTAGCAAAAAATGGTTTGCGCATCTTCACCATCGCGGAATTGGGAACACGCGTAGACCGGGGATTCCTGAACGGAAGCCTGCATCACCACGGCGGCATCCTGTTTTGGGGAGTTTCGGTGGCTGCGATGGTTGTGCTGCTCTGGTTGTTGCGAAAAACTGATGCCCCGGCGACACGAAGCTCCTGAGAATGGACTCTATGTCCAAACGTAGCGAACCGATAGCCGCGAAGCGGCGCAAGAATGCAACCCACGGCGCAAGTCGTGGGAAGAGTGCGATATCGACAAGCCCTGAAGGGGCGAAAGAATCACCCACCGCCCTCAAGCTGCTGGAGAATCCGTGAACATTTTCCACATCGTCGGAGCCCGCCCCAACTTCATGAAGGTTGCTCCCGTATTGAGTGCCTTGAAGGGCCGCCAGAATGTCACCCAGACTCTGGTCCATACCGGGCAGCATTACGACGTGAATATGTCCGACGTTTTCTTCCAGCAACTGGGAATCCCGGAACCAGACGTAAATCTATCGGTAGGCTCAGGTAGCCACGCCAGACAGACCGCCGAGATCATGATTCGTCTGGAGCCCGTTGTCCTCGAGCGGCAGCCAGACCTCGTCCTCGTATACGGAGACGTGAACTCTACAGTTGCGACCGTCCTGGTTTGCGCCAAGCTCGGAGTCCGCGTCGGTCATGTCGAGGCAGGGTTGCGATCATTCGACCGCACGATGCCCGAAGAGATCAACCGCTTGGTTACGGATCAGCTAGCCGACCTTCTTTTCACTCCTTCCGAAGATGGAGATGAGAACCTCCGTCGAGAGGGAATCCCCGCCGAGAAGATTTTCCGCGTCGGCAACGTAATGATCGACTCGCTGGTGCGGCTCCTGCCAGCGGCACAGAACACAAAAGTTGAAGGGTTGCCCGAGCGCTATGCCTTGGTCACGCTCCATCGGCCCGCAAACGTTGATGATAGTGCGACGCTCAAGAGTATTCTCGAATCCCTGCTCGAAGTGAATCGCGATCTCACCGTCGTATTCCCGGCCCATCCACGAACCCGCAAGAGAATTGAAGATTTCGGACTGAATGCCGGGCAACTGAGTTTGCTCGATCCCTGCCCCTACGTTGATTTTCTCCGACTGCAATCGCGTGCGACCGTCGTGATCACCGATTCCGGAGGCATTCAGGAAGAAACCACTTACCTCGGCGTGCCTTGCCTCACCATGCGCGAGAATACCGAACGTCCAATCACGGTTTCCATGGGAACCAACGTCCTGGTCGGCCGTGATCGCGACAAACTGCATGCAGAACTATCCCGCGTCCTGGCGGGCAAAGCCAAGAAGGGAACCGTCCCGCCTCTCTGGGATGGCCATACCGGCGAGCGCATCGCCGACATAATCGTTCGCCGCCTTTGATTCACTTCGACGAACCACTCGCAATGTGCCCCAGGTTCGCGCCGTTCCTCAGGCGCTAACCTGGGTACCTCGGCAAAAATCCGTGCTACAAGGAGCCATTGTGACGTGATGGACCCAGCTTCGCCTAAAATTCGCCATCCTCCTCACAGTCTGTTGTGATTGTAATCACAGCCCAAAATTCCCAATCGTCATATAAGTCCCTCCACAGGCTAGTGCAGTGGGGGCTTCATGGCGAATGCGCAAGCAGTCCCGTTAGAGAATAAAGAAGGCAAGTGGATCCCGAGCACATGCGGCATGTGTCTGCACGGTTGCGGGATCAAGGTTTATGTCCAGGACGGAGTCGCGCTCAAGATCGAAGGCGACGAGACCAACCCCGACAATCTCGGCAAGTTGTGCCCCAAGGGAAACGCCGGAATCTCCAGGCTTTACGACCCGCAGCGAGTCCGAAAGCCCCTGAAGCGCACCAATCCCGTCAAAGGTCCAGGTGTTGATCCCAAGTGGGTCGAGATTTCATGGGACGAAGCCTACGAGATTACGGCCCGCGAACTGGGCAAAGTGCGCCGTGACGATCCGCGCAAGCTGCTCTGCGCCATCGGTGATTTCCAGCGAATTCTCCTTTGGGGATGGCCCGCTGCGTTCGGCTCACCAAACTTTTTCACGTCGCTGGGTAATTACTGCGGTGGTTCCTACCATCCCGTCAACGGCAGCGTAGATGGTTCTTTCGCCGCCATCAACGACTTCGATCTCTGCAATTACTGGATTCAAATCGGATCAGGCGACGGTTTCTCTTCACATCTCCATCTTTCCGGCAGCGCCAAGCGAATGGCCGACGCCCGCATGCGCGGCATGCGAGTTGTCAGCCTCGACCCACGCTGCTCGATTGCCTCGGCCAAAGCCGACGAGTGGATTCCAACGTTGCCGGGCACCGATCGCGCCTTTGTCTTAGGCATGGCTCACGTGTTGATCCACGAGTCGAAGCGTTACGACCGCCAATTCCTGCGCGATCGCACCAACGCTCCCTACCTCGTCAAAGATGATGGCTACCTGCTGCGCTCGGCCGACGGCAAGGCCTTGGCCTGGGATCGTAAGCTCGGCGACGCTCGTCCATGGGATGAAGTGGCCGCTGAAAATATGGCGCTGGAAGGCTCGTTCACGGTTGACGGCACCCGCGTTCGCACTGGATTCCAGGTATGGGCGGATCTGCTAGCCGATCACACGCCCGAACGCATGTCGGAAGTAAGCACGGTGCCAGCCGAAACCATTCGTCGCATCGCCAAGGAGTTCGTCGACGCCGCGCAGATTGGCGCCACCATCGAAATCGAAGGGAAGACCTATCCCTTCCGGCCGGCGGCTTTGAATTACTATCGCGGTTCCCAATCCCACGCCAACGGCCTGTTCGACAACCTGACCTACAAGATGATCAACATGCTGGTCGGCAACATTGACGTGCCGGGCGGCCACCTCGGTGTGCCGCTAGATCATCGCGGCTTCTTCGTGCATCCCGGAGAAGACGGCATGTTGAAGCCGGAGCCGCACCAACTGCACCCGGCACCTCCATTCAAATATCCACCCGACTCAACGCACTTAATGGAGTGGTTTCCCATCGGCTTTGACGCCGGCCAACTGAACACCGAAACACTGCTCGAGCCGAAGAAGTTCGGTCTGAACTATGAGCCCGAGGCCGTGTTGCTCTATCACTCGAATCCGCTGTGGAACCTGCCCGAGACCGACAAGGTCGAAAAGATCATGGCGAAGATGAAGTTCGTCGTCGCCATCGACATCCAGCACACCGAGTCGACCCAATGGGCAGATGTCTTCCTTCCGGCTCACACGTACCTCGAGTCGACTCTGCTCAATTGTCTGGAGCCGCCCGCCGTCACTGGCCACTCTCTCCGCCAACCGGTCGTCAAGCCCGTCGGCGATACCCGCGACGCCTACGACATTCTGACCGAACTCGCCGAGCGCATTGGATTCCGCGACGACTGGAATGACGTTCTGAACATGGTGTGCGGATACACGACTCAGCCGAAATATCTCCTCGATCCCGAAAAACACTACAGCACCGATGAATTCTGGGATCAATACGCCCGCAGCGTTTATGGCGATGACAAAGGCCTCGACTGGTTCAAAGTGCACGGACATTCCGTCCGTTATCGCACGCCGGAAGAAACCTACATGCCTTACGGAGATCTGCGCATCCCGTTCTACTTCGAGTTCATTCAGCGCACCGGCGACGACATGCGCCGCAAGTTCGCCGAAGTCGGATTGACCGAAGTCGGATTGAAAGACTGGCCGCTCGACAACTACAAGCCTCTGCCATTCTGGAAAAATTCTCAGGTCATCGATGACGGAAAAGCAGGCTTCGAATATTTCGCCATCACTTTCAAGGAGAGCCTCCACACCTTCGCCGACACGATGGTGATGCCGTGGCTCTCCGAGGTTAGTGAAAAAGACGCCATCCACGGCGGTGTCCTGATCAACCCTGTGACCGCACGAAAACTGGGCCTCAAAACTGGCGACCGCATTCGACTGACCTCACCGGCAGGAAGCATCGATGGCAATGCGCAGGTAGTCGAAGGAATTCATCCGCAGGTAGTCGGAGTCAGCAACACTCTAACGCGCTACGTTGTAACCAATGACCGGGCGAAGCAACGCGGCACGCACTTTAACCGGCTGCTGACTGGATCGATGCGCTATACCGACAGTGCCACCGGCGGCCTGGAATCGACGGCACGCGTACGGCTGGAACGAATTCAAGCGTAGAAGCGAACGGTGCCCCAGGTTCGCGCCCGCTCTTTGGGCGCTAACCTGGGCCAAGCGAGGCGAAATGGCCACAGCAAACATCGCAGCCCTCGGAACAACGCGCAAGATGCTGGGCTTCAGCCGCCGTGTCGTCGAGTTCGAGGACGCCACCGTAGCCGACCTGCTGCGGCAGTTGAATACGTTGGATGGCCGCACGCTCTACGACAACCTTGTCTGCGACGGAAAGTTGCGTGGCGATTTTGCCGTCGTAGTCGACGGCTTGAGTTTGAAAGCAGATCAATTAAACAAGCGGCTTCAGGGAGGCGAAGAGGTCGTCACCATGGCGATCCTGCGCCACCTGCACGGAGGCTAGCGGAGCACACATGGCTCGATACGGAATGGTGATTGACCTGAAACGGTGCATCGGCTGCAACGCCTGCACTCTGGCCTGCAAACAGGAAAACGGCACGCCCGAGAATATTCATTTTGCCCGCGTCGTAACCCGCGAAGTCGGGACCTACCCCGCCACCAAGCGTACCTTCCTTCCCGTGCTCTGCAATCACTGCTCGGACGCACCCTGTTCCGAAGCCTGCCCAACTGGTGCCACCTACATCCGTGCCGATGGCATTGTGATGGTCGACAAGGACAAGTGCATCGGCTGCCGTGCCTGCAACGTAGCTTGCCCATACATGAACCGTCACTTCGTCGCTAAGGGCATGCTAAAACACGGATACGGAACCGACGGCCTAACCCCCTACGAAGCGATCAAGTTCATGGACTTCGAAGAGGGAACTAACATCAAGTGCACCTTGTGCGCTCCGCGCGTCGATCGAGGACTCGATCCAGCGTGCGTGATCACATGCCCAACCGACGCCCGCATCTTCGGAGACGTCGAGGATCCCGACGGCAAGCTGCAGAAGCTCGTCAAAGAACGCAACGGCTGGACGCTGTCGCCGGAATATAACACCAGGCCAAATGTGTTCTACCTGGACGAATAGTCAGAGGCGCCGCGAGAAGCAGGCGAGAAAGGCACGGGAGAGAGTGACTACACCAAGCATCGGCATCGCGGATCACCGCTTTGCCTTCGGCTACTACCGTCAGACATTCTGGAACTGGTTGATCGGCACTGCTTTTTTCCTGGGCGGCCTGGGAGCAGGACTGTTCGTGCTGTCCTTGCTGACCGATCACACGGCTGGCATGATCGTCGGCTACCTGATCGTTGTCGTCGGCAAGAACACCGCGCACTTGCTCTTTCTTGGCAGGCCCGAACGCTTCTGGCGCGCCGCCATGCGTCCCGATCGTTCGTGGATCGCACGCGGAATCTGGGCGATGGGCTTCTTTGCTCTGAGCGGCCTGCTCTTGCTTTTGCCGAGAGTCCTGGGTCCTGCGTGGCAAATGTCGGACACGATCAACAATGCAGCGCGGGTAGTCGCCGTGCTGTCGGCGATTTTCATCATGTTCTACGACGGTTTCGTAATGAAGGCTTCCCCCGGAGTTGCCTTCTGGCGGTCCTGGCTGCTCCCATTGTTGCTCCTAATGTACGCGACATTAGGTGGAGCGACCCTATCGTTGACGGTTCGCGAACTCAGGGGCGACATCGTTCCCGCTTTTCTTCCGAATATCGAGCACGCCCTGCTGGTCGCGAATTTCATCATGTTGGCGGGTTACCTTCTCCGCATGAACCGATCGGTGCCCGCAGCGCGTGAGACGTTGCGGCGTTGGCTCGGTGGACCTTATACGCGCGTGTTTGTCGGCTTAGTGCTGCTGGTTGGACTGCTGGCGACCTTGCTGCTCTCCGTCGTCCATGACCACGTACAAGCCACCTGGCTGGTCGTGCTCATCGCAGCTTGCGAATTGACGGGAGACTTCACGCTGGTGATGGTTCTTCTGAAGTCCGGTTTGTTTCCCACGCAGACCGCGCGCGCATATAACAATCGCGCCTAGGGCGAGTCCAATAAATCGGTCTTATGGAAGAGCACGAGTTCCACTCGATCGGCGAAAACACGTTCTACGCACCTCAGCCTTGCTGCAACTGACCGCCGTCATCCACTGCCCGTTACCATCGCGTCTGTGCATCCCCACGATAACCCGGTATAGTGAAAGAGTTCGCTGCGGGTGAAGTAGGCGATGGACCCGACCAGGGTTACAGCGGCGGTGCCGATTCCGTCCCACCCGCTCCAAACTTTCTCGAGCACTGCGAAAAATGCCCTGCGTCTGATCTAGCGCAAGAAATCTGCCGCAAAAAAGAAAACCTGCGATGCGAGATCTCGCAAAGCAGGTGTGATACCAAATTCTGTTTCGTTTAATTATTGCGCGGGCTTGAATGCTCGGGATCGAAGAAACATCGCCCCGATGCATGTCAGTCCAGCTCCAAGAAGGTAGACGACTGCCGTGCCACCCTCCGGGACCTGTTGACAGGGTTTCCTCGAGTGCGGATCGCACCCTTGTCTGCCACGGTCTGCGAACGCACCAGGAGCCATGCAGACAACCAGTGTCGCCGCCAGCCACCATTTTCGATTGATCTTGCTCATTAAATACTCCCTTGTTGTGCTTTGCAGAATCGCCAGGTAAGGGGAGTATCGGGGGAAGCTTCCCGGCAATTCTTATACGCCAGGTGCTATTTAACGGCCTTTGTTACGGCTGTGTCAAGATGATACTTCCTGCAACAGTTGCAAAAACATGCAACCTTCCGGGCCGCACGACTAAGAGTCAGGCTTTTCATACAGTTGCTGGACGGAGGCGACCTCGTCCAGTTAACTTAGCGACTATGAGGTTCCGGTTCCTGCTAGCGGTCGGCGGCTTGTCTTGTGCTCTCGTACTCGGCTGCCACAAACCCCAACCTCATTGGGTCACCCTTAATTGGGATGCACCCAAGACCACCACAGGCACTCCAATCACCGGCTACAACATCTATCGCAGCACCAAATCTGGTGGTCCGTACGCGAGGCTAGCCGCGAACGTGTCGGGCCCGCCCTTTGAGGATCATCTTGTGAATAGCGACCGCACTTATTTTTATGTCGTCACAAGCATCGACCAGAAGGGTCGCGAGAGCGGCTATTCCAAAGAAATCCGTGCCGTGATTCCTTAATATGCCGCGAAGCGGCGTAAGAATGCAGCCCACAGCTTGCCCTGAGCTTGCCGAAGGGGCGCAAGCCGTGGGTTAGGAGCTCGGCATCGACAAGCCCCAGAGTGGCGAAAGATCAGTTCTCACGGCACACGGAAGCGTCTGCGGTAGGTTGCTGTGGGTCGACACGATTATTTACTTAGCCTACGGCGTCGGGATGACCGCCTGCACCTGATTTGAGTATCCGCTCTCCTGGCTCTGAGAGTTCACGTCCGTCGCCACGTAGTAGTACGTCTGTCCCGAAACCACCGTGCTATCGGTATACGCATTCGTAGCGTCGAGCGACGCATTGATCATCGTGTACGGACCACCCGACACTGTGCTGCGATAGATGTTGTAACCAGTAGCTCCCGACGAGACGTTCCAGGTGAGATCCACGCTGTGCTGCGTGGGCGCTGTTCCCGTTCCAGTCATGGTTTGCGTAGCCGGAGAGTTTGATGCATTACTCGTGAAGGTCAATGACGCCGAGGTCGATCCTGTGGCTTGCGGCGTGAAAGTGACCGTGAACGGTGCGGACTGGCCAGCTGGAATGGTCACCGGCAACGAGATGCCGGAGAGCACAAACTCGCTGTTGTTGATGCTCGCGGAGGTCACCGTCACAGCCGCACCACTGGCCGTCAGGCTGCCATTCAGCGCTGAATTCGAGCCAACCGTCACATTGCCAAAACTGAGGCTCGTCGGAGAGACGGCGAGTGTCCCCGGCGCGGTTCCTGTTCCCGCAAGACCAATGTTCAGAGGCGAGTTCGATGCGTTGGACGTGATCGCGATCGTACCGCTCGCCGCTCCCGCACTCGCCGGAGTGTAAGTCGCCGTGAAGGTCACACTTTGATTCACATTCAGCGTTAGAGGTGTCGTCAGGCCGCTGATGGAGAAGCCTGTTCCCGTAACGCTCGCCTGCGAAATCGTGACCGAAGACCCGCCCGTGTTGGTGATCGTCTCCGACAGGTTCGAGCTGTTGCCGACCTGCACGTTGCCGAACCCAAGGCTGCTGGGGTTTGGAGACAGCGTACCCAGTGTCACCCCTGTGCCGGAGAGCGAGATGCTGAGATTCGGGTTGCCTCCGTTCGACGTGATACTCACACTGCCACTGGCCACCCCGCCGGCCGTCGGAGCAAACTTGACCGTAAACGACGTGCTCTGCCCAGCCGTCAGCGTTAAGGGCAATGACAATCCGCTCATGCTGAATCCAGCGCCGCTCGTACTCGCGGCCGAGATCGTGAGACTGCTTCCACCCGTATTCGTCAGTGTCTCCGTCAAGCTCGAATTATTACCGACTTGAACGTTGCCAAATGCCAGGCTGCTGGGGTTCGGACTCAGCGTACCCTGCGTCACACCAGTCCCCGAGAGTCCGACGGTCAACGTCGAATCAGAACCATTCGAAGTAATCGTGACATTCCCGCTAGCTGAGCCAGCCACGGTGGGAGCGAAACTCACGCTGAATGATGTGCTCTGTCCAGCATTCAAACTCAATGGCAACGACAAACCGCTCAAACTGAATCCGGTTCCGCTAGCGCTTGCAGCGGTGATCGTGAGGCTGGTCCCGCCGGTATTCGTCAATGTTTCCGACAGGCTCGAAGTGTTGCCGACTTGCACGTTGCCGAACGCCAAGCTGCTCGGATTTGGAGTCAGCGTTCCCTGCGTTACACCCGTACCGGAAAGCGCGATATTCAAGCTCGGATTGCCGCCGTTGGAAGTGACATTCACGTTGCCACTCGCCGCGCCCGTCGCCGTCGGAGAATAGAGAACTGTGAATGACGTGCTCTGACCTGCATTGAGAGTTACAGGAAGGCTTAGTCCGCTCAAGCTGAATCCTGCGCCGCTGGCACTGGCTGCAGAGATCGTGAGACTCGAACCCCCGGAATTCGTCAGCGTTCCGCTGAGTGATTTCGAAGTTCCAACCTGGACGTTCCCAAAACTGAAACTCGCCGGATTCGAAACCAACTGACCCGCCGTGAGCCCCGTACCCGAAAGTCCAATACTGAGCGGCGAATTGGATGCGTTAGAAACGATGCTCACCGAACCGTTCGAAGCTCCGGAGGCTGTCGGATCGAAACTGACGGTAAAGCTAACGCTCTGATTCGGGTTCAACGTGGCGGGCAGACTCAGGCCACTGATCGAATATCCGGCGCCGCTCACCGTCGCTTGTGAAATGTTGACCGCGGTCGATCCCGTATTGGTCAGCGTTTCGGACTTGCTGCTCGTCGTCCCCACCTGGATGCTTCCGAATGCCAGGCTGGAAGGATTGGCCGCCAGCGTTCCCGGCGCCACGCCGACTCCAGTGAAGCTGACGACTACGTTGGCGGTCTGATCGTCGGATGTCGTCGCAAGTGTCACGCTGCCGCTATAGCTGCCGCTGGTCGGTGGCGCGAAAATAATCGTAAACGATGTCGTTGTCCCGGCTTGAAGAGTGACCGGAGGCGAGAAGCCAGTGAGGGAAAATCCTGCGCCGCTCATCGTGGCCGTCGTGATCGTCAGGTCACTACCGCCCGTATTCGTGAGAATCACACTGCCAGTCTGGTTGGTCCCGACTTGCGTATTGCCAAAAGTGATCTGCGTGGGATTGGCCGTCAGCTGTCCGATCGTCACACCTTGCGCTGTCGTCGTCAGCGTAACCAGCGTCTGAGAATTTTGATCCTGGAAAGAGATCGTTGCCGATGCGCCGCCCTTGGTCGTCGGCTGGAACTGAACATTAAAGGAGATAGACTGACCGGCCGCAATCGTCAACGGCAAGGTGATGCCGCTGATCTGAAAGCCAGAACCAGTCCCCTGAAGAGCAGCAACGGTGACGGAGGATGACGTGTTGTTCGTAATCGTGTTCGAGAGGGTTTTCGTGCTGCCAATGACCACGGAACCAAAATCCAGACTCGAGCTCCCGAGACTAACGGTGCCCGTGCCGCTTTGACCAGCCTGCAGTGCGCCGCACCCGGTGAGCGTGATCAGACCACTAGTAAGAATCAGAGTGAGGGCTAAGAGTCGGTTCAGCTTATGACCGTTCAATTTGGCCTCTACGTGCCGCTTTAACGGCGGGGGATCTCAAGTCACCAAGCCTTAACCTCCGGCCTTGGCAGTATCAGTTTCACCTCCGGCAGCCATGCGACATAGATCGCGAAAGCCCCAGCTGGGCGCGGCATCTGGCCAAGATTTGGCGGGCCTAAAAGTCACGCTGCGATTGAACTATGGTGCGAAGGGGAGTCGAAGCTCTTGAATCCGTAACTTCTTTGGATCTCAACGATTAGCACCGTCCTCCAGCGAGTCGGCCACCCGAAAGTCACATTCGGTAACCTCTTATTCCTTCTTTAGCGAGTGATTTCTGATTCTCCGGGGTTTAACATCAATGAAGAGCGCGAGGAGGTTTCGCGCATCACACGTATGAGCGGGTCGAAGCAGCGGGTCAACCGCGAATCGTTTTTCGGGCAGGAGTTTTGAATTATGAGAGTTTTAGCGGTGGCCGTCCTAACAGCAGGGTTGTGTCTCAGTGGAGTGGCTCAGCAAAACAATACCTTCAAGGTCAAGCCTTCGCCCTCCGATAAGCCCGCAAAGAAAAAGTTCCATGCCCGTGGGGAAATCGTCCACCGTGGGGACATCCGCGGCCGCGAACTCGAAGGATCTGCAAACGCTCGAGCGCCAGTCAGCCCATAGCTCAGCGGCTCACGCGACCGGCAAACCAAAAACCGCGGCCGTCAAGCCGTTGAAGGAAAGCTCCAGTCCTCCCATTAAAGTAGGTGGAACCAACGGAGGCGGCGGAGCCCAGATTCACCAAAGCGCAAACCCATACAAGGGTCGCCTGAAGCAGAAATACTCCCACCAATAGACGAGTCGCTGCGAGAACCGATAGCCGCGAAGGCGGTGCAAGAATACAGCCCACTGACAGCCGCGAAGCGGCGTGAGAATACAGCCCACAGCGCAAGCTGTGGGTAAGAGCGGAGCTAGCGCGAGCCCCGGAGGGGCGAAAGAAGCTTCTCGCCCGCGGCTTTAGCCGCTAGGGGTATCTGTCTTTCAAACCGACTCACCACCAGAAAGATTATCGAGCAACCGCTGCCGTGCGCCGCTCGCGGATCGAGTATTTCAAGAGGCAATACAGCGCGCGCACGCCATCTTTCCATCCAATCTTTTTGCCTTCTTCGTAGGTACGTCCCCAGTAGCTGATTCCCACTTCATAAATGCGCAGGTTTCGCCGCGCCACCTTGACCGTAATCTCGGGCTCGAACCCGAACCGGTTCTCCTCGATCGGGATCGCCTGAATGATCTCCCGGCGAAACACCTTGTAGCAGGTCTCCATGTCCGAGAGGTTGATGTTCGTGAGGCAATTGGAAAGCAGCGTCAGTAGCTTGTTGCCGACCGAGTGCCAGAAGTAGAGAACACGATGCGGTGCCCCACCGAGAAAGCGTGATCCAAACACCACATCCGCCTTGCCCTGAATCAGTGGCTCGATCATCAGCGGATATTCCGCCGGATCGTACTCCAGGTCGGCATCCTGAATAATGACAAAGTCGCCGGTCGCTTCCTGAATGCCGCGCCGCAAAGCCGCGCCCTTGCCCATGTTCTGCGGCTGCAACACCACGCGGATCTGCGCGTGCTCCGACTGTAATTCGCCGAGAATCTCACGCGATCCGTCGCGTGAGCCATCATCGACGCAAATCAATTCAATTTCCAGCTTGACGGCAAGCACCTTCTCCACCACTTCGCGCAGCGTAGCCTGTTCGTTGTACACCGGCATGACGACCGAGAGTTTCATGGCATGGCCAGGGACGGCAAAATTCTCCTGAATTCATCAAGCCCGAATTCATCAAGATTGTAAATCTCGATTCCCGCGATGGATATTACAACCTAGGCCACCGCGCGATTAGTAGGATTCTGGCTGTGCCCCAGGTTCGCGCCCGTCCTTGGCGCGGTAACCTGGGGTCCTGCTGCGGGAGAATTCCGCGCGGCGCGCCTTGTTCAGTAAACTTTCTTCGGGCTGAGGAAGGCCTCTTCAAACCCGTGCTGTGACTCATCACTGCCGCCCATCCATCTCCCGGCGCTATACTCACCTGTCGCGCACTCCCCCGCGGCAATACGACGACATGAGGACCCTCCGCCATCTCAAATTCCTGGCTGCCGCTCTGGCGGTTGTGGTTGCGATTGGAACGGTCGGCTTTCATTACATCGAGGGTTGGCCATGGTTCGATGGCTTTTACATGGTCGTCACCACCCTGACCACCATCGGATACCAGGAAGTCCATCCGCTCTCCCACACCGGACGTGTTTTCAATGTCCTCATCATCTTGGGAGGCGTCTCGCTTTTATTCCTCCTCATCGGATCACTCACCCAGGCTTTGCTAGAATTCGAGCTGCAGAGCTTCTTTGGAAGGCGCCGCATGGAGCGCGACATTGGCCGTCTCAACGGTCACTACATCATTTGCGGCGCCGGACGCGTCGGCCGTAGCGCCGCCCGCGAGTTGGCCCGGCGTCCCGCACCGTTCGTCATCATCGAAAACAGTGAGACCAAGGCGCAGAAATTTGCCCACGAAGACTGGCTGATGCTGGTGGGCGACGCCACCATGGAGCAGACGCTCCGTGACGCGCAGATCGAACGCGCTCGCGGCCTCGTCGCAGCCACCACCACCGACGCCACCAACCTCTACATCGTGCTCACTGCCCGCAGCCTGAATCCCAACCTCCGTATCATCGCCCGCGCCAGCGAAGAAATGGCCGAGAAGCACCTGCGTAGTGCCGGCGCCGATTCGGTTGTCTCGCCCTATACTTTTGCTGGACAGCGTATCGCTCAATCATTTCTGCGCCCGCACGTGGTCAGCTTTCTCGACACCGCTACCACACATCTCGGCATGGATCTTGAAATCGGTGAAGTGCCGATTACGCCGCGTAGTGCATTCGCCGGCAAGACCATCGAAACTTCACGCATTCGCCAGGATCGCGGCGTCATCATTCTCGCTATCAAGCGCGAAGCCGGCATGCACTTCAATCCCGCGCCTGACGACCGCATCGAAGCCGGCGATTTCCTCATCGCCATGGGCGAGCCACAACAACTGCGCGAACTCGAACTTACCGCCGGAGCGCAGCTGTGAAAATCGTCAGCGCCGCCGAAATGCGTGAGGTCGATCGCGTCACCTCTGAGCGCTTCGGCGTGCCATCTCTCACGCTGATGGAGAACGCCGGTTCAGCCGTCGCCCGCTTCATCCTCGCCGACTACCCGCAGGCAAAGCGTGTTGGAGTCGTCTGCGGCAAAGGCAATAACGGCGGCGATGGATTCGTAGTCGCCCGCAAGCTCGTCGAGGCCGGCCGCGCTGTTCACGTTCTGCTCCTTTGCGACCCGGCAGAACTTCGCGGAGACGCTGCGGCCATGTTCGACAAATTGTCGAAGCGGCTGCAGTCGATGAATCTCACGCCGCAGATCGCACACGAGCCCAGCCAGTTCGATTCGCCGGCGTCGGCCGAAGTCTTCGGATCCGACCTGATTGTCGATGCCATCCTCGGCACGGGTTTTCGGCCGCCGGTGAGTCCGCTGTATTCGGCAGCAATCGCCAGGATGAATCAGTCTGCCGCTCCGATCATCGCCGTCGACATTCCTTCCGGCGCGATGCCGACGCTTCTACAGCCAAAGACTGACAACGGCGACCGAGCGCGTGCGAGA
>CAVRYB010000090.1:0-38238 GCA_963725295.1 uncultured Acidobacteriaceae bacterium
TGAACGCTCACGCACCACGAACTTCTTCATGAATGGGAAGGGAACTCTCTTCCAGTTCAATGCCTACGCGCGAACTATCCGCAATCTCGTTCAACGTGCTTGAGACGCCGCCTCGCGTCGGATCGCGCATGCAGCGGATTGCGCCGGTCGTTTTGAGCATGTCGCTTACCAGCGTATGCAGCGCGGCGCTGTCGCTCTTGATTTGTGATTCAAACTCCAGCCCTTCCCGCTGCGCCAGAATCGCGATGCCGTGGTCTCCGATCGAACCACTGAGTAAGACCTGGTCTCCAGGCCGGGCGCGGTCAGCGGATAGGTCGACTCCTTGCGGCACCACTCCGATTCCCGTCGTATTGATAAACAGCCCGTCGCCTTTGCCTTTCTCGACAACCTTGGTGTCACCGGTAATCACCTGCACTCCGGCGTCAGCCGCCGCCTGTCGCAGCGAATTCACCACCCGCCGAAGGTCAGCCATCGGGAATCCTTCTTCAATGATGAACGCCGCGCTCAAGAACAGCGGTGTTGCCCCACCCATGGCCAAGTCGTTGACTGTGCCATGCACTGCTGAGACCCAATGTCGCCGCCAGGAAAGAACAACGGCTTTACCACAAAAGAGTCGGTCGTGATTGCCAGACGCTGCCCGTTCACGTTCACTATGGCTTGGTCGTCCAAACGTGCCAGCACAGGATTCTGAAATGCAGGCAGAAAAATGTCGCGAATCAACTCGGCGCTCAGTTTGCCGCCGCTGCCGTGCCCGAGCAGTATCGTATCCTTGGCCGGGAGCGGTGCCGGGCAACTGAGTTCGAATTTCAATTCGTCGGTCTTCGCGGACACGCTCTCTCCTGAAAAGTCCTCAGTTCCCGGTTCTCAGTTCTCAGGAACGACTCTCGCCCTTACTGAGAACTGAGAACCGGGAACTGAGAACTGTTTCCAACATGGCGCCGGTAGTGATAATAGGCGGCGCATGCTCCTTCGGTGGACACCATCGGCGCTCCCAGCGGATTCTCCGGCGTGCATCGCATGCCAAACACCGGACAATCCGTTGGCTTCTTCAATCCCTGCAAAACCAGCGCGCTGATGCACTCCGCCGGCTCATCCACCGAAATCACGCCCAAATCAAAAATTCGATTGGCATCGTAATCCGCGTATTCCTCGCGCAAGCGCAAACCGCTCTTCGGAATCGGTCCAATACCGCGCCACTTTTGGTCGGCGATCTCGAACACCTCAGCTACCACCCGTTGTGCCGGCAAGTTCCCCTGCTGGCTCACCGACCGTACGTACTGATTCTCCATCCGCGCTTCTCCGGCTTCGAGTTGCCGAATCAGCATGAGCACTGCTTCCAGAATGTCGACTGGCTCGAATCCTCCGACCACAATCGGAATCCGGAAATCACGTACCAGGCTTTCATACTCTGAACATCCCATCACCGTACACACATGGCCCGGCGCAATGAAGCCCTGCACACGGTTGTCGCGCGTCGTCATTAACGCTCGAATCGCCGGTGGCACCAATACGTGCGAAACCAGCATCGAAAAGTTAGTGATCCCCTCGTGCTTCGCTTGCCACACCGCCATTCCATTTGCCGGAGCAGTTGTCTCGAAGCCAATCGCCAGAAACACGACTTTCCGGTCTGGATTCATGCGCGCGATCTTTACCGCTTCCGTAGGAGAGTACGCGATGCGAACATCCGCGCCTTGCGCTTTCGCCCGCAACAGATCGGAATGCGAGCCCGGCACTCGCAGCATGTCGCCATAAGAGACCAGGATGACGTCCGGGCGCAGCGCCAACGCTATCGCCTTATCGACGGTTTCGAGCGGCGTGACGCACACCGGACATCCCGGGCCATGCACGAGTTCAATCCCGCGCGGCAGCAACTCATCGATTCCGTAACGCATGATGGTGTGCGTTTGCCCACCGCAAATCTCCATCAACACCCAAGGCTTGGTGGTGCGCTGCGCGATCTCGGCCACCAACGCCTGCGCAATGCGATGGTCACGGTATTCGTCGAGGTATTTCATGGGCAAACTACCTGCAGGCTTGACTTTAACCACGGGTCCACAGCCGAACGGTGACAAAGATCACATCATGATGTGACCTAGCGCGAAATCCGCCTCAACCAAGGGCAAGAACAGGGGAGGGAGAGCGAAGAATCAAAGATCGAACGTCTAAAGATCGAGGGCCCGGGACCTCGTTTCAAACGGTAGGGACTACGCTTCCGCTGGTGGCAATTCCCCCTCGAGAGCTCCCATCTCTTCCAGAAGCTTATAGGTGCGTTCGGCCTCGGCGGCATCCACCTTGCTGATCGCGAAGCCCACGTGGACTATCACATAGTCGCCGAGTCCCGCCTCAGGCACGAAGTTCAGCGAAACCTGGCGCACGATCCCGCCAAACTGCACGCGGGCGGACCGCAGCGGACCAAGCTCTGAAATTTCAAGAACCTTACCGGGAATTGCCAGGCACACAGCGACGCTCCGCAAGCAGTACAACACCGGCGCGGAACGCTATCTGTGATGTCGATCACATTGCAGAGTGATGTGTGCCCGGCCGCAGCAGGTGGTTGCTTAGTCCGTCGCCAATAACTCCAGCGAGTTGCCGGCAGGGTCGGTAATGTAGACGGATTTTGTCCCGTCCCGGTGAGCCCGAAGCGGCCCGAAGTCGGTCGCCTTCGGCGTATAGAAACCCATGTGCGGTGGATGTTGCGACGGCAGAACCAGAGCGAGCTTGATGTTCGCAAACTGCACCAACGCCCAGCTGTCGTCCCGATAGAGGACTTCGCACTGGAAGTGACACCGATACCAGTCGAGCGCCGGCCCAATGTCGGGCACCGAGATCGCTACGTGATCCACCGTGTCGAGTTTGTTGTCCGCTGCCAATTCCTGAGAACCTTTCCAAGTTTCCGCCAGAGCATTCATGCGGCCGCCGAGGATTCGGCGCCGAGTAGATCGTGAGTCTTCTTGCCGGCGCCACTGTTAATTCTCGCTCGATCGCTTGCCGCTCGCCGGCACGACGCACTGCAATAAGCCAATTCTTCCCAGTTGCGGTCCCGCCACCGTCGCCACCGAATTGGCTCCAGACACACGCTGCATCGTTTGTGCCGCGTGGAACAATCGATGTCTTTTGCGGTGCTCCGAGAGTCTGCCATGTCCACATCCCCTGACTGAATTCTAGCCTCGATAACTTCCCCCACAATGAGGCACCGGTCCGCCGCGACAATTGCTTTTCTTGGCAAGAACAGACGGCCGCGAGATTTAATCGAAGTGAAAAACGTACCGGGACATCCCGGTTCTTACCGCTTCTCAAGATTCATCGCCATGCCGTATTTCGGCCGGAGCGTGATCAATGCCTGCGGTTTGATTCTCTGTCCCGCAGCGAGACGGAATCGCCACTTCTGCGCGATCGTGGCCAGCACGAGAACGCCTTCCATCCAAGCAAACGACTCGCCGATACACTGCCGAAAGCCGGCGCCGAAAGGGAAGTACGAAAATTTTGGAAACGTCGTCCGTCCAGCAGCAGCAAAACGCTCCGGATCAAAGCGCAGGGGATTCGGGAACCGCCGCGGATCGCGATGTGAAACATATTGGCTCGCAAGCACCGTCGTGCCAGCCGGAAATCGGTAGGGTCCAAGGTCAAAGTCAGCGCGCGCCTGCCGCCCCATGGCCCACGCCGGAGGATACAAGCGCATCGATTCCGCAAACACCATCTCTACATAGCGAAGGCTGGGCACATCGTCAGGCGTGGGTGGACGCGTCCCGAGCACGTCCCGGATCTCGCGGAACATTTTCTCTTCCGCCTCGGGATTCTGCGACAGCAAGTACCACGTCCACGTCAGTGCATTGGCAACCGTTTCGTATCCCGCCAGGAATATCGTAATGACCTGATCGCGCAGGTAGTCGGTGTTATCAGCGGCGCTTCTGCCGGGAGCAGCACCCGACGCCCGCAGCATCATATCCAGCAGATCTCCACTATCGCTGCCCGCGCACCGATGTTCTTCGATCATGCGATAGACGATGGCATCCACCGTCCGTTTTGCCTTGGCGAACCCCGCCAGGCCCGGAACACGGAGATTGATCAATACCTCGACCGCCGGCAACGCGACTAGGTAGTTGTAAAGGCCCATGATGCGGTTGATCGCCTCCGCAAGCTCTTTCACCTCCGCGCCGAGTTCGGTGTTGAATAACGTACGGGCAACAATGCGCAGCGTCAGGTGCATCATCTCCTGAGACATGTCGAGCCGTTGGCCGTCCTGCCAGGATGTCTGCAGAAGCAAGGCCTCATGCACCATGGTGTCCGCGTAGCGGCCGATGCGTTGCCGGTGAAATGCCGGCTGCGCAACCTGCCTTTGACTCCGATGAGACGCACCCTCGGCCGTGATCATGCCCTCGCCCAGCAGCAGTTTGGTGCGACGCACCGTGCGTTCCTTGGTGAAGTTGTCGTTCTGCACCACCAGCACTTCCCGCATGTACGCGGGATCATTCAAAAATACGATGTGCTGGCGGCCAATTCTGTAATGGACGATGTCGCCGTAATTCTCCGCCAGGTGTTCAAAGAGGCCAATGGGCTCCAACGGCTGGAACTTGCGATAGGCATAAAAAGGCAGGTTGTACTTCAGTCCGGGAGGAAATCGATAAGAAGACGTCCGGCTTTCGGTACCGTCTTCCGATTCCCGTGAGCGACGCCGCACAGGCGATGTTTTGACTTCTACATTCACGGCACTGTGACCACAATCGCGCTGCAGGACTTGCTGCCCATCTTGCGATAACTGTGCAGTGCGCTCGAGTCGAAGTAGATCGCGTCTCCGGCCTGCAGTTCGTGCTCGCTCATGCCGATCTTCATCGCCAACGCTCCTGTCAGCAAGTATAAGAACTCGATGCCCGCGTGGCTGTGTGGCTTCAGTTTCTCTCGCGCAATCGTTTGAAAATGCGCGGAGTAGGCGCTGAGTTTTCTCTCCGGCGCGGCATAGTCCAGACTCTCGAAGAAATACGAAATGTCTCTTGTGCCCGGACGGTCCGGGAATCGTTGCCGGTCTTTCTTGCGTACCACACTGACGACGTACCTCTTCCGTTCGTCGGCGAAGAAGTAATCGAGACCTACACTGAAAACCAGCGCGATTCGCAGCAGCGTAGGCAGAGTCGGGAAGAGTTTGCTGCGCTCAAGCTTCGACAACAGCGCTGGAGACAGCCCGGTATGCTTCCCCAGTTCCACCAATCCCATCTTCTTCTTGAGCCGCAACCCCCGCAGTTTGTCGCCAATGGAATAGGGCCTCAGGCCTTCGACGATCGTTTCAGATAACAAGGAGACTACCCGGCTTTCCCGCTCCGTAAAGGCTATCAAGATTTCATGTATTTCTCAACAATCAAAATAAAGTGACTATAGTTCAAATGCATTGAAACGAGAATTGCGCGTGACCCACCTTCCGCCGGGCAAATCCGGCTGCTACTTAGCGAATGTCTAGAAGGAGGAAGCCGTCACTTCGACGGCTTGTAGGATTGCCGCAATACTTCGATGAACGCAGTCGTCGCGCAGGAAAGTGTCCTGTCGCGCCGGTAGGCCAACCCGAGTTCGCGGAAAAGATCGGCATCTTCGAGGTCAATGAGCTTGACCCTCCCGGCCGCTGCTTCATCTCGAGCGAACGACGCACTGATCAGTGAGACCCCAAGATCCGCTGCCACGAAACTCTTGATCATGCCGATGCTCGGCAGCTCCATGCGAACCTGAAGTTCATCGCGATGTGGACGGAACAGCTTGTCGAGCAACCTTCGCGTGTGGCCCGTCTTCGGCAACAATATCGGATGCTTGACAATGTCCTTCACCGCAGCCGTCTTGTGCTTGGCCAGAGGATTGTTGGGCTCACCATCAGCATCAGTTTGTCTCGAAAAATTGGCTGGATCTCCAAACTCTGCGACTGGATCGGCAACGTCAGGAATCCGACCTCAATCGACCCATTCTCCAGTTTTTCCGTGATCTTATAGCTGAAATTCCGATAGATGTTGATCTGCACCAGCGGGTAGCGCCGGCAGTATTCTCCAAAAACCTCGGGAAGAACGTAAAGACAGGTTGCCTCATTGGCGCCGACGCGAAGCGTGCCCCGCGGCGTGCCGCTGTGGTCGGCCACGGCGACCAGCGATTCCTCGCGCAACTTCCGCAAGCGTTCAGCATAGTCGTAGAGCACAAGGCCCGCCGGAGTCAGCTTGACGGTCTTGCCCGACCGGTCGAGCAACCGGTCGCCATATTCCTGCTCCAATTGGCGAATCTGGGCGCTCACCGCCGATTGCGAGCGGAAAACCTTCTCGCCGGCACGCGAAAAACTACCCTGCTTGGCCACTTCCAGAAACGTAATGAGCTGATCGAAATCCATCGTGTTTATGCGGATTATAACGGATGCAGGTTGCATCGAGGTAAATTCGTCCGAGTCACCCGCCCGCCCTAGAATCCTGAATTTTGCATCCTTAACATCGAAATTCTGAATTGTACTTTCCCGCCCATCTGGCAGTAACTAATGACTTACACTCTTGTGTCCTTGAGCGGACTGGAGCCCCATCGGAGCAGAAGTCTGCGACACCCGCGCAGCCCCGTGCGGGCGCAGTGCAACTCAAGAACAACTGATCCGAAACGGCCAAGAAGCCGCGAACGCTGCCATGTGGCAAACGATGGAATGACGACGCGTCGACAAAAAGCGAATATTCCCCCGCCTGCGCAGGGACTGTATCATCCGTCGCAAGAGCACGATGCCTGCGGTATCGGATTCGTCGCCAACGTTCGCGGCCAGAAGAGTCACGAAATCGTCAGCAAAGGAATCCAGGTCCTGCTCAATCTCGGACACCGTGGCGCCTGCGGATGCGATCCTGAAACCGGCGACGGTGCCGGCATTCTGCTCCAGATCCCGCACCGGTTCTTTGTACGCGAATGTGGCAAGCTAGGCTTCGATCTGCCGCAACCTGGCACTTACGGCGTAGGCATGACCTTCCTGCCGGTGGAGAAGCACCCGCGCCTGCAATGCGAAGGGATCCTCGAGCGCATTGTGCGGTGAAGAAGGACTGACCGTACTCGGTTGGCGCGATACGCCGTGCTTCGCTTCCGCTATCGGCCGCGTAGCGCGAGGTTCACAGCCTTACATCCAGCAGATTTTCATCGGCTGTGGCACGTTTCACGGACGAAGACGCCTTCGAGCGCAAGCTCTATGTCGTGCGCAAACGCGCCGAAAGTGAGATCGCGGCCTCTGACATCGAGGATGCGAGCGTCTTCCACATTCCTTCGCTCTCTTGCCGGACGATTGTTTACAAAGGCCTGCTGCTCGCCACGCAGATCACGAACTTTTACAAGGAACTCTCCGATCCCGGACGTGACCAGCGCCTTGTGCCTGGTGCATCAGCGCTTCTCCACCAACACATTTCCCAGTTGGCAGCGCGCGCATCCTTATCGCTACATCGCGCACAATGGCGAGATCAATACGCTCAAGGGCAATGTCAACTGGATGCATGCGCGCCAGTCGTTGCTGCAGTCTCCTTTGTTCGGCGACGACATCAAGAAGCTGTTTCCCATCATTGCGCCCGATGGCAGCGATTCCGCGAATTTCGACAATGCCGTTGAATTGCTGATTGCAGTCGGGACGCAGCCTTCCGCACGCCATGGCCATGCTGATTCCGGAAGCGTGGGCGGGCAATCCGCACATGAAGCCGGAGAAGCGCGCGTTCTACGAATATCACGCCTGCCTGATGGAGCCGTGGGATGGCCCGGCGGCCATCGCCTTCACCGATGGCCGCGTGATCGGCGCCATCCTCGACCGCAACGGCTTGCGGCCCGGACGTTACGTGGTCACCAATGACGATCACGTCATCATGGCCTCCGAAGCCGGAGTGCTCGACATCGCGCCAGAACAGGTCAAGATGAAAGGCCGCCTGCAGCCGGGAAAAATGTTCCTGGTGGATACGGTCGAAGGCCGCATCGTTCCCGATAAGGAAATCAAGCAGCGCCTGGCCTCGCGGCAGCCCTACGCACAGTGGCTCAAGGACAATCAGATCACGATCGATCAGTTGCCTGCGCCCACGCGCATGCACGAGCCCGATGCCGAAACGCTGCTTCGCCGCCAGCGCGCTTTCGGCTATAGCGACGAAGATCTGCGCATGATCCTCGGCCCCATGGCTTCGCAAGGGCGCAGGAACCCGTCGGCTCGATGGGAACGGATACGCCGCTAGCGTGTCTCTCGGATCGTCCGCAGTCGCTTGTTCAACTATTTCAAACAACTCTTCGCGCAGGTCACCAATCCTCCGATCGATCCGATTCGCGAAGAGATCGTGATGTCGCTCGATCAGCTACATCGGCAGCCGAGCGCAACATTCTCTCGGAAGATCCCGAGAACTGTCACATGCTGAAGCTGGCGCATCCGCTGCTGACCAACGTCGAACTGGAAAAGCTGCGTCGCGTTTCGACTGGAGATTTGCTGGCCATCACGCTGCCCGCTTTGTTCCGCGCCAGCGAAGGCGAAGCCGGACTGAAGCGCGCGCTGCGAAGAGTTGTGTCAGCGCGCCTCGCTCGCGGGAAAAGCGGGATACACGCTGCTGATTATTTCCGATCGCGGAGTGAACAAGGATTACGCGCCCATCCCCAGCCTGCTGGCGCTGGCCGCCGTTCACAACCTGCTGGTGCAGGAGGAGACGCGAACCCAGGTCGCACTGATTACCGAGTCGGGCGAGCCTCGCGAAGTCATGCACTTTGCGCTGCTCAGCGGATATGGAGCCAGCGCCATCAATCCCTATCTCGCGCTTGGAGAGCGTCGAAAGACTTCGCTCGTCGCGGCGAATTGGCGGATGGCGTGACTCCCGAACTTGCCGCGAAGCACTTCATCAAGTCCGTGAACAAAGGACTGCTGAAAACGTTCGCCAAGATGGGCATCTCGACCTTGCAGAGCTATCAGGGAGCGCAGGTGTTCGAAGCCATCGGCCTGAACAAGGGGCTGGTGGACACGTATTTCTCCGGCACCGCCTCGCGCCTGGAAGGCATCGGCCTCGAAGTGCTCGCCCGCGAAGCGCAGATGAAGCACGAACACGCCTTCCGTCCGCTGACCGAATCCGAGACCGAACTGGCCGTCGGGGGCACATATCACCAGCGCGTCAACGGCGAGTATCACCTGCTCAATCCGCTGACCATCAGCAAACTGCAGCAGTGCGGTGCGGCAGGAGAACTTCCAGACTTTCCAGGAATACACCGACCTCATCGACAACCAAAGCAGCAACATGGCGACGTTGCGCAGTTTGATGAAGTTGAAGAAGAGCGCCAAGCCGGTTCCGATCGAAGAAGTCGAGCCCGCCAAGGAAATCGTCAAGCGCTTCACCACCGGAGCCATGTCATTCGGTTCCATCAGCAAAGAAGCGCACGAAACTCTCGCCATCGCCATGAACCGCATCGGCGGCAAGTCGAATACCGGCGAAGGCGGCGAAGATGAAGAGCGCTTCAAGCCCGACGCCAACGGAGATCTGCGCCGCAGCGCCGTGAAGCAGGTTGCCTCGGCGCGCTTCGGTGTCACCGCAAACTATCTCGTCAATGCCGATGAATTGCAGATCAAGATGGCGCAAGGCGCAAAGCCCGGCGAAGGCGGCCAACTTCCTGGCCACAAAGTGGACGAAGTGATTGCGCGCCTGCGTCATTCCATCCCCGGCGTGGGTTTGATTTCGCCGCCGCCGCACCACGACATCTACTCGATCGAAGATCTCGCGCAGCTGATTTACGACCTGAAGAATGTGAATCCGCAGGCTCGCATCGCCGTGAAGCTGGTTGCCGAAGTCGGCGTGGGCACGGTCGCCGCCGGCGTTGCCAAAGCTCATGCCGACGTCGTCCTGATCAGCGGCGACAGCGGAGGCACTGGCGCTTCGCCGCTGAGCTCGATCAAACACGCCGGCATTCCGTGGGAACTTGGCTTGGCAGAAACGCAGCAGGTGCTGTTGCTGAACGATTTGCGCAGCCGCATCCGCGTGCAGACCGACGGCAAATTACAAACCGGCCGCGACGTCGTAGTCGCCGCGCTGCTCGGCGCTGAAGAATTCGGATTTGCCACCACGCCGCTGATTGCCATGGGCTGCGTCATGATGCGCAAGTGTCATCTCAATACCTGCTCCGGTCGGTATCGCCACGCAAGATCCTGCGCTGCGCAAGCGTTTTCAGGGGCAGCCCGAACACGTCATCAACTTCTTTTTCTTCCTCGCGGAGCAGGTGCGGCAGTACATGTCGGAACTGGGCTTTCGCCGCATGGACGAAATGATCGGCCGCGTCGACATGCTCGACGTGCGGCCCGCGGTCGATCATTGGAAGGGCCGCGGTCTCGATCTTCTCCGCCATTCTCTACAATCCGCCGGTGCCGTCTCGTGTCGTGCGCCGTTGCGTGCACGCACAAGATCATGGCTTGGAGCAGGCTCTCGATCATCAGTTATCGCCGAAGCGCAGGCGGCGATCGAAACTCTGACGCCGGTAGAAATCAAGTTGCCGGTGCGCAACGTTCACCGCTCTGTCGGCACGATGCTGAGCGGGGCGATTGCCCGCCGCCACGGCTCCGCCGGGCTCCCCGATGACACCATTCGTATCAACCTCGAGGGATCGCGGGTCAAAGTCTCGGTGCATTCCTTGCCAAAGGAGTCACGCTCACTCTCGAAGGCGAGGCCAACGACTATGTCGGCAAAGGACTCTCCGGCGGAAGCTTGATCGTGTATCCGCCGCGCGCATCAACTTTCGCTCCCGAAAAGAACATAATCATTGGCAATGTCGCTCTCTACGGCGCGACCAGCGGCGAAGCCTTCTTCAATGGAGTCGCGGGCGAGCGCTTTGCCGTTCGCAACTCCGGCGCCACCGCCGTCGTCGAAGGACTCGGCGACCACGGCTGCGAGTACATGACAAGAGGTTTGGTCCTAGTGCTTGGAGCCTGTGGCAGAAATTTCGCCGCCGGTATGAGCGGAGGTGTCGCCTACGTTTTCGACGAACGTGGAGACTTCACCCAGAAACGCTGCAATCTGGAGTCGGTCGATCTGGAGCCCTTTTCGAAACCGAAGATGCTCATCGCACCGAGGTCCGGCTCGCTGAGACAGAATCAGTCAGGAATCTCGTTGCGCGACATCTCGAACTGACCGGCAGTCCCCGCGCTGCCTGGATTCTCGAGAACTGGTCGGAAGCCTTATCGCGGTTCATCAAAGTCTTTCCGCACGAGCACAAGCGCGTCCTCGGAGTGAGCCGTCGCCGCCACAACTACATCCCGGGCCCGCCGCTCGTTGCCGCACCTCCGGCCGTGCAGGTGCAGCATGGGTAAAGACACTGGCTTTCTCGAATACGGCCGCGAACTTGCACCTCGACGCCCGGTGACGCAGCGCGTCAACGACTGGTTTGAGATCTATCTCGACTTTCCCGAAGAAAAACTGCGCACGCAGGGCGCGCGCTGCATGGATTGCGGAGTACCCTTCTGCCACACCGGCTGCCCCGTCAACAATCTGATTCCCGATTGGAACGACCTCGTCTATCGCGGACGGTGGAAAGAAGCCGTCCGCCAGCTCCACGCCACCAATAATTTCCCTGAATTCACCGGCCGGATTTGTCCTGCCCCGTGCGAAGCGTCCTGCGTGCTGGGGATCAATCAGCCCGCCGTCACCATCAAGCAGATCGAAAAAAATATTGTGGAGCGCGGGTTTGCAGAAGGCTGGATCAAGCCCGAACTGCCTAAAATTCGCACGGGAAAGAAGGTGGCAATCGTTGGCTCCGGCCCTGCCGGATTAGCGGCGGCCCAGCAGTTGTGCCGCGCCGGGCACTCCGTCGTTGTCTACGAAAAATCCGATCGCCTCGGAGGCTTGCTGCGCTACGGCATCCCACAGTTCAAGCTGGAAAAACACATCGTTGATCGCCGCCTTGAGCAGATGTCCGCCGAAGGTGTGAAATTCGTCACCAGCGCCGAAGTCGGCAAGAACATCGCCGTCGAGGAATTGCAGACCGAGTTCGACGCGATCGTCTTGGCGGGCGGCGCCGAGCATCCGCGCGATCTACCCGTCCCCGGACGCGAACTCAAAGGCATTCACTTCGCCATGGAGTTCCTGGCACAGTCAAAATCGACGATGTCTCGGAGACCCCATCGATCCGGCAGTCGAAATTTCCGCGGCAGGCAAACATGTCGTCATCATCGGCGGCGGCGACACCGGCGCCGACTGCCTCGGTACCTGCCACCGGCAAAAGCCGCTCTCCGTGCATCAGTTCGAGATCATGCCGAAGCCGCCCGACGACCGTTCGTCATCGACGCCATGGCCACTTTGGCCGATGCAACTCCGCACCGAGGGTGCGCACGAAGAAGGTGGAATCCGTGACTGGAGCCTCGCAACGACAAAATTCACCGGGATCCGGACAGGTTCAACAACTACATGCCGTGCGCGTCGGACCGCCGCCAAAGTTCGAACCAATTCCCGGCACGGAATTCACCTTGGAAGCAGACCTCGTTCTGATCGCGATGGGCTTTACAGGACCAGTACGAAACGGCATGATCGAACAACTGGGGGTGAAACTCGACTCGCGTGGCAACGTCGCGACCGATCAGAACAATATGTCGTCAGTCCCGGGAGTCTTCGCCGCGGGTGACATGCGTCGCGGCCAGTCGCTCGTCGTATGGGCAATCGCCGAAGGCCGCAAGACAGCGGCAAGTGTCGATGCTCGCCTGCGAACGGAAGAGATGCTCCTGATCAGTCCCGCGGCGTCGGTACAACAACCGGCAGCATCCTAACTCACCGCAAATTCGAACGGCCCGACGATTCCAAACGCTTCGCCGCCGCTTCAACCAGCGCCGCCTCATCCTCCAGCGCTTTCGCGACGCGCACAATTTCCTGATCCGCCTCTGCGTATCTCTTTTGCTCAATTCCTTCGCGCACGCCCGGAACGGTCTTGACTCCGTACCCCGTGTAAACACCCGGAGCGTAGAGTAAATGCTTATACCAGGCACGCCGTGGCAACCCATCAGGATTTGTCAGCCGTCGCTCGCTCTCGATCAGCATCCGATTCAACTCGCCGAGCTTAGTGGCAACCGTGTCATCCCCTAACCTCGCCTGATTCTTTGCCAGCGCTTCCTGATAGTGCTTGGCGCTGCGAGTCAGCGATTCGACCGCGTTTTCCATCGGCGCAAAATTCAAGTGCGGCGGAACTTCTTCTCGCGGAGGCGCAACCGTGGGACGCCTCGGATCAAATGTTGCTTTGAACAAGCCCTCGTCCAATTCCTGATTGGTCTCCCGAACCCCCTCCTGCTTGTCAGCGAGCAGTTTTTGCAGATTCTTTGTGTATCTTCCGACCGTGTCCGCCTGGTTCACAAAGTCGAACGGCAACACTTCAGCATCCGCCAGTCGCATCACCGCCGTGCCCACCGTCTGCGATAGCGCCCGCCCGTAAACAAAGTCAGTGTCGGAGAAATGTGTGTACCAGTAAAAATCGTCGTAAATCGAGTGATAAATACCCTGCTCATCTTCACCGCCGTAGCCCAAATCGAGCGTGGCGACGCCGATGTGATCGATGAACCCCGTGAAATCCGTCCCCGAACCCAGCGCTCCGATTCGCAAATCCGCCCGCTGTCGCACTTCCTTCTTGTCTCCGATCGATTGCGCTTCCGCGATCGCGTTCATTTGCGCCCGCTGCCATACCGTCAGCTTCGTTTCCGGATCCTCAATGTCTCGCGCCACTCCGTTAATAAATTGCTCCAGGCTGTGGGACCCGTTCATGTTCAGGACCCCGCGATCATTGCCGTCGGTGTTGATATAGACGGCCGCATGTTGCCGCAATTCATCGGCATGCGCTTCGACCCATTCGGTCGAGCCCAGCAACATCGGTTCTTCGCCGTCCCACGCGCAGTAGATGATCGTGCGCCGCGGTTTCCACCCCTGCTTCAGCAACAGGCCCAGCGAGCGCGCTTCTTCGAGCAACGCAACCTGCGCCGAAATCGGATCTTCCGCTCCATTCACCCACGCATCATGATGATTACCGCGAATGATCCACTCATCCGGAGCGACGCTTCCCGGAATCTTCGCGATCACGTCATACACCGGCTTGATGTCCCAGTTGAAAGCGACTTTCAGATGAACTTGTGCCGGTCCCGGCCCCACGTGATACGGAATCGGAAGCGAACCGCGCCACTCCTCCGGCGCCATGGGGCCTGCCAAGGCAGCCAATAGGGGCTGTGCATCGCCATAAGAGATCGGTAGTACTGGAATCTTCGTGATGCTCTTCGCGTCTTTCACGGCCAGCCGCTTGGCATCCGGTGTCGCGCCCACGCCCGGCGTCAGAGGATCCCCCGGACTCACGGAAGCGAAATCCATTACGCTACCGCGCTGCACTCCGTCCGCAGGACGCATCGGCCCCGCCGGAAACACGTTGTCCACCGTGTATCCGTCGTCCTTCGGCTCCGAATAGATGAGGCATCCAATCGCCCCGTGTTCCGCCGCCACCTTGGGCTTCACTCCGCGCCAGACTCTGGTAGTACTTCGCGATGACGATGGCGCCCTTCACCGAAATGCCCAGCCGGTCGAGCTTTTCGTAATCCTCCGGCAGCCCGTAGTTCACGAAAACCAGCGGAGCAGTGACGTCGCCATCAATCGAATAGGCGTTATATGTCGGCAGTTGCTCCGATTTCTGACTCGAAGTCGGATCGACAGCCAGCGCCGGCTCATCGAGCTTGGCGGTGAACCTCGTGGGCGCTACCATCTCTAGCACGCGAACTTTCGGCGTTGGAAAGAGAACGTCGAACTGTTCGATGTGCGCGTCGAGTCCCCATTCCTTGAAGTGCGCGAGGATCCATTCCGCGTTGTCCTTGTCGTAAGGAGACCCCACATGATGCGGACGCGCACTCAGCCGCCGCATGTACTCCCTTAGACTCGCGGGGTCGGGAATCGCTCGAAATTTCGTCTCCCATTCGCGTTGGCTCTGGCTGGCACGCGGCGAATAGCCAACGAGCGCAGCCTGACTTGCGCTGACATCTGCGCCAAAGGACAAGGAAGGAACTACCAGGGCAAAGATCAACACAATCGCGGCAAACGGTCGCATGCGGCTCCTTTGTCAAAGGGTGCAATTATAGCCGCACGTAGCCTTAGACGGATGTGGTCCGCCTCCGCTTGTCGACTTTACTTCACGAATGTCAGCCCGTGAGGGATGAACCGCGAAAATACATAGGCGTAGAGCATGACGATGACTCCGACAATCGCTCCGAGAGCAACCGAATGCCACACTACAAATCGGAAGATAGTGCCTTCGTTCCCCACCTGCTCGGTGGCGGACGTGGCAATCGTGATCGATTGTGCGTCCACCATTTTTCCCATGACGCCGCCCGCACTATTGGCTGCGCACATGAGAACTGGATCAATCCCGAGTTGCTGCGATGTGATCCGCTGCAGGCTCCCAAACAGCGCGTTTGACGAAGTGTCGCTACCGGTCAGGGCAACCCCGAGCCATCCAAGAAAAGCACCGAAGAAAGGATAAAACCACCCAGTGCGCGTGAACGCGAGTCCCAGTACCGCATCGAGTCCCGAATATCGCGTGACGTAGCCGAGTCCGAGCATGAACGAGATGGCAATCACCGCCAGCCGCATGCGCACCAATGTGCGCCAGAAAGTCTTTGCTAATCGGGCTGGGCTCATCCCGAGCAGCAGTCCAGAGAGAAGCGCCGCCAGGAAGCATGCCGTGCCGGTCGCGGACAGCCAGTTGAAGTCAAAGCGCGCCGCCTCCGGAGTTGGTTTGGCAACCACGGGCGCCGCGCGATATACCGCGTTGTGCAGCATTGGTACATCCCAGCCCGGTGGCCCAGGCCGTACTTTTCCGTCCGGCAGCATCACCTTGAACGCCGGTGTTGTGGCCTGATTGATTGCTAATTTGATCTTCGGCAGGCCCCAGAGAAGGACAATGATCGATAGGATTGCAAACGGCATCCATGCCTTCAGCACCTGCCCGACAGAATAAGAGCGAACCGTGCCATAACCGTCGAACTCCTTCGCCGACCATTCCCCTCCGAATTGATCGGTGATCGAATCAGTAGGCGGAGGAAGAGGCTTATCTTTTTGATCGTAATCGAAGCGCCAGATCTTTTTCGGCTTCCAGAAATGAAGAAAGGCGACGGTCGCAATAATCGACACGACTGCGCCCATGATGTCGACCAGGTTGCTGTCCACAAAATTCGACCAGAAGAACTGCGTAATTCCGAAGGAGAAGCCGACCACAAGAATTGCCGGCAGCACTTCAAACGTTTCGCTCCATCCCACCATGGTTCGTACCAGCCAGAACGGCACGATCACGGCGGTGAAGGGGAGAATACGGCCGATCATCGCGTTGAGATCGGATTCCGGTAGCGCGCAGACCGCGGCCAGTGTGTGTACGGGAGTTCCGATTGCTCCCCAAGCCACCGGGGCGGTGTTGGCAATCAGATTCGAGCGCGGCCGCATGGAACGGGCGAAAACCCAGCCCAATCATGAAAGCCCCAGCAATCGCGACCGGCGCGCCAAATCCGGCGGCGCCCTCAATGAACGCGCCGAAGCAAAAGGCCACCAGCAAAACTTGAAGACGTCGATCCGGCGTGATGCCGGCGATCGATTCCTTCATGATTTCGAATTGCCCGGTTTCCACCGAGATGTCGTAGAGATAGACGGCAGCCAGCACGATCCACGCGATCTTCAGGAGGCCGAAGGCAACTCCGTAGCCAAAGCTCATGGCTGCGAGGGTGATCGGCATTTTGAAAAACAGAACCGCCACACCGCCCGCGGTCAAAGCTCCCGCGATCGCGCACAGGTGAGGTTTTACCTTGAGACCGGCAAGCAGCCCGAACAGGACAAGAATCGGAAGCGCTGCGACTAGCGTAGAAAGCCACCAGCGACCAAAAGGGTCATAGATCTGGGTCCAATGCATGATGCATCCCCCGGCTTCGATCAATAGCGCAAAAGAATCTACCAGCAAGCCCGTAAAAGCAAGAAAGAAATTCTGACGTTTGGCGCGGCCGATGAGAGCTAGCGAAGCTGTTGCGATGCTTCCACACGCGTGTTCGCCGCAACACGATCACGCATCAGCCGTACCAACTTGCGCGACGCTAACTGCTTGAAAGTTTCTGCCCTTTGAGTCGACCGGCCCCCTTGAACTTGTTTGGTATACGCGGTGCACTCCGATTGTTGCAGCTCTTTGAGCGCGGGAGGACACCATGCAACACTTCGCAGCAACCTGGTTCAAGAATCCAATGTTCAAGAATCCGTCGCGCGCGCGGTTCGCGCTCGCCTTTTTAGCAGTCATCACCATCCTCATCGGATCGTCGCATGGCCAGGACGACAATCGCCCGCCCCGAGTCGGCGAAGGATGTCTGATGTATCGCTCGCCCGTCTCCAGAGCCTACGAGCAGGTTCCGCTCGTTCATACCGACGCCACCATCGATGTTCGCGGACTGGTCGCTTCCGCCACGGTGACGCAGCAGTACGCGAACGACAGCACAGCTCCAATCGAAGCCGTTTACATCTTTCCACTTCCTCATGATGCAGCCGTGTACGACATGGAATTGCGCGTCGGCAATCGCGTGATTCGCAGCGAGATTCACGAGCGCGAAGAGGCGAAACGCATCTACCAGGCAGCGAAGTCGGAAGGGAAGGGTGCCGCCATCGTGGAAGAAGAGCGGCCCAACATTTTCACCACGTCAGTCGCCAACATCATGCCCGGCGATCATGTCGATGTCCGGTTGCGTTATGTCGAACCGCTTCGTCTGGAAGAAGGAAAAGTCCGCTTGGTATTCCCGATGGTGGTCGGTCCCCGCTATATTCCGGGAACTGAAGCCGTCGGCCATGCCGGAACCGGGTGGGCTCGCGACACTAACGCCGTCCCGGATGCCTCGCGCGTCACTCCCATCGTTCACAATCCCGAAAGCCGCTCTGGACACGATATCTCCGTGAGCGTAGATCTTGATCCCGGTTTCGAGATCGCCGCGATCAAAGGAATTTCTCATGACATTCACGTAGGCCGTTTGCGCGATGGCCGCCAGCGCGTCGAACTCGCCAGCAGCGTCACGCTCCCAAATAAGGACTTCGTTATCGAAGTGCAGCAAGCACAGACCACTCAGCTGAAACCTGCTCTGTTCCTCTCCCCCAGCGACGACAGCGGAGAGACTCATTTCTTGTCGGCCGCTTATCCACCCGCCGTGCAGCCAACCCAACGCCAGCCCCTGGAGATGCTCTACATGATCGACGTCTCCGGATCCATGGAAGGCACATCAATTCAGCAGGCGCGCGGAGCACTACTGCAAGCTCTCGATCGCCTGACGCCCAACGATCGTTTTGGCATTCTTGCCTTCAGCAGCGGCTATCACGAATTCGCATCAGAGCCTCTGCCGGCCACTCCAGACAATCTCGCCGCTGCCCGCGACTATGTGCGAAGCCTGCAGGCAGGCGGCGGCACCGAAATGCTGCCCGCGCTGATTCATCTGATGCGCAAGCCGCAAGCCAGCGGATATCTGCGTCACATCATCCTGATGACCGACGGCGATCTCGGCAACGAAGAGGAAATCTTCGCCGCGCTTCGCAGCGACCTCGGCAATGCCCGCCTCTATACCGTGGCTGTAGGCAGTGCGCCAAATCTATTCCTTGCCACCAAGATGGCCCAATTCGGACGCGGTACCTTCACGCACATCGCCGACATCAACGAAATCCGTGACCAAATGGCACACCTCTTCGACAGCATCGACAACCCTGTCCTTACCGACGTGAAATTGTCGTTCGAAGGCGTCGAAGTGGCGGAAATGTACCCTGATCATCTGCCCGACCTCTTTATGCGTCAGCCGCTGATCGTTTATGGGCGCATTTCCAAAGGACGCGTCGGCAAGCTGCATCTGAGCGCGCGAGCCGGCAACGAGCCTTACGAGACCACGATTGAGTTCGACGCGTCCAAGACGACATTTCACCCCGGTATCACGACGGTCTGGGCGCGCCAGGGAGTCGAAGAGATGATGGATCGTTGGCGCCAAGCCGATGAGAACCAGCGAGCAGAGATTCGCTCAGCCATCATTGCTCACGCCATCCGCTATCGTCTCGTCACGAAGTTCACATCGCTGGTTGCTGTCGAGCAAGTCATCGTGAATCCAGGCGGCCAGTCCAACACCGCTCTCGTGCCGACCGAACTCCCGGCTGGATGGCAGATGGACAAAGTCTTCGGCGCGCCCGCGACGGGCACCACCGATTCCTTCTTCGAAGCCCTGGGACTTGCGCTTCTGCTCGCGGGCTTCGCTCTGATCGGCCTCGTGCGGAAAGCAGGTGCCTTGTCATGAAAGCGATGCGGCTTATCGCGGTCGCAATTCTGATCGTAGGAGGGTGCCTCACAGCTCGCGCGTTGTACCTGCGTGCCAAGGCCGAACTGGCAGGCATCCTCATCCGCCGTGCCTGGGACCAGAGTCTGCGGACGGACACACCCCACAAACCATGGCCGTGGGCCGATACCTACCCGGTTGCCCGTTTGCAGATTCCGCGGCTGGGCTATGACGAGATCGTGCTCGACGGCGCAACGCCCAGAACCTTAGCTTTTGGCCCCGCCCGGCTGTACAGCGGAGCCAACTTCGGAGAGCGGGGAAATCTCGTCCTCGCCGGCCACCGCACGAGTTGGTTTCGACCGCTGGAATCGGTCGAGGCAGGCGACAGCATCGAAGTCCAGTGGTTTAAGCGGCAGTCCAGCCGCCCCGGCGAACAACGCTATCGCGTAAGCATGATTCAGATAGTCGATCCGCAGGATCTGAGCTTGCTCGGGCCCACGGACGACGACGCACTCACTCTCATTACCTGCTATCCCTTCGGAGCGAGCCCGAACTCTCCGCAGCGTTTCATCGTCCGGGCCGAACCTGCAAAAATGGACTAACCCGCCGCTGAGGTCTTCCTCTGTGTCCTCTGTGGTTAAGAAGTCATCGAAAGCCGAAGGCGCGCCGGATGTAGGGGGAAAGCCGGTCGAGAACGCTCGAAAATGTTAAATTAGAAGATTCATGTCTGCCTCCAACTCTCTCTTCATTCGCACCGCCAAGGCTCAGCCCGCCGAACGCACTCCAATTTGGTTGATGCGCCAGGCTGGACGCTACATGGCGGAATACCGTGCCGTTCGCAAGCAGTATTCCCTGATCGAAATCTGCAAGAAGCCTGAGGTCGCTGCTCAGGTGACCATTGAAGCCGCCGAAATCCTAGGCGTCGATGCCGCCATCATCTTCGCCGACCTTCTTTTGCCGCTCGAGGTCATGGGACTGCCTTTTCATTTCTCCGCCGGCGAAGGCCCGAAGATCGAAAAGCCAGTGCGCACGCCCGAAGATATCGCCCACTTGCGCACCGATCGTGCGGCCGACCTTGGCTATGTTTCGGAAGCCATCAAGTTGGTGGTTAAGCACTTTGGCGACAAACTTCCCGTTATCGGATTCTGCGGCGCTCCTTTCACGCTCGCCAGTTACATGATTGAAGGCGGAGGCTCGCGCAACTACGTCCACGCCAAGAAAATGATGTATTCACAACCCGCCGCGTGGAACGAGTTGATGAAGAAGTTGGTCTCGGTAACGGCCGAGTATTCCACCGAGCAAGTGCGCGCAGGCGCTGACACAATTCAGATTTTCGACAGCTGGGTTGGCTGCCTGAGTGTGGAAGACTATCGCCACTATGTTCTGTCGCACGTCACCGATCTCGTAAAGCGCCTGCAAAAAACGGGCGTGCCCGTCATCTATTTCGGTACCGACAGCTCAACTCTTCTTCCCTCCATGCAGGAAACCGGAGCCGAAGTCATCGGCCTCGACTGGCGAATCCCGCTCGACACCGGATGGAAGAGCCTCGGCTATAAGGGCTCCGTGCAAGGCAATCTCGACCCTGTCACGCTCTTTGCCGATTGGAAAGAAATCAAGAAGCGCGCCGAAAACATTCTTCGCCAGGCCGCCGGACGCCCCGGCCACATTTTCAATCTCGGTCACGGCATTCTTCCCGAAACCCCAGTCGACAACGTAAAGGCGCTCTGCGATTACATTCGCGACCACTCTTCCGAATTCAAAGCGGCGGAGTTCAAGAAATGACGCCCTGCCCGCTGGGCCTCGCCGGCCAGTGCTACTGCGCCGACGGCGTCAGCTCGTTTTCCACGTCCGGCCCGACAAAAACCGCTGTTCTTCTCTTGGCCCATGGCAGCCCCGAGAACCCTGACCAGATTCCCGACTTCCTCCGCTACGTCACCGGAGGTCGTCCGCTCCCGCCGCAGGTCGTCGAAGAAATCCGCCATCGCTATTCTCTGATCGGTTTCTCGCCGCTTGCCTGCTGGACCCTTCTGCAAGCCGATCAACTTTCGCAGTTGCTCAAAATGCCGGTCTTCGTCGGCATGCGCAACTGGAAGCCGTTCATCGGCGACGCCGTGAAGCAAATCGCCAGCCAGGGATATGAGGGTGTGATCGCCATCTGTCTTGCGCCCCAGAATTCGCGCACCAGCGTTGGACTCTACCGCAGTGCCGTGGTCGCCGAAGGCAACGTACCCTTTACGCTGGATTTCGTCGAGGAATGGCACGATCAGCCACTGCTCGCGAAGGCCTTCGCCGAAAGGCTGCGCACAGGGTGGGAAAAAGCCAGTGCTGAAGCGGGAGCAAAACTGCCCGTGATCTTCACCGCGCACAGCGTTCCCGAGCGCACAATCACCGAAGGCGATCCATACGAACGCCAAGCGCACGAAACCGCCGAGCTGGTCGCGAAAGAAGCGGGGTTGTCCGCCACCGACTGGAGGTTCGCCTTCCAAAGCCAGGGAATGTCCGGCGGCACATGGATCGGGCCCACCGTCGAAGACACGATTCGCCAATTTAAAGCGCAAGGCCACAGAGGCGTATTCCTGCAGCCCATCGGATTTCTGTGTGATCACGTCGAAGTGCTTTACGATATCGACATAGCCTTCAAACAATTCGCCGAAAGAGAAGGCATGCGCCTGTGGCGAGCCGAGTCGCTGAACGGCTCAAAGATGCTAACAGCGGCCTTGGCAGAAGTAGTAGGCAGTCGCGTGAAGGCGCGCCTTTAGCGAGAAGCGAACAGCGAGCAGCTGATTTTCATGAAACGTATCGCCATCATCGGCGGCGGCATCTCCGGCCTCTCGGCCGCGTACACGATCGACGAAAAACGCCGTGCCGGTACTCCAGTCGAATACGTTCTACTCGAATCGAGCCCGCGCCTCGGCGGAGTGCTGGTCACCGACCGCGTTGATGGCTGCCTTGTTGAAGCCGGACCCGATTCCTTCCTCACCGAAAAACCCTGGGCCGCCGACCTCTGCCGCAAGATTGGGCTGGGCGATCAACTCATTGGCTCCAACGATGCCGATCGCAAAACCTACATCGTCGTCAAAGATAAACTCGTCGTCATGCCCGACGGCCTGATGTTCATGGTGCCCACCAAGATCATGCCCACCGTCCTCTCGCCACTTTTTTCCTGGCGGACGAAAATGCGCATGGCGGCCGAGTGGTTCCATCCCCCGCGCAAAGCTTCCGAGGACGAGACCGTCGCCGAGATGGTCGAGCGTCATTACGGACCCGAGATGGTTGATCTGCTCGCTGATCCGCTCCTATCCGGCGTCTACGGCGGCGAAGCTACTCAGTTGAGCGTGCGCGCTGTGCTGCCGCGCTTCGCTGACATGGAATCAAAGCACGGAAGCCTCGGCAGGGCCATGCTCGCCGCCCGCAGAAAAATGGGAGCAGCCCCGAAGGCGCCGCCAAAGCCGCTGTTCACTTCACTCAAAGACGGTATGCAGGCCATGGTCAACGCTTTAGTCGCAGTTCTGGACAAGCGCGCACTCAAGACTTCTTCGCTCGTGCAATCGGTAACTCGACAGGATAACGGCTGGACGGTTTCCGCTGGATACAACACCGACCAGTTCGATGCTGTGATCATCGCGACTCCGGCTCTCGCGGCCTCGCCCATTCTGTACGGTGCTGATGAGAATCTATCGCGCGAGTTGGGCGAGATCGCCTACAGCTCATCGGTGACGGCAACGCTTGGATACGACGAAAAGGTGCGCCGCTCGCTTCCTCCCGGTTTCGGATTTCTGGTTCCGCGCAGCACCGGCTACCGCATGCTTGCCGCAACGTTCGTCCACAACAAGTTTCCGCACCGCGCTCCGGACAATCGCGCCATCGTCCGCTGTTTCCTCGGGGGCGCGTGCGATGGCCAGATTCTGGACTCTTCGGAAGCCGAGATTCTCCAGATACTGCGCAACGAACTGCGCCAGATTGTCGCACTCGATGCCGAGCCTCTGTTTGCCCGCGTCTATAAATGGAAGTCCGCCATGGCGCAATATTCCGTCGGGCATCTCGAACGCCTGCAGCGGATCGAGGCTCTCCGCCAGAAGTTGCCCGGACTTGCCCTCGCCGGCAACGGGTACACCGGCATCGGAGTGCCAGACTGTGTCCGCTCGGGCTCAGACGCCGCCTGTAAAGTCCTGTCGGAAATGGGAATGTGGGCGTCCGCCTAGCGTGAATCGCCGGATTTCCTCGGTTTCCTCTGTGCCCTCTGTGGTTGAAGCCTTTGAACTGCTGCCGCGCACCCCGGATCACGCGGATTCGAGGCACAATACAAGAATTACCGCCGTAACATCTCCTCCGGTTTCTCCGTTGCCCAAAACAAATGTCTTGCGGCAGGGTTAGTACAACCATCTCGAAGTGTGGGGAGCGTTATGAAAACTCTGTTGGGCCTTCTTTGTCTTGCCGGAGCTGTGTGTCTTGCACAGCAGAATGCGCCATCCGACATGAAGGGCATGGACATGCCAGGCCACGACATGTCACAAATGTCAGCGCCAAGAACTGACGAGGACTCCAATGCGTCTGACAGCGCCATGCACTCCATGGAAGGTCGTCACATGGACATGGGCCCGCACATGAAAATGACCGCCCTGCGTTCTCCTCAGCCGGGAGACACGGAACGCGCTCAGAAGGTCGCCGAAACAGCTCGTGGTGTAATGGAGAAATATAAGGATTACCACGTCGCGCTAGACGACGGCTTCAAGATATTTCTTCCCCGCGTGCCGCAAAAACAATATCACTTCACCAACTACGCGTACGGATCCGAGGCCGCCTCCAAGTTCAACCCCGAGCATCCGACATCCCTGCTCTATGAGAAAGACGGCGATGGCTACCGGCTCGTTGGCGTGATGTACACGGCTCCCCGGCGTTTCACCGAGGACGATTTGAATGAGCGTATTCCCTTGAGCATCGCGCAATGGCATGAGCACGTGAATTTCTGCCGTGCGCCTTTAGGCCACTGGCGAGAGTCGTGGGGGCCGAATCCAAAATTTGGCTTTAGAGGATCCATCGCCACACAAGCCGAATGCGACGCCGCCGGTGGCAAGTTCATTCCCGTCGTCCTTGACTGGATGGTCCATCTCTATCCGCTGGAAAAAGGTTCGGCCCAGATTTGGTCGACCGATCGCCAGCACGCCGACTGATCCAGGGCCCTCACTGGCGCCTCTGCGTTCGACCAGTCCGCCTTGCCGCGCTGCTCATCGCTCGCTATGATGCGATGGTCATGAAAACCGCCATCGCCCTCGTCTTTTTCTCGCTGACTCTTTCCGCCTCCGCGCAAAACACGGCCTCCTCGAAAGAACTTGAGGCCGCCTATCCTGCCGCCCACGAGCTTTACCTCGATCTCCATCAGAATCCCGAACTCTCTTCACACGAGAGCCAGACCGCTGCAAAGCTTGCGGCCCGCCTGCGGAGCCTCGGCTACGACGTCACCGAGAAAGTCGGGGGCACCGGCATCGTCGCGATTCTCAAGAATGGAGACGGTCCCGTCGTCATGATGCGCACCGAGCTCGATGCTCTTCCCGTCGAAGAGAAAACCGGCCTGCCGTACGCAAGCAAAGTTCATGCGAAGGATGACTCCGGGCATGACGTTCCGGTGATGCATGCCTGCGGCCATGACGTCCACATGGCCACCATGGCGGGTGCAGCGGACATCATGGCGCACAGCAGACAAACCTGGCACGGCACGCTCATGCTCATCGGTCAGCCAGCCGAGGAAACAATTTCCGGCGCCAAAGCCATGGTCGCCGATGGCCTGTTCACGCGGTTTCCGAAACCGTCCGTAGGTTTCGCACTCCACGTCGGCAACGAACTCCCTGCCAATCAGGTGGGCATCACGCCCGGTATCTACAACACGAATGCCGACTCGTTGCGCATCACCATTTACGGCAAGGGTGGGCACGGGGCGGCACCCAACACAGCCATCGACCCCATCGTGATCGCCGCCAAGACGATCCTTTCTTTGCAGACGATCGTTTCTCGCGAAATCAAGCCCGGAGAGATGGCCGTGATAACGGTTGGCTACATTCGCGCTGGCCTGAAGAACAACATCATTCCTGACCAGGCAGAATTGGGCCTGACTGTCCGCACTTTCAAAGACGACGTGCGCAAGCAAGTCCTCGCCGCGATCACTCGCATCACCAGGGACGAAGCTCTTGCAGGAGGCGCGATAAAAGAGCCATTGATCGAACACTACGAATCGACCGACTCCGTTTACAACGATCTTGCGCTCGCCGCGCGCTTACGAGTCCCGCTCGAAGCCGCGCTCGGCAAAGACAACGTGATCACCGAAGAGCCCATCACACCGTCGGAAGACTACTCGTTCTTTGTTGCCCAGGGAGTTCCCTCGCTCTACATCAGCCTCGGCGGCGCGAATCCGCAGAAGTTCGCCGAAACCAAAGCTGCAGGCGGAATGCTACCCTCCAATCACTCGCCGTACTTCGCTCCCGACGCCGACTTGGCGATCCACACTGGCATCAAGGCGGAAGTCGCCGTCTTACGCAACCTGTTGAACTAAGCTTCAGCAGAATCGGGTCATTTGACGATTGGGGTGATCGGGCCATCGAGGTCGAAAGATTTTGAACTTAGATGACTCGATGATCCGATCACCCGATGACCCGATCTCTCCCTCGCTCTGATATTCTGAATTTTCCACCTCATGAGCAGCGCCACGTCTCCAAGCCGTTGGAAGGTTATTCTTGCCTTTGGGTTGGTCTACGTCTTCTGGGGATCGACTTATCTTGGTATCGGTATTGCGGTTGAGCAAATTCCACCCGCAGTGATGTGCGCGAGCCGGTTCCTGATTGCGGGCATACTCATGCTCGCCTACTGCGCTCTCACCGGACGTCGAGTCCGGTTCTCCGCGCTCCAATTGGCTCATCTGGCCGTCGTCGGCACCCTCCTCTTGATGGGGGGAAACCTCACTCTTTCCTATGCCGAACGCATCGTTCCCACCGGTCTCGCCGCGCTTCTGATCGCCGTAACTCCACTCTGGTTTCTGGTACTCGACAGCTTGCTGCTGGGCGATCATCACATCTCGAGGCGTGGAAGAATCGGACTGGCCATCGGAATCGTCGGTGTCATCGTGCTCATCTGGCCCGACCTTGTTCATCCCGGCGACCTCGGCCGCAAGCAGCTTTTGTGGTCGTTAGCCCTGCCGCTGGGTTCGTTCAGTTGGGCTTTTGGGTCGGTGCTCTCGAAGAAGTGGCAGACCGCAGCCACCGATCCCTTCGGCGCGATTGCCTGGCAGATGGTTTTTGCGGGATTCGCGAACTTGATCTTCGCCTTGCTCGTCGAAGGAAGATCCAGCATGGTCTGGACCGTCCGCGGAGTGTCTGCAATTCTGTACCTGGTTGTCTGCGGCTCCTGGATCGGATACACGGCTTACATCTGGCTGCTGCAGCATGTTCCCACATCGAAAGTTTCAACCTACGCTTATGTCAATCCTGTCGTCGCGGTTTTTCTCGGCTGGCTCGTCCTCCATGAGCGCATCGACCACTACATCCTGATGGGAAGCGCCATCATCGTGGCTTCGGTCGTACTGGTAACCAGCGCCAAAGTCTCGACTCGCGCCACGCCGGATGTTCCTGCAGTTGAAACCGCGGGCGACTAATTACACGAGTCGAAAGCATCACTGCGGCTCCTCGGTTTCCTCGGTGTCATTCACCACATCAACTACCCGATTACGAATGGAAAACACCACCTTCTGATCGTCATCCGGCTGAAATGTCACCCGCATCGGACTTCGCTCCCACGCTGGCGCCGGGCATTCCGTGTCCGGATCGTCGTCCCCACCAGGTTCACCCACATCTTTTTTCAGGATTGGTTTTCGCCGCCCCACTTGTGCCACCATTGCGAAAAGCTTCTTCCCGTCCTCCGAAACTCCGCAATAAGCGATGTAATCTCGGTACCAACTCGCCGTCGAATAGAACGGATCAAATTCCGGCAGGTTCAGCTGCGAGACCTTGCCGGTCACCCGATCCACGAGCAGCCAGCCGCCACGCTGCCACTGCCAGCGCGCAGTGCTCGTATTCTCGGCAGGAAGAGTGTCGTTTACCCGGAACACGCGCCGCACAACAAACAAACGGTCCGTAACCTCATGCGGATTTCCCGTCGTGTATTCCTTCAACCGCGAATCGACCAGCAGCCCGCGCACTTTCAGATCAAACATCTTCTGACCGGTGGCGTTCGGCCACTTGGCCGCCGTCCATTTTCCGAAAGTAATGACGTGTGGTTTCGAAACGGCGCCGCATTCGCAGTAAGCAAACGCGACGATCGCCAGAATGGGCAGAATCTTCCGCAGCATCATGTCCGAAGATTGCCACCTCCGCCAACCACCTCGCAATGACGGTTAAACAAACAAAATGTTCGGTTTCTTGTCCAAGCGCGATCCTGGAGCCCGCCTACCGCTGGCACAGTTTTCCGCGGTATGGGAAACTGATGTCATGGGTTCGCCGCTCCGTCCCCGTCTTGCAACTTTTTCGCCGCGATCCACCTCCTATCTAGGGATGGATGATCTTTCAATCGCCAGACGAAAGCAGTCGATTCTGGTCGTCGACGACAACGCTGTGAATGCGGCGCTTCTAAGGGATTTGCTCGCCAGCCGCGGATACAAGACAGTCGCGGTTCAGAGCGCCAGCGCCGCGGAAGCGGAAATCGAGCGCGAAGCGCCCGACCTGATCCTGCTCGATGTGGTGATGCCCGGCAAAACCGGCTATGAACTCTGCCGCCAGCTCAAAGAAGATGCCAAAACGCGGCTGATTCCGATCGTCATGATTACCGGCCTCAGCGCCCGCGAAGATCGGCTGAAAGGGATCGAGGCGGGTGCCGACGATTTCCTGACCAAGCCCATCTGCTCTGAGGAGATGTTCGCCCGCGTCAACTCCTTGCTGAAGCTGAAGGAATTCACCGACGAGCTCGAAACCGCCGATTCTGTGCTCTGCACCCTGGGCCTGAGCGTTGAGGCGCGCGATCCTTATACGGAAGGCCATTGCGAGCGCTTGGCGCGCAATGCCGCCGATCTCGGCCGCTATCTCGGCTTAGATGATGAAAGCCTTGTTGCTCTGGCGCGAGGCGGCTACCTGCACGACCTGGGGAAAATCGCAGTGCCCGATGAGATCCTCAAAAAAGGCAGCGATCTCACCCCGGCAGAGTGGGCGATTATGAAGCGTCACCCCGTCACCGGCGAAGATATTTGCCGCCCCTTGAAGTCGTTGCGATTGGTGCTTCCGATTATTCGCCACCATCACGAGCATTCTGATGGCAGCGGATATCCCGACGGCCTCCGCAAGGGCCAAATACCCTTGCTACCGCGCATCCTGCAAGTTGTGGATATTTACGACGCTCTGCGCACCGAGCGTCCGTACAAACCCGCCCTTGGGCATGACCAGGCCGCGGTCACCATGCGCGCCGAAGCGCAGAGCGGACTTTGGGACGAGGAACTGGTTTCGGAATTCTTCGGGATGCTCGACAGGCGCCGCCAGGTGGCATGAACGATTGAATCATTGGAAAGCTCGACTTTTCTGCTATGAATGATTCAATGTCTCAATGATCAATTGATTCCATGCCCTTGACCTACAGCATCGTCATCCCGGCCTATAACGAAAGCGTGCGCATTCGTCCGACACTCGATGCGCTGCTCCGCCACATCCACGAACAAAACTGGGATGCGGAGATTCTCGTTGTGAACGACGGCTCTACGGACGACACCGCGCAAATTGTCCGCGAATATGGCAAGTCTTATCCCCAGGTGCTCCTGGTGGAGAACCCAGGCAACCGCGGCAAAGGGTACAGTGTGCGCAACGGAATGCTCCACGCCCGGGGCCAGATCGCCCTCTTCACCGACGCAGATCTCTCTTCCCCGATCACCGAGGCGCAGAAACTGTTCGACGCGATCGCTCAGGGCGCCGACGTTGCGATCGGCTCTCGCTGGCTGCGAGCGGAGTTGCAGACCGAGCGCCAGCCCCTTTACCGGCAGGCCTTCGGACGTATCTTCAATCTCGTGTTGCGGATATTTCTAGGCCTGCGTTTCGCCGACACACAGTGTGGATTCAAGGCTTTCCGGCACGATGCCGCGCAGCGCATCTTCCCATTGCAGAGAATTGAACGCTGGGGTTTCGATCCCGAGATTCTATTTCTTGCACGCAACGCCGGGCTTCGGGTGGATGAGATTCCGGTTATGTGGGCGCACAGCGAAGGAACTCGCCTTCACCCGTTCCGCGATGGCATGCGCATGTTCGTGGAAGTCTTGCGCATTCGCTGGTATGCAGTGAATGGCGACTACGCCGGGGAAACCGTCCCCTCACCCGGAAAACTGTAGTCGCCCTGCTTCCTCGCGCAGCTAGGAAGCGACCCGACTGCCAGGCCTTCCTGCGACGCGAACAAACTCGGCCACGTGGGCGCCCATCTCCTCTGTGGAAACCGCGCGCTCTCCGGGCCGCGCCAGGTCCCGCGTGCGGAACCCTCCCATCAGAATGGACGTGACCGCAGTCTCCACGCACTCCGCTTCCTTCAGCAGCTGAAAACTGTGGCGCAACATCAGGGCGACCGAGAGAATCGCGCCCAGCGGGTTCGCTATTCCCTTGCCGGCAATATCTGGAGCCGAACCATGCACAGGCTCATAAAGGCCAACCGGCCCTCCAATGCTTGCCGAAGCCAGCAGGCCGAGCGATCCGACAACCCCTCCTGCCTGATCCGACAAAATGTCGCCAAACATATTCTCCGTCAGGATCACGTCGAACTCCGCTGGCTTGAGCACAAGCAACATCGCCGCCGAATCAACATACTGGTGCGCGAGTTGCACGTCGGCAAACTCCTGTCCGATCCGCGTGACCACTTCGCGCCACAGACGCGAACATTCCAACACATTCGACTTATCAATCGAAAGCAACCGCCGCCGCCGCGTGCGCGCCAGCTCAAATGCCACCCGGGCGATGCGTTCGATCTCCGGCTCGCTGTAGCGCATCGTGTTCACCGCATGTCGAGCGCCTGCAGAGCCTTCGATCGAACGCGGCTGGCCGAAATACAATCCGCCCAGCAGTTCGCGAACAATCAGGATGTCAGTTCCTTTGACAACTTCTTCACGCAGTGGTGAACACGCCGCCAGCATGGGATAAAAAACGGCAGGACGCAAATTTGCGAAGGCTCCCAGTTCCTGACGAAGCCGCAGCAGACCCGCCTCCGGACGAAGTTCGCGCGGATTCTTATCAAACGCCGGGCTGCCCACCGCCCCCAGCAAAACTGCTTGAGACGCAAGACACGCCTTCACTGTAGCTTCCGGCAGAGGGTTTCCGAATTTTTCTAACGCGGCTCCGCCAATTTCCTTTTCATCCAGTTCAAGATCATGGCCAAAACCGCTGGCCACCTCTTCCAGAACACAAACAGCTTGCGAGATAACTTCCGGACCGATCCCGTCTCCGGGCAGGGAAGTGACACGGAGTTGCATGGAATCCTCGATTCGCTGAAAGAATATATGACAAGACGCCGCGACGGTAGCCTGTTTTCATCGTTTGCGAGCAGGGCGCAATTCGCCTCTGAAGGAACTACCGCGAATGTCCGGCATCGCCACGGACGTTGGGGCAACGACGGATGTTGGGGCGACTGCGGACGGCGGAACTGCCACTAAGTTGGAGCTACCGTGGAAGAGCGGCCCTTCAGGGCCGCGTCGCCCTAAAAATCAACGCGGGCTTTAGCCCCCGCGGTTGTTTGGTTCTTACACACCCCAGAGATAGTCTTCCTGTTCGCTGTGATGATCGGTGAATGGGATCGCCATCGTCGTCTGACCCGCGCTGCCGGCAACGTGAGCATCGTTCGCGCTGGCCGCCACCGCCGCTGCTCGCGGCAAAGGGATGCCGACCGGAGCCGGAGGAAACCTCTTGTTCATCACTTCAGCGTTCACATTGCCTTGGCCAGCCGCCGTGATCACGTCCTGAATCAACTCCAGCAGATGGCTGTCCTGCACCTTCTTGATGCGGTCGGCGAGAACCACAAACCGGCGATAGACTTCGTCCAGTTCGCGACGCTCAAATTGATGCCCCAGCTGTTCGCAGCGCAACGCCAGCGCGTGACGTCCGGAGTGCTTGCCCAGCACCAGCCGTGAATCCGGTACGCCCACCGACTGCGGCGTCATGATCTCGTAGGTCAGCGGATTCTTCAACACGCCATCCTGGTGAATTCCTGCTTCGTGTGCGAACGCATTGCGTCCGGTGATCGCCTTGTTCGGCTGCACCGGAACCCGTGTGATTTCCGCCAGCATCTGGCTGGAAGGAAAAATCTGTTCGCCTGCGATTGCCGTCTCATATGCATAGCGATCGGGACGTACCCGCATCGCCATGACCACTTCTTCCAGCGAAGCGTTGCCTGCCCGCTCGCCGATGCCGTTGATCGTGCACTCCACTTGCCGCGCGCCGTTTTGTACGCCCGCCAGAGAGTTCGCAACCGCCAGCCCGAGATCGTTGTGGCAATGCGTCGAAATCGTCACCAGATCGATGCCCGCGACCTTCTCGGAAAGCGTTCGGATGATCTGGCCATATTCTTCCGGCATCGTATAGCCGACGGTGTCGGGAATATTCACAGTTGTCGCGCCCGCCGCAATCACGGCCTCAACGACTTCGCACAGGAACCCAATCTCCGTACGAGTCGCATCTTCCGGCGAAAACTCAACGTCGTTGCACAAAGACTTGGCGTGGCGAACCGCTTCGCGTGCCTGCTCCAGGCACTGCTCGCGCGTGATCCGCAGCTTGTACTTCAAATGAATGTCAGAGGTCGCCAGGAAAACGTGAATGCGCGGATGCGCTGCCCCCTTGAGGGCTTCCCATGCGCGGTCTACATCGCCCTTGCAAGCGCGAGCCAGTCCCGCGATCACCGGCCGCCGCACCGAGGCCGCAATCCGCTGCACCGCTTCAAAGTCGCCATCGGAGGCAATCGGGAATCCGGCTTCAATGATGTCGACGCCAAGTCGGTCGAGTTGCTGGGCCAGTCGCAGTTTCTCCTGCACGTTCATACTGCAGCCCGGCGATTGCTCGCCGTCTCGAAGAGTGGTGTCGAAAATTGCTATGCGCGGCCGATCCATGAATGGCATCCCTCCCGCAAGATTGATCTTTCTACGATACCGATGGAGAGGAATGAAGAGAAGTTTATTATCTTTACAACAACATAAGTAGCGATGATAGTATTAGAAAAACTTATGTGACATCGCCAATTAACAAAAGCTCTCAGCTCTCAGCTCTCGGCTCTCAGGAACCCGGCCTAACAGCAGGGAACCTTAAGACCTGACAGCTGAGAGCTGAGAGCTGACAGCTGAGAGCTGACAGCTGAGAGCTGAAAATGGACCTATCCCAACTCGAAGTCTTCCTAACCGTAGCCCGCGAGCGCCGTTTCTCCCGCGCCGCCGACAAACTGTTCCGCACCCAATCCGCGATCAGCCAGACCATCCGCAAGCTGGAAATCGAAATCGGCGAACCTCTGTTCGACCGCTCCTCCCGCGAAGGCGTTCTCACCGACGCCGGACGCGTCCTGCAGGAATACGCCGAAAAGCTTCTCAACCTTCGCCAGGACGCACAGACCGCCCTGGTCGAAATGCGCGAGCTGCAGAAAGGCAAGCTCGCGATCGCCGCCAATGAGTTCACGGCGCTGTATCTCTTGCCCGTGCTCGCCGAGTTTCGACGCCTGCATCCGGCAATCAGAATAACGGTCAGACGTTCTCTCGGCAGCCAGATTCCCGACGACATACTCAAACACAATGTCGAACTCGGCATGCTCTCGTTCGATCCGCAGGATCCGCAATTATCCTCGGCCGTCGTCTACCTGGACGAGCTGGCGCTCGTCGTTCCTCCCGGACATCCTCTGGCTTCCGCCGGAGAAGTCAGCATCCGCCAACTCGGCGCTGAGTCATTTGTGGCTCACATCGTCGCATCGCCCTACCGCGACAAAGTGATCGAAGCTTTCCGCAGCCACAAAACTCCCCTGCACATGGACGTGGAACTCCCCACGCTGCAAGCCATCAAACGCTTCGTTTGCATGGGAAACGGCGTTGCTCTCGTGCCCGAGATCAGCGTAGAAACCGAAATCGCCCGCGGAGACCTCGTCCGCGTCCCCGTCCGTGATCTCCACTTTCAGCGCAAACTCCGCTTGGTCTACCGGCAGGAATCCAACCTGTCGCACGCTGGCAGAGCATTTCTGAAAGTGGCCGAGCAGTTGGCAAAAGATCGAGGCGGCCGTTACCGCTTCCATCGGGAGAGAAGTTCTTAGGGAGCTTGCTTTGAAGGGGCGCTGTTACTTCCCGGAGTCCTTCCGCCGCCCCACCACTGCCGGCACCATCGGACGCCGCAGCGGTACAATCGCACCCTTCGCAGGATCAGCGGCGGCGGAGGCGCGCACCAGTACCTCCTTCTGGATGTACTGGACGAACTCCTGAATCTGATGTTGCATTTCTTCCATGCGCTCGCGCATTTGCAGAATGATGGCCATCCCGCTGATGTTGACGCCCAAATCGCGCGCCAGCGATAGGATGAACTCCAGCCGCTGCAAATCCTCGTCGGTGTAGAGTCGCGTGTTGCCTTCGGTGCGGCTGGGCTTGAGCAATCCCTCGCGCTCGTAGAGGCGCAACGTCTGCGGATGAATCTCATACATCTCGGCCACCGCCGAGATCATGTACGCGCCTTTGGATTTACGCTTAGTCATATCTCCGAGTACAGTTCCAGACCCGTCATGCGCGCAATTCGCACAAAGTCCTTATCGAGTGTGAAAACGCTGGCGCCGTGTTCCAGCGCAATGGCTGCGATCAGGGTATCAATGGTGCTGGACGTGATCCCTTTTCCTCGTCCAGCGCGGTAAATCGCGGCCGCGCTCCGGTAGGTGTCAAATCCCCTCGGCTCCAGTATGTCCCACTGTGACAGGAACCGCTCAATCACGCCGGCATCTCTCTTCAAACCCTGCAAAACCTCGGCGACCACGATCCCGGTCAGAGCGAAAGGCTCACTCTCGTCAATCATCCGCCGCAGTTCAGCCCCTCCACGTCCAGGCGATGGACGAAAGAAATCTACCCAGACCGAGCTGTCGACCAGAATCACACTCGATTTCTCCGTGAGCTCTTCAGGTCACCTTGCCAGATGCCGCTTCCGTAATACTTCAGAATTCCCTTGCGGCTCTCTGAACGCACCAGCAGATCAAGTGCGCGGTCGACGATCTGCCGTTTGGTACGGAGGCGGGTCAGTTTACGCGCCTTCCGGATCAGGCTTTCATCGATCACAATGTTGGTTCTGCCCATGTATGCAGTATACACCAAGTTTTATGCAACGTGTGTATGAGCGATGCCCAGCCGCAAAAGAAAAGAGACGCAGCAGCCTGCGTCTCTAGCTTCCTTCTGGACTCGGTGGTTGGAGCTTTTCTACCTCGCCAACTCCGGCTTAGGCTCCGGCTGCGCCCATCCCGCCGGTTTCAGCAGATGATTGATGGCGTAGGCAACCACCCCGCCGCCCATCACAATCACCCCAAACAGAAACGCACTCATTCCGAGAATGGACTCATGCTCTCCTCGGATGATCGCAAACCCCAGACAGCAGCGTCGGAGGAATCCCGATCAGGATCGCCCCCAACATTCCACCCGGCACGCGGAATGGCCGTTTCAATTCCGGTTCGCGTATGCGCAGGACGATCAACGCTACAAATTCCAGAGTCAGACTCGCCCCATAGATCATGATATCGAGCGTCACCAACCGCTCGAATCCAATGTTGAGGGCCAGTCCCCATCCAATCGCGAGTGCGATAATCGCCACCCAGGGCGCCCGCGATTTTGGATGAGCTTCGCAAACACTTTCGGCAGCATGCCATCCTGCGCCATGGCCAGCGGAAGCCGCGAATAACTCATGACCAGCGCATTGAACATTCCAAAACCGCTCATCATCCCGCCGGCACCAGCGCGATGCGCAGAATTGGTCCGCCCATCAACCGCGCGATATCGGCCCATGCGCCCGTCTCCCAGCCGAAGCCTGGAGACCCCGTCATCCACATCGCCGCAAACGGCAGCACGTAGCTCAGCGCCACGATCACGACCGCCCAAAGCATCGCCCGCGGATACGTTTTCTGCGGACGCTCTACTTCGGTGGCGATCGTCGAAGCGTTATCCCATCCCATGTAGTTCCACATGCAGATGAGCAACCCGCCAAGAATGTCAACGTTCGAGGTCGTCGGCTTGGTGACGGCGTTTGCCAGCGCTCCGATCTTGAACGGAGCCAGAATAAAGATCGCGCGCAAACGGGGCCGACAGCGCGAAGAACAGCCACAGCGAGGTCGTCGAAACGACCTTCACTCCAGCAATGTTCAGCGCGGCGCAAATGATCACCACGCCCAGCGCCACCAGCACGCCGCGATGATTCTCCTGAAACCAGGGGAACATGCGCGTCAGGTACGCGACAAACAGCGTGGGGTAAATCGCCATGTCGAAAATGGACGCCACCAGCGACAACCATGCTTCCTGAAATCCCCAGAAATTTCCCATCGCGCGGCGCACCCAGGCGTAGTAACCGCCTTCAAAGGGCAGCGCGCTCGAAAGCTCGCCAATCATGAAAGCCGTGGGAAGACTCCAGAGCAGCGGAGTCAACAGGAGGATCAGAATCGCTTTGCCGTACCCGGCGCCGTGCACGATGTCTTCAGTCCCGTAGGTTCCGCCCGACACCATAAAGAAGGTGGCGGCGACCAGGGGCCAAAGCGTAAGACGGATGGATTTCTTCTTCGTCTGGGTGGCGACGGACAGCGAAGGCTGCGAAAGGTTAGTGGTGGATGCGGTAGCTGTTGCCAATTTCTATGGCTTCCTCCTCAGGCGACTCACTCTCACCACCGCGTCTCCCTTGAAAATGCTGCTCGCGGCTCCCGGGCGTCTTTCGAATTTCCCAGGCATTTCGGCAAAGTTAGTTCGCATTTGTGAGATTACGGGAATTTTCCACAGATGCAAGATTTTTTTGCGAATTATTGAAAAATTTTGTCAACGAGGACAGGGACGGAAGTAACGATGGAGACAAGAGATTAACTGCCCAAACCAGGAAGAAGCTCAAGCTGTCTCTGTGGTCTCGGTGACCTCTGTGGTTATCCGATCTTCTCTGATGATGTATTAGAATTCTCCCGAACCCGCACCACTGCCGGCCGCGGAGGCCATGATGGAAGGATTCGGGGTCCTGATCGGTCTGGCCCTGTTCGCAGCGCTGATCCTGCTGCCGATCTGGATCGTCTCCAGCATCGTTCGCCTCCGCCGTGAGGCTGAAAACGATCGCCGCGAAAATTCACATCACTGGCAGGACATAACAGCGCGTCTGTATGTTCTCGAGACGCGTCTCAAGGAACAGAAAGACAAAAAGAGACTCCCGTCTCAACTCACGAAGCGCCCCGCGAAGCCCTGCATGAAACGCCTGCCACGCCCCAGGAAGCGAGAACTGTCGCCCCCGTAGAAGCAGCACCCTTACGAATTTCGCCTCCGCCGCCTCCCGTTCCCGCAACTCCTCCTGCCAAGTCGCCTGAAACTCCGCAACCGGAGCCCGCACCCAAAACTGCGCCGCCATTAACCACGCCACCACCGCGTCCGGCAGTGCCTCCTCCGACTCCACCGCCGTCCCGAGTGCTGCCGCCCGTGTTCGCCAAGTCTGAATCGAACCAGCCATCCTCGCGCGGATTCGACTTGGAGGAAATGCTGGGCACGAACTGGCTAAATAAGATCGGCGTCGGCATCCTGGTGCTGGGCCTGGCATTCTTCCTCGCCTATCAACTTCAAAACCTCGGACCCGGCGGGCAAGGTTCTCCTCGGCGTCGGCCTAAGCGCGGTCATGATTGCCGTTGGCGTCCGCTACGAATCCAACGAACGCTACCGCATTCTGGCTCGCGCCAGCGCTGCCGGAGGCTGGGCGCTTCTCTACTTCGTCAGCTATGCCATTTATCACGTCGCCGCGGCAAAGGTCATCGACTCCCGTGAACTCGATTTCTTTCTGATGCTGGCCGTGGCCGCCGCCATCATCGGATACAGCCTGCGCTACCGTTCCGAGGCAACCACCGCGCTCGCGCTGGTGCTGTCTTATCTGACCGTCGGCATTCACCACACCTCGGTGTACAGTCTGGCGGCGAGCATCGTCCTGGCTCTGACTGTAGTTGCGCTCGCGCTGCGAATGAATTGGTTTTCCCTCGAACTCTTCGGAATCCTCGCCACCTACTTCAACCACCTGCTCTGGCTGTGGCCAGTCATCGAGGCGATGGGTCCGAACCGCGTGCCGTTTCCCGAATTCTGGACCAGCGTCGGTCTGCTCGGGTTCTATTGGCTGCTTTTCCGCTTCTCCTATATCTACCGGCGCGTCGATGACGACAACCAGGAGCGGCTCTCCACCGCGGCCGCGCTGGCCAATGGATTCTGCCTCCTCGCCCTTCTCAAATATCAGTCCGTGCATCCGGAGTGGGCCTTTTGGGCCCTGCTTCTACTGGGCGCTGTGGAACTAAGCCTGGCGGCATTGGCGGCGCGCCGCCGTCGAGCTGCTTTCATCGTTCTCGCGACCCTCGGTTCTGTTCTTCTGGTCGCGGCCATTCCTTTCCGTTATTCCGGCTCCAATCTTCCATCCTCTGGCTGGCGGCAGCTGAGGCTTTTCTTCTCGCTGGAGTCTTCCTGCGCGAGTCGTGTTCCGCCGCATCGGGATGATCGCTCTGGCCGTCGTAGCCGCCCAAATGGTCTTCGATACCGCCGCGCAGCAACTTGAACTTCGCCTGGCGAATGCACCCGGCACGCTGCCCGACTATCCAATGGCAATTTTGTTTGCGACCTGCGCCGCGCTCTGTTATTTCAATTCGCATTGGGTGCGCGCGCGATGGCAGGATCTTTTCTGATGAATTGATTCCGCCTTCGCCGGGAGTTTTACCTATGTCGGAGGACTTCTCATCCTGATTGCCGCCTGGCTTGCGTGGCCGGGCATGTGGACGGCCGTAGCCTGGGCCGT
>CAVRYB010000091.1:0-23348 GCA_963725295.1 uncultured Acidobacteriaceae bacterium
CCGAAAGGAAGTATATCTTGTTGTTGGGCGCCCACATCGGGATGATGTCCTGGGCGGGGTTGTTCGTGATGTTCTCAAGGGAGCCGGTCTTGAAATCAAAGATCCAGATGTCGTCCGCCATGCCGCCGCGGTACTGCTTCCAGGTGCGAAACTCCCGGAATATGCGGTTGTACGCCATCTTCGAGTCGTCCGGGGAGAACGACATGAATCCGCCCATCGGAACGGGGATCTGCTTGGGCAGGTCTCCGTCGAGGCTGACCGAGTAGAGCTGCCCGACGAAGTCGTCTATCGAGCGCATGCGGGAGCGGAATACGACCGAGGGCTCCGTGTTCTTCCAGGTCATGACGATGTTGTTGGGGCCCATGCGGTCGCTCAGATCATCGCGCCCCAGGGTCGCCGTGTACGTCAGCCGCTTCGGCGCGCCGCCGTCGCCGGGCATCACGTACACTTCCGTGTTGCCATCGTACTGTGCGGTGAAGGCGAGTTGCTTTCCATCGGGGGAGAACCGGGGGAACACGGCATACCCGGAGATGCTTGTCAGCCGTCTGGCGAGCCCGCCTTCGATCGGCACGGTTCCCGCCCTCGACTCGATGTTCGTTCCTGTCCGTTGTCGCGTCCGCATCCGTTTCCGCGGCCACTCTTGCGATAGTGGCCAACTCACCCATGGCCGCGCAGCAGTGCAAGAGCATAAGCGCCATGCACAACATGGCCGATATGCAGCCAATCCCTCCCCCTGAGCAACTTCCCGTGCCGGTGAAGATCACCGGCATTGGCAACAGCCATATTGCGATCAAAGCAAGCCCCGAAGCCCAGGCCTGGTTCGACCAGGGGCTGAGCCTGCTGCACGACTTCTGGTGAGCAGAGGCAATACGAGTCGAGGCAGAACTGCGGTCATTGTGGGCGCCCAATGGGGCGACGAAGGCAAGGGAAAGATCGTCGACGTACTGACGCGGACTTTTTCAGTAGTGGCGCGTTATGCCGGCGGCCACAACGCCGGACACACCGTCATCATCAACGGCAAGAAATTCATTCTGCAACTGGTGCCGGGAGGCGTTCTTCGCCCCGAGTGCACGAGCGTCATTGGCAACGGCGTCGTGATCGATCCGCTGGCGTTTTTGAAAGAGGTGGCTTCCCTGCGATCGGCGGGTGTGAAAGTCGATGGCAACCTCTTCGTTTCGAATCGAGCCCAGGTGATTCTTCCTTACCATCGCATGATGGAGCTGGGCTCGGAAAATGCTCCCGGTCGCGTCAAGATCGGCACAACTTCCCGCGGCATTGGCCCTTCCTACGAAGACAAAATGGGACGCCGCGGGCTGCGCGTCGCCGACCTGCTCGACACGCAACTGCTGCGCACGCACGTCGAGAACGCATGCCGCGAAAAAAACACGATCGCGCACGCGCTGTTCAATTCTGAGCCGCTCGATGCCGACAAGATGTTCGTGAATACGCGCGACGCGGCCGAGCAGATTCGTCCGTTCGTTCGCGATACGGCACTGTCTGCTGAATCGCGCGCTGGCGGAAGGCAAGTCGATCGTCTTCGAAGGCGCGCAGGGAACCATGCTCGACATCGATCACGGGACGTATCCGTTTGTGACCTCATCCAGCGCAACTTCTGGCGGCGCCGTCACGGGAACTGGCGTGCCCCCGACTTCGATTGATACGGTGATCGGCATCACCAAGGCCTATTGCACGCGCGTAGGCGGCGGCCCGTTCCCGAGCGAACTGCTCGGCCCGGAAGGCGAAGATCTGCGCAAGCGCGGCAACGAATTTGGCGCCGTGACCGGACGTCCTCGCCGCACTGGCTGGCTCGATTTGCCTCTGCTTCGCTACGCTGGCATGATTAATGGCATTTCCTGGCTGGTCGTGACCAAACTGGATGTGCTCGATCACCTGACTGAGATTCCGGTGTGCGTGGGATACAAAGTGGATGGCAAGGAAATCGAAGAAGTTCCAGCGCAGGCTTGTGGGTACGAAAAGATCGAGTGCATTTACCGAAAGATGCCAGGCTGGGCCACGCCGACGCAGGCGATTCGATCGGTCGATGGGTTGCCGAAGGCAGCACGCGAATACATGGCATTCATCGAGAAAGAAACCGGAGCGCGCGTCGGAATGATTTCAACCGGGCCCGATCGGGAACAAACGATTTTGGTTCCTGAGTTCGTTACCGCACTGGAGCTGCAGAGACTAGGAATAGCGAATAGAGAGTTGAATTGGGAAGTCAGAATCAGCCGCCGCTTGGGCGCTAGTGAACGGAGCGAAGGATGGTGGTGTCTGGTCGTAACCTGGATGGCAAAAGTCGGACGCGAGTCCGAAGTGGCCGCAGTCTTCGAGAAGCTCACAGCGGAATCCCGCAAAGAGCCGGGCTGCATGATGTATCAGGTGCACAAACACAAAACTGACCCGCGCCGCTTCTTCATCTACGAACAATACAAAGACGATGCCGCGCTCGAAGCGCACCGCGCCGCGCCCCATTTTCTGCAATACGCCAAAAAGGATCTGCCTAAGCTCGGCGACCGCGTCGAGGGGCATTTGTTCGAACCGCTGGGATAGATATGGGGCGGACGCTCCTGTCCGCCGCCCTTGGTTTTAGCAAGTAGCGGACAATCCTGCTGTACCTATCGCTACTTGTCCGCCATCAGCACGCCACCGGAGGCGTAGCTTTCTTTCGACACTTCCACAAACGTAACGACGATGGCTTCGCGGCGGGCACCCGCTTCCTCCACCATCGTGTCGGTGATGCGCTGGGCAATTTTCCGTTTCTGATCGGCCGTGCGGCCTTGCAGCATGGTGACCTGAACAAGAGGCATGCGGAGTTCTCAGTTCTCAGTTCTCAGTTCTCAGAAAACCCATCTTCAGACAAATTGCACTGAGAACCGGGAACCGAGAACTGGGAACTGGATTATTGCGCCAATTCGTATCCCGCGAAAAAGAAACTCAACTCGAAGCGCGCCGTTTCATCCGCGTCGGAGCCGTGGATCGCGTTGTACTCGATGTTGGTCGCCCATTTCTTGCGGATGGTGCCTTCTTCGGCGTTGGCCGGGTTGGTCGCACCCATCAGCTTGCGCAGATCGGCAATGGCGTTCTCTTTCTCCAGCGCCAAAGCCACGATCGGCCCGCTCGACATGAACTGGGTCAGCGAGTGGTAAAACGGGCGGCTGGCATGGACGGCATAAAACTGCTCTGCCTGATGCTGGGAGATCTCCAGCATCTTCATAGCAAGGATGTGAAAGCCGTTCTTCTCGAACTGCTCGATGATGTCTCCGACGGCGTTTTTCTTGACTGCGTCGGGCTTAATGATGGTCAGGGTACGTTGCAGTGTTTTCATAAGTCAGCTCTTAGCATTTAGCAATTAGCGATTTCGCCAAGACACGTTGCTCAAGAGCTAAGTGCTAACTACTGCGTTCTAAACCTTCACTCCCAGCACGGCGGCCAGCGTTTCGCCGATGTCGGCCGGGGATTTCGCAACTTTCAGGCCAGCTTTTTCCATGGCCGCAATCTTTTCTGCCGCAGTTCCTTTGCCGCCGGAGATGATCGCACCAGCGTGGCCCATGCGTCGTCCCGGAGGAGCTGTCTGCCCGGCAATGAAACCGACCACCGGCTTCTTCATGTGCGTACGGACGAACTCCGCCGCAGTTTCCTCGGCATTGCCGCCGATTTCGCCGATCATGACCACCGCTTCGGTTTGCGGATCGCGATTAAATAGATCGAGCGCATCGATGAAATTCGTTCCGATGATCGGATCGCCGCCGATGCCGATGGCGGTCGATTGCCCAATGCCACGCTGGGTCAACTGATGCACGGCCTCGTAGGTCAGCGTCCCCGAGCGCGAAACGATTCCAACGTTGCCCTCTTTGTGGATTGACGCGGGCATGATGCCGATCTTGCATTTGCCAGGAGAGATAATTCCCGGGCAATTCGGTCCGATCAAGCGCGAGCGCCGGTTCTGCAAGAAATTCCCAGGCGCGCACCATGTCGAGCGTCGGGATACCTTCCGTGATGCAGACAATCAGTTCGATTTCGGCATCCGCTGCTTCCATGATCGCGTCGGCCGCGAACGGCGGGGGCACAAAAATCACGGTAGCATTGGCGCCCGTCTTGTCGGCTGCTTCCTGGACGCGTGTTGAAAATCGGCCAGCCTTCGTGCGTCGTGCCGCCTTTTCCGGGAGTCACGCCGCCGACAATCTGCGTTCCGTAAGCGGCACAAGCCTTCGCGTGGAAAGTGCCTTCGCGTCCGGTGAGACCTTGCACAATTAATCGAGTTTTCTTATCCGCTAGGATTGCCATGAATTGCTCTCTTTCAAAAATCGCCGACCGCTCTTCGTCGTTCGCTGACCGCCGTCACACTAGGCTCTCGCCGCTGCCACTACTTTGTCCGCGGCATCTTTCATCGTTTCCGCGACCACGAAGTTCAATCCGGACTCCATCAGGATCTTCTTCCCTTCCTGAACGTTGGTACCTTCGAGCCGCAGCACGACCGGCAGCTGAATATTTGTTTTCTTCGCCGCTTCGACCACGCCGGTTGCCAGCATATCGACACGCAGAATGCCGCCAAAAATATTGATCAGCACTGCGCGCACGCTCTTATCGCTCAGCAGAATTTCAAATGCGTGCGCGACCTGTTCGGCATTCGCGCTGCCGCCCACATCCAGGAAATTTGCCGGCATGCCGCCCGCGTACTTGATGATGTCCATCGTGGCCATCGCCAACCCGGCGCCGTTGACCATGCAGCCCACGCTGCCATCCAACTTGATGTAGTTGAGGTTGTATTTCGAGGCCTCGACTTCCAGCGGATCTTCTTCCGTGATGTCGCGCAGTTCGCGCAGGTCCGGATGGCGGAACAGTGCGTTATCGTCGAACGTCAGCTTCGCGTCCAAGGCGAATAACCGGCCGTCGGTGCAACTGATGAACGGATTAATTTCCACCAGTGACGCATCCGATTCCAGAAATGCCCGGTAAAGACCGGTCAGGAACTTCACGGCGGGATTGATCTGCTCCGGCTTCAGTCCCAGAGCGAACGCGATTTTGCGCGCCTGGAACGGCTCCAGTCCCATGCCAGGATCGATATACTGCTTCAGAATCGCTTCCGGCCTTTCAGCAGCGACTTGCTCAATATCCATGCCACCTGCGGCGGATGCCATGAACACCGGCTTGCCCTCGCCGCGATCGACCAGGATGCCGAGATAAAGTTCTTTCTCGATTGGCAGCGTCTCTTCGATCAGCAAGCGCCGCACGATGCGGCCTTCCGGACCGGTCTGGTGCGTGACCAGTTTCATGCCGAGAATTCTTGCTGGCGAGTTCGCTGGCTTCTTCAACCGACTTCGCGATCTTCACGCCGCCGCCTTTGCCACGGCCGCCGGCGTGGATTTGCGCCTTCACGACGACTCCGGTCGCGCCCGCGCTCATCAATTCCTTCGCCGCTGCTTCGGCTTCTTCGCGAGTCGTCGCCATCGTGCCGCGCGGCACAGCGACACCGTACTTCTTTAGAATTCCTTTTGCCTGGTACTCATGAATTTTCATAATGATTCCAAACCGCCGGCAACTGCCGTTGTGAACTCCTGAGAGGACCTGCTTGCGGCTTCAGACAACGTGCAGCAAACTCTCAATTTTATAGAAGGCAGGACGGTTGGTGCAAACCGGACCGGACAGAAATCTGCATCATTTCCTTCCTTGTGCGAGTCTTATCCGGATATGAAGGTTGTCTCCGTCAACGTCGGAATGCCTCGTCTGGCCACTTGGGGCGGCGCAACATTCAAGACCAGCATCTTTAAGGTGCCGGTGGAAGGCCGAGTGATGCTGCGGACGACGAATCTCGACGGCGATCGACAATCCGATCTATCGGTCCATGGCGGGCCGAACAAGGCGGCCTACGGCTACCCAGCGGAGCACTACGCGCCTTGGAGTGTCGAACTGAGCGAACAATCTCTCCCATGGGGATCATTTGGCGAGAATTTCACGATCGAACGCATGTTGGAGACAGACGTCTACATAGGGGATCGATATCGCCTGGGCGGGGCAATCGTACGAGTAACGACGCCACGGCTTCCCTGCTTCAAGCTCGCCGCCAAGTTCCGCACCGATGACATCATTCAGCGCTTCCTCGATACGGGCCGATGCGGCTTCTATTTTTCAGAGTCGAAGAAGGAGAAGTCGGCGCGGGAGATTCCTTTAAACTGCTTGAACGGGAAGAGTCGACGCTGAGCATTGCCACTGTGAACCGAGCTTTACAGCGCAAAATCGCCCGATCGCGAGACGCTGGAACAATCGTTGCACGTCAAGACTTTGCCTGAAAGCTGGCGCATCGGTTTCGGGCGCGGCTAGAGGAACCAAGCGCCTGACGCGAGACCGGTGCAAATCCAGTTTGAACGTATTTGCCCACTGCTGTAGTTTGGATCTCGTGATCCTCGACGCCCTCCATCGCATCGCCAATCACCGGGAATCTCTTCTCCCGCTCGGACGCGCACGCCGTGATGACCGAGGTTCTTTCCGGCAATTGCACGGACGCCCAAATTGCGGCACTGCTCGTTGCCCTGCATATGAAAGGCGAAACGGTCGAAGAGATCGTGGGTTTTGCCGAGGCCATCCGCGCTGCCGCCGTTCCACTCCAACTCCACGCCAACTCAGTGCTCGACGCCAGCGGCACCGGACGCGACGCTCTCGTCGATACCTGCGGCACCGGAGGCGATGCCAGCGGCACATTCAACATTTCGACGGCTACGGCATTTGTCGCAGCCGGAGCCGGAGTGCGCGTCGCTAAACACGGCAACCGCAGCGTGACCTCCAAGTGCGGTTCGGCCGATGTGATGGAGGCGCTCGGCGTGAACATCAACCTGCCCGCCGATCGCGTTGCCGCGTGTTTGGAAGAAGTCGGCATCGCATTTTTGTTTGCTCCCGCCATGCACTCGGCGATGAAGCACGTACAGACCGCGCGCCGCGAGTTGCGTCTGCGAACTGTGTTCAACCTGCTAGGTCCTCTGACGAATCCCGCCGCGCGCCACCTGCCAGGTAGTTGGCGTTTACTCCGCGGACTTGGTTGAAAAGCTCGCCGAAGTGCTGAGCATGTTGGGTCTGCATCGCGCGCTGGTCGTGCACGGTAGTGACGGGCTGGACGAGATTACAATCACCGGCCCGACGCGCGTCGGAGAAGTCCGTGACGGACAAGTACGCTCCTATGAAGTCACGCCGGAAGAGTTCGGATTGCAGAGAGCGACGCTAAAAGACATTGCAGGCGGCGATGCCGTAACGAACGCGGCCCTGATTCGGGAAGTGCTCAGCGGAACGAAATCCACCCGTCGCGACGTGGTAGTTTTAAACACCGCCGCCGCGCTAGTAGCCTCTGGACGCGCTGATCATTTGAGGGACGCTGTGCCACTAGCCACAGGCGCCATCGATTCCGGCGCTGCTCTGGAGAAGTTGCGGGCGCTTATTGCTTTCACTACAGCCCAACCACAGCGCCCAACATAGTGCTGCCCCAAACAGCTACTTCTTCGCAGCCGCCGCTTTCAATTTCTCAATCTGCTGCAGATGCCCAGCACCGTGACCGCCCATCCTCTCGACTAACTCAGCGACGGTTATCTCCCGTTGGAGCTCTGGATGAAACGCCGACTTGGACAAATCCGAGACCTTTACGCTTCGTAGCAAACGCAAGTTGTGATGCCGTCCCAATCCGTAGGACGCTACGAGTTCTGACGGCGGCGAATCGAGGTAGTTGAGATTGCGCGCCCATGCATCCTGATCGATCGGAGCGATGACCGGCTTGGCATCCGCCAGCATTTGCCGTAGACGGTATCCGTAGACAAGTTCAACGTCCGCCAGATGGCCGAGGATCTCCAACACACACCATTTTTCGGGGGAAGGCTTGTAGCGCAATACTTTATCCGACAGACCGGAGACAGTGGCCGCAATTTCTTTCGGACTTTTCTCGGCTGCATCGAGGTGCTTCTTGAACTCTGCTTCCGTCATAGCATTCACCATCGTTAAGTTCACTTCACTTCCACTCGCTCCATGTATTCCGCGACTTGCACATTCCATCCCAATTCTTTCTTCATCAGGTCGCGCAGTTGCGAGGCAGCGGCAGGCTCCCCATGCACCAAATACGTCACGCTCGGCTTGTTCTGGAACGTCCCTAGCCATTCCAGCATCTCCGGCGGATCGGCATGGTCGCTAAATTGTTCAATCGCGGCAACCTGCGCACGGATCGGTACGAATTCACCGAAGATCTTCACGTCTGGCGCACCGCTTTTGATGATTGCACCGCGCGTTCCCGGCGCCTGAAAGCCGATGAAGAGAACGAGATTCTTAGGATCGGGCATGCGCTGCGCCAAATGATGCAGAATCCGTCCGCCAGTGACCATTCCGCTCGACGAGACGATAATCGACGGGTAGCGATTCTCATTGATCTGCTTTGATTGCGCCGAGGTCTGCGCAAACGTAAACCCCGGCCACTCCAGCGGCGAGCCGTGCCTTCTGATCAGATCGGCGGCCTCGGGCGTGTACTCCTCGGAGTGCTTCAAGAAAATCTCAACTGCCTTGATCGCCATCGGACTGTCGCAAAATACCGGCAGTGCCGGAATCTGTTTCGAATCCATGAGCTCTTTCAGCATGAAAAGAAATTTCTGCGTTCGCTCGACAGCGAACGCGGGAACGATCACGCTGCCCCCGCGCTCTGAAGTTTTGCGAATCAGGCTGGCGAGCTGCGGCCGGGGATCCGTATCCGGGTGCTGCCGGTTGCCGTAGGTGGATTCCATGACCAGCACATCGGCAATTTCATTCTCCTGAGGCCCTGAATGCACAACCTTGCCCGGCGCGATCTCATTGTCGCGCACGCGCCCAACGTCGCCCGTGAATAGCAGCCGGCGGCTGCGCCCATTCGTCTGCAACGTAATTTCCGCCATGCAGGAACCCAGAATGTGCGCGGCCCGCACAAAACGGAACGAAATCTCCGGGGAGAGTTGCATGGTTTGGCCGACCGCGACCGGCTTGAAAAACCGCTGACACTCTTGCGCTTCTTCCAGCGTGTATAAGGGCAGCGCCGGGTCGTGTTTCGATACTTTTCTTTTGTTGTAAAACGCGGCGTCTTCTTCTTGCAGGTGCCCGGAGTCGGGCAACACGACCGAGCACAGATCAATGGTCGGCTGCGTGGCGTAAATCGGGCCTCGGAAGCCTTCTTTCACCAGACGAGGAATCCACCCGCAATGATCGAGATGCGCATGCGTGAGAATGACGGCATCGATTTCCCGCGCGGGCACCGGAGTGTCCTGCCAATTGCGCTCGCGCCATTCCTTCTGGCCCTGAAAGAGGCCGCAGTCGATGAGTACCTGAAATCCTTGCTTGCCGCTCGAATCGTACGTTGTGTTGATCAGATGCTTAGAACCGGTGACAGTCCCCGCAGCGCCAAGAAATTGGATGTAGGACAAGTTATCTCCTCACGACCAACTAGGAAATCTACCACGGAGGCACGGAGGCACGGAGAAAGGCAATTGGTCGCAATCTGATGCTAGAAGATAGACGCAGAGGTAGGTCAATGTTTTTGGAATTCCTCCGTGTCTCCGTACCTCAGTGGTAAGTGTTGGTTTATGGTGCGGAAATCTTGAACACGTTATTTGTCAAATCACTCTCCGGAACGCTTCCGTCATTGATCCTGATCTCGCTCAATTCGCCCTGCAATTCGATTCGGGTGGTTGCGGTACTCTTGGCACGCACTTCCATCCTCTGCGTCACTTCGCCGCCTTCAAACAAAACTGTGAACGGAACCTCGGCGCCAGCGTTCCCAAGATTTTCGATCGTCACCGTGATGAACCGGACTCCCTTTTCCGTAGTCCACGGATGTACCGCCAGCACGTGAAAATCCGGCAGGCCGCGGTCCTGGTAGACCCAGTCGTCGAAGAACCAACTGAGGTCACGCTTCCCTGCAGCTTCGATAAGCTGCTCGACATACTTCGGATCCTTGTCATCTTCAGCACGATATTTGCGAATCGCCTGCTTCAGCGCATCGTCTCCAATCATGTCGTGCAGCATCCACCACACGTAGGCCGCCTTGCTGCGGTAGTAGGTCTCATCGAAAGTTGTGGCCAAAGGTTGTCCAGAGATTCTTGTCTTCGCCGCAGCGATCTCCTTTTCCGAATCGAGGAAGGCGGATCTGTGCAATCCGAGAAAATCGAGCGCCGCCTGACGTCCGCCCTGGTCCTGCCGGTACATCGCCTCGGCAAAGTGAGCGAGCCCTTCATACACCCACGGCCGCGACGACGGAAGCGCGGAGTGCACGAGTTCGTGAACCAGGTTGATGCCTGCGAGCCTCGAATCCTCGGCAGCCATCGACGCCAGCAATAACGTCCCGCTCTCAAACGGAGCAGCATGGGGATCGGCCAGATCGGCGATCGTTACAGCACCAGTCGGCTGGCCGAACCAGCCGTTGACAAACTTTGTCGCGGGATCGAGTGCTTTCGAATATGTGCTCGCCCCGTCCTCGTGGCCCGCCAAGCTGAGCACTCTCAAAGGTGAGGTCGACTGTTCGACATATTCCGCAACAGTAAACGTTGGAGTCACGGTTCCCAACGGACTCCACACGCACTCGACGCGCACTGTTTGGTCGTTTCCGGGCGTTCGGGAACTTCGGGATCCCGCGCCGCAGACCAGCGTTGGGGCTGATTCTTCACCGTCGATTTCCATGCTCATCGCGAGTTTGAATTCGCCCTGGGCCGCACGCGCCTTCCACCGGTCAGCCACTTCAAACAAGCTGTTACCTTCGGAGAAGTCCGCCGACTCGGTCGTAATCGGATACCAAGTGACGTAACCCGCACCGCGGACTGCAGTGAATGACGGGTTGATCTGGTCCCAACTGGAATGCTTGGCGATTCCCTCCGGCACTCCGACCCGAATCAGCCGCGTGGCGTCGAGCGGAATCACTCCTTCGTACCCGATGTCGAGTTCCAGAGATTCCTTCGGTTTGACCTCGGTCGGCAGCGTGACGATCGCTTCGGAGAGAGCGCCCGTATGATCGATGTCGGAAGTATAGGATTGCGAAACAAATTGAACGCCCTTGCCGTTCACCCGAATCGAACGCCAGTTGAGAGAAGACGACACCTGCAGAGCCACCACTTTTTGTGGCTGCGCTGAATCGTTGCGCAGGGTAATTGTGCCGCGAGCGCCGAGCCGATGCTGGTCCGGCTCCAGGTGAATGTTGAGGTCGTACTTCGTGACGGTGAAGGCTTCCCGGTCCAGGGCTAACGCCGAACCAAGGAGCGCACACAGGACACAAAAAGCACAAAACAATCTCATGATTTCTTGGATGCGGCCAACCGCCTTTGGCGGACAACTTCGTAAAGGACAATTCCCGCGGCCACTGATACGTTCAACGACGGAACTTTTCCGAGCATTGGGATCGATACCAGAAAATCACAGTGTCTGCGGACCAGGTCGTGCAATCCCTTGCCTTCTGCTCCCAGCACGACGGCACAATGCATGTTGTAATCAATCGCATCGTAGGATTGTTCTCCGCGTTCGTCCAATCCCACAACCCACAGCTCTTTCTCTTTCAATTCCTCAAGAGCACGCGAAATATTCGTGACCTTGGCCACAGGGAGATGTTCACTCGCCCCGGCGGAAACCTTCGCAACCGTCCCCGTCACTGCCGCGGACCGCCGCTCGGGGATCACTACGCCATCAGCGCCGGCGGCGTCGGCCGTACGCAGAATCGCTCCCAGATTGTGCGGATCTTCAATCCCATCGAGCACAACGATCAGCGACCGCTCGCCACGACGCGAGGCCACGAGGTCGTCTAGATCGCTATATTGTTTCGCTGAGGTTGCGGCCACCAACCCCTGATGCGCGGCATTTCCGGCAATTTCATCGAGTTCCATTCTCGACAAAACGCGAACCGGGATACCCAGTTTGCGGCATTCTTCGATGGCCCGTTTCAGGCGAATGTCGTTCCGCTCTTTGGCAACCGCAATCCACTCGAAGTTGCGCCCGCGCGCCTTCAGCGCTTCTGTGACCGTGTTGATTCCGTAGAGAATGTTCACGCCGATTAGTTTACCGCGTGCGTCGTACTGCTGTGTGCTGAGGGGGCTTTGCCCCGTCCAGAGACCCAAAGCCACCTGCCAACGCGGCCCGTCCGGCTGAGTATGGTCTAAACTAAAGAGTTTGGGAGGCCGGATTGAACCCTGTATATATCCTCTCCGCCGTTCGCACTCCGATTGGGAAGTTTGGAGGTTCGCTGGCCTCGCTCACCGCGGCAGACATGGGTGTTGTCGCCGCCAAAGCCGCAATCGAGCGGGCTGGAGTCGAATCGCACCAAGTAGAAGAAACCATCTTCGGCAACGCCCGGCAGGCCGGTGGCGGCCCCAACCCCGCGCGTCAGATCTCGATTCGCAGCGGCGTGCCGCAAGGAGTTCCCGCCTACACGATCAACAAGGCGTGTGCCTCGGGCATCAAATCGATCGCACTCGGCTTTCAGGAAATCGCCACCGGCAACCTCGAATGTGTGCTGGCAGGTGGAACCGAATCGATGTCGCGTCTTCCTTATTACCTGGAGGGCGTGCGCTGGGGATATCGTCTCGGAAATCAGGAGCTTGTCGATGGCATGTACCGCGATGGCTTTTTCTGTCCGATGGCAAAGATGCTGATGGGAGAGACCGCCGAGGTTCTTGCCGAACAATACAAAATCGCGCGCGAGGAGCAGGACCAGTTCGCGCTGCTTTCGCAAAAACGAGCCGCTGCCGCGCAGTCCTCCGGGCGTTTCGAGGCCGAGATCGCACCCGTGACCATTCAAGGCAAGAAAGGTGCTACCGTTTGCTCCCGTGACGAGCACTTGTTTCTGGATGCAAACGTCGAAAAGATGGCCAAACTGGCTCCCGTCTTTTCGAAGACGGGAACGATTACAGCGGGGAATTCTTCGGGCATTACCGACGGAGCTGCCGCAGTCGTGCTCGCGAGTGAGAACTTCGTAGAGCAGAACAAGCTGAAGCCAATGGCGCGAATTTTGGCCGCAACTTCCGCTGGTGTCGATCCTCGATTGATGGGTATCGGCCCGGTTCCTGCCATCCACAAGATGGAGCGGAAACACGGCCTCAAACTCAGTGATTTCGATTTGATCGAACTCAACGAAGCCTTCGCAGCCCAAGTACTGGCCTGCGACCGAGAGGCACATTTCGATCGCGAGAAGCTCAACGTGAATGGAGGCGCCATCGCCCTCGGCCATCCCATCGGATGCACCGGAACCCGCATCACCGTGACGCTCCTCCACGAAATGCTCAAACGCAAGGTCCGTCGTGGGCTCGCCACCCTCTGCGTCAGCGGCGGAATGGGCATGGCGCTGGCGATTGAGAATGCCGCCTAAACTAGGAACCGGAATTCCGGGCTGGCCACTGGCCGCGTGGCCACCGCGATAGCTATACTTGAGCAGATGGCGATCGCAGCCTCGACCAGCGGATCTACCAGTTCGGTCCGAACCCCCATGCCCCTCTCCGCAATCATTGTCGACGACGAACAACTGGCGCGCGACGAACTTGCCTACCTGCTCAAGAATGCCGGCGATGTCAACGTGGTGGCACAAGGGAAGAACGGCCTGGAAGCGGTCAGCCTCATCAAGGAACACAATCCTGATCTTGTATTCCTCGACGTCCAGATGCCGGGGCTCGACGGGTTCGGCGTGATCAAGAAACTACTGGACCGCAAGGTTCCACTTCCAAAAATTGTCTTTGCCACAGCGTTCGATCAATATGCGGTAAAGGCGTTTGAGGTCAATGCTGCCGACTACATCCTCAAGCCGTTTGACAAGAAACGGGTTGCACAGGCCATCGAGAAGGCGCGCACGAAGATCGAAAGCGGATCCGGCTCCGAAGAAAGACTCGACGCGTTGGTACGGATGCTGGAATCTCAGAAAACGCAGACTGCGAAAATCCTGATCAAAGCGGCCGGCCGATTGTTCCTCACCGATCCGAAAGACATCTGCTACGCGACCATCGAAGACGGCGTAATCACCGTCGCCACCAGCGGCCATGCTGGAATGGAAGGCCACTCCAACTGCCGCACTCTGGAAGAAGCTTTTCGAGAATCTTGATCCCAACCTGTTCTGGCGGGCACACCGCTCCTTCCTCGTGAACATCAATCACATCCGTGAGGTCGTGCCCTGGTTCAAGAGTTCTTACCAACTTCGTATGGACGACAAGAAGCAGACGGAAATTCCCGTTAGCCGCGCTCAGACCCGCCGCCTGCGCGAACTGTTCAATCTCTAGGTAGAAAAGAGGGCGGGCGCGTAGACGGCTGCGCCCGCCCGGGGAGGGTCCCTAAACCGCGATCGCCTGCAGGGCGATACGGTTGGGAATTACAATCGTTGCTCCCTCCAGGCGAATCAAATCCTTCCGTTTCATTTCACTCAACAATCGAGTTACAGTTTCCCGCGACGACCCGATCATCTGCGCAATCTCTTCGTGGGTGAATTCCGCGGCCACCCGCAGGTCACGATTTCGCGGTTCGTCGGATATCCACGAGAGCAGCAGTCGTGCGAGTTTCTCCGTGGAACTCCGCGCCAGCAACAGATCGTGCACGTCTTCAAACGATGTAACGGCTTCCCTCGCCAGAGCAGAAGCGCATGCGAGCGCGGCTCGACCGTCACGTTCGATAAGCCGAAGAAAGCCTTCGCGTTCCACGTACTTGATCTGACAGAACTCGATCGTCGTTACCGTAATCAGGGACGGCGTTCCCGAAACGACTGCGCTCACGCCTATCAACTCGCGGCTGCCGGAAATTCGCAAGATGATGGTTTTGCCGTCGCGTGCCTGGAGTGAAAGCTTGGCGCGACCCGTACAGACGATGTAAACGCCCCGCGGCATTTGTCCCTCCATCATGAGGTTTGCGTTCGGGGGATAAAGCGTGATGTGCCCGTGCGCATACAGGTCGCGCGTCAAATCGTCAGACAAACTGCCGAAGTCGCAGTTGTGCCGTAAGTCGCAGTGAGAACAATCGCTCGGAATCGAAACCCGCCGCATTGAGCGCATGCACACTCCCACCCGGCATACGGAAACCAGGCGATCGAACTCTACGCGGGGAGGAAGCGCGAGACATCAACGGGAGTGCAGGACGCTTGCCAGTCAGGCACAAAGATGATGTGCTTTCGTTTCCTAGAGATAAACCTGGGCACGAGCACGGCACAGGACTTCAAGTGCCGAAGTAATCTGCTTCGGTGCCGATTATTCGGCGCAGTCCTAGTGAAGATAGTCCGTACGAGAGATCCCTAGCTTCTGCATCTTGTATTGAAGTGTAGTTCGTTTCAAACCTAGCCGGGCCGCTGCCCCACCCGGGCCCGACAGAGCACCGCGGGTCTGACGCAGAATCTCAACAATGTGAGCCCGCTCGCGTTCGTGCAGCGTGACATCAGAATCCGCGCGCTGGTGTGACATCACCTCGCACAGTTCGCCGAGCGGTGCGCTCAGACGGTTGCCTTCCGAAAGAATGACGGAGCGCTCGATGAAATTCTCTAGTTCGCGTATGTTGCCCGGCCAACTCCAGCGCATCATGGCATCGATCACCGCATCCGGTATAACGTCGATCCGTTTCTTCAATCGGGCGGTACATTTTTCCACAAAATAACTCGCCAGCATGGGAATATCTTCGCGGCGCTCGCGCAACGGCGGCAGATGCAGCGGAAACACATGCAGCCGGTAAAACAAGTCATCGCGAAATTCCTTTTCCGCGACCGCCTGCGCCAGATTGCGGTTGGTGGCAGCAATCAACCTGACGTTCACCCGTATTGTCCGGGTTCCGCCTAGACGTTCAAACTCTTGGTCCTGGAGGACACGAAGCAACTTGGGCTGCAGTTCCAAAGGGATTTCGCCAATCTCATCAAGGAACAAAGTACCCTTGTCCGCCAATTCCAACCGCCCGACCTTCTGGCTTACCGCCCCTGTGAAGGCTCCTTTCTCATGACCAAAGAGTTCGCTTTCGAGTAACCCGGTGGGGATGGCGGCGCAGTTCAGCTTGATGAAGCTGCGGTCCTTGCGACGGCTCGCGCTGTGAATCAGGCGAGCGATACGCTCTTTGCCGGTCCCGGTCTCGCCAGTGATCAGAACGGTGGAATCAGTGTCAGCAACGATAGCGGCATAGTCCAGCACGCGTTTCAACGCTGCGCTATTGCCGACGACATCCTCGGATCGGTTCGCAATCCGGATTTCGTTCTCCAGGTAACGCTTTTCCTGCGTAAGCCGTTCCTTGAGTTGTGCAATTTCGCGATACGCGTGCGCATTGTTCAGCGCCGTGGCGATTTGATTGGCGACCTGCTGCAGGTATTCAACCTCAGTCGGACCGAAAGCTTGTTCTCTGATACTACTCGGATTCAGCGTTCCCCAGATCCTATTGCCTGCGGCCAGGGGCACACTGCAAACTGAACGAATCCCGGCTTGGTACATGGCTCTTGCCAGGGGGTCGTTCATAGTCTGCAAGTCGTTCGGGGTGTAAAACGTGACGCTTCGCGTCTGGATCGCCCGCGCCGAAAGTGACCGTTCGAGCGGTACTGTACTTCCATGGTTGACGAAAGGCTCCCATTCCAGAGCATCTCCGTAGCAGTGAACGTTCTTTTCATCCTCGTCAAGTAGCGTCAGGATGGCGCGCTCATAGCGCGCGATGCTCCGAAGGCTCGAAAGAATGACCGGTAATAACTTGTCCAACTGCAAGCTGGAACTCAGTTCACGACTGATCGCGAACAGGCTTTGCTGTTCCTCAAGGGCACGTTGGGATCTTTCCTTCTCCAGACCAAGCGCCCCCAGTTCCGCGACGCGAGAAAGAAATTCGACGTCTTTGTTGTCGAGTGCCTCGGGCACTTTCTTGCCCAGCCCCAGAACGCCAAAACGACCCGACGGAGTACTGATGGGGAGGACGGTGTAGGAACGCACGCCGTGATTGAGTAACACCGGTACGCAAGCAGGAAAGCGGCGCTCGCGCTCGGTATCGGGAATGGCGACCGGCTCCTGATTCTTCCAGGCCCATCCAGTAGCCGCATCGTCGACCGGGAGAGGATCGAACTCACCACTCTCGCGGTTCTCTTTCCAGTATTGAGTCAGCATGCAATCCCGGTGCGGGTCGTGGAGGGCGAGATTCAGCAAATGGCCGCCCGTTACGGCCAGCACCGGAGGTGCGAGTTCCTTTAACACGTCCGGCAGGGTCTTGGCTTGTGCTATCAGGTCCGTGATTTGGAGCAGCAGCTGATACCGGCTTTGGTCCGGTAAGGCATCTTCCCCGAGCGTGACTCTGTCTGTTGACATGCACACACCTCCGCCATTTGTCGGGTGCAACAATTCTGCTTGAGCAGGGACTGGGACGTCGCAGTTTGCCGGACTGCTCCCTATTGCTTTCCACGATTCGTAGTCTGTCAGTTCCTCCGTGGGAACCAATCCTGATTTCCCCTCGAAGGGGAGTTTCATCGTCTACGAAAACGCTTACCGGAATGAAACTTTTCCCGAGAGAGCTTTTCACTCCAATATACAAAGCGGGTTAACTCGGTTGTTTTTGTTACGAAAAACGGAATAATGCCAGACACCCCTTCTGTCGAAACCGAGCGACACAATAGCGAACGTCAACCGCGGTTAGCCGGAAACACAGTAAAGACGCATGCGATTCGGTTCCAAAAAGCGGAATTCTTGCCCCAGATACCTACCGACAGCACTAACTACTAGTGGTAGAATGTGCCCGCGGAGGGCGCTGCCATGCGACCCAACGGCGGGCAGAGGCTGCGAGCGCTACGGGAAACCCTCGGGTATCGCATGCGCGATGTCGAGCTTGCCAGCAATCAGATCGCCCAGAGGTTTGAAAACGAAGAGTTCGCCATTCCGCCAAGCCGCCTTTCCGACATCGAGACTAAAGGTATTGTCCCAAGTATTTTTCGTATCTATTCCCTTGCTGCGATTTACCGCCGGGAGTATCGAGAGTTACTCTCCTATTACGGCTTTGATTTGGATGATCTTCCCGCTGACGTAGGTCATGGGCGACCTCAGAAATCTCACCTGTCAGAAGCACTCAACAGCGTCAAAGAGGTAAGGTTTCCGACGGCTCTTGACCCAGCATTTTCGCTTCAGAAGACAACCGATTTAAAACGGGCTATCGAACAGTGGGGGCCGGTGCCAATGGCGTATCTTGCGTCGCTCGCTGACGACCGGTTTACCTACGGCTACATCGGCTCAGAGGACTTCACCATGTACCCGATTCTTCCTCCGGGCAGCTTTGTGCAGATCGATGAATCGAGGAACAAGGTGGCAGAAGGCGCGTGGCGCTCGGAGTTTGAGCGGCCAATCTACTTCGTGGAAATGCGCGACGGCTACACATGTTGCTGGTGCTCGATCAGGCGAGACACCATCGTGCTGCAGCCTCACCCCATGTCCGCTGTTGCCGTGCGCGTACTGAAATATCCGCAGGAAGCGGAAGTCCTGGGACAGGTCATCGGGGTTGCGATGCGTCTTGGGGACGGGCAATATTCCGATTTTCTACCAGCGCTAAAAGCGCGTTCAGCACTGACTTGAGATGTGCCCTGGCAGCGGGGGAAACTGGTTTCGGCCGCACGGCAACCAGCGCTGCCAGGAACTCCTCTAGCTGTTGGCCCTTCGCACAAGACTCGGACACATCGTTGAGCAACCATGACAGAGGCTTTCTCAAGATTGCGGTGAGTAAAACTCGGTGCGACGAACCGATCGCACGTTGGGCCGCGTCTTCACCGTAAGTCTTCGCCAGACCCCAATGCGTGTAGACTCCGCCCCCAGCATGCAACTTACCGACGTAAGAAAACCTACCTAGCAGCCCTGCGACCGCTACAAGAGTACTCGATTCGAAATCCTCAAGCGCAGATCTTAGTCTCATGCAAGTTTACGATTTACGAAATTGCTTCGGGATTCACTGAAATATAGAAACATCCACGCCCGCCTGCAAGGTCCCACGGTGCGAATTTCATTCGCCAAGGAGATACACCGTGAGACAATTCCTGCTGGCCCTTTCCGTTCTGACCATTTTGCTCACCCTAACCGCGCCGCCGAGTTTCGCCGATGGCAATCCGGAGAGCAAGTGTTACCCTCTGGTTTGCCCCCCTGCGCAGTAGGCAAACACACGTTGACAGGGTAGACGTCGAGCTGTCAAACATGCGGATCGGCGGCGAGACATTGCGGTCCCGCCGCCTAATCCCTGTCGCAATCCAAGTCAACCAGCACATGGATCTTACCGGAGGGCCGAGGGGCGCTCTTTCCGGCATAAGTGGCGGAGATCGTACCCAGCAAGGCTTTGGAAAGCACGTTATTCCCACATAATTTACGATTTCCGAAAAAGGGCTTCCTCCGATCTCGAACCAGACTGCACTCGCGTTAGCCTTTGGAGGTTCAATCCAGCAAGTTCATCCCCACGCGATTCCCGATTGAACAGGCATAACACCGAGACTATAGTGCTTCTGATCCGCTGATGAACTCCCATTTCGTATTGTTCTTTTTCGTCTGGATCTTCCCGCACTTGCTTCTTGGTGTGCTCGCCATCCTTCTTTGGCGACGGGGTCTGTACCGCGAGTTTCCCTGCTTCTTTGTTTATGTGTGGTACGAGATTGGCGAATTCTGTCTCCTATTCGTATTGCGCTACATCCCTAGCGTGACCAATCAGCAGTACAGGTATGCCTACTACGGCACGTTGGCGCTCAGTGTAGTTCTGCGGTTCGGCGTGATTGAGGAGATCTTCAGGGATCTGCTCTGCGAGGCCCAGATAGTTCAGGTGGCGGTGCGCCGATCACTTCGCGTTGTGCAGGCACTGCTTCTCGTTGCCGGCGTTCTATTAGCCGTGTACGCACCGCAAGACAACAGCGTCGGATTTGTAGTCGCGGTATCGGTCGTGAACCGCGGATTGGCGATGGTTCAATCTGGCTTTCTGCTTTTCCTCATTTTTCTCCGTTCATTTCTCGGCTTGTCTTGGCGCCGACCCGTCTTCGGAATTGCTCTCGGCCTGGGAGTAATCGCGAGTACCGATCTGGGAATCTACGCTGTTCGTGCGGCATTCAGCAGCGCCGCGTGGGTGCCTTATCTCGACCTTATAAGAACCGTAACCTACATGGTTTGCGTTTCAATTTGGATTGGATATGTTGTGGTGCCTGAACCCAGCTTCGCCCCTTCGACGACAATGTCGGATGAGGAACTAAGAGTATGGAACAAGGAATTTCAACGTTTTTTCCGGCCGTGATCGTTACTTGGTCGCTGGTGGCGGTCTCGCTGCTCGCTCTGGGCACGTTGGCCTATTCCGCGATCCGTAACCGTACCCGCCAAGTTGACCTGCAGCGGGAAATGGAGGCTTTCCAGGCACCGGACGTCGAAGCTTTCAGAAATCTCACTGATCCCGCAGAAGAAGACTATCTTCGCAATCATTTGTCGCCCGCGAAGTTTCGAAGCATCAAGCGGCAACGGACGTGGGCGGCCCTCGTCTATACTTGGGAAGTGGGAAGGGCCGCAAGGGCGCTCACCTTGGTCGGACAAGTCCAGAAGCGCAGTACGGATCCGACAGTCAAAGCTGCCGGCGTGCAGAACACCGATGACGCTCTTTGGCTTCTTCTGCGGACGGCCCAGGTAATTGTCTGCCTAGCCGTCGAGTTCGCCCTGCCGAGCCTTAGAACCAATGCCGTTCTGCGGCTTCTCGAACAGTACCGGCGATCGGCTCATACGCTTCTGCGGCTGGCCCCGTTCGCCGCTGGTTCAGGATCACCGAGTTCCAAGGGCGCCTAGAACGGGCGCCTTGTGGGCGCATGACTATGGCACGCGGCTGGGAAAGCAAATCCGTAGAGCAGCAGCAAGAGGAAAGAACTCAACAACGAGATTCTGTCCATGTCCCAGTTTCTGCCGAGCAGCAGGAAAAGAACCGGAAACGCGAAGGTCTGATGCTTTCGCGCCAGCGTCTCAGCCAGCAACTGCAGACCGTCTGTAACTCGCGCCATCGCCAGATGCTGGAGCAATCCATCGCAGAGGTAGACCGCCAACTATCGTCGATTGAACAAGTTACGGATCCGTCCGAACGAAAGTGACTGGCCAAACCGCATACCTCCTATAAACAAAACCACGGTCCCGTCCGAAACCTCCTGACGTATAATCGAAAAGTCGATGAGAGCCTACGTTTACGTGTCCCTGAAGAAGAGCGTCCTGGATCCCCAAGGCAAAACCATTCACGGCGCCCTTACGAAGATTGGCTACAAGAGTTTGCACGATGTGCGGCAAGGCAAGTATTTCGAAATCACTCTTAATGGCGGAATTTCCAAGGATGAAGCGAAGGCCGAAGTAGAAAAAATGGCTCGCGAGGTCCTGACGAACCCGGTCATTGAAGAGTTTCGTTTCTCCCTCGAAGAGTAGATATCCGTTGTGTTTTGCGGGCCGACGCGCCCGAACAACACGGGTCCCCCACCGAACGATTCAAGGAGCCAACATTCATGTGCGGCATTGTGGGATATGTGGGTAAGAAGGAAGTTGTCCCTGTAATCATCGAGGGCTTAAGAAAACTGGAGTATCGCGGCTATGACTCCGCTGGAATCGCGGTGGCTGGCAATGGTGCCGGCTTGCAGATCCGCCGCGCCGAAGGCAAGCTCCGGAATCTCGAAGAGGTCATCCGCCAGAAGCCGCTCGAAGGCACCTACGGCATCGGACACACCCGCTGGGCCACGCACGGCCGCCCCACAGAAGAGAACGCCCACCCTCACCGCGACTGCACCGGAAAGATCGTCGTTGTCCACAACGGCATTGTCGAGAACTATCTCTCGTTGAAGCGCAAGCTGATCGAAGAAGGCCACAAATTCACGACCGAGACCGACACCGAAATCATCGCCCACCTCATTGAGAAGTATTACGTAAAGACGGGGAACGGCAGTCGTCCTTCTCTCGAAGAAGCCGTGCGCCAAGCGGTCAAGCAGCTTACAGGAGTCTTCGCCCTCGTCGTAATCGCTGTTGACGAGCCCAACAAAATTGTGGCCGCGCGCAATGGACCACCCGCCGTCATCGGCCTCGGGAAGGACGAGTATTTCGTCGCGTCCGATGTGCCCGCACTCCTTGATCACACTCGCGATCTCTTCTTCTTAGCTGACGGTGACCTGGCCGTGATCACGCAAGACGGGGTAAAGGTCACCGATTTTGACGGGCACCCCATGGAGCGCAAAGCACAGCGCATCACTTGGGATCCGATCATGGCGGAAAAGGGCGGCTTCAAACATTTCATGCTCAAGGAAATCTATGAGCAGCCCCGCACCGTCCGCGACACGACGCTGGGCCGCATCTCGCAGGACACCGGAAAAATCTTCCTCGACGAGATGCAGGTCGATGAAGCCGAATTCAAAGCTCTGAAAAAGATCAACATTGCCGCCTGCGGCACCAGTTGGCATGCCGGCCTCGCTGGAAAATTCATGATCGAGAATCTGGCACGTGTCCCGGTTGAAGTCGATTACGCCAGTGAATGGCGCTATCGCGATCCGATCCTTGGCCCCGATACGATGACGCTGTTGATTTCGCAATCCGGTGAAACCGCCGATACCATAGCCGCCCAACGCGAAGCCAAGAGCAAGGGTTCGAAGACGCTGGCCATCTGCAACGTGGTTGGATCCATGATTACCCGCGAAGCCGCGGGGACCATCTACACGCACGCCGGACCTGAGATTGGTGTGGCGTCAACCAAAGCCTTCACCGGACAACTTACCGCTCTCGTAATCGTTTGTCAGCGCAAGCGGAAACGCATCGAAGAATGTTTCGGCTGGCTGAAGACGGTGGCGGGGCTGCGCAAAGTGCGGCACCGCGGAGTGGGCAAAGTGGCGTGGATTTTCACCTTCGCCTGCGCGGTCGACAATCTGGTGCGCATGCGAAATCTGGCGGCCGCAGTTGCGCTGGTGTAGCCGGGGCCGACGTGTGTCCGCAGGCAAGGAAGCGCAGGGAAAGCCAGCGCGAAAGGCGCTCTTTCCACTCCACCAACAGCATCCACGATGAAAAATGGCGAGCACAACACTGGTATCCGGGTCACTCTCTTCAGCAGCCTGCTAGTGTAATTGGGTATGCAAAAACTGCGTGTGCACGTTGGGTTGTCGCGTGAAATCATCGCCGAACGACTGCGAGAAGTAGAGCGCCCTGGGATTATTGTCGGCTCAGAGCACCCAACCTCATGTCGGCTGACTAAACAACTCTGAAGACTAATCGTTGAAAATGAGTTATTGAAGGTGAACGATACCCACATCCGCTTCTCCGGAACTCCAAAGCGCGGTGGTCCTTACATCGATGATGACGTGGATGTGCTGGAATGCGAGAAATCGTTCCTGCAACCCGCCGCCGCCGCCAGTGATCAACTGGAGCACGCAACCGAACCAGTAGATTACAGTAAAAATA
>CAVRYB010000092.1:0-16123 GCA_963725295.1 uncultured Acidobacteriaceae bacterium
AATACCTCAAGGAAAAAATCAATACCGACCGTCAGACAATTCGAAAAGTAAAAATGGAGCCATCACACAAAAACAACCTGCTTCAATTGGCAGATATGATTGTTGGCTCAGTCGCCCGCTATTACCGAAAGGGCAAGGCTGACCGTTTTGATTATCGTAGGATAGTGCAACGAGCAGAACTGGGTGTGCAGATATGGCCCAAAAAATAAGCCCGCCAGCCTAGCCCTCTTCGGGCACGCTCACCATACGGTGACAGTTCGGCTGTACGGGCAATTCCGATATTTATGATGCTCTAGCAGACTGCTAGATGCAAGAAAAATCAATTTTGGTCAAGTGTCATGCTGGTAATACCAGTAACCAATTTGGTGCCAATTATCCCTGTCACGGCTGCAATCAATTGCATCAAAACCCTCCTTGTGTGTCAAGTGCATAATCATCCTTTAGAGAGTGAGTCCCGCCAAAGTCCTGAGCGGATTGCAGTTAGAGGTAAAGTCCTCAAAAGTAAAGACTTAACCACCGCCCGGGGGCGCGGAGGAGTTTGGACCGAGACGCATTTATGTGTTGCCAAAGAACTGGAAGTTCGGCGCGACGTGCGCTTACTTCCATAGTTGGGCGATGGCAGGGTTAAGTCAAGACCTCGAAAGAGGTATGGGACGCGGGAGAAAGTGTCCCTACGTCCGGTGAGTGCTGCCGGAGTCTGCGCGGTAGCTTCTCTTTCGCCCCTTCGGGGCTTGCTCAATTCCCCACTAACCCACGGCTTGCGCCGTGGGCTGCATTCTATCGCCGCTTCGCGGCTCCATGCAGAATCGCCGGCCCACTTTTCGGATGACCAGCGAGCGATGACACAGACTCCTGCCGGGACGTCCGAATGGGATTTCGTCTTTTCACATGAGACCACTTAACTTGAAGCTCCTGCAACACCCCCTTGGGAGGATTCAAGTCTCCAAGCAAACTGAACGATGCTTTGCAGGTGATGCATTTCCCCGGATCGGTCTTTAAAGATTCTCCTAGTCGGGTGGAAAGTTTCTTGTATTCCGTTGTATCGGCTTGCAGGTCCGGATGAGATTTCCACGCTACTTTTCCGGAGTGATAGGAGAGCTCCCATTTTCGCCAAATTTCCCATGCTTTCATGGCGAGTTCGAATGTCTCTTGCGAGATAGGTGTCAGCTGATAGAGGTCGGAGTAATTCTCTTTCTTCTTGTCCCAAACGCAATCGTAAAAATGCGGTTTGCCGCGGGGGTTGGCTATCCCGGTTCGTGGACCGTCGTAATATTCGTCGACCGTGAACACAACGTTGTATCCACGTTTGAGCCGAAAGTCTGGTCTGCGGGCATTGCGGAGACCTCAACTGAATCATATCGCGGTACATTCTGGTAGCGCGTGTTCGCCGATAGTGCCAGTTTGAAAAATGCAGTCCCTCCGCAGCTAAACAGTTTGCTGAAAACTGGCTAGCCGCGAGAAAGGCGACCACAAGGGCTGAAGCCCATATTGATTCGGCGACTTACGCGGCCCTGAAGGGCCGCTCTTCCACGGTTGAGCGAGCATTGCGGAGGTTTGTGCGAGCATCGTGGAGTTTTTCAGCAGACTGTAAAGCCGCCACTGATCTTGCGGCGGCTACGGCAGGGCTGACGCCCTGCCCTTTAGAAAATTAAATATAACCACTACCTGTTCGCCACAGGTTGACAGTTTGCGGCCTCGATGCGTAGCATTCTATGGACCGACCGATCGGTCGGTTTTGTGTTCGCTGCGGCACCCGCACTTCCGCCGCCTTGTTTTCGAGCCAACATAAATCTTATTCATTGAAGGAGTTATCCAGTGGCCACAGTGTTTTATCAGAAGGATGCCAAGCCAGAAGCGCTCAAGGGCAAGACCATTGCCGTTCTCGGCTACGGGTCGCAGGGACACGCGCAGGCGCAGAACCTGCGTGACAGCGGCTACGACGTGATTATCGGACTCGACGCCGGGCGTGGATGGCGCAGCAGGCGCGCGCGAACGGCATGACCGTGGTCGCTCCGTCCGAAGCCGCGCAGCGCGCCGACTGGATCCAGGTGCTCACGCCCGATGAGACCCAGGCCGCTTTCTACCTGGGTCGGCGATCAAACCGCACCTGCGCAAAGGAAAGATCCTCGGCTTTTCGCACGGCTTCGCCATCCACTTCAAGACCATCAAGCCTCCGAAAGATGTGGACGTGGTCATGATTGCGCCCAAGAGCCCCGGCCATTTGCTGCGGCGGGTGTATTCGCAGGGCGGGGCGTGCCTTCGCTGCTTGCCATCCACCAGGAAGCGGCAGGCCGCGCGCCATGAATTCGGGCTCTGCTACGCGCACGGCATCGGTTCGACGCGCGCCGGCGTGTTGCAAGACGACGTTCCGCGAAGAAACCGAGAGCGACCTGTTCGGCGAACAGGCGGTGCTCTGCGGCGGACTGACTTCGCTGATGCAGAAAGGTTTCGAGACGCTGGTGGCGGCTGGATACACTCCTGAGATCGCTTACTTCGAGTGCGTGCACGAGATGAAGCTGATCGTGGACCTGATCTATGAAGGCGGATTGAGCCGGATGCGTTATTCGATTTCGAACACTGCCGAATATGGCGACCTGACGCGTGGCGAAGTGGTCGTAGGCGACCCATCGCGCAAAGCGATGAAGAAAGTTTTGAAGCAGATTCAATCCGGCAAGTTCGCGAAAGAATGGATTGAAGAAAATAAAAAAGGCGGCAAGAAGTTCGCGAAACTGCGCGAGGCGGCGAAGCAGCATCCGGTGGAGAAGGTTGGAGAACAGCTGCGCGCGATGATGTCGTGGTTGCCGGCTGACAAGAAGAAGAGCGCGTAAGCAAAGTCGAGCGACTGGCTACTAGCTTCTAGCTACTGGCCAGCAGCTGGAAGCTAGTAGCTTTATCCCCATGGACCTCAAACATCAAAGTCGCTTTATTACTGACGGGCGCGACCAGGCTCCAGCGCGCGCTATGTATAAGGGCATCGGCTTCACGGACGCGGATCTGGCGAAGCCGCTAATCGCGGTGGCTAACACCTGGATCGAGACCATGCCGCGCAATTTTCACCTTCGGCGGCTTTCGGCCAAGGTGAAAGAAGGCATTCGCGCGGCGGGCGGCACGCCGATGGAGTTCAATACGATCGCCATCTCCGATGGAGAGACGATGGGCACTGAAGGCATGAAGGCGTCGCTGGTGAGCCGCGAAGTGATTGCCGATTCGATCGAACTCGTTTGCCGCGGACAGTTGTTCGATGCGGCGGTTTGCATTGTCGGGTGCGACAAAACGATTCCCGCGGCGGCGATGGCCCTGGCACGCATGAATCTGCCTGGGTTAGTGCTCTACGGTGGAACGATCGCTCCCGGAAAGTACAACGGCAAAGACGTCACGATTCAGGATGTGTTCGAGGCGGTGGGCGCGAACGCGGCGGGGAAGATGAGCGACGCGGATCTGCTGGCGCTGGAGAATGTGGCGTGTCCGGGCGCGGGTGCATGCGGTGGGCAGTACACGGCGAACACGATGAGCACAGTGATGGAGCTGATTGGGCTGTCGCCGATGGGATTCAATAGCGTCCCGGCGATGGATCCGCGGAAGGATGAGGTTGCGTTCCGCTGCGGCGAAGTGGTGATGAATCTGCTAAAGAAGGGAATTCGTCCGAGCGACATTTTGACGCACGCGGCGTTTGAAAACGCGATTGCGGGGGTGGCGACGACTGGCGGTTCGACGAATGCGGTTCTGCATTTGCTGGCGATTTCGCGCGAGATGGGCTTGCCGCTCGACATCGATGATTTTCAGCGCGTGAGCGAGCAGACTCCGTTGCTGGCCGATTTGAAGCCAGCGGGGAAATACGTGGCAGCGGATGTGGATGCCGCCGGAGGCATTCAGTTGATCGCCAAGCGCCTGCTCGATGGCAAGCACGTCGATGGCTCCGCGATGACGGTAACGGGGAAGACGTTTGGGGAAGAAGCCGGGAAGGCGAAGGAAACTCCCGGACAGGCCGTGATTGCTCCGTTGAGCAAACCGTTGAAGGCGACAGGTGGACTGGTGATCTTGAAAGGGAATCTTGCTCCGGGTGGCGGCGTCGTAAAGATGAGCGGCCATGAGCGTGGGTCGCATACCGGTCCGGCGCGGGTGTTTGATTCCGAAGAAGCCGCGATGAAGGCGGTGACCAGCAAGCAGATCAAAGCTGGAGACGTGGTGGTGATTCGCTACGAGGGTCCAAAGGGCGGACCGGGGATGCGCGAGATGTTGAGCGTCACGGCGCTATCGTGGGTGAAGGGTTGGGCGAGAGTGTCGCGCTGCTCACCGACGGACGCTTCAGTGGCGCGACGCGCGGTTTGATGGTTGGCCACGTGGCTCCGGAAGCGGCGTTGGGCGGGCCGATCGCCGCGATCCGCGAAGGCGATAAGATCACGATTCCAAGAAGGCGCCGGAGTTGGAGTAAGATATCTCTGACGCCGAGATCGCGCGGCGGATGGCGGAATGGAAGCCTCCGGCACCACGTTATAAGACCGGAGTGTTCGCGAAGTACGCGGCGCTGGTGAGTTCAGCGTCGGAGGGCGCGATTACTACTGTTGCGCACCTGGACACAAGGGTTAGCCGGCGATTCCACCGGGGCCGAAGCCCTCATTGGTTCGAGGCGACTTATCGCGGTCCCTTCGGCAAGCTCAGGGGAGGCTCTGAAGGGCCGCTCTTCCACGGTTGCTCCAGCATTACGAAGTTTTTCAGCAAACCTAAAGCCGCATTCGAGGCAGCGCTCTATCGTGTGCTGATGCGCTGTCGCCATCCGCGAGCAAGAGCTAGAAGGCCACCCAAAAGCGAGAGCGAAATAAGAATGCGGAGCGCGGAATCCCCGTACCGCGCTCCGCCACCGGAACCAGGAGACTAGTTCACGGTGAAAGTGATTACCGCGAACCCTGCCGGTTCTAATTCCGGGGCGCATTTATGTTCTAGCGCTCCGGAGCTCAGAGACATTCAGTCGTCAGTTGACCGTGAAGGTCGATGCTGCGCTCGTGCCGCCTCCGGGGGCTGGATTAGTGACCGTGACTTTGTAGGAGCCAGCTTTGGCAATGTCGGCAGCGTTGATGGTGGCGGTAACTTCGGTCGCGCTCACATAAGTCGTCGTGCGAGGAGATCCGGCCCAATTCACCACCGAGCTGTTGATGTAGTTCGTGCCACTGACGGTGAGGGTGAATCCGGCACCGCCATGGGTGGCGCTAGCGGGCGAGAGCGAGGTTATGGTCGGCTTGGGGTTCACGGCGATGAGTTGTACGGTTTGCGTGCCAGCCGAGTCGGTTATCGTCAGTGTTCCAGTTTGCGCACCGAGGACCGAGGGCTTGAATTTCACGGTAATGGTGCATTCGAAGCCGGATTTGAGGCTCTTCCCGCAGCCGTTGGTGGCGCTGAAGTCGCCGCCGCTGGCAACGGTTACGCTGTCGATGGTCAACGTGCCGGCCTGGTCGTTGGTGACGAGGACGGTCAGCGATTTGGTTCCACCCACGGCTTCGCTGCCAAAATTCAGGTTGAGTGGCGAGACGCTCACCGGTTGCGTGGCGTTTTGCATGACAGTGACATAGGTGACGGCATCGCCGATGGCAAAGTTGTCGGCGTTCAGCACGGCGATGTCGGGTGCGCCGTCGCCGTTGAAATCGGCAACTACCGCGCCGCGGTTGGTCGGGCCAACGTAATACCCGCCCTTAAACGCGTCCGTTTCAGTTCCGCTCACCCACTGATACTCCGACTCACCGAGGCGAGTAAACGTGCCGTCCCCGTTACCTTCGAGCAATGCCGGACCGTACGGGTTCTTCCCATCGTTCTCAAGCATAGGGATGAACGCGTCCAGCCTGCCATCGCCGTTGAAGTCAGCGACCACCGGGTATTGGGGATAGTCGCCGCCCGTGCAGACTAAGGAGCCGGGGGTAAACGTACCGTTGCCGTTGCCTTTGAGAAAGACGTAGGCGGCGGAGCCATAGTAGCCGGTGCAGCCAGTACTTCCTTCGAGGGTGACAAGCAAATCGGTCTTGCCGTCTTTGTTGAAGTCGCCGGCCGCGAGTGTATTGGTGTATATGTAGGTCGGCGCGGCAGCAGTAGTGATCGGCGCCTGGAACGTGCCGTCACCATTGCCCAACAGGATATAGACATTTCCGCTGTAGTTGCCTGGGTAGTAGGATGCGGCAGCGATGTCGAGCTTTCCATCGCCGTTGAAATCGGCAATGGCCAGTGCATTCAGATCGGGACTGAGCGTAGCCACGCTGGTGATCAGGTTGGCCGTGCCGAAGGTGCCTTTGCCCTTGTTGAGCAGAATGCTGATGGTGCCGTCCGCGTTGGAAATGACCATGTCCGGTTTGCCGTCACCATTCAGGTCCTCCAGGAACACGTCGTAGGATTGAGCCGTGGAGCCCGTCGAGTAATAGACAGGTTTGGTTGAGAACTTGCCGGTGCCCAGACCAGTGAGGACCGCGACCTGGTTGTTCGGGCATCCGGAACTGCTGTTGTTCGCGACGGTCGCCACGATATCGGCTTTGCCATCTCCGTTCACGTCGCCTGCGGCGATCCAAAGCGTCCACTCATAGCAATAGGCCGGGGCAACGGGCACGAAAGTCGGCGCTCCCAAGGCTCCATGCAGAGTTCCCAGCATGACCTCGAACCCTGGCTGGGTCAGATTGCTGCTTCGCGCGCCGGAGTATGCCAGATCCGGGAAGCCGTCGCCGTTGAAATCGGCCGTGACCAGGTTGTAGCCATAGCCGTTACCGTTCCACCCGTAGGCGGCGTTGGTCTGGAAGGTTCCATCGCTGCGGCCGAGTATCACTTGGCCGTCCCAAGTCTCGTCTTCCAACGGTTTGAAGATGTCGAGCACGCCGTCTCCATTGAAGTCGGCGAGAATCATGTTGTCAGGTGCTTGCTCCCAATACTGCACTGGGTAAACCGGTCCAGCGGTGAAGACGCCCGTGCCTTTGCCATAGAACGTCCAGATTTCGCCCACGCCATCGGAGACGACGAGGTCCAGTTTCTTGTCGCCGTTGATGTCGGCCATCGACACGAGATACGACATCATCCCGTTCTGCCCGCCATCAACCTGGCCGACCGACCCTTTGCTGACAAACGTGCCGCTGCCCTGGTTCAAGAAGAGCACGAGATCCCCGTGAGGATAGGACGACGTCACGATGTCGTTCTTGCCGTCCTTGTTGACGTCGCCAATCGCGATGCCCAGCTCAGATTGGTAGGCGCCACCGCCCAAGCCGGAGTCATAGTAGGTTGCGGTTCCGAAGGTGCCGTTGCCGTTGTTAAGCAATACGACGACGCCGTCGTTCTGTGTAACTGCGATGTCGGGCTTGCCGTCACCGTTCAGATCGCCGACTGCCAAGCCATAGACATTCACGTTGCTGGGGTGATTGGGATCAGTGGTGGAGTAGAGAACGCTGGGCTGGAAGGTTCCGTCGCCATTACCGAGAAAGATAGAGACGCACGAGTACGAGTTTGAAGAGCCGCAGTACGGAGCGAGGGCCGCGAGGTCGAGCTTTCCGTCGCCGTTGAAGTCGGCCACGTAGAGGCTATTGCTGCCTGGATTCCAATAGGCGTTTGGAGAGGTATAGGTATTGCTGTACGTCAAAGTTCCGTTGCCATTGCCCAGGAAGATGAGGACTTCGTTGTAATTCGACGGGGCATAGGTACACCACACGGCGACGTCGAGCTTGCCGTCACCATTGAAGTCGCCCACCGCCATGGCATAAGGCGAAGTGTTGGAGGGAAAAGAGTAGGTATTGAGGATCGGGGCCTGGAACGTTCCGTCGCCGTTGCCGGGGGCCACATCAATTTCCCACCCCCCACCCATGACGGAGACGATGTCAAGTTTGCCGTCGCCGTTAAAGTCGCCCACAGCGGCTGCCTGAACGCCCAATAGGTTGCCGTAGTTGACGATACCGTTGATTTCGAAGGTTGAGGGATACGGAAAGAAAGCAGGTGGATGGCTTTGCGCCTGCGCCGGAATCGACATTCCCGCCAACAGCACTACAACGGCAAGGGCAATTGCGGTGCTACTAAGGGTCTTAACCTGGAAGCGAAAGTAGTTCATGCGGTGTCTCCTTCAAGGATGATCGAAAATATGAAGTCTCTTGCACCTGGGGATTGACGCCAAAGGACTCGGGGATTGCCAAGGGGAGTGCCGGATCGACTGGCGCAACCGGCGACTTTCCATGAAATTGGGGCTGCGGTCAATGTTCTGGAACTGGTGTGTTGCTGGAACGTGGCTGACGCGCTAAGATTTGTGGTTCCAACGAAGTGCGCTGAGTTCTGGTCTGAAAATACGGCTCGGGACTAGGAGTTAATGCGCGAAGCAAGCCAGCGATTGCCTCTGCCAGCGGGATTTGGTTGGCAGACTTAGAGCTCCCCCGAAAAGAGCTGGTGCCATGGGTGCTGGTAACGCGTTGCAAAACGCGTCGGACGCGGTGGTCCGCTTCGGTGTGTTTGAGGCTGATCTGCGCTCCGGTGAACTGCACAAAGGCGGGGTTAAGGTCAAAATTCAGGACCTCCCCTTCCTCGCTCTGAAACTTCTTCTCAGCCGACCCGGCGAAGTGATCCACCGCGAAGAATTTCGTCATGCCATGTGGCCGGGCGACGTTTTTGTGGACTTCGATGGCGGCATCAGCACCGCGATCAAACGGCTGCGTGACGCACTGGGCGATTCTGCCGACAACCCCATTTTCATTGAGACCATTGACCGGCACGGATACCGGTGGATCGCGCCGGTGCACCTACCGGAGTCGGCCGAGGAAGATGGCGTGCTGACCGGCGGTCGGACGACTGTACCGCCTCGGTCGTCTGCGTCAACGCATTGGAAATTTGTTTTCGTCCTTCCGGTTCTGGCGTTGTTGTTTGCGCTGTGGATATTCCGTCCGGGTTACCATTCCGCGAAGGCCGGATCGAAGGCGCGGCCGGCCGTCTTTTCGACTGCCACCCAGCAGCAACCGGCAGCCAATCGCGAAGCCGAGGATTTCTACCTGAAGGGCCGCTACTATTGGGAGAAGCGAACTCCTGAGAGCTTGAACCTGGCGGTCGATTCCTTCACGCAAGCGGTGGTGCATGATCCGAACTATGCGCCGGCATACGTTGGACTTGCGGACTGCTACAACCTGATGCGGGAGTACACGCTAATGCCGGCTTCGGAGGCTTACCCGCGAGCGCTAGCGGCGGCGAAGAAGGCAGTGGAACTCGATTACCAGTCGTCCGAGGCGCATGCCTCGCTTGCGTTCGCCTCTTACTTCGGCATGTGGGATGCGGTGACCGCGGACCGCGAATTCCGGCGGGCAATTGAGTTGAATCCGCGCAATGCACAAGCCCATCACTGGTACGCGACTTTTCTCGCGAGCCGGCTTCGCTTCGAGGAGTCGTTGGCGGAGATCGACCGGGCGCAGACGCTCGATCCGGGATCGAAGTCCGTGTTGGCTGACAAGGGTTCGATTCTTTTCGACTCTGGGCATTTGCCGGAGGCGATCGCGCTGCTGAAGCAGATGGAAGAAAACGAACCGGACTTCATCTCTCCCCACCGATACCTCAGATTTTTCTACCTGCAAACGGGGGATTATCGCCATTACCTGATCGAAGCGAAACAGGAAGCCGTTCTGATGCATGATCCGGACAGTATGGCGGCAGTCGCTCTAACGGAGAAGAGCTTTGCCACGGGTGGTGGCCGAGGTCTGTTGGAGGCACTGCTGCGACAACAAATGAAGACCTACGAAAACGGTTTGACCTCACCTTATTACCTGGCAGTGACGTGCTCTTTGCTTGGAGATAAGCAGGAGGCATTGCGCTACCTGAAGATCGCTTATGGACAGCACGCGGAAACCATGACCGGGATGGCCGCCAACCACACTTTTGATAATCTTCACGATGAGCCAGAGTTTCGCGAGTTACTCGCGGAAGTGGGGTTGCCGCCGGTTCGGTAAGAACTTACCGGAGGTCGTCCAGCGTAGTCTCTTTCGTAGAAGCGAAACGACCGCGTCGCCCCAGTAGCACTCGCGACTCCGCTTGATTAGACTTCTCTTTGTTGTAGTTTCAGGACATCAAAGGAGCACTCTCATGTCGAAGGCAATCGTTCGTTTTCTGGCAATTCTCGGCGCGTTATGGCTGGTTGGGATGGCCATTGTGATGGTGGCGGTGATCGGCGGGAAGGGAAGAGTTCCCTCTAAGACGATTCTTGAGGCGAATTTCGAGCAGTCGTTTCTGGAAGATGCCCCAGACACGCCGACGGCGCACCTGATGTTGACGGAGAAGCAGACGCTGCGCGATGTGGTTGACGCCATTGATCGCGGGGCGGGCGACGATCGCGTGGTTGGCCTGATCGCGAAAGTCGGAGCGGCTCCGATGAGCATGGCGCAGATCCAGGAGATTCGCGATGCTGTGCAGCGTTTTCGTTCGCACAGAAAGTTTGCCGTTGCGTACTCGGAGACATTTGGTGAGTTTGGGCCGGGCAATGGCGCGTATTACCTCGCGACGGCGTTTGATCACATCTATCTGCAGCCGTCGGGCGATGTGGGGCTCACGGGCATCATGATGGAGTCGCCTTTCGTAAAAGGCACGCTGGGCAAGTTGGGCGTGACGTTTAAGGGCGATCATCGCTACGAATACAAGAACGCTCTCAATTTTTATACCGAGACGAAGTTCACACCCGCGCATAAGGAAGCGATGACCGCGATTATGAATTCGTGGTTCAACCAGATGAAGGACGGCATCTGCGCGGCGCGGCAGATTGCGCCGGAGAAATTTCAGGCGCTGGTGGATGCGGGGCCGTATCTTGGGAAAGAAGCGATTGACGCAAAGCTGGTGGACGGGGTTTTCTATCGCGACGAGGTCTACGGCAAGGTCAAGAGCCAGGCGGGCGACGGCGCCGAATTGCTCTACCTCGATAAGTATTTAAATCGGGCTGGGCGTCCGCATGATCGCGGGAAGACGGTGGCGCTGGTGTTTGGCGTTGGCGGAGTGACGCGTGGCAAGAGCGATTACGATCCGGTGCAGGGCAGCCAGAATATGGGATCGGATACGGTGGCGGGCGCGATCCGGGCGGCGGTCGATGACAAAGATGTGAAGGCGATCCTGTTTCGGGTGGATAGTCCGGGAGGGTCGTACGTTGCCTCGGATACGATCTGGCGCGAAGTCGTGCGGGCGCACCAGGCGGGCAAGCCGGTGATTGTGTCGATGGGAAATCTGGCGGGATCGGGTGGATATTTTGTCGCCATGGCAGCCGACAAGATCGTGGCGGAGCCGGGAACGATTACGGCATCGATTGGCGTGCTCGGCGGAAAGATGCTGACCAGCGGCTTGTGGGACAAAGTCGGGCTTTCGTGGGATGAGGTGCATCAGGGTGAGAACTCGACGATGTTCACCGGAACGCACGACTACACTCCGGCTGAGTGGGCGAGATTCCAGGCGTGGCTCGACCGAGTGTATGTGGATTTCACGGGCAAGGTGGCCGAGGGGCGGAGGCTTCCGAAGGAAAGAGTGCTGGAAATTGCGAAGGGGAGAATCTGGTCGGGACAGGATGCGAAAGGCCTTGGCTTAGTCGATGAACTTGGCGGTTATGACGTGGCGCTGAAACTGGTGAAGAAGGCGATCGGCGTTTCGGACAGCGACGATGTGAAGATTGTGGTCTATCCGCGGCCGAGGACTTTTCTGGAGAGTCTGATGCAGCGCCGGGGTGCGGATAACAGTGACAAGGAAGCGGTGAGCCAGACGCTGGTGCGCATTCTGCAGGATGTGCAGCCGGTGGCGCGGGAGTTGAAGGTAATGGGGATCACGACCAAAGAAAAAGATCAGGATGACGTGCTGCAGATGCCCGCAATCGAGGCGGGGAAGTAAGGGAGTAAGTTTGGAAGGACATATCCCCGCGGCGGCTAAAGAGTGTGCGTGGGAACTATTCTTTCGCCCCTTCGGGGCTTGATCCTTTCCCGCTTACTACCCACGGCTTGCGCCGTGGGCTGCATTCTGACGCCGCTTCGCGGCTAAACGGTGGTCAGCGCTTCTTTTTCTGGGGTGCTAGTTCCTGGTCGAAGAAGTCGGCGGCCATTTGCGATACCTGTCTGTGGACGGCTTCGCGATCGACGCCGGGGTTATCCACGAAGAGTTGGGGGAGCTGTTTTTTGCCTGCCTCGGTGCCGACGTCCAGGAACGTGTAGTGAGCCACGCCTCCGGGAAGGATTGTGAGTTTGGCCGCTTTGATGTTCGCGGCGAAGAATTGCGCGTTGTCTGCCGGAGGAGCGAGGGGATCGGCCGCGCCTGCAACGATTTCCACTGGAATGGTGATCGCGTGCAGGGAGTCTGGGGTAAACGCCTGAGCGACCGCGGGGGCGATGGCGAAGACCGCTCGGATGCGGGGATCGCGATAGGAATCGCCGGCGTGTTGCAATTCCTTCTGCACGTCAGGTTTTTCTTTGAGGGCTGTAAATCTCTCCAACAGATCGGGCATCTCGGGCGGATTGCAAGCGCTCTTTAGTTTGTCGCACCAGGCTAGAAGCCGGTTCCAGTCAGTTTTTGCGCCGGCTAGTTCCATCATGGTGTAACCGCCATAGGAAAAACCGGCGGCGCCGATCCGGTCGAGGTCAATCTTGGAGCCGAAGCGCTGATCTTCGAGAAGGTCGTTGATCGCCGTGCTGATGTCTTTCGCCCGCTCCCAGCCTTCGACGAATCCCTCGGTTGTGTATCCGGTGACGGCGTTGTTGCCGGGATGGTTTACGGCGACGACGATGTAGCCACGGGAGGCGAGATATGTGCCGAGCCACGCCATTTGCATGGCGCTGCCTCCGGTGCCGTGCGAGAGGGCAATCAGCGGAAATTTGTTGAACGCAGGCGCCAGAACCGAATCTTTCGCGGCGCGACCCGCATAGAACAGTGGGGCGTCGGGTGGTCCGATGAGCTGGTCTTTTTCGTCGGCACCGTTTTCGGAGGGATACCAGACGATGCCGTCTAGCGCGTGAGTTTCAGAGCCGCGCCAGTTGTAGTCTTCGGGTGCCGGGAATTGGCGGAGGCTGAAGCCCACGGGGTGGCGGATGGGCTCGTCTTTTTTCTCTTTCTTCTCTTTGCTTGCGCCGAAACAAGAGGCCGCCAGAAAAATGACAGCCGCAATTAGGAAAAGAGTGCGGGTTGGCCTGAAGAAGCTCCGGGAAGATTCCCCCAGCGGCTGGAAGCCGCCGTTGATAGGGAGCGGCTTACGGCACGAGTGGAACTCGTGCCCTTCCCGTTCGTGCCCCTCCCAAAACCTGCACGAATTAGAGTTTCCCCGCAGTTTGTCCGGCCGCGCGTAGAAGACCAGGGCTGGCGGCGTTGTTCGAGCGGAACTGTGGACCCCATCATTTATCCAATATAGAGGGATTAGCGGCTTGAGGAAACTCGCTGCATTTGCTGGACAATCGCCAATCTCTGAGGTGGGATTTTGAGCGTAACCCGGATGTTGCGCCAGTTTGCGAACCAAGCGCTAGTCACTCAAGGGGATGTCGTGACGCTAAACAGTTCGCCGGAGATCCCTCCAAGTCGTACCATATCACTCCCGCTTCGTCGGCGCAGAAAGCCCGAACTCCTGTTGTGCCCTTCTCGACTGGAACGGCAGTGACTTGGTAACGGACCCTCGCTCGGTTCGCGTCCGGGCCACAACTAGCCAGCGAAAACCTGTACCCCGACTGCGCCCCTGTGACTAGGAACTCCAAGGAGTAGTCGGGAAGCTTTTGCTGACCTATAGGCTTCAGAAGAGGCAATTCGCACGCGAATTCGTTGCCCGCATGGCCAGCCATGTACTGATCTTGAAGCGTGATAATGGTACGGAGTTTCCCCACTGCGGATGCCTCGTTTGCCCGGAGGCGCGAGTGCGGCCCATCCAATGTCGGAATCACCAGCAGAAGAAGCCCAGCCGCCAAGACCAAACCACCGATAACCCACAAGAAAGCACGGAGCATCCTGCGAGGTGGTTTGTGTATTGTCATCGAGCGTTCTTAGATTCGAACGGCCCTTCCGTCCTACCTTGCGCAATATCTTAAATGTAGAAATCAGGCGATTGCTCTCAGAATGGCCCGATTCGGGCTTAAGCACTACACGCCGAGTTTTTTTACTTCCTCGTTGTAGTACTTGCGGTAGAGGATGGTCCACTCCTCGGAGCCTTCGATGATGGTGCGGCGCTGGCTTTCGATTTTCTGGCGCGCGGCCTGGTCGATGCGGGCTTCCTGCATGAGGAGTTCTTCGAGAATCTTGCGGACCTCGAGGCGGATGGTGTTGCGGTCCTCGATGAAATCGACCTCGTCCAGTTCAGCGACGGCGTCGGTGACGCTGTGGGCGAGTTTGTTGACTTTGTCGCGGCTCAATCGCACGTCGGTAAATCCTCTAGAGAACGGCCTTGTACTTCTTCACCAGCTCGGTTTTCACTTTACGGAACATTTCCTGGTAGTTGGCGCCGCTCTTCTGCAGCTCTTCGGAATAGGCTTCGAGGATGACGCGGACTTCGTCGTTGATGCGGTCCTCAAGCGCGAGTTCTTCGAGCAGGGCGGCATGTACCTTCTCGTTGAGAGCAGGCATGGCCTTGGTCTCGATGAGACCGCTCGCTACCAGTTTCTTGGAAACTTCGCGGGACAGATAGCCCACGTACTCTTTGGAAAAAAGCATGATTTATGCGCTGTTTTGTAAGTGGAAATTTTAACACAACCGACACAGTCGTTGGTCGATGGTCGTTCGTCGTTCGCGGGCTGCATGAGCTTGCATCGTCAAGGTTCTCCCCATATTTCGCAGAAAGGACCTGGCCAACGACGAACGACTAGCGACTATCGACGGTTTCGCCACCCAGTGGCGGCTGACCGGCGCAAGCCGTACAATGATGAAACTCCATGTCTCCACATCCTGACGACTTGACGGGCATGAAAGACGATATGACGGCCTTCATCGAGGGCCTGGGCATGCGCCGCTTCTTTGGTTACGTCGAATGCGAACAGGTTCCCAGCACGGTGTGGGACTTAGACCAGCCGGATAGCTGGAAGGATTTTGTCGAGCTCGCCAAGTCCACAAACGCGCCCTTTCTGACCATGCACGCATGGGTATTGGAGCGCGAGGAGTTGGAAGGCTTGTCGCAGCGGCTTGCCGACAGCGACTACCGGACCGATGAAGATCTGGAAGAAGGCCGCTGGCTGAAGACCTATATCGGGAAAACGGGCTTCGTCCAGCTGGGGTGGGCTTACCAGGGCTGCATGTTCGTCTATGAGGCTGGCACCGAGTGGTACGAACATTATCAGCGCCTGCGCGAGCTGGCCGATGATTCAGGCGGATTCATGATTGATGAGCCGGGCCAGGATGAGGAACGGTAGGCAGGTATCAGGTGGAAGGTCTCAGGAAGACCGTGCGATGGCCTGTTCGATGATTGCCAAGACCTAACAGAGTTGCTGACAAGATTTTTTCCGCCGAGCGAGATCCCCTCAGCGGCTGGAAGCCGCTAGTGACTTGTCAGAGTTACGGCACGAGTAGAACTCGTGCCCTTCCCGTTCGTGCCGAATTCCAGAGTTGTTTAGCAAACTGCTAAAACCTGACAGCTGAGACCTGACAACTGCCCATGCGTTGGATTGCCAATCCGCTGAATTCTGCCAAGGCTCGCGTTCTTGAAGCGGAACTGCGCGCGTCATCACTCAAAATTCTTCCTGCTGCTTTGCCGGTTCTGGCCGATTTGTTGGTTGCCCGCGGTATTGACGAAATCCAGGTGGCTACCCGGTTTTTATCGCCTGCGCTCGGTGATTTGCACGATCCTTTGTTGATGTCGGGAATGAAATCGGCGTTGGACCGGCTGGAAGCGGCGATCGAGCGCAAAGAGAAGATTCTTATTTACGGCGACTACGACGTCGATGGCACAACCGCCATCGTGATTCTCAAGACTGCCATCGAGCTTTGCGGCGGAGCGGCGGATTTTCATGTGCCACACCGGATCCGCGAAGGGTATGGCATGCGCGACGAGGTAATCGAACGCGCGGCTGCGGATGGAGTGCGGCTGATTATCAGCGTGGACACCGGCATTCGCGCGTTTGTGCCGCGGAAACGGCGCTCCGTACGGGAGTGGACCTGATTGTTACCGATCACCACCTGCCGGGAACCGATGGCCGCGGTATCCGCAAGGCCAGCGAAA
>CAVRYB010000093.1:0-11288 GCA_963725295.1 uncultured Acidobacteriaceae bacterium
CGGCGGCTTTCAGCTTTTCGTCGGCATTGGCTTCGGTGATGTTCGACTGATCATCGAACGTCTTCTGGATGAACTTCCACACAGCGTCATTCGATGCACGACCCACGCAATCGACGTAGGCGGCGGCTTTGGCCGCCCAGTTGTGCGCTGGCAGCGGGAAATTCTGGAACACGAAATGCGCATCAGGCTCCTGCGCCATTACCTGGTCGATCACCGGCGCAGCCTTCTGGCAGTGCGGGCACTGCATATCGCTGAATTCCACAATGGTTACGGGGGCTTTGGCTGGTCCCTTGGCGGGGCCGTTGGCGCCTTTTTCGAGTTTGGCACGCGCGTCCTCAAACGGCTTGGCGCCAAACGGCAGGATATCTCCCGAAATCGCGTGCTTACCGTCTGAACTTACCAGTAACTTGTTCTGATTCGATCCCTGTCCATTGGTGAGCGTAACCGTGACCTCCGCCAATCCTGGGACTTCGGACGGACGAATGTCCTCGACTTTCCAGGTGACGGTCGCGTCGTAGCCGAACATCTGGAAGAGGAACGAGTTCACAGTGTCTTCGGTGGGAAGAGCATTCGCAATCGGCGAGCTTACCGCGGGCTTGGCGGCCGGCTTCGCCGCAGCTTTCGCTGCCGGCGCGGCTTTTGTTTGAGCCAGGGCAAGTCCTGACAACAGTAGGAGGGCGAACAATGCACGATGAGAAAAAGTCATATGGGGATTTCGACGAGTTTGATTGTTACAAAAACCGGGGAAGTTGTCATTTCCGAACGCAGCGCCCACCGCGAAAACTCTACGCTTCGGGCTTGGCGGCGATGGGGAATCTTCGTCCGTAGCCAAATGCCTTGGCGGAGATCTTGATGCCCGGCGCCGCCTGCTGCCGCTTATATTCACTGCGCTCGACCATCCGGATCACGCGGCGCACGAGACCGATGTCGAAATTGCGGGCGCTGGCAATCTGCTCGGCCGAGCATGAATCTTCGACGAAGTCTTCGAGTATTGCGTCGAGCACATCGTAGGGCGGCAGCGAATCAGAATCCTTCTGGTCGGGACGCAGCTCGGCCGACGGCGGCTTCTCGATCGTCGCCTGAGGAATCAACTCGCGCCGCGAATTTACATACGCGCTCAGCCGGTAGACCAGCGTTTTCGGAACATCAGAAATGACGGCGAGGCCGCCCACCATATCGCCGTAGAGCGTGCAGTAGCCGACTGCCAATTCACTCTTGTTGCCAGTCGAGAGCACGAGCGTGCCGAACTTATTGGACATCGACATGAGCAGCAATCCGCGCGCGCGGGACTGAATGTTTTCTTCGGTGACGTCTTGCGGCATCCCCGCAAAGACCGGCGCTAGCGCTTGGCGGGCGGCTTCGTAGATGGCGTTTATGGAAAGAAGTTCGAAGCGGATCTTCAGGTTCTGCGCGAGGTCACGAGCGTCATCGATCGAACCTTGAGAGGAAAACGGTCCTGGCATGCCGACGCCAATCACATTTTCGGGCCCGAGTGCGTCCACCGCGATCGCCGCAGTCAGAGCGGAGTCGATGCCGCCACTGAGACCAATGATGGCGCGCTTGAATCCGCATTTGTAGACGTAATCTCGCGTGCCCAGCACGAGCGCTTCATAGGCACTCCCTTCCTCTCCAGCAACCTGCGGGTGCATATCGCCCGTCAGCGTTTCGGAGTCGAAGTAAATCAGGTCTTCCTGAAACGACTTCCCTTGCGCAATGATCTCGCCGCTTGGAGCAATGACCAGGCTCGACCCGTCAAAAACCAGGCTGTCATTTCCGCCGACCTGGTTCACCATAGCGACGGGCACTTTCTGGTTCCGCGCGATCGAGGTGAGCATGTCGCGGCGAAGTTCGCGTTTGCCCAGCCAAAATGGAGACGCCGATATATTGAGCACGAAGTTGCCGCCGCAACGGACCAGTTCCTCAACGGGATCGATGCCGTAGAGACGGCGGTTCCAGAAGCGCTTGTCGTTCCAGGCGTCCTCGCAGATGGTGAGCGCCATGCGGTTGCCGCCGATCTGGAACAATTGCTGGCTCTTGGCGGGCGCAAAATTGCGCATTTCGTCGAATACGTCGTAGGTCGGCAACAGCATTTTCGACTGAATGAAATCGACGCGGCCATCGCGCAGCAGGGCGGCGGAGTTCATGACTTTCTTGCCGGATTCCGCATGGGCCGGAGTTACCGTGCCGCAAATTACAGCGATGCCATTGGTTTCGGCGGCGATCTTTTCGACGGTCGCGCGGCTGCGCTCGATAAAGGAAGGCCGTTCGACGAGGTCGCGCGGCGGGTAACCGGAGACAGCCAACTCCGGAAAAAGAATGAGCCCGGCGCCGGCGCTTCGGGCCTGAAGAGCAAACTGGATTATCTTGGCGGCATTGCCGGAAAAATCCCCGACGGTGGGGTTGATCTGGCCGAGAGCAATCTTCACACTACTAGTGTAAAAGGTCTGGCCTGCAAGGCGCCAATGCCGCCATCGCGGAGCCTTGACATTCTTGATTCGAGAGTTCGATTGAACTGCGACCGCGCGTCAACTTGACGCCGGCGTTGGCGACGCATTCCAGTTGGGATTGGGGTCGTTGGTAGCCGGTGGAGGTTGCGGAGCAATCGGGCCATTTCCCGACGGATTCCCAGGCTTTGCATCAGGCATCTCTTCCCCCGGACGCCGCAATGTGGGCGCTGTTGACGGCCGGTCTTCCTGCTTTTTCGCGACAGTAGGAGTATTCAGATCGACTTCTTTATCGACGCGGACGATCTTCTGGCCATCCACCTTCATGGTTTCGACACGCACCACCTCATCGCCGACGAAGCGAACAAAATCCACGTCTTCCGGTGGCGTTCCGTAGATCCACTCCTCGTATTCAACTTCGTCAGCGTGCTCGCGCACTTTCTTCGGGGCGCGGCCTTTGGCGTAGATCACCATCTCCCGATTCATGCCGACCAGCACATGATGGCTCTTGATCGCGTCCCGTATTTGCGGCGTGACAGTGTCGAGATAGGCTTCGAGCGGCGTCTTGGAATCGAAGTCGAACACCGGCCGCAGCAATTGCTTCAGTTCGGGACCGGTCATCTCCGGGACATACTTGTCGAAATAGAGATCGACGAATGAACCGCGGGCATTGGCAGAGGCATCCCCGGGCGTGATGGTCTGATTCGAACCCTCAATCTGAATGTGCTTATACCACTTCTGTTTGCGGACCGGGCCACCGTTGATCTCGAAACGGATGTAATCCCCTTTGATCACCACGTCGCTGATGAGTGCCTGGTCACCCGGTTTAGCGGCTGGCCCCCACAGCGCCATCAGGTGCTGCAACTCTACGCCGCTCGGACTAAGGGCTCCCTGCTTCAGTTTCAGTCCCACCTTGCCCATAGGGAAGTTCGTCCGGATGTAGACGACATCCTGGCTGAAGTTGTGAACCAGTTCTTCGCGAGTTTCCTTGGAGATTCTCGGCGGAGGGGCATTCTCGGCAAAACCCAACGAACACAAGAGTAGGACGGCAGCCACGAAACAATGGTAAAAGCGAGGAGAGTGGAAGGACCGCATGCAGCACCCCAACCAAATTGTATTGATTATACCAACGCTCAAGCGGCTACAGTCACGGTTCCCACTCGGGCTGTCGTTGCCCTGCGTTCTCTCACGTGAAGCATCGGTTTCTCAACCACGTAACACGAAACACAAGCCAGACCGAGCGCCCACAGAATGCCGAAAACAGTGGGAGCAGATCGATCGAAGAAAGGTCGTCAACATGATATCGCACGCGATCGGCGGATCGCTGCTGCTCGTCGGGCTGCTATCCAGTGGTATTGGTCGACTGGCAACCGGGAGATTCTTTCAAATAACGGGTAAGCACTGCTCCGAGCCCCGCGAAGTCCGTAGTTACCAGGTCGAGATGGCCTCCGCGCACTTTGTCGACTTTGAATCCGGCTGCCAGTTTCGCCCACACCGCAACCGGATCCGAGGGAAAGTAGGAATCGCTGCCGCTCTTTATGAACCTGATTTCGCCAGGGTAGTACCGGGGGCGGTAACCCGCCAGAGCCTCGTAGGCTTTCTCCTTGACTCGCAGAGTTGTGTACGAGAACGACAAGCGGGACGCACTCGGCGCGGGATCCCCGCCACTATGAGCTTGTCTACTTAAGAGTCGATCGGGCAGGCTGCGGCCCAGATATCGAAACGCGCGCTTCACCCTGTGATTGCCTCCCAAGAGAAAGCGCTTTGCCCGCTTTACGGCGAGCAGCATACGCGGGCCTGACGCCAGATAGCGGGGATCAGGATAGGCATCCACTAGGACCAAGAGACTGACTTTTTCTCCTCGTTCCGTCAGTCGCTGCGCCATCTCCAGCGTCACCAAGCCGCCAAAAGAATACCCTATCAGGCAGTAAGGACCGTGCGGCTGCAGATTCCGAAGAGAATCCAGATAAAATGCCGCCATCGTCTCAATGCTCGCCAGAGGCTCTTCGATTCCGTCAACCCCCTTCGCCTGAAAACCATATACCGGATTGCCGGTCTGAATGTGCTGCGCCAGTTCGAAGAAAGGCACAGTTCCGGCAAGGCCATGCACGATGAGAACCGGAGGATGGCCGCTGCCGGGCTTTACTTCAACCAGGGGCGAGAATCGCGGGAGGGTCGGCTGCTCCAGTAAAGCCGCGAGTCGAGCAATTGTTTGGGCATGGTAGATGGTAGCGCTGGGCAGTTCCCTACCCAACTGGAGGGTGATCTCCGCAAACAGCAGGTCGGCGGAACGAAGATTGCCGCCGAGACTGAAGAAGTTTTCGTCAACCCCGATTGAGGGCTTTCGCAACAGCCGCTGCCAAATCTGCGTGACTGTCTCAATCATCGTAAGGCTGCCTTATGACTCACGCTGCCTCTTGCCCGATGAAGCTACCAGGAAAGAACCCCTCGAACCGGGGATCATGATACCGCGTTGGCACGCTGCCGTACCTGCAGTGTGGGTACTTCAGTAACGGACAGCTGTACTTTGAGCACCTGAGGTCACCAGCCACGCCCAACTTAAAATGAAGGCTGGACGGAACCAGCTCACCCCGCGCTTGGGCCGTCAGGATTGCCTTTTGGCGCTGAAACTCTCAATTCCCGCGCGGATTCCGCTCCTGTACGTCATCCTCGGCGTGCTGCTCGCGATCAGTGTGCTTCCCATGTATTTCTATTCGGCGCAGATCGAGGGGATGAACCGGGATCGCCTTAAGACCAACGAAATGCTGTTACAGAACACGGTGACCCGTTCGCTGGCTGACGACATTTCGCAGCATCAGGAAACGCTGCGCATGATGCTCGCCAACCTGTCGTCTTCGATTCAGGTCATGATGCTGGCGAACGCCAATGGCAATGAGCTGGGCGCGCAACAACTGCTGACACCCGAACTGCGGCAGATGCTGGAAAACTTCGTCTCGTCCTCCAATGACATCGCCTACGCGACCCTATTGAATGCCGATGCCAAAGGCGTTTCCGCCGGACGCATTGAGCCCGATGCTTTCTTGCAGCGAGAACTCGAACGCGCTTATCAAGCTTCGCGCGAAGGACGCGTTTACAGTGGCCAGCCGCTGACGATCGGAAGCGGAAAGTCCGCGCGAACAGTGATGCTGGTAAGCTCGCCCGTCATGTACGACAAGCGCTTTCTCGGCATGATAGGCTGCGTCGTCGACATGGACTACCTGATCCGCCGCTTGCAGCAGGTGAGCCTGAGCGGACTGATTCCGTACGTGGTCGATAGCGAGGGGCGGTTGGTGGCCGCGGCGACCACGCAATACGCCACGGGGCAGGACATGACCCATTTCGATATCGTCCGCAGCTTTGTCGGAGAGGGCTCCAAAGCGCAATTGGCGGCGACTCGCGAATTCACCATCCACGACGGCAAGGACGCGGTCGAGATGCTGGGAACCTACAGTCCCGTGACTTCGCTCGAGTGGGCCGTCGTGGTGCAGAAACCGCGGGAAGATGCCTACCGCGGAATCTACGAGATGCAGCGCACCGGCCGTCTGTTAGCATGGTTGGCCGTGTTCGTCAGCGTGGGGCTGAGCATTTTCTCTGCGAAGCGGATCACCAGTCCGCTGCGCGTGCTTGCGGAATCAAGCCAGGCGATCGCGCGCGGTGATTTTTCGCAACGGGTCCATTTGAATACGCGTACCGAGATCGGCGAATTGGCGACAACGTTCAATACGATGTCCGAGGAACTCGAACAGTTCGTCGAGGACCTGAAACGTGCCGCCGACGAAAACAAGAATCTGTTCATGGGTTCGATCCAGATGCTGGCCGGCGCGGTCGACGAAAAAGATCCATATACCCGCGGCCACTCTGATCGCGTCACAAAATACTCACTCCTGATCGCAAAAGAGATGGGGCTCGATCCGGGATTTCTTGAGATCCTTCGTATTTCGGCACAGCTGCACGACGTGGGCAAAATCGGAATCGAAGACCGCATTCTGAAGAAGCCCGGTGCGCTGACTCCGGAAGAATTCGAGATCATGAAGACGCACACCACCAAGGGAGCGAACATCCTGCGGCCCGTGCCGCAACTGCGCGAGATGCTCCCCGGCATCGAATTGCACCACGAAGCGCTCAACGGACGCGGCTATCCGTATGGCCTTAAGGGGGACCAAATTCCCTTGCTGGCTCGCGTGATTGCCGTGGCCGACACGTTCGACGCGTTGACGACCAACCGGCCCTATCAGAAGGCGCACGATGCCATCGAAGCATTGCGGATCATCGAAAATCTTTCCGGGCAGCGGCTTGATCCCGGAGCCGTCACCGCGCTGCTGGCGGTTTATTACCGTGGAGATATCCGCATACAGAAAGCACCGGTCACGATCGTGACGCCCGAGATCCACGCCCATGCGCCCGTTGCAGCCACGCCTGCCGATCCGCTGACAATTGAAACCACTCGCACCTAGAAGGCCCCCTGCCTCGCATTCTCATATAATCGTTGAGGATGATTCAGACTCTATTTGGCAGCCTCGACGAGGAAAAGAAGCCTAGTTTTATCGAGCGCATGAAGGAAGCCGTCTCGCGCACACGCGAGAATCTGGCTGAGCGCATCGAAGACGTAGTTTCCATCGGCAAGGAGATTGACCGCTCCACGCTCGACGACCTCGAAGCCACCCTCATTGGCGCCGATCTCGGAACCACCACGACCCATGAAGTTCTGGAGAAGCTGCGCGAAAAGGCGGATCGTAAGCAGATCAAAGACGTCAGCGAACTGAAACGACTACTTAAGGAAGAGTTACTGGCAATTCTGACGTCGACGGCTGCGCAGCCCCTGACCAAAGTTGACGGCCCGCCTGAAGTCATCATGGTGGTGGGAGTAAACGGCGCGGGCAAAACGACGACGATTGGCAAACTGGCACAGGTGTTTCGCTCGCAGGGAAAAACCGTCCTGATGTGCGCGGCGGATACCTTCCGCGCGGCGGCCATCGAACAACTGGAAATCTGGGGCCAGCGCACCGGAACCGAAGTCATCAAAACCAAAGCCGGCGGCGATCCATCGGCGGTGCTGTTCGATGCTTTGCAAGCGGCGTCGGCGCGAAAGACCGACTACGTGATCGTCGACACGGCTGGACGGCTGCACACCAAGCAGAATTTGATGCTTGAACTGGAAAAGATGAAGCGTACAGCGCAGCGCATCGTACCCGGCGCTCCGCACGAGACTTTGCTCGTGATGGATGCCACCACTGGCCAGAACGGTCTGCAGCAGGCGCGGCAGTTTACGCAATCGGCTGGGGTGACCGGCATTGTGCTGACCAAGCTTGATGGCACCGCAAAAGGTGGCGTAGTGGTAGCGATCTCACGGGAACTAGGGCTGCCAGTGCGGTTTGTCGGCGTGGGCGAGAAAGCGAGTGATTTGTTGCCGTTCGACCCCAAGGAGTTTGTGGAATCGCTGTTTGCGTAGTGTATTAAGGAGGCGAAACCATGCCGGAGCTGAGGTTCAATTCCCTTTCCTACCTGCGAAGACTCCTGGCGCAGATCAAGAATCTGTTCCGCCCGAGGCCTGAACCGGAAGATCCTTACGCCTACCGTACAGCTCCCTTGCGACGTCCTCCGCTGAATCGAAGTGGCGCGGCCGTCGCTGAATTGGATGAAGAATGAAGGAAACTCAACTCGACGAACGACATATGCGGAAGGCGATGGAACTCGCCCGGTCTGGCGTGGGCCTGGTTTCGCCTAATCCTGCCGTCGGTGCGGTCGTCGTGGACAGTTCCTGCGTCGAAGTGGGCGTTGGCACACATACCTACGACGGAATAAAGCACGCCGAGGTGCTCGCGTTGCAGATGGCTGGTGAAAGGGCACGCGGCGGCACTCTCTACTTGAATCTGGAGCCGTGCTCGCATCAGGGCCGTACCGGACCGTGCGCCGAAGCGGTGGTCGCCGCAGGAATCCGCCGCGTGGTCTGCTCGATGCAAGATCCGAATCCGCGGGTCGCAGGCCAGGGGTTTGCGAAGTTGCGCGCGGCGGGAATCCAAGTTGAAGTTGGATTGCTCGAGGCAGATGCGCGAAAGCTGAACGAGAGTTTTGCCAAGTTTATCGTCTCTGGGAAACCGCTGGTTACGCTGAAAGGCGCCATGACGCTCGACGGCAAGATCGCGCCGCCGCCCGCAGGTGCGCGCCTGCCGAGCGAGGTTGCCGCCGGAGGCTCAACCGGTGGCTGGATCACAGGCGAAGGCGCGCGCCGCCATGTGCATCAATTACGTCACCACCACGACGCCATCATGGCCGGAGTGGGCACGATCATCGCCGACGATCCACTGCTCACCGACCGCAGCGGCTTACCGCGACGGCGGCCGTTGCTGCGCGTCATTCTCGATTCGTGGCTGCGCCTGCCGCAGACCTCACGCCTGGTCAAGACGGCGAAAGGCGATGTCCTCGTGCTTTGCTCCGAGGCGGACGAAAGCAAGCAGCGCGAGATTGAAAAGCTGGGCATTCGCGTGGAGCGAATTGGCCCCGCAAAAGACGATGGGCGTCCTGACCTGAATGAAGTCATGCGCCATCTCGCGGAGCGTGAAATCACGAGCGTCCTGATTGAAGGCGGAGCCACGATCAACTGGTCTGCGCTGTCGTCCGGAGTCGTGGATAAGCTATTTCTCTACTATGCGCCGAAAATTCTGGGCGAAGGCTCGGTTCCGTTCGCTGCCAACCAGGGTGCCGGTACTCACCACGGCATGATCCAGGCGCGCCACATACAACTGCATCAGTTTGGAGAGGACTTCGCGGTCGAAGCATACATTCACGATCCATACGCACCGCTTTCCAGAGAGCAACAATAATTCAGGAGGTTGCATTCATGTTTACGGGAATCGTCGAAGAAGTCGGCAAGGTTGTAAAGATTGAACAGCGCGGCGAGAACCGCCGGATTACGGTCGAGGCGAATAACATTCCGAAGGAATTGGGCACCGGACACAGCGTCGCGGTCAGCGGCGTGTGCCTGACTGCGCTCGACATCAAACCGAAATCTTTCTGCGCTGACCTGGCGCCGGAAACCTGGGTTCGTACCTCTTTCTCGCGCATGCACGAGGGCGCGCTGGTGAACTTGGAGCTGCCGATGAGGGCAGACGGGCGTTTTGGCGGACATATTGTTCAGGGACACGTCGATGGCGTCGGCAAATTGATTGAGTTCGAACGAATATTGGACTCCGACGGTCGGGATTCTAAAAACTGGTGGCTGCATATCGAAATTCCTGCTGAGATCGAGAAGTACACGGTGTACAAGGGGTCGATCTCGATTGAGGGAATCAGCCTCACGGTAGCGAAGCTCGAGGGTAACCGCTGCACGATCGCGATTATCCCGCACACCGTGGACATGACGAATCTTGGATCACTGAAGCCGGGGGATCCGGTGAATCTGGAAGCCGATCTGATCGCGAAGTATGTCGAGAAGATGATGAAAGGCGATTCGACGCAGAGTTCGCTGACGGTCGAGCAGTTGGTCTCCCAAGGATTCTAAAAAACGGAGATTCCAAATATTGAAGATGGGCCCGACCCGCTCGCTCTCCGCCTTCAACGTTGAATCTTGTCTTCTATCGTCCTCTTTGTAACATGGTGTAACCGACTTTTATATCTAACTGCAACTGTGCCACTTGGTTCTTGTAACCTGGTGTCAAACCTACTGACACTTCTTCTTGTGGGCAATTCAAGGTTAAGTTACCTGCAATTCAGCCAAGTCCCACCGCGCCCGGGGTAACCGCTGGCAAATCTCAAGGAGGAAGTTCATGAATCACTCAATGTTGAGTGTCCGGGCCATTTTTCGCATTTTGGTTCTTCCCGCAACTCTGCTCCTCGCCTCCCATGGGCTTTTTGCCCAGGATTTCAAGAAGCAAGTGATCTATCAGATTGTTACCGACCGTTTCTTTGACGGAGATACCAGCAACGACAATCCGCCACAGAGCGCAGGTCTTTTCGATCCAACACAAACCAACTGGCACCTATACTGGGGTGGAGATCTTGCCGGTATTCAACAGAAGCTAAGCTACTTACAATCGCTCGGCGTGACCGCTATCTGGATTTCTCCGCCTGTCGATAATCTGAACCTCAATATCCCCGACAGCAACAACAACCCGACTGCCTCCTACCACGGCTATGGAGCACGCGACTTCATGCGCATCGAGGAGCATTTTGGCGACGCCGCAAACGACTGGACCGCCTTTGACAGTCTTGTCAGCGCCGCGCACACAGACGGTATCAAAATCGTGGTCGACTTCGCCCCGAATCACAGCAATCCCGACAATGGCGGCGAATATGGCTCGCTCTATAACAATGGAACGTTCGTTGCCGCATGCAACAACGACCCCAACGGCATTTTCCATCACAATCCCGATATCGCCAACTTTGATGACCGCTACCAACTTCAGTACTACACGCTGGAAGACCTGTGCGACCTCAATCAGGAGAACTCGACAGTTGATTCCTACCTCAAGACCGCAGTCCAGCAGCTGCAACAGCATGGCGTCGACGCCTTCCGCATCGATGCCGTCAAGCACGTGACCTGGGGCTGGGAATACAGCATGTCGAACGCCGCGTTCAGCTACGGTGGGAGCTTCTTCTTCGGAGAGTGGTACCAGAACTGGGGTGACTCTCTCTATCACGACTCCTACAAGTTCGCGAACAAGAGCGGCATCTCGGTGCTTGATTTCAACGTGAATCAGGCGGTCCGCGACGTCTTCGCCAGCAACAACAATTTCTCGGAGCTGGATAACGTGGTCAACACCGAGGATTCCAACTTCACATGGCAAAATGACCTCGTCACCTTCGTCGACAGCCACGATGTTCCACGCTTGCTAAGCGTGAACAACG
>CAVRYB010000094.1:0-33179 GCA_963725295.1 uncultured Acidobacteriaceae bacterium
GTGCCAGACCGCTTCCAGTCAGTAGGGCGCAATTGCCTGCCCTCATGCAGACTGAAGCTTGTGGCCAAAATCTATTTGTGTATCAGGAATGAGCGGGAAGAGCAAACCCGGGGTCCCCGGAACGGCCACTTTTGCCGTTCTGGGGTAGAAGCCCGGCAACTGCCGGAATCCGGATTTCCACCTCTAACCCACCCTCTTTGCGGTTGGATGCGCGAAGTTGCCCGCCATGCAGCCTGATCGCCCGTCCGCAATCGACAGGCCCAGACCCGCTCCGCCGGTTTGGCGGTTGCGGGCATCATCCAGCCGGTAAAAGGGCTCGAAAATCTTCTGCAGTGCCTCATTCGGAACCCCGGGGCCAGAATCCTGTACGCGGACAATAATTTCTCCGTCTTCGCGACTCGCGGACCGTTGCCGCTCCAGTCGCACCTCTACTGTCGTGCCTTCGGCAGTATATCGCGTTGCGTTCCGAATCACATTCTCAATGGCACTGCGCAGCAGGTCGGGATCGGCTTCAACCAGGAATTCGTCCTCGGGATCGCCGGTTGCGGAGACACGGCAACCGCGTCCCGGGGTTTCGTATTCGGCATCGTGAGCCACCTGACTTCCACCAACTCGCGCAGCGAAAGCCTGGTCTTGCTCAGCCCATCGGCTCCCGACTCAAGCCGTGAAATGGTCAGCAGGCGCTGGATCAGTTGATTGAGCCGGTCAGCCTCAAGCTCGATGCGGTTCAGCGAGGCTTCGATTTCGGGCGAAGCTTTCTGCCGCGCCAGCCCGAGCGCCACGCTCAGCCGGGCCAGCGGAGATCGCAGTTCGTGCGAAACGTCTTTCAGCAGGCGCGATTGAGAATCGACCAGGCCTTCGATGCGTTCGGCCATGCGGTCAAAATCGCGCATCAGCTCCGAGAGTTCGTCGCGGCTTCCGCTGGCCGGCGCGCCCGTGCGGGTACTCAAATCACCCGCCGCCAGACTCTGCGCCGCCTGCGCAAACGGGTCACGGGACTGGTCAGCGACCAGGAAAGCAGATAGCACATGAGTCCCGAGGTGAGGATGGCAATGGCGATGCCCATGCCGGGGATCTCATGCGGGCCAAAAAATACGCGCGGGCCGGGAGGGAGTTCAAGAATCAAGGTGTAACGTTTGCCATCGAGCGTAAGCGCCCGCCGGACGATGCGCGGAGGCAAAAAACTGTCCATCCAGCCGCGATGCCGCTGCGGCCGATCGCGCGGCTCCATTCCCTGCCGGACGTCTTCAATCCACGGCGGCACGCGCTGCCCCGCCAGCTCAACCCCCGACTCATCAAAGATGAAGCCGCGGACTTGCTGTTTGTGCCAGAACTGTTCGAGATACTCATGAGCGCCACGCTGTCCGCCGCTCTGGTAGGCGTTGACCGCCTCGGCCAGGATCTGCGGACTTTGGCTCTCGATTCCATGCCGGCCCGGGCTGCAGGGCGATCGTCGCCAGAATCGCCAGCACAGCGAACAACGCCTGCGCCGCCCAGAACGACAGGAAAATCTTGAGGAAGAGACTTTTCATATTTTGAAAAACAGCTCTAAGCTACTAGCCGCTAGCTACTAGCTACTTCTTGGTTTCGCAGCCGGCCGCGCAAACATATACCCCACGCCACGAATCGTCTTAATGTGGTCGCCTTCATCTTCGGAGTCGCCGAGTTTCCGCCGCACTTTACTGACGTGCATGTCGATGCTGCGGTCGAACGGCATGAACTTCCGGCTGAGCACGGCATTCACCAGGCGCTCGCGCGTCACCACTCGCCCCGCCTCGCGCAGCAGAACTTCCAGCAGATTGAATTCCACGGAAGTAAGGTCGACGGGCTGCCCCGCGCCGCAACACGTTGCGCGTCGCCGGATCGAATTCCACATCGCCGACGGTTAGCACTTCGGGCAACGCGTCGGCCGCCTTGGCTGGTTTGGTGCGCCGCAGGATCGCGCGAATTCGCGCCACCAGTTCCCGAGGGTTAAACGGCTTTGGCAGATAATCGTCGGCGCCGATTTCTAGTCCGACGATGCGATCGACGTCTTCGCCGCGCGCCGTCAGCAGAAGCACCGGAATTTTCGAGACGCTGCGAATCCGGCGAAGTACTTCGAAGCCATTGATCCCCGGCAGCATGACGTCGAGCACGACCAGCGTATACTCGTTGGTCAGCGCCTGCTGCAGGCCCTTTTCGCCGTCGTGGACAGCCTGCAGGCTGAATCCTTCGGCAGTCAGGTACTCCTGCACCAGGCTGCAGAGTTCGACGTCGTCATCCACCACGAGGATGTGATCCATTCTTCTAATCATTCAACACCTTTGGCTGCGCGTGCGCGGTAAAGATTTGTGATTAGCAAAAACACGCTTTTCGCTGTTCGCTTTTCGCGAAGAGCGAACAGCCACCAGCGAACAGCGCGTTCCGGCTTTACAAAACTTTACCGCCTTTGACCGACTCTTTACCTCAAAATTCCAGAAACAGTGTTCTTATGTGCGTAGACGGTCGGGCTGCCTCCCGAAATCAAGACATTCAGATGAACACCGAAGTCTCAAAGGAGTACCAATGAAATCAACTCGTATTCGCATTCTCACGATCGGCGCGGCGGTAATGCTGGCGGTTTCAGCACTTCTCGCTCAGGGCATGCACGGCCACGGTGGTCCGGGGCGGCTTTGACCATATGCTCGGATTCATGAGCGATTATCTCGACCTGAGCAGCGCGCAGCAGGATCAGATCAAGGCTATCTGGGCAAAAGAAAAGCCCACCATGAAGCCTCTGATGCAGCAGATGCGCCAGAATCATCAGGACATGAAGGCGCTCGAAGCCAGCGGTCCGTTTGATGAAGCCAAGACGCGCGCTCTGGCCACGCAGCAGGCACAGACACAGATCGAGCTTCAGGTGCAGCACGCCCGCATCAAGTCGGAGATGATGCAGGTCCTGACCGCCGATCAAAAAGCCAAATACGCCGCGTTTGAAGCGAAACACGAAGCGCGCATGAAGAATCACATGGCGCCGCCTGCACCGCCGGAAGATTAGTCGAATTGAGGTTTCTCTCCACCCGGGTGGGTGAAGGAACTTGGGCCGCCCACCTGGGCTTTTTAATCGTTTGCTTATACGAAGGAGAGCCGAGAGATGGAACGCTTTAACGTTGACCTGCTCTACTCGGGAATGATCTTCGCCGCCGTAATTCTTTCCGCTGGCACCGGAGTTCTGCTCACTGCCGCCTTCGTAACCCTGCTGCCCTGGCAGCGAAAATCCGCACCGCGCGCTGCTACAATTTCATCTAGTAGCGGTAACCTTTCTTTCAAGCATGGTGCCAAAGAACCTACGCCCTCTCGTTCCCTACCTTAAGCGTTACCGCACGAAGCTGCTCTGGGGTTCGTTGTGCATCGTACTGACGCATAGCTTCGCGGTTCAGTTTCCACAAATTTTGCGGCACGTCTTCAACGACCTTGGTTCCGGCATTACGCGGGGCAAATTGCTGGAGTACGCTCTGCTCGTCGTCGGCGTATTTGTTGGCAAAGGCATTTTCCAGTTCCTGACCCGCTGGATCGTTATCGGCATTTCGCGCGACATCGAATTCGACCTGCGCAACGATTTGTTTGCTCATCTGGAGCGGCTGTCGAGTTCCTACTACCAGCGCAACCGCACCGGCGACATCATGGCCCGTGCCACCAACGACCTCAACGCCGTGCGCAACCTGCTCGGCCCCGCCATCATGTATTCCGCCAACACAATCGTCTTCACCGTGCTCGCTGTCGGATACATGCTGCGTATCAGCCCCAAGCTGACGCTCTTTGCTTTCCTGCCGCTGCCGATTGCCAGCATTGTGATTCAGTATTTCGGACGCCAGATTCACGAGCGCTTCGAACGCATTCAGGCGATGTTCTCCGACATTTCGGCGCGCGCACAGGAAAATTTTTCCGGCGCTCGCGTGATTCGCGCCTACGTCCAGGAGCAAGCCGAGATCGCGGCATTTGAGGGCGCCAACCAAGAGTACATTCGCCGCAGCCTTGGCCTGGTGCGCCTGATGGGCATGTTGTGGCCGACACTGGAACTCATGCTCGGCGCAGCCACCGTGATCGTGCTCTGGGTCGGCGGCCGCGAGGTCATTCAAGGAATGAGCCATGTCGAATTGGTTTCGTATCTGGGAACGAAGACAACTCTGTCCCTGTATGGATCGCTGGACGTCGGCGGCTTTGTCGCGTTTCTCACCTACATGGCACAGCTCATGTGGCCGGTGATCGCACTGGGATGGGTAATCAACGTCTTCCAGCGCGGCACAGCCTCCATGGGCCGGATCAATGAAATTTTGACGGAGAAGCCGGAGATCACCGATGCCATCGGGCCATCGGGAGATCGGGCCATCGGGTCATCTGAAAATCAAGCGCCCGACATTTCCGGCGAAATCGAATTCCGCAATCTCAACTTCGCCTACAACGGCGTGCCCGTTCTCCCCGTTCTCAAGGACATCAATCTGCGCATCCCCGCCGGATCGAGCCTTGCCATAGTCGGTCCAACGGGGTCAGGCAAGACCACGCTGGTCAATCTCATCCCGCGGATCTACGACGCGCAACTCGGCACCGTCCTGATCGATGGCCGTCCCATTCGCGAGTACTCCATCGATTCCCTGCGCCGCAACATCGGCTTCGTGCCGCAGGAGACATTCCTCTTCAGCGACACGATCCGCGAGAACATTGCCTACGGAATTGCGCGCGAGGTTTCGGAAGAAGGCAGCGAGGCGACAATCGACAACATCAAAGCTGCCGCTGCCGCCGCCAACATCGCGCACGACATCGAGGGCTTCCCCGAGGGCTACGACACCACGGTGGGCGAGCGCGGAATCACCCTTTCCGGCGGACAGAAGCAGCGCACCGCCATTGCCCGCGCCCTTCTCCGCAGCCCGCGGATTCTGGTTCTCGACGACGCGCTCTCCAGCGTCGACACCCACACCGAAGATAAAATCCTCAACCACCTCCGCGAAATCATGCGCGGACGCACCACCATCTTCATCTCCCACCGCGTTTCCACCGTCCGCAATGCCGACGCCATCGCCGTCCTGCACCAGGGACGCATTGTCGAACTCGGCTCCCACGACGAACTAATCGCCCGCAACGGTTACTACACCGACCTCTATAACAAACAGTTATTGGAAGAAGAGCTGGCCGAAGTCTGACAGCCTGCTGAAAAACTCGGATTCAACCAGGTTGGGGAAGGGCACGAGTTCCATTCGTGCCGCCAACTGTCCCAGAACCACGGCGGCTTTCAGCCGCTGGGGGAAGGCTGCGATGCAAAACACTTTTTCCGCAGCCTCCTAGTCAGTGGGACGTCTTCTGGCACATCCCTCGCCAATCCCCCGGACATGTACACCAGGCCAAGGGGGGTACACGGGGACCCGGCTTCACAGGCCGAATTTCGCCGGTTTTCACCCTGCCGACTTGTGAGATTTGTCACAATTTTGAAAAAACTGTACCAACCCATGCAACCCCGCAACGGAAATCCTTGATCAGACAGGGGGAAGCAGGGATAATGCTTCCGAGTCCCCCACAAACTTTTGCCGTGCCCATGGAGTGATCATGCAAAGTCCTTCGTCTCCCGTGCTGAAATCGTCTAACTTTCTGACCTTTATTCTTTGCACCCTCCTCTTTTCGACTCTATGTTTCGCAGCCGCCCCTGACCGCATCACGGCGCCGATTGCCGCAGCGTCGGTCCGTCTCCCTGCCGGCGTCCCGCTCCAGGCGAGAGCGGAGTTCGATAAGGGCGCGGTTGACCCGTCCCAGAAAATGAGCCTGACCTTGCTGACCGTGCCCTCGCCGGCGCAACAGAAGGCGCTCGATCGATTGCTGGCCGATCAACAGAATCCCAATTCCCCCAGCTACCACCAGTGGCTCACGCCCGAGCAGTACGCCGACCGCTTCGGCCTCAGCTCCAATGACGTTAGGAAGATCACCGCCTGGCTGCAATCCAACGGATTTACCGTCGCCAGCACCGCACGTGGCCGCAACTGGATCGTCTTCAACGGCACTGCGGCTCAGGTTCAGAGCGTATTTCAAACGGAAATCCACCACTTCGTCATTGATGGCCATACTTATTTCTCAAACGCAACCGCGCCCGCCATTCCCTCGGCCCTGTCCGGAATCGTGACCGGATTGCGAGGCCTCAGTAATTTCCCTGCGAAATCGAACGCGCACCGCGCCGTGCCGGGTTACACCCTCGGTGCAGGTGGAAATTCGTATTATTTTCTGGCGCCTGGCGACATTGCTGCCATGTATGACATCAACAATCTGATCGGCGCCGGCACCAATGGCACAGGCCAAAAGCTCGCGGTGATCGGACAAACAGATATCTACCTCGACGACCTCGCCAACTTCCGCAGCGGTTTCAGTATCCCCGCGATCACCGGATGTACCACGACTGGCACCCCCGGCGTGATCACTTCCTGCAGCGGTGGCAACTTCCAGTACCTCTACGCCGACTCCGCCACCGGCACTGATCCCCACTCGCCGACTGCCGGCGATCTGGGCGAAGCCGACATCGACTTGGAATGGTCCAATGCGGTGGCCCGCGATGCCACCATCGTCTACGTCAATGCGCCCCTCACCGGAGTATTTACCTCGGCGTACTACGCGATCGACAACAACGTTGCCCCAGTAATAACCATGAGTTATACGACTCCGTGCGAACTCGCCGAGGCCGACAACGACGCGTTTGCTTCGGATGAAGCCGAACTCAAGAAAGCGAACTCACTGGGTATCACCTTCTTTAACTCTGCGGGCGACACTGGTGCGGCGGAGTGCGACTATGGCAGCAACATAGCTCAATATGGATACGCGGTCGCTTATCCTGCCAGTAGCCCTGAAGTGACTGGCGTTGGCGGCACCTCGATTCCCGCTATAAATCCCGGTGAATACACTTCGAGTTTTTGGAATTCAACCAACGACGGTAACGGCGACGGCGGGTCCGCCAAAGGTTATATTCCTGAGCAGGCGTGGAATGACGCCGAGGAATTCGGCTACGTCTGTGCGGCCCAAGGCTCTTGCCTCCTGAACAGCCAGACAGTAACCAATTGGGCGACCGCGCAAACGGCGATCGGCATCTCTGGCGGCGGCGGCGGCGTCAGCAATTGTTTCAGCATTGATGGGAACGGCGTCTGTAACGGAGGCTTCCCGCAACCTTCGTGGCAGTCGGGTATCAGTGCGAGCCTGATTAATCCCAGCGGCGGAGGCGTAACCACCACTCCTGCCCGCTATACCCCGGACGTTTCGCTGCTTGCCTCGGCAAACTTCCCCGGCTACATTGTCTGCACCGCAGCCAGTGAAGTGGGTGGCAGCGGCAACAGCAGCACCTGCACCGGTGGCGCCTCCGGCATTTCCAGCATGCTGAGTGCTTGCATCGCCGGCACCGGACCTTGCCCGATCTTTGGTGGCACCTCGGTCTCCAGTCCGGTCATGGCAGGCATCGCCACGCTCCTCAATCAGTACGTCGTTGCCAAGGGCGTGCAGGCAACTCCGGGCCTCGGCAATATCAATCCGTCGCTTTACAAGCTCGCGGCGTCGAACTCAACTAACAAGGCCTTCAACTTTGTCGAGACCCCTAACACCGGGGCGTATTCCGATGGCGCTTTCTGCCAGGAAGGGACTCCTACTTCTGGAGTCCCCAGTGACCCGTGGCCAGTCGCGCTACAGTGTCCGAGCTCGGGTGCAAGCGCTGGTTTCATCGGATTCGACACCTACAACGTTTCCGCCGAATCCAATTCGCCGAGCTACAACCTGGTCACCGGCCTCGGCTCAGTCGATGCCGGAAACCTCTTTACGGCGTGGGTCGCACAGTCGACTCCGACCTTCTCAGTCTCGGCCAGCCCCACGTCCCTTTCCGTGGTTCAGGGTGCGGCGGGGACAAGCACCATCACAGTCACCAGCACCAACGGTTTCAACTCGGCGGTCACGCTGAGCGCTTCCGGCTTGCCCACGGGAGTGACTGCGGCCTTCAGTCCTAACCCGGTCACTCCTCCGGCCAACAGCACCGTAACTTCGACCCTCACGCTGACCGTTGGCGCATCAGTAACGCCAGGCACCTACACAGTCACGATTACCGGCACAGCCGGTTCTTCGACGGCAACGACAACCGTATCGCTTACGGTGACGCCCTCAGCTACATTCGCGCTATCGGCGGCGCCAACGAGCGTGTCGGTTGCGCAAGGCGCGGCCGGGACAAGCGTGATCACGGTGACCAGCAGCAACAGTTTCAACTCGGCGGTCACGCTGAGCGCTTCCGGCTTGCCCACGGGCGTAACCGCGGGCTTTAGCCCCAACCCGGTCACTCCTCCGGCGAACGGCACCGTGACATCGACACTCACGCTGACCGTCGGATCGTCTGTAACGCCCGGGACCTCCACGATAACGATTACCGGCACCGCGGGCAGTTTGACGAAGACCACCACCGTGTCGTTAACCGTAACGGCTGGGCCCAGCTTCACGCTGTCCGCCGCGCCCAGCAGCCTGACGATTGCGCAAGGCCTGAACAACACCAGCACGATCACCGTCACCAGCGTCAGCGGATTCAATGCCGCTGTGGCGCTGACCGCTACCGGTATGCCCGCCGGCGTCTCGGCCTTGTTGAGCCCGACTTCGGTTACTCCTCCTGCCAACGGCACCGCGACTTCTACTCTTACCGTGACAGTTACTGCCGGCGTCACGCCCGGAACCTACCCCATTACCGTGACCGGCACTTCGGGTAGTCTCACTCAAACAGCAACCGTCTCGCTCACCGTAGTCGCTCCGTTCTCGCTCACAGCCGCACCCAGCAGTTTGACCATTACCCCGACTCTGACGGGTAAGACGAGCACCATTACCGTGACTGACGCGGGCGGATTCAGCGGCAACGTCACTCTGAGTGCAAGTGGGCTGCCCACGGGTGTAACCGCAGGGTTCAGTCCGAACCCGACCGGCACGACCAGCACACTGACTCTCACCGCAGGCGCTTCGGCTTCGGCGGGGACCTCGACCGTCACCATCTCTGGTGTCGGCGGCGGCGTGACTGAAACGACCACGATCTCCCTAACTGTCACCGCACCGCCGTCGTTCACTCTGTCATCGAACCCGGCCAGCATATCGATTACTCCAACTCTGCCGGGCGTCGGCAGCACGATCACCGAGACGAGCGTCAACGGCTTCAGCGCCGCCACCACGTTCACCACCTCCACTCTGCCGACGGGTGTGACGGCTGCGTTTGTTCCGACGTCGCTCACTCCGCCAGCCAACGGAACAGCAACCACCGTCGTAACCTTCACGGCGAGTGCGTCGGCTGCGGCGGGAACGACCACGGTAACAATCACGGGCACATCGGGCAGCGTAACCGCGACAACGACCGTAGCCGTAACCGTCACACCGCCGCCGAACTTCACGCTGACTTCGAATCCAACCAGTGTGTCGATCGTTCCGGGTGGTGCGGGAGGCACGAGCACGATCACAGTGAACCCCACCAACGGCTTCACGGGCACGGTGACGTTTAGCATCGCTGCTCTGCCGGTGGGCGTGTCGCGGTCCTTTAACCCGACTTCGTCGACAACTGGCACCGTGTTGACGCTGACGGCTAGTTCTACGGCTCCGGGTGGAACGGGTACGGTCACGATTACCGGTACTTCCGGCGCGTTGACCGCGACCACTACTGTGTCGCTAACGGTGGCGCAGAACTTCACCTATCCGCCAACGCTTACTGCTCCGGCATCGGCAGATCCCGGACAGACCACTTCGACCACAATGACGATTGCGCCGGCTAGTGGTGGTACATTCGCCAGCAATGTAACCTACACCTGCTCCTCCGGATTGCCGACGGGCGCAACTTGCTCGTTCAATCCGGCACAGATCAGCTCGGGCGCGGGCTCAACCGATGTCACCATCACGGTGCAGACGGCGGGTCCATTTACGGGAGCGGCAGGCGGCGCGAGAAAGCGCGAGGGCAAGCTGCGCAGCCAGAATCAGCGGCTGTGGTTGCCGCTTAGCCTGCCACTAGCTGGCATCATGCTGGTCGGACTGGTCGGTAAACGCGTGCCACGCTTGTACCAGATTCTCGGCATGTGCCTGATCGTGGCCCTTGCCGCATTCTTGGTGGCTTGCGGAGCCAGCAGTCATCCGCCCGTTGTTACAGTGACGCCAGGATCGGTGAGCACGCTGTATCCGAGCTTGGCAGGAGCACCAGCGCAGCAACAGCAGTTCTCGGCCTCGGTCAGCAACACGACCAGCCAGACTGTAACGTGGGCAGTGACTGGCGGCGGCGCCAACGGCACGATTGACCAGACCGGGCTGTACACCGCTCCGGCCACGTTGCCCGTTCCGAATAGCCCGATCATGGTAACCGCGACGTCATCGGCCACAACGACACCAGGTTCGGCCACGGTCAACCTCCAGGTGCCGACCCCCGCCGGAAATTCGACCGTCACCGTCACAGTGACGGAAGGCTCCGTGACACACACAACCTCGTTCACTCTGACGGTTCTCTAGTCAGTTGGGTTCGAACACTAAACACAAAGGGCGCGGATACTCTCCGCGCCCTTCTTATTTTCTGGAATGGTTCGGAAACCATCACGAGCAAGTAGCACTGAGGCGCCCTCGCTCTCCTTTAGCCGCGAAGCGGCGCAAGAATGCAGCCCACAGCCTGCCCTGAGCCTGCCGAAGGGGCGCCAGCCGTGGGAAGGGCGCAATCCGTCAAGCCCCGTAGGGGCGAAAGATCAGTTAACGTACGCCCTAAGGTATTTATTCCTCAAGGACTTAGCCGCAATCAACCCGAAAAACGACCGCCAAATCAACGCTAACTCGTTGATTTATAAATATCTTACCTCTAAGTCCTTATTTCTCAAAGATCTGGCGCCTCTCAAGCGCCAAATCTTTGATTCTAAAAGACCGCTCCAGAGGGGGTCCAAAACAGGCTAGTCGTCGTCCGGATCCTTCGGCGGCGTTTTCCGGTTCAGGAAATCCTGCGCTTTCAGCGCTGAGTTGATGGGAACAAACGGGATCGGTGTCTGGTTGTAGTTGAAGCAATCGGAGAGGTCATCCGCGACCGAGTCCGCATATCCCAGCGAAGGCAGGCCGAAGGCGCCTTCGATATAGCGCAGGATACTGCCGAAATCGTGATCGGCGGTCGAGATGTATCCTGGCTTCGCATAGGGCGAAACCACGATCAGAGGCACGCGGAAGCCGTAAACGTAACCGCATCCCCACTGCGCACAATTGACCAAGACCTGCTTCGGCGGAACGTGATCGTACCATCCTCCCCAATCGTCCCAGGTAATAAAGATGGCCGTGTCTTTCCAGAAAGGACTGTTCCCAATGGCATTGACCACCGAAGCGACCCACGAAGGTCCAGTCGTGCCGCTCGTTCCGGCGTGATCGGAATCAGCTCCGTCGGGAATGACCCATGTGACATCCTGCAGCTGGTTGTTGGCGACGTCGGTGAGAATCTGCTTCTGGTTGAGGATGACGTTGTTGGTCCAGTCAGAGCCGACGCAAGCTGTGCCATTCGGCGGTGGCGCGTTCGGTCCGCAAATGTGCTGGATCGCTTCGGGCGCGTTCCAGATCGCAGGACCTGGAGGTGTGTAGTAGCGCCACTTGTAGCCTTTGGCCTCTAGCAGATCGGTGATCGTCTGGTGCTCGAAACAAGGGTAGACTTCCGGATTCGAATATTCATTGCCCGTCTGGTCGATCAGGTAGACAACGCTGGAGGGTTCGGAGTCGCATCCCGCGTCGGGAGTTCCAGTGTTGTTCGGATTTTCAGCGCCGAATAGATTGCTGCTCGCGGATGGCGCCGAAGTCCCGGAAATAATGAACTGGTGCGCAGGGAAGCTTGGCCCCTGATTGGTCTGGAACATGTGGTCGGCAAAGGTGTACTGCTCGGCCAGTTGGAAGTAGGGCTGCAACTGGGTGGGATCGACGTAGCCGAAGGTGAGATCGGGCGCGGGGCAATCCTTGGCTCCGGGAGCACACTCCACGCTAACCAGATCAGCTCCGTCCATTTTGCATTGGCCTGTTGCCGGGTTGAGGTCGCACATTAGGTTGAATGCGTTGTGCGAATGATCTGGGTTGTAGTCGACTTCGAGGCTGACCTTGTGCAGCGGAATCGTGTTGCCGTGCGAATCGGTTCCACTCTGCGCGATGTCGGCGCCTTTGTTGATCAGGTTCTGATCCTGGAAGAGATTGTCGGTGCTGCGGTTCTCCTGGAAGATGATCACGACGTGCTTGATCTGTCCCGGAGGAGGCGGATTGCCGCTCCCGCTGCCTCCGCCACCGCATCCGTTCAGGCTGACGAGCGTCGCGCCAGCGGTTAATACCACAATCGCTAAAATCAGAATGCGAAGCTTTAGCTTGTTGCTCACAGCTGTCACCTCGGGGCTAAGGTTTTTGCCGTTGCTTTTCTATCTGCCGGCTATCTGGCGGTGCTCGGGTCGTCCGAGACGGATTCGCTCCGCGATATATGGCAGTGGTAGCCGAAACGAATCGCCCGATACCATTCCATTGGATGCAGTATGGGACCGCATCCGTTACGCGCGAACGGCTTCAGTCTATGCCAGGAAAGGTGCGTATCTTTTGCTTAAGCTGCGCTAGGACACTGCTTCGGGATGGTCGTTTGCAGATTCTGTGGAATGTTCTTGGCTTGGAGTTGCTTATCAATGCGGTCAAGCAACTTCTGGACTCTGCGGTCTTCATGATACTGCGGATAATTAGGACTGGGCTTCATGGTACAAGTCTGACAGACGGGGCCCTTCGGCACAAGAGCCAAGGCCAGCGACCTTGAACTCGTTGTTTCTAGGATGTTTGGTGGGCGGTGCAGGACTCGAACCTGCGACCTCCTCGGTGTAAGCGAGGCGCTCTAACCAACTGAGCTAACCGCCCGCGCGGCAGGACGCGAATGCAGCGAGCGCTCTCTGCGCGCAGCTTTCGCAAGACACTCAGTCGAGAATACTGGAGCGTTCGCCTGGCGGTCAAACCCGCGGCGAGTTCGCATCCGCGCTGGACGAACCCCCAAGAACCAGACATGACACGCGGAAGAACCGCGCACCGCAAAAACCTCCGCTGTGGCTGCTAAACTCTCTGGGTGAGAAATCTGATCGTCAACGCCGACGATTTTGGCCTGACCGCAGGAATAAACCGCGCGATCGCGGAGACGCATGCAAGCGGAGTCCTCTCATCAGCGACGTTGATGGCAAGCGGGCGGGCGTTCGAGGACGCTGTGGCCGTCGCGCGCACGCTTCCCAAGCTTTCTGTCGGATGCCATGTTGTGCTGGTCGATGGAGCTCCGACGTCCGATCCCGAAGCAGTCGACACGATGGTGGCGATTCGGTCGGCCGAGCCGACGAGTTTCTACTCCAGCCTTTCGGCGTTCGCGGCCCGCGCCATGCTGGGCGGTTTTGACCGCGACCAGCTCGTTTCAGAAGTCACGGCGCAGATTCGGAAGATTCAGGCCGCGGGCCTTCAGGTCACGCATCTCGACACCCACAAACACGCCCACATTTTTCCCGAGATCTTGGTAGCCCTGCTGCGGGCGGCGCGAATCTGCGGAGTAGGAGCCATCCGCAATCCGTTTGTTCCGCTGAAGGCAATGCCGCCCAAGTTATTCAAAGGCAAACGGGACCTGTGGAAGCGCTACGGGCAGGTGCGGATGCTGCACACCTTTTCACGGCAATTTCTGGAGCGGACCAAGCGCGCGGGCCTCGTCACTCCAGACGGCATCGTCGGAGTAATTGAGACCGGAGCGACGGAGAACGGCGGCTACAGTTCCCTGCTCCGCCAGACTCTGGCCAGCCTGCCGGACGGGACTTGGGAGTGGGTCTGCCATCCCGGCTACAACGATGCGGAACTGAGCGCGGCCGGCACACGACTGCGCGATTCTCGTGATGAGGAGCGGCGTTTGCTCTGTTCGCCTGAACTGCGGCAGTTTCTGGATGAGCAGAAGATCCACGTTATCAGCTATCGGGAGTTGGCCGAAAACGTCCCTGCGACTGCGTCTAAGCGGCGATAGGATGTGCCGAAAGTAGTGCTTCCGTCGTTACTGGCCAGCAGGTTTGTATTGTCGCAACCGCATCTGGGGTGCGGTATCATCCCATAAGCCACTTAAAACAAAGAGGAACTCATGGCTGAACATCAGACCGAACCTCGCCTGAGCGTTGATCTGCCGGTGCGGATCTGGGGGATGAGCGCGGATGGTCGAGCCTTTTCCCAACACGCGCGAGCCCAGAACATCAGTTCGGAAGGTGCGTTGATCGCAGGCGTCGATAACGAACTCAAAGTCGGGGACATCATCGGGGTGCAGTGCGAGGAAAAGAAAACGCGCTGCATCGTGGTTTGGGTGGTAAACGCCGGACCTGTCAAAAAGAATCAAGTCGGTGTGAAGCTGGTCGCGGAGCAGGAGTGCCCGTGGAAGGCTCATCTGCCGCTGGAAGGCGCGACCGTCAAGATTAGCGTCTCCGAGCAATCGACGACGATGGAACCGGCATAAGATTTCGCTTCCGCTCGAACTTCGCGACGAGCGCGTGAATGCTCCGCTGCGCATCAACGCCACGGACGTCAGCGGCAACGGATGCTATGTCGAGAGCATCATGCCTCTGCCTCTGGGGACGGTGCTGCGACTAGATTTCTACCTGGACTCGGAACACATCAATATCAGCGCGGTCGTCCGAACCTGCGATCCGGGGGTGGGTAATGGGATCGAATTCACCGGCATGCATCAGGAAATGAAGCAGCGGATGCAGGGGTACCTCGACACCATTGATCCGCAAATGGGCGTTTCTGGAGTCAAGTTGAAGTAGTGCGTATTGGAAATTTCTTGGAGCCTAGGCCGAAGGTTCGGCATAGCGTGCCAGCACGATGGCACGAACCAGCCCACCCATCGTAAATTCGCGGGCCTCGAGACTCACGGGCATCCGCAACTCGCGCAGCGTTGCCGATGTCACCGGGCCGATCGAAGCAAACTGCACGTCTCGCAGTAAATCCGGCTTAACCTTTCCCATCAGTTCGGCAAAATTCTTCGCAGTGGAAGAACTGGTAAACGTAACGACATGCGGGCGGCGAGACTTGCTATTGATCACCTCGCGCAGGCGGGCGCGTGATTTCTCAGGCACGACAGTCTCGTAGGCTTCGATCACATCGACGAGTGCTCCAGCGGCGCGCAGCTCTTCGGGAATCACGTCCCTGGCGACTTTGGCGCGGATGAGAACGACGCGCTTGCCGTTGACCTTGTCGCGCAATCCCTTCACGACTGATTCGGCAACGTATTCCTCGGGGACCATCTTCACTTTCAGTCCATGCTTTACGATCGCCTTTTTGGTCGCTGGGCCGATGGCGGCGATCTGGAGATGCTTCAGCTTGCTGCGCGTGATGCGCAGACGGCGGACGCGATCCCACATGGCTTCGACGCCGTTGGCGCTGGTAAGAATCAGCCAGTCGTAACTCTTGATGTTCTTCAGCGCCTGGTCGAGCGGCGCGTAAGACTGCGGCTTGCGAATCTCGATGAACGGAATTTCGATGACCGACGCCCCTAGGCTGCGCAGGCTGAAGGAAAGGCTTCCGGCCTGATGGCGGGCGCGGCCGACGAGGACTCGGGTTCCGGCGAGAGGGCGATTGGCGTTTGGTTTCATGAATCCAGGTCTCGAGTGTCAGGTCTCAGAATTTAGGTGTCTAGGTTTTCCTGCGACCCGACACCTGAGACCTGCCCTACGGTTGTTGCGGTAAAGCGAAGCCTTCTCCGTAAACTTCTTCGAGAATAACATCGCCGCCGCGGCGAAGCAGAGTATCGCCGACTTCTTCGCCGAGTTTCACCGGATTGTCGCCTTCGCGCGTTTCGCGGAGGACCTTCGTTCCGTCAGGATGAGCGACTAGACCTTGCAGAAGAATCCGTCCTTGCTTTACTTCGGCGAATGCTCCGATGGGCACCTGGCAGCCACCACCCAGTTTGTTCAGCAGGGCGCGCTCGCAGGTCGTGCTGGCGCGGGAGGCTGCGTCGTCCAAGAACGCAAGAAGTGAACGCGTTGCGCTGTCGCCATTGCGAATCTCGATGCCAAGCGCGCCTTGTCCAGCGGCGGGAGTCATGATCTCAGCAGGAATTACCTGACGTACGAGTTGCGTCTTGCCCAAGCGGAACAATCCAGCGGCAGCGAGGATGATGGCATCATACTCGCCGGCCTCGAGCTTACGCAGGCGCGTGTCCACGTTACCGCGGAGCGGATGAATCTTCAGATCGGGACGCCGCGCCATCAACTGGGCCTGCCGTCGCAGGCTGCTAGTACCAATGTTTGCTCCCTGCGGCAGCGCATCGATGTTATCGAACTTCACCGAACAAAACACGTCGCGCGGATTTTCGCGCGTTGTAATGGCGGCAATTTCGAAATCGGAAGCCAACTCGGTCGGCAGATCCTTCAGGCTATGGACAGCGAGGTCAACCCGCTTCTCGATCAAGGCTTCTTCGATCTCCTTTGTGAACATGCCCTTGGTGCCGACTTTGGCGAGGGCGACATCGGTGATCTTGTCGCCAGTTGTCTTGATGATCTCGAGTTCGACGGTGTGACCTTGCCCACGCAGCAGGTCGGAAATGTGATGGGCCTGCCAGAGCGCAAGCTGTGAGCCACGGGAACCAATGCGGAGGCGGGCCATTAGTTTTGCACTCCTTTGTCGGCACTCTTGTCGGAACCTTTGTCGGAGCTTCGACGAGCCATCGACACGAGAGCTTTGTCTCCGTCGTCGTGCAAGTTAAAGAGACGGCGTACCAGGTCGACAACGGTTGTCGACTCGGGATCGCGCGCGGCGGTTTTCAGGGTGCTGATCGGGGTGTGCATGATTTTGTTGACGATGCCTCGAGTGAGCGCTTCGATCGCCATCTCCTGGTCGGTGGTGATCGAACCAAGGCGTCCGCGAACACGGTCGATTTCAGCCTGGCGAATCGTTTCGAGATGCTCTTGCAAGCTCACGATGGTCGGCACCACATCGAGAGTCTGCAGGCGGGCATGGAACTTATCGACCTCGCCATTGACGATAGCCTCGGCCTTCTCGGCTTCCTTTTTGCGATCGGACACGTGGGAACTGACAGCCTGCTGCAGATCGTCGATGTCGTAGACGAAGATGCCGTCGATTTTGTTCATCTCCGGATCAACGTCGCGCGGAACGGCGATATCGATAAAGAACATGGGCTTGTTCTTGCGCAGCGCCATGAGCTTTTCGCCGTGTTCGGGTTTGAAAATAAAGTTGCGGCGAGCCCGTTCCGGTAATGACGATATCCGCGCGGTCGCAGGTTTCGTAAAGCCGCTGGAACTCGATGGCTTGGCCGTTAAACTTCTGCGCTAAGACGGATGGCGCGATCGTAGGTCCGGTTGGCGACGAAAGAGCGACGCCGCACCGTGCGCCAGCAGATGGCGCGCAGCTAATTCGCTCATCTTCCCGGCTCCCACCAGGTACACGCATTTGCCGTTCAGGCTGCCGAAGATTTTCTCGGCGAGTTCGACTGCGACCGACGCAATCGAAACCGAAGACGAACCGACCGCAGTTTCTGTGCGGACTCGCTTGGCGACAGCAAACGCGCGGGTGAGAATTGGTCGAGTTGGGCGCGCACGGCCCCAACGGCGCGGGCGGTAGCATAGGCTTCTTTAACTTGGCCCAGGATCTGAGGCTCGCCGACGACCATGGAATCAAGGCTGGCGGCGACACGGAAGATGTGGCGGATCGCCTCATCTTCCTGAAATTCGTAGAGATGAGTCTCGACCTGGCTGAGGTCGGTTTCGAAATACTCGCGCAGGAACTCGCGCAGATCGCCAGTCCCATTCTTCATGTTGGCGATGAATTCGACGCGGTTGCAGGTGGAGACAATCATGCCCTCAGCCACCGAAGGATGCTCGGCCAACCTCTTACAGGCCTCGGGCAAACGCGATTCAGGGATCGCCAGCCGCTCGCGCACTTCGACGGGCGCGGTTTTGTGGTTGACGCCAATGAGCTGGAATTTCATGAGGCGATGAACCTGTGCATTCCGCTGAAGTAGTTGGCGATCCACGCCACGATCGCCGCCACAAAGGCGACGCTGGCCAGCATGGCAGCGCGGCGGCCGCGCCATCCGGCCGTCAGACGCGTGAAGACCATCAGCAGGTAGACCGCCCACATCAGAACCGAGAGCAATATCTTAGGGTCGGAAAAATCAACTCGCCCGTAGGTGGATTCCGCCACCACCGACCCGGCGATGAGGCCGAGCGTCATGAACGGAAATCCCAGCATGAGCGCGCGATAACCGATGTCGTCGATCACCTGCAGCGCGGGCAGGCGGGAAAACATGCCGCTTTGACTCTTCGACTTCAGAGCTCTTTCCTGCAGCAGGTAGAGAATGCTGGCACCGAAGCTGAGAAACAGCGCCGCGTATCCGGTGAAGATCATCAGGATATGCACGGCGAGCCAACCCTTGCGAACAACGTCGGAAGCGAACACCAGACGCTGCTGCCCCGTGGAGGCCACGAAGGTTAGCAAGAAGACCAGCGGGAAAATCACGATGCCGGGAGTGGTCGTCTTATATACCAGGTACGCCAGCATGAAGCCGACCATGATAAGGAACGCGAGCAGCGATTGGGCGTTGTGCACCGAGGCGGAAGCCAATTGCCCATTATCGACGAACGCCTCGGTCAGCGAAACCAAGTGGAACACCATGCCGAGGTATGAGGCATGGAGGGCCACCTTGCCAAGGATTTCCGTGGTGCGGGTCAGCGCCACCAGGGCGTAGAGTAATCCCGCGGCATAACAAACGAGGGCAACGCGCAGCCAGACTAAAGTCATCATTCTGTGTTCTTTACTTCCGTGTGTTTCCCCTCAGGCAGTGTCTCAATCCCCACCCCGCCTGGGTGATTATAGTGTGCCGGGGCGTAGGCCGGGGAGGAAACGGACTCTGTCACAAGGGTTTGTGATGTGGGTCACATGGGGGCCGAGAACCTACCACGGGGGCACCGAGCCACGGAGAAAATCCGTGGCACGTCATTCCACCCCTAACGACGCCAGGGACTCCTCGATCAACCTCGAATCGATCTGCAGTTGGCGTCCTTGCGCTTGCATGTCTTCCAGTTCATCAAACCCGCGGAAGAGCCGCATTTTGACGGCGGCATATTGCTCGGAGTCAGACGGCGGGCGTCCGTGCGATTCAGACCATGCAGCGACTACCAGGCGCGGCAGGAAGATGCTGACGGCGTATGTCAACTTACGGTCGGAGGTGACGTCGAAGATGTACTCAGTTGCGTCGGAGTTTGCTGCCGCGCGCTTTCCGACGAAGTAGTACTGGTACACGTAGCCTTGGGCGCCGGAGTAGGTTTTGAGGCGACGGATGGTCATAGGGCTTCGCTGTTCGCTATTCGTCGTTCGCTTCTCGCTCTCAACCATCCCCAACACCAAGTCAATGGCGAAACAGCGACCGACGATTAGCGGCCGCTGCTATTCCCTGGCGAAATCACTCTTCCATACTCGCTGGCCCGCGCGATGCGATCGAACATGCGCCACGCGGCTAGCGAGATGCTGCTGATGGCTTCTTCTCCGTCACGCTCGCGATGCAGATACGTTGTCATGACGCAGAGGATGTACGGGCGCTTCTCAACAAAGATCACTCCGGAATCGTTGCGGACGCCCTCGAGAGCTCCGGGTTTGTTGGCGATTTTCAGATCGTCGGGAAGGTTGCGCGGGATCCAACTGTCTTTGTGCGTGGAGAGGACCTTGAAGAAATCGTTTGTCAGCTCTTTATTGAGGATCTGCCCACGATAGATGGCCCCGAGCAGCTGCGCCATTTCGTTCGGCGTCGAAACATTCTCGCGGCCTTCGGAGGCGGCCCTTAGGTCCATCATCTTGCGACGGAGCTTGGTCTCTTTCAGACCCTGCGATTGCAGAAAGGAGTTCACGTTCTCCATTCCGACTCGGTCAATCAGCACGTTGGTGGCGGAGTTGTCGCTGACGGCGACCATCATCGTGGCAAGATCGCGCAGCGTAATTTTGGTCACACCGGGGGTGAGGCCTCCCATGATGTCGCTGTCTTGCACGAGGTCGGAGGCGTTCACGGTGTAGATGTCATTGAGCTTCAGCTTGCCCTGTTGCACTTGACGGTAGAGTTCAGTCAAGACGCAAATCTTGATCGAACTGGCCTGCGGGAAAATATCATCCGCATGAAGTGCGTACCTGTGTCCGTCGGTGAGATCGATGACGGCTACGCCCATGACGCCGTCGAGATGGCGGTCGATTTCGGTGATTGAACTTTCCAGCTTCGACCAGAGGACGGATTGTTTCTCGGCCGGGGCTGGCGTCTGGCCGGCTGCTGGGGATGCTAAGAGAATACCGAGACTCATCACGAGCAACAACGATGCGGCCACGTGGCTGCGTGAGACCAACTTGGGCATCATAGTTGGATCTTCGCCTCTCGCAGCCGTTTCACCGCAGTCTCGGATGTCACCGGCGAGTAATAGATTTCTTTGAAAGTATAGGAGCGGGCCTTCGCTTCGATGATGGGCAAAATTTCGATGTGCCAGTGGTAGTCCTCGTCGAGCGTCTTCCAGTATCCGAGAGTGGCCGACGGATGCTGGCTGTTGGGCGAGGTGTGGAGCACGAGGTGGAAGTTCTCGGTCACCGTGCGAATGCGCTGTAGGGTGCGACGAAGAAGCCCGGCGAGGTCGGTGATGCTTCCAACGCGCGTCGCTCCAGTGCGCTCGAACGAAGACTCGTGACTGCGCGGGATGATCCATGTTTCGTAGGGCACGCGCGGAGCGTAGGGACAGAAGGCCGCGTAGTCGCCTCGAATTTCCAGGATGCGCAGGTTCTGACGCTCTTCCTGCGCGAGGATGTCGCAGAAGACGCAGCGCTCTTTGGTTTCGAAATACTCGCGCCCGGAGCGCAGTTCGTAGAGTACACGGCGCGGCACAAATGTCGTGGCGGTCAACTGCGAGGTTGGGTGTTCAAATTCCTGTCCAGCGGCTTCGCCATGATTCTTGAAAATACTGATGTATTTGAAGCGGGCGTCCCGCTTGAGGTCTTGCAGCCGGAGGGCGGCCAGACGCAGAAACTGCTCCACCTCGGCGTCACTGACATTCCAGAGATGGCCATCGTGGCGCGGATTCTCGAGCAGAACTTCGTGCGCTCCAACCGATCCCATACGATCGTAGAGACCATCGCCCCGGCGCGCGGGCTCGCCTTCGATGTGGTAGAGCGCATGCGGATGAACGATAGAACGCGCCGACCAGGCGCTGCCATCCAGTCCAGGCATATTGGCAACAACCTGCGCTGGTTCAGCCGACGGACCACAAAACTGGCAGTTCTTCGGACGCGCGGCCGGTTCGATGACGTCGTCGCCGGTAATCACCCAGGAACGGGTGATCGGATCTTTGCGAAGTTCCATGGCGTAAGGAGAACAAAAGAATCCGTAATTTGCAATTGGTGATTTGGGCGTGCGACCTTGAGCGCGTTGCAAATTGCTTCGTTACAAATTACAACTTACCCATCACCGATTCTGCTATGTCTGAACCCTCGACCCCGCTGATGCGGCAATATTCCGCGATTAAGAAGGAGCATCCGAATGCGCTGCTCTTCTTCCGGCTGGGGGATTTCTATGAACTTTTCTTCGACGACGCGATTCTCGCGGCGCGCGAATTGCAGATCACGCTGACCTCGCGCAATAAGGAGAAGGGTGTCAACATTCCAATGTGTGGCGTTCCCTACCACGCCGCCGAAGGCTACATCGCGAAGCTGATCCGGCGAGGGTTCAAGGTTGCGGTGTGTGAGCAGGTGGAAGACCCGCGCCTCGCGACCAAACTGGTACGCCGGGAAGTGACGCGGGTGGTCACTCCGGGCACGGCGGCAGATTCGTCTCTCAACGCCGAGGAGAACAACTTTCTGGCGGCCGTCGCCACGGTCGGAGACCGCGTCGGCTTCGCGGCACTCGATCTTTCAACGGGCGAGTTTCGGGCGACGGAATTTGCCGGAGAGTCGGCCGGGCGTCGCATTCAAGAAGAACTTGAACAGTTGCGGCCAAAAGAGATGCTGTATGGGTCTTCGGCGCCACTCTTAGAGCATGCTTCGAGCACGCAACTGGGCAGCTTCGCTACTCTCAACGGTCGAGACACCCCTCATTCCACGGGCACCGCGCCGGTTGCTCGGATTTCTGGTTTTGGATGGGCGGAGACTCCTTTGGACGATTGGATCTTCGCTCCCGACCATGCCATCCCTCTCGTTGAAAATCATTTCGGCGTCCTGTCGCTGGAGGGCTTTGGGCTGGCGGGAAAACAGGCGGCGGCCTCAGCGGCCGGCGCGATCCTTTACTACATCCGGTCGACCCAGCGCGGAACACTCGACCACGTCGACCGTATCGGCTTCTATGAGCGACAGAACTGCCTGGTGCTCGACGCGGTGACGGTGCGCAACCTGGAGCTGATCGAGCCGCTTTTTGCCGGAACTGACGCGGGTGTAACGCTCATCCGCTGCCTGGATGCAACCATCACTCCGATGGGAAAGCGCCTGCTGCGGATGTGGATGCTGCGCCCGTCGCTGGATCGGACCGAGATCGAGGCGCGGCTGGATGCGGTTGACGTGCAAGTGAAAGACATTGTGGGACGCGAAGAGTTGCGTCGCTCGCTCGACGGCATTCTCGATCTTGAACGGTTGCTCAGCCGGGTCACGCTCGAGACGGCGAACCCGCGCGACGTGCTGGCGCTGGGAGCTTCGCTCGGAAAACTTCCAAAGGTGCGCGGAGTCTTGGCTGGGCTCTTGGCGCCACGACTGGCGATGCTGCACGCGGCGATCGACGAGTTAGGCGATCTCCGGGGGAAGATTGAGAGCATGCTCGCGCCCGAACCTCCGCTGACGTTGAATGACGGCGGCGTGATTGCCGCTGGCATCGATAAGGATCTCGATGAACTCCGCGACTTGAGCCACAACTCGAAGCAGTACCTGGCGCAGGTCGAAACCCGCGAACGCGAGCGGACAGGGATCGGGTCGCTCAAGGTCAAGTTCAATTCGATTTTTGGGTACTACATCGAGATATCGAAGGCGAACCTGCATCACGCACCCACCGACTACGAGCGCAAGCAGACGCTGGTGAACGCCGAGCGGTTCACGACTCCGGAGCTAAAGGAGTATGAATCCAAGATTCTGGACGCCCAGGAGAAGATTGTCGAAATCGAGCGACGGTTGTTCGCGGAGTTGCGTTCAGCAATTGCCGCAGAAGCCAAGCGCATCCGGCAGACGGCGCTGGCACTGGCGGAAGTGGACGTGCTCGGTTCGTTGGCGCACATCGCGGCGTTGCGGAATTATTGCCGTCCGAAGTTCGAGGCGGACAACAGCGACCAGACAGCAGATCTCGAGATTGTCGAAGGTCGTCACCCGGTGATTGAGCTGCAGGAAATGACGATCGGGAATGACCGCTTTGTCCCCAACGATCTCTTTCTCAACTCGAAAACTCACAACATCGTCGTCCTGACTGGACCGAACATGGGCGGCAAAAGCACCTATCTGCGGCAAGCGGCGCTGATCGTGATCATGGCGCAGATGGGATCGTTCGTTCCGGCGCGTTCGGTGCGCATGGGCATTGTCGATCGTGTCTTCACCCGCATTGGCGCGAGCGACAACGTGGCGCGCGGGCGCTCGACGTTCATGGTCGAGATGACGGAGACGGCCGCGATTCTGCATACGGCAACGCCGCGCTCCTTGATCTTGTTAGACGAAGTCGGGCGCGGGACTTCGACCTATGACGGGCTCGCAATTGCATGGGCTGCGGTCGAGTATTTACATGCGCGGGTGCGCGCGAAGACTCTGTTTGCGACGCATTATTTCGAGTTGACCGAATTGGCCGAGCAGTTGAGTGGAGTGAAGAACTATCACGTGTCGGTCAAAGAGACCGGAGGCAGTGTGGTTTTTCTGCGCCGCGTTGAACCGGGAGCAGCCGACCGCAGCTACGGCATCGAAGTCGCAAAGCTGGCGGGATTGCCGAATGAAGTAGTCGTGCGGGCGCGCGAAGTGCTGGCGGAACATGAATCGTCGGAACACCGGCTGTCGGGACATCTGACGCCGGGGTCGGCGCCGGAGCGTCCGGCGCAGCTGACGATCTTCACTCCGCTATCGCAGCCAGTGCTGGAAAAGCTTCGCGAAGCCGATTTGGATCGGATGACGCCACTGGAAGCGCTAAACTTGCTGGCGGAGTTGAAGAAGGCAGATTGGCAGAAGCGATGGCAAAGGCGCACACAGTTGATTCACGCATCCGGCCAACTCCTGATCGTCGGCTTTGACGGGACCGAGATGTCTCCCCGCCTCGCTTCTCTGCTGGCGAAGATTGCGCCAGCGGGCGTAATTCTGTTTGCCCGCAATATCAAAGGAGTTGAGCAGACGCATACCTTGCTGCGTGAGTGCCAGAAGTGCGTGGCCATGCCGCTGTTTACTTGCGTGGACCTGGAAGGCGGCACGGTCGACCGCTTCCGGAATGTGCTGGGTACGGCGCCTTCCCCGGCGGAGGTTTTTGCCACGGGCAGCCGGGCGCTCTATCGCAAGCATGGACGCGTGATCGGCGAGAACTGCCGCGCGCTGGGGTTCAACGTGGATTTTGCTCCCGTGCTTGACCTCGCCTTTGCAGCGTCGCGCTCGGTGATGAGTTCGCGGGCTGTTTCGGATGATCCGAAGCAGGTAGTGGTCTATGCGCGCGAGTTTCTGCAGGGGCTGAGAGACGCCGGAGTCCTTGGCTGTGGCAAACACTTTCCCTGGGCTGGGTGAGGCAACGCTCGACACGCATCATGAGCTTCCCAGCGTGGATAAGACTTTGCGCAGATTGTGGGAGCAAGACCTGGTCCCATATCGTTTACTGCGGCGCGAACTGCCGATGGTGATGGTCTCGCACGCGGCGTATCCGGCGGTGACGAAGGAGCGTACGCCAGCATCGCTCTCGAAGAAGTGGATCACCGACATTTTGCGCAAGAAAATTGATTATCGGGGATTGGTCTGCTCCGATGATCTGGAGATGGGCGGCGTACTGGCGGCGGCTCCGATCGAACAGGCGATGATCGGACATATCCGTGCTGGCGGCGATATTGGCTTGATATGCCATCAAGAGGACTTCATTCTGCGCGCGCACGAAGCGCTGCTCCGCGAAGTGGAACGCGATGCCAGGTTTGCTCGTCGCGTGCAGGAAGCGGCGCGGCGCGTGTTGGCTTTCAAAAAGAGCAAAAGCCGTGGGCGTGGGCGCCCGCGCCACACAAACCCTGGTTCGGCAGGAGTTGAAAGGCTCACGCGGCAACTTTGGGAGTTTGGCGAAGAAATCCGCATAGCTGTCTTGGCTCGTGAGGACCGTGCATGATCGTTGCCGGCGTCATGAGCGGGACTTCGGCGGATGGAATCAATGTGGCATTGGTGCGGGTGTCGACACGCGGACAGGCGCGTCCGCGCCACACGTTGCTGGCTCACGAGGAGTATCCGTTCCCTGCCCCGGTTCGACGAGCCATCCTCGGACTGATGAACGCTGAGTTGGCGCGGGTCGCCGATCTGGCGCGCCTTAATTTTCTTCTGGGTGAGTTGTATGCGGAGGCAGTGGCTAGGACGGCGCGCAAACATCGCCTCAAACTCGACCTCGTCGGCTGTCATGGGCAAACGCTCTATCACCAGGGACGAGCGGAACGATTTCTCGGACGGCGACTGGCGGTCACGTGGCAAACCGGTGAAGGCGCTGTGATCGCGGCGCGACTGGGTGTACCCGTGGTGTCGGATTTTCGTCCGGCAGACATGGCTGCGGGCGGCAAGGGCGCGCCGCTGGTGCCGTTTGTTGACTACCTTCTTTATCGCGACCGTCGAGTTGGGCGAATTGCGCAGAACATCGGCGGGATCGCTAATTCACGGCGATCCAGGCGGGTGCGTCGCTGGGGCAGGTGATAGCGTTCGATACCGGTCCAGGAAACATGTTGATGGACGCGGTAATGGAGGAGCTCTATGGCAAGCGCTACGATCGCGACGGCAAAGTCGCAGCCGGTGGACGCGTGCTCGATGCCGTGATCACGCGCTTGATGCGTGCGCCATTCTTCCGGCAAAAGCCGCCACGCACGGCCGGACGCGAAGAGTTTGGCCGCGAGTACGTAAGTCGATTCCTGCATCTCTGCGGCGGTGCAAATAAAGCTGACGTGGTGGCGACGGCCACCGCCCTCACTGCACGCACGATCGCCGATGCGGTGCATCGATTTGTGCTGCCGTGTGGCCGCGGCTATCGGGAGATGATTGTTTCCGGCGGGGGCACGAAGAATCCCACGCTGATGGCGCTGTTACATGGCGGGCTAAAGCCTCTTGGGCTGGAGCTGCGGTTCTCCGATGAGTTCGGGGTTCCGTCGGAGGCGAAAGAGGCGATGGCGTTTGCCCTGCTCGCGCATGAGACGTGGCATCGACGGCCGTCGAATGTTCCGTCGGCTACCGGAGCGAAGCGGGCAGTCGTGCTGGGGAAAGTGTCGTATGCGTGAGGTGACGAGCAGAAAGCCGGAGAGAACGAGGTCCTTCGCTGCGCTCAGGATGACATCTTTTTTCAGAGCGACATTCTGTCTCTTGTTGGTCGTGACTCTCCTGCCGCTTTTGTCCTGCTCGCAAGCTCCTGATCCCAACACGCTGGTGATGATCATCGAGAGCAGCCCGACGAATCTTGATCCGCGGGTTGGCGTGGACGGGCAATCGGAACGCATCGACGAGCTTCTGTTTGACGCGCTTCTGACGCGCGATGAGCACTTCAATGTTCAGCCGGGGCTGGCGGAGCGGTGGGAAAATCCTGACCCATTGACATATGTTTTTCATCTGCAACGTGGAGTCGTGTTTCACAACGGCCAGCCGCTGACATCGCGCGATGTGAAGTGGACTTTTGATTCTCTGCTCGAAGGCAAGCTCCGGAGCACTCGTGCTTCAGCATACCGCTCTGTGGCGCACATCGACGCGCTCGACGATTGGACCGTCATTTTTCATCTCAAGGAACCGTACGCGAGTTTGCTCTGGAATCTCTCCGAGGGATCGATCGGCATTGTTCCTTATGGCGCGCTGGATGAAATCACGCGAAAGCCGATTGGGTCTGGGCCCTTCAAGTTTGTCAGCGCGGAACAAGACAAGGAGGTCATCCTCGAACGGAATGACGCCTATTGGGGTCCGAAGCCACGGCTCTCTCGCGTGCGGCTCACGGTGGTACCGGACGCCACGACTCGCGCGATGGAGTTGCGGAAAGGCAGCGCTGACCTTGCCATCAATGCCCTGTCGCCGGACACGGTAGTTGCACTGAAAAGTGAGAAGGATCTGAAGATCGAGCGCGGGCCCGGGACGATTGTCGCTTACATGGGATTCAACACGCGTGATCCACTGCTACGCGATGTGCGGGTGCGGCGGGCGATTGCCTGCGCGATCGATCGAAGACCGCTCATTCAATACATCTGGCGCGGACTGGCGGAACCCGCGTCGAGCGTGCTGCCGCCGCAGAGCTGGGCGTACGATTCGAACGCGACGGGGTTTGCCTATGATCCGGCGAAGGCGCGGCAGATTCTCGATGAGGCGGGCTATCGAGCCCAAAATGGCGTGCGCTTTCACTTGACAATGAAAACGTCGACCGAGGAATCCACTCGGTCGCTGGCGGCGGTGTTGCAGCAGCAATTACGGGATGTCGGCATTGCGCTCGATATTCGGACCTATGAGTTCGCTACGTTTTTTGCCGACGTGACTACTGGGGCTTTTCAGGTTTATTCGTTGCGGTGGATCGGCGGCAACGAAGACCCCGACATTTTTGAAATTTTCAATTCCGATCGTTTTCCTCCAAAGGGCACGAATCGCGGATTCTACTCGAATCCTCGCATCGACGATCTGATCAACCAGGCCCGCCGCGAGACGGACGAGAACGTGCGCAAGGGGCTTTATGGGCAGGTGCAGGAAATCCTGGCGCAGGAGGTTCCCCAGATCAACCTGTGGTACTACGACAACGTTCTGGTCCACACGTTGCGCGTGCGCAACGTGAGGTTGAATTCGTCAGGAAACTACGACTTCCTCAAAACGGCGGAAATCAGTACCCCGTAACCGGTACCCAGTCGCCAGTTTTCAGCGTGATACCATCGAACTTCGGGTGACCTTGGTCGCTGGAAGATTTACCTGGGACCGGACATCCGACACCTGAGACCTTCTCTTGAACATTCTTTTTATTGGTGACATTTTTGGGCGCCCCGGACGGACCATCGTAAACGACCGTCTGCCGGGTCTTCGGAAGGAGTACGCCATCGATCTGGTGATCGCCAACTGCGAAAATGCAGCGGCTGGATTCGGGATCACTCCGGCGCTCGCCGAGGAACTTTTCGACCTCGACATCGACGTGATGACGACGGGAAACCACATCTGGGATAAACGAGAGATTATCGAATATTTTCAGATGGCCGACGGCAATCCGCACAGTCCGGCGCGGCGGCTGTTGCGTCCGGCGAATTTTTCCCAGGGGCTTCCGGGTTGGGGAGTTTACGAGGGGCAGAAGAACGGCGTGGCGTATGCCGTGGTAAATCTTCAGGGACGCGTATTCATGGGATCCTCCGATGATCCATTTCGATATGTCGACCGGTTGCTGGAGCAGATCAAAGCAAAGATTGTGTTTGTGGATTTCCACGCCGAGGCGAGTTCCGAGAAGGTTGCGTTCGGCTGGTATGTCGATGGCCGCGTGACGGCAATCGTCGGCACGCACACGCACATTCCGACGGCGGACGAATACGTGTTGCCGAAAGGCACTGCTTACATTACGGATGTCGGCATGACTGGTCCGTATGACAGCGTGATCGGCGTGAAAAAAGAGCTGGTGATCGAACGATTCCTGAGCGGCATGCCGGCCCGGTTTGAGGCGGCCAATAATGACGTCCGCTTGTGCGCAGTCGTGGTGACGTGCGATGACCAGACGGGGCGCGCTTCGAAGATCGAACGGCTCATGCTGCGCTGAGCTTAGTCGTTTAAGACCGGTCCGTTAAGGCCAACCCGTTACGACCGTAGTTCCCTTCCGAGTATTTCTCTTGCAAGACAGCGCTGGCCGGGCATTCTATAGTAGTTACTATGCGATGGCTGGTAGCAGTGTGTCTGTTGGCTTCCGGATTATGCCTTTCCGGAGTGTGCCGAGCCGCGGACACTGCGTTTGCACCGGCATCGCTCTGCTCAGCCTCGGGCGGCGCACCCGCTTGCCACGGCCCGGGGAAAGACCTGAAGTCGGCCCGGAAAGCCTTCGCGCGCGGCCTCAAACTCGAACAATCGCAAAATCTCGATCAGGCTCTCTACGAATTCGAGGAAGCATCGCGCCTGGTTCCGCAAAATGTCGAATATGTCACGGCGCGGGAGATCACGCGGCAGCATCTGGCGGGCATTCACCTTGAGCACGGTAACAGCGAACTGCTAGCCGGGCGCCAGGTGGAGGCTTTGGGAGAGTTCCGGGCTGCGCTCAGTCTCGATCCACAGAATGAGTTCGCGCAGCAACGCATTAGTGACGCGGTGGGACCGGCTCCGGTGCATACCGCAGCTCCGCCGCAACTGGTGGCCAGCGCCGATTCGATTGTGGCTAAGCCGATCGACGGGCGTCATGACTTTCACTACCGCGGAGATTCGCGCGGGCTGTTGACGGCGGTCGCATCGAGTTATGGGCTGACCGTGTTGTTCGACGACACTTTCCCCAATCGCCGGGTGCATTTCGAACTGGATGACGCCGACTTCTCGACCGCCATGCAAGCCGCTTCGTCGGCAACAAAGAGTTTCACTTTCGCGCTGGAAGATAACGTTATCTATTCTTGCGCCGATACTCCTGACAATCATCGCTTTTTCGACCGGATGGGCATGCGGTCGTTTTACATTCCCAGCGGCGAGACTCCCCAGACCCTGAACGATGTGCTGAACGCGCTGCGGACCCTGTTTGAATTCAAGTTTGCCACCCTCAACGCCGCGTCGAGTACGATTACGCTGCGGGGGCCGGTGGTCGCATTGGAGGCGGCCACGCAGTTCCTGGCACAACTGGACAATCCCCGGCCGGAAGTCGTGCTCGACGTAAAAGTCTTTCAAGTCGACCACAAGTACGCCCGAAATATAGGCCTCCACGTGCCCAACGATTTCAATCTTTTCAATATTCCGGCAGCGGCTCTCGCGGGGCTGGGCGGGCAGAATATCCAGAACCTGATCAATCAACTGGTCTCGTCGGGCGGGATCAATCAAGCCGGCAACCAAACCATCAGCGCCTTACTTGCGCAATTACAAGGACAGCAGAATTCAATCTTCAGCCAGCCCCTGGCCACGTTCGGCGGCGGCATCACGCTGATGGGGCTGAGCCTCGATCAGCTGGCGGGTGTGCTGTCGATGAATGAGAGTTCCGTGCGCTCGCTGGACCACGTGCAGTTGCGGACATCACAGGACAAGGAAGCCACCTTCAAACTCGGGTCGCGCTACCCCATCCTCAACGCGAGCTTTGCACCGATCTACAACAACCCCGCCATCTCGCAGGCAATTGGAAACCAGTCATTCACGGCAGCATTCCCGTCGGTCAGCTACGAGGATATTGGACTCACGGTTAAGGCAAAGCCGTTGGTGCACAACAATTCGGATGTGGCGCTCGAATTGGAGGTCCAGTTCCGCACCTTGGGAACCACGAATTCCAATGGCATTCCTGACATTCTGAATCGTGAATTCAAGGGCGGAATTCTGCTCAAGGAGGGCGAGCCCGCGGTCGTGGCAGGAATGATCTCCAAAGCCGATCAAAGAAGCTTAAGCGGTCTGCCGACGTTTGCGCGGATCCCCGGATTTGGCGTTTTGGCTTCGCAGAATTCCACCGAGGTCGAAGACGACGAACTGTTGCTGCTGATCACGCCGCATATCGTCAACAGTTCAGGGCGTACCGAAGCGCCCGAGATCTGGATGAAGTAGAGACGGCTTCAATCACGCTACATCCTCTGCTGTTCTGATCTATTGCTGGCCCTTTTCCTGGCTGGCGGCGAAATCAACAATTTTCTTAATCACTTCGGCGGGAGCGCCGCCGGGGACGTTGCGCCCGTTAATGAACAGCGTCGGCGTACCCGTAACGCCAAGCGATTTGCCCAGCTGCAATGAAGCTTCCACCCTGGCCTTGGTTGCGGGCTTGTCGGCGCAGGTAGCCATCTCATCTCCGTTCACGCCCGAAGACCTGGCGCTCGCCGGCGCCGCGGCGGTCATAAACTGTGCCGGGCCGTTTCTGGACACGGCGGAGGCGCTCGCCGCGGCGGCCTTGCGTGCGCGCATCCCCTATCTGGATGTCACGGCCGAGCAGCCAAGCGCTCTGGCGACCTTCGAGCAGTTTGACGCACCTGCGCGAGAGGCCGGCATCGTCCTTGTCCCCGCTATGGGATTTTATGGCGGGCTAGGCGACCTTTTGGCCACTGCGACCATGGGCGACTGGGCGTCGGCCGACGAGATTCGTATCGCGATCGCGCTCGACAGCTGGCATCCCACCCCAGGAACACGGATGACCGGCAAGCGAAACACCGCCGGGCGACTTGTTATCGCCGACGGAAAGCTCGAGCCGCTACCCGATCCGGCGCCGGAAGCCTCCTGGACATTCCCGGACCCCTTCGGGGTCCAGAAGGTCACCGAGCTGCCGTTTTCCGAAACGATCTTGATTTCCCGTCATCTGCGCGTGTCCAGTCTTCACACCTATCTAAACCTCACGCCACTGCGGGATCTTCGCGATTCCTCCACGCCGCCGCCGGCACCGGCCGACGACACGGGACGTTCGGCGCAGAACTTCCTCGTGGAAGTGATCGCGCGGAACGGAACGGAGATGCGCCGGGCGAGCGCACGCGGTCGGGACATCTACGCCTTTACGGCCCCGCTGGTCGTTGAAGCCGCCCAGCGCATTCTTGAGGGCAAGGCGGAAGGACGGGGCGTCCTGGCGCCCGGCGAAATGTTCGATGCGCCGAGTTTTCTGCGCGCCTTGTCTCCGGATCATGTGATCTTCGAAACCAACCAGGAGGCCGCCCTCGGCAGCCTTCCAAAACGCTGATCGCGCCGATACACAAAACCTAATGCACGATGTTCATGGTTTGCTGCGCCGACCGAATGGCCGATATTTCTCGACCGCCCAAATCGCAATCATGATCAAGGCAATGACGAGCGCGACCAACAGCCATTCGACATCCCTTGCAACATGAAGCGTCTGGAGAAAAAAGGCTGTCAGCGCGCCCGGCAAGAGCAGCGCCGGAGCCCACACCAAGGCCGATGTCACATTCGCAATCCAGAAGCGTGAGGCGGGCATCTTGGTAATTCCTGCGACCAGAGGAATGACGGCGCGCAAGGGACCGAAGAAGCGGCCGATGAAAACGCTCTTACCGCCGTGGCGCTCGAAAAAGGCATATCCTTTTGCCAGCATCGCGGGATGCCTTGTGAAGGGCCAAACCCGTTCGAGCAGATGCCCGTATTTGCGTCCCAACCAATAGGAAACCCCGTCGCCTGCCGACGCCCCGGTGATACAGCCGATCAATAGCGGCCAAACATCCAGCGTACCGCTCGGGATAAAGGCTCCGGCCGCGATCATGATAGTCGTGCCGGGAAACAACAGGCTTAGGAATGCAAACGACTCGCCGAACGAAACCACGAACATGATCGGTCCTGCCCAGACAGCGTTGCGACCGATAAAGGCGACGATTTCATGGATCATGGGACATAGATAGGCTGCGCCCAGCCAATCTTCAAATCAGATCGTGGGGACCTCGAGGCCGCAACGCCTAGACGTTGCCGCACCTCGATTACCCATATTCCGCTGCCATCCGAAAGGCTTCTAGAACTTGCAGTTGTTTGCGACGATCTCTTCGAACAACTCCTGACGGCCGGATTTCGGTTTGGGGTCCAGATTTGTCTTTACGGCATGGTCCGCAAGTGTCTGCAGCGTGAAATCGCCCGCGAGGATACGTTTGCCGAGCGGCGCGCTCCAACCGGCGTAGCGTTCTTCGCGCAACTTGGCGAGGCGCTTTTCCTTGATGATCGATTTCGGCCGCGAGTAGAGCGCGCGCCAAGGTGTCGATCCCGGAGATGTGGGCGATATAGAGATCGTTCGGGTCGATCGATTGGCGGCGCAGCTTGGCGTCGAAGTTGCAGCCGCCGGTGTTCAGACCGCCATTGTTGACGATTTCGAGCATCGCCGGAGTGATGTCCTGTGCGTTGTTCGGGAACTGGTCGGTGTCCCAGCCGCTGCGCGGGTC
>CAVRYB010000095.1:0-11289 GCA_963725295.1 uncultured Acidobacteriaceae bacterium
CTTGGGAAAGTCGGGAACGTTGCGGATGGCCTGTTCGATGTCCTTGGGCGTGGCGGGCGGGGGACATGGCGTCAGTTTTCCGGTCCGTCGGAAGTTTCGAGTTTTTCGATCATTTTGCGGAGCTTCTTCAGGGCGATGTTCTGGATTTGGCGCACGCGTTCGCGAGTCACTCCAAATTTCGCGCCACTTCCTCCAGCGTCTTCTCGCTGCCGCCGTCCAATCCGAAACGATATTGCAAGATCGTCGACTCCCGTTCGTCGAGCGCCTTTACCATGTCCGGCAACATCCGATGACGGTCTTCTCCTCCAGTTGCTCGTAAGGGGTCTCCGCGTTTTCGTCCTGGACCACTTCGGCGAAATTATTCGATTCGTCATCGCCGATGGGCGCGTCCAGCGAAGCGGCCGGATCGCCGCCATGCGCATCTGCGCCACCCGGGTGGCGGCATGCCCATTTCCTCGGCCAACTCCTCGTCGGTCGGTTCGCGTCCCAACTCCTCCTGAGCTTCATGGCGGTGCGGCGCATCTTCGAAATCTTGTCCACTAAGTGAACGGGCAGGCGGATGGTCTTGGATTGATTGGCCAGCGCCCGTTTGATGGATTGCTTGATCCACCACGAACCGTAAGTGGAAAGTTTGCCTCCCTTTGAAGGGATCGAACCGCTCGACCGCTTTCATCAGCCCGATGTTTCCTTCGCTGATCAAATCCAGCAGCGGCAGCCCGATCCTCGTAATCGCGCGCGATTTTGACCACGAGCCGCAAGTTGGCCTTGATCATCTGCTCGCGGGCTTTTTTGTCGCCTTTCTTGATGCGCGCCGCAAGCTCGACTTCCTCCTCCGGCGTCAAGAGTTTGACCTGCCCGATTTCGCGCAGATAAAGTTTGATCGCCGTGTCGCCGTCGTAGGCCGAGCGTTCCCTGTCGGATGAAGGAGGGTGGTGTCGCCTTCCGGAGCCGGCGCTGGAACGGGTGGGGGGTGCGGCCGGCGGCGACCGGAGTGGACGCGGAAATATTTTTTGCGCGGCGCGTGGCCACCGAGGGTCGGTTGCGTGCCGTTCGGAATTTGCCTGCCTTGTGTTTTTGCGTCTTGGCCGCCATAAAACAAAACAACGTTACGGTCTAAACGCCAGCCTGCAAGAAAATTAACTACCTCCGGCTGTTGCGGGGCAATCATAAGTAAAGCAAATGTCAGTATGCTGCTGACCAGCGCGGCCACGTAAGTCAGCGCCGCCGCATCCAAAACCTTGCTCACACCCGCGCGTTCCTGCTCATGTACGAGGCCCAGCGCGGAACAATTGTTCCTTCGCCCGGCGGCTGGCGTCGTATTCCACCGGCAATGTGACGAGCTGGAACAGCGTTATCACTGCAAAAACCGCAATAATGATGGGGAGGGCAATTTTCATCAGTCCCAAAAAGTAGCCCGCAATGAGAATGCCCGTGTAGGCCATGCTCGCAACCGGCTCCGCCACCACGGTGAATGCAGGAGCACTTGGCCGCTACGCGGTCACGTCTCGATCCCGAACAACGCCGGCGTGCCGTTCACGACAACCGTCACGGCGCAAGACAGCTTCAATAACACCGTTAGACAACACGCAACTGTGACCCTCACGGCCACGGGCAACGTGCAGTTCGACAGCAACGGTGATGATGTTATGGCGACAATACCAAAGCGCTCAGCAGCGGAGTCCTCACGATCAACACCAAGGACAATTCTGCTGAGACGGTCAACATCACCGCGACCGCCAGCTCCAAGACGGGCACACTGACGGGCCTGGTCATCACCCCGGCCACCGGAGCTTATGAGTCCGTCGCCACCGGCAACTGGAGCGACCTTGGCACCTGGAACACTTATAACGGCTCGTCCGGGGTTGCGGCAACTGTCCCGCCCGCCTCGACCAACGCGCCTACGATCACCATCCAATCAAATACCACAGTCACCGTGACCGCGAACGTCGCTGCCGTCGGCCTTATCGTCCAATCCACCGGCCAAATTACCGTCGGCAGCGGGCAGACGCTGACCATCCCCAATGGCACGGGCACGGATCTTGACGTGGCCGGCACAATCAGTGTGCTCGGGACTTTGGCTATTAACTCATCGGCGGACGTTCAGATCGAGGCCGGCGGCAGCATACAGGACTCCGGCACGGTCAATGTCGTCGGAACCTTGACGGTCAATACCGGCGCGAGCGTCGCGGTTAATACGAACGGCGTCTTGCAGAATTCGGGCACGGTCACCAGCACCGCCATAACCTGGCCTTCAACGCGGGTGGCACCTACCAGCATAGCTACACGTCGGCGGCGGGCACGATCCCAACGGCCACGTGGAACACCAACTCGATCCCGGCCTGAGTTTCAATGCCATCAGCCAGAAGGCGATTGAGGCCAGCAAGACGTCGACCATGCCGAAGAGTTTCTGGCGCTGGGACGACATGCTGACGGCGAACGCCAGCGGCTTCTTCCCTTATACTCCGGCGACCAATCTGTTTTACGGCCTCAAGGAATCGCTGGCTCTTCTGCATCTGGAAGGCCTCGATAACGTATTCAAGCGCCATAGCCGCCACGCGGAAGCCACGCGCCGGGCCGTGCGCGCGTGGGGGCTCGAAATCTGCGCGCTCGACCCGTGCGAGTACAGCGATACGGTGACGTCGATTTTCATCCCGGAAGGGTTTGAGGAAGCGGCCTTCCGCGCGCTGGTACTGGAGAAATTCAACATGTCGCTCGGCGCGGGATTGGGTAAGGTGGCAGGCAAAGTATTCCGCATCGGGCACATCGGCAATATGAACGACCTCACGATGTGTGGCGCGATTGCGGGCGTGGAGATGGCTCTCGAAGTGGCCGGGATTCCACATAAGAAGGGCGGCGTGGCGGCGGCGATGGCTTATTTCGCCGAACAGGCTAAAGCCGGTTAATGACTCCCGCGCAAACCTGGCGAACAACAACCAGCGCGCGCTCTGGAATGGTCCGGACGCCGAGTTCTGGGTGCGCGAGCAGGAACGCATGGACCGGACGCTCGCGCCGGTCACCGGTCCGCTGATTTCTTTTGCGGCGCCGGTTGCAGGATCGACGGTCATCGACGTGGGCTGCGGTTGTGGAGCCACGACGATGAACTGCGCGGGCGGTGGGTCCGGTGGGGCGTGTGGTTGGCCTGGATGTTTCCGAGGGCATGCTCAGTCTGGCGAGGGAACGTCTCCATGAGTTTGGGAATGCGACCTGCCTGCTCGGCGATGCCGCGGAGCTGGCCCTTGGGGAAATCGGGGCCGAACTGCTGGTTTCGCGCTTCGGTGTGATGTTCTTCGGTGATCCGGTCGCGGCGTTCGCGAATCTGCGGACGGCTGGGCGTTTTCAACTTCGCGCAAGGAGCGATGGTTCTCTTCGCCGCGCTCACCTTCGTGACGCTCTCCGAGCACGGTCTTGCGTTCCCGTGGGCGCTGGCAGGGTCGGTCGCCGTGATGCTCGTCCTTGGCGTGACCATCGAGCGCGTCGTCTTGCGTCCGTTCGTCAACGCCGCGCCGATGGCTCTGTTCCTGGCGACCCTCGGTCTCGCCTTCGTCCTCGAAGGGCTCGCGCAGCTGATTTACGGGACCCAGGTGCACGGGCTGGAGCTCGGGATCTCCGACGCGCCCATCCGAGGGTTGCCGATCGAAGTGAGCAAACTGGACTTGTTTGCGGCTGGGGTAGCCGGCGCCCTCGTTGCCGCGCTCGGCGTTCTGTTTCAAACGACTCGCGCTGGGGTCGGCCTGCGCGCCGTCGCCGACGACCCAGTGGCGGCTGTCGCTGTCGGGCTGGAACTTGCGGCGGCTCTGGGCGATTGCGTGGGGTGGCGCGGGTGTCGTTGCGTTGGTGGCCGGGCTTTTGTGGGGGGCGCGGGTCGGCGTGCAGTTCTCGTTGTCGCTGGTCGTTCTCAAGGCGCTGCCGGTACTCATCATCGGTGGGTTCTCGTCGATTGGTGGCGTCATCGCGGGCGGCCTGATTGTCGGTGCCTCCGAGAAGCTCGCGGAGGTGTATGTCGGGTCGCACCTCGGAGGGGGAATCGAAACCTGGTTCCCCTACGTGTTGGCGGTCGGCTTCGTGGTTGCCCGACCGACAGGGCTGTTCGGCTGTGCAGGCAATGAAGCTCGGCGCCTACGACTACATTGCTAAACCGTTTGCTCCGCTGGACGACTTGCGGCACTTTCTACGCCGGATGGCTGACAAGGTCCGCCTGGTGGAAGAGAATCTCTATCTGCGCGAGCGATCGGAGACAGAGACGTCCCTGCACGGAATTATCGGCAATTCCGCCGGCATTCAGAACGTTCTGCGGATGATTTCTCGGCTGAAGGATACACGCACGCCGGTGTTAATTTCCGGTGAAAGCGGTACAGGCAAAGAATTAGTGGCGCGTGCGCTGCACTTTCGCGGCACGATGGCGAGCCGTCCGTTTGTGGCCGTAGACTGTGGGTCGCTGGTGCCAACACTGATTGAGAGCGAGTTGTTCGGATACGAAAAGGGAGCGTTCACCGGGGCGTTGCGGTCGAAGCAGGGGCTATTGCAATCGGCCGATACGGGGACCATCTTTCTTGACGAGGTGGGGGAGTTGCCGCTGGAGATGCAGGCGAAGATCTTGCGCTTCCTTCAGGAGAAGGAAGTGCGTCCCGTGGGTAGCAATCAAAAGGTCAAAGTGGATGTGCGCATCATGGCCGCGACCAATCGCGATCTGGAGACGGAATACAAGAAGGGCACATTCCGCAAGGACCTGTTTTTCCGGCTGAATGTAGTGACGATTTCTCTGCCGCCGCTGCGTGATCGACGTTCGGACATCCCCATTCTCACGTCTTTTTTCCTCGAACGCCTCGCGCCGGGACGAAGCGTGCAGGTTTCGAGTAACGCTATGAAAGCACTGATCGCCTATGACTGGCCTGGCAATGTGCGCGAACTGGAGAATTGCCTGGAGCGGGCAGTCGCGCTGGGCGATCAGACGGTGATCGAGGCCGGCGATTTGCCGCCATCCATTGCAAACTCCGAGAGGGAATCGGAGTTGGCTGCGTTGCCGGAATCCTCTGGACGCGCGACCGACCTGGAAGATATCGAGCGCGCGACGATTGAGCGGGTCTTCTCGCAGGTAAAGGGAGACAAGGCACTGGCCGGGAAGATGCTCGGGATCAGCCGCGCTACTCTGTATCGCAAATTGAAACGTTATAACATCGGAGTCCGGGAAGACACTTCGTCCTCCGCGACGTTGCAGTAATCCACCCAAGTGAGACGCCTGTTTCATTCTGAGACAGCATCTCGGAGTCCGCATTCGATTTAGTCTCTTTTCGATGCGCCCCAGCCAGCGTAACTCCTTGCTAATACAAAGGTTGTCCATCGGTGCATGACCCTCGAGTTTTTGGAGTTGCTCGTGCACCGATAAACGACGAGAAGGCAGCGAGTCTCCCGCGAACTCTTTCAAACCAGGAAGAGGGGAGACTCGACTGTTTCTGATGTCAGGGGTCGAGGTCGAATGTGCCCAACCAGGCAGTAGCTCGTGCTCTCGAACCAGATGCCGTCGGCCGGCTGGCGCGATTCTTTCCTGATGCCACACCCGTGCGGATTCCCATCAGACTCACCCGCGTACACAACAACGGGAACGGCACCAGCAATGGCGGCAGTGTTGACAGTGAAAACGTCTTCCTTCAAGAAACCGTGATTGAGTTTGGTACTCCCAAAGAAGTCTTGTTTGCGGTGAGCCGTCCGCTGGAATTTGCGGACCGTGTTCTGGTAGAGAGCAATGATGGCGCGCTGCGCGCCGAGGCTTCCGTTGTGGCAGTGCAGTATCACCCGGAACGGACGGTGGTTGCCGCCCGCTTCCTTAAACCTGTACCTACCTGGATTGTGAAATTATGACTGTGCCCGCGAAACTGAGTGTCGAAGAACAGGGAGTGATGTTTTCCGCCCTGCAGCCCATCTATACCGCGCTGGTCCGCGAATTTGTGATTGACGTTGCCGAGTGCCCGGTGGAAGAGGGATTTTCCGCTACGCCCGAGGTGGTGCAGCAAGCCGCCGACTGGTGCCAGCAGGTTGACGCACAAATTCAAGTTCACCAGCTTCGGCAGTTCCTGCAGACGACGCCGATGGCCAATGAAGTCGTGCTGCGGCATCTGCTCGTGCATCACATGGAGAAGACGGCGAAGTCCGCCAGCGACCGGGACAAAACGGACTTTCTGCTGGTGCAGTACTTCTCGTTGTGCGCACCGTCCGGACTGGAAGACGCCGACGTAGATCTCGAATATGTGGCGCAGGTTCTGGAACCAGTACTCGGACCGCAGCAGCCCAAGCTCCCAGCGTGGCTGGGACAACTCGAAGTCATTATGCAGACAGCCGGGCGCAGCAAGCGTTTGAGCGAATTGCTGCACAGCGGTGCGCTGGAACAGGGGCGCAAGCTCAAGACGCAGAATGCCGCCCGCTATTTTGATCCAGCGGCGATGGTAGCCTTTGCTCGCTTCAGCTTCATGATCCGCCGGATCTTCTTCCGTCTCATGCACGACGATCTCAATGCTATTCAGGATGGCTTACGCGAACTCGAACGCCGCGGGGTGCCCACGATTGATTGCCGCCGTGCGCAGTTTTCGGCGGATGAACCGATTGCCCGTTTGCGGATGATCTGCCAGTCGTGGAAGGTTATGTTCCATGCGGAATATTCTTCAGGACAGCCTCTTCGAATGCTGGTCGATCTGCGGGCGGCGGTGGATGATGCGCTACAGAGCGGAGGCCGCAAGGCTCCGCTGGCGAAAGGTGCAGCGGCGTCGGCGAAGTCGGGCAGTCCGGCGAAGAAATAGTTAGCCCGCGCCCAGCGCTGACTGACCGAGCCGAGAAAATCGACGATGAGCACGAACCGCCCGACCGTTCTAATTCTTGCCAATGATCCCGCGTTTGCCCGGGACATTACCGCGCATTGGCCGCACGGCCCCGCGCCGCATTCCGATCTGCCGGAATTTGTTGTCCTCGACGAAGGTTTTTCCCGCGGATTGCAAGGTGGACACTACGACCTGGCAATCGCCGATGCATCGTCCATTGATAAATTTGATAAGAAGAGCGACCGTGGCAAAGCGCTAAGCCGGCCGCCTTTGAATCGAGATTTACGGCAGGCCTTGATTACTGCAGGCAGGCCCGCAATTGTGATTCATTCCGACCCATCGCGCGACATCTACAATATTCATGGAGCGATCGTCGACTTGCGGCGCGAATCGGGCATTTGGCCGGCGGTTGCAGGACTCGTCGGACGTGAAATTCTGCGCCGCCTTCAGGCAGAGGCACGCTCTCGAGAAGCGGAGAAAACTTGTGCGACAGCCCAAGCTGAGGCCACTCTGGGGCGTTACATGGTCGAGATGCGGACGAACGTGAACAATGCCCTTACCACCATACTCGGCAACGCAGAGTTGATGATGCACCAAGCCGGTCTTCCCGCCGATGTGCAATCGCAGGCGGACGCCATACGGAACATGGCACTGCGACTTCACGAGATCTTCCAGCGCTTTTCCTCGATTGAAAAAGAACTCAGCGTTGCGAGCCGTGAGACGGCAAAGAAAGCGGCTCACGCTGCAGCCGGAAGTTGACTCTTCGGCTAAAAACCCAAGTCGCTCAAGCCGGGATGGTCATCCGGGCGGCGGCCAAGCGGCCAATGATATTTGCGATCAGATTCCCGGATCGGAAGGTCATTAATGCTCGCGAGTCTCAGCCGCATAAGTCCGTCGTTGTCGAATTCCCAGTTTTCGTTGCCGTAGGACCGGAACCAGTTTCCCGAGTCATCGCGCCATTCGTAAGCAAAACGCACGGCGATCCGGTTCTCAGTGAAAGCCCAAAGCTCTTTGATCAGCCGATAGTCGATTTCTTTTGTCCACTTGCGCGTTAGAAAAGCGACGATCTCCAATCTTCCATTCACGAATTCCGAGCGATTCCTCCAGCGGGAATCGACGGTGTATGCCAAGGAGACTTTTTCCGGATCGCGCGAATTCCAAGCATCTTCGGCCAGGCGAACTTTCTGAATCGCGGATTCGCGACCAAATGGAGGTAGAGGAGGACGCGTTGTCATGACCCACTCCGGATACGGGATATTCGTAGAACCTTACTTCAGCCGCGAAGTTTTCTCAAGACTGTCAGGCGAACAGGAATTCCTTGGTACGCAGCTCTTTGATCGTGTCGCGGAGCTTCGCCGCTTTTTCGAACTCAAACCGCTTCGCTGCCTCCCGCATATCGCTCTCCAGCTTCGCAATATAGCTATCCAGTTCTTCCTGCGATTTAAACTCAGGGATCCCATCGGCCTCTGACGAAGTCAGGTCCATGTAGTCGGCTCCAACAATTGCGACAAGCGTCATGTCGAGCGGCCGAATAATGGATTCTGGCGTAATTCCATTCTGTTCGTTGTAAGCCTGCTGGATGGCGCGGCGCCGATTGGTCTCGTCGAGCGCTTTCTTCATGGAGTCGGTCATGCGATCGGCGTACAGGATCGCCCGGCCGTTGAGGTTGCGGGCGCATCGTCCGATCGTCTGGATCAGCGAACCGGAAGACCGCAGAAAGCCTTCTTTGTCGGCGTCGAGAATTGCAACCAGCGAAACCTCGGGCAGATCAAGGCCTTCGCGCAGAAGATTGATGCCGATCAGCACGTCGAACTCGCCTTTGCGCAGGTCACGCAGAATTTTCACCCGCTCCAGCGTTTCGATTTCCGAGTGCATGTAGCGGCACTTCACGCCTACTTCGCTGTAGTACTCGGCTAGGTCTTCGGACATCCGCTTGGTCAGCGTTGTCACAAGTACCCGTTCGTTGCGGGCAACGCGGTCGCGGATCATGTGCAGCAGATCGTCGATCTGCCCCTTGACCGGACGAATCTCGACCGGAGGATCGATCAGGCCCGTGGGACGAATAATCTGTTCGACCACCACCCCGGCTGACTTAGTAAGTTCGTACGGTCCCGGCGTAGCCGACACGTAGACAAGTTGATTCGTGCGATGCTCGAACTCCTCGAACGTAAGCGGACGGTTGTCGAGCGCCGAGGGCATGCGGAATCCATATTCAACCAACGTCTGCTTCCGCGAGCGATCTCCGTGATACATGCCGTGCAACTGCGGAACGGTCTGATGCGATTCGTCGATGAACATCAGATAATCGCGCGGGAAGTAGTCGAGTAGCGTTGGCGGCGGTTCGCCCGGAAGGCGCCCGGTGAAGTGGCGTGAATAATTCTCGATGCCATGGCAGTAACCCATGGCCTTGATCATTTCGAGGTCGTACATCACGCGCTGATGGATGCGCTGCGATTCCACCAGCCGTCCTTGTTTCTCAAGCTCCACTTCCCACCAGGCGAGCTCCGCTTTGATCGAAGCTACCGCTGACGCTTTCGTTTCTTCCTTCATCACATAATGCGTCTTGGGATAAATCGGCAGCCGCATGTACTTCTGCTTGACCGTTCCGAACAGGGGATCGATCTGCGAAAGCGATTCGACCTCATCGCCAAACATCTCCACGCGGTAGGCGTTGTCGTCATAGGTCGGATAAATTTCGATGACATCGCCACGCACGCGAAATGTCCCGCGCCGAAAATCTCCTTCCGTCCGCTCGTAGAGAATGTCGACCAGCTTGCGTGTGATGTCCGCGCGCTTGATCTTCTGCCCCTTTTCCAGGAACAGCATCATGCCGTAGTACGCCTCCGGAGACCCCAAGCCATAAATGCAGCTGACCGAAGCCACGATCAAAACATCGCGCCGCTCAAACAACGACCGCGTGGCCGAGAGGCGAAGCTTGTCGAGCTCGTCGTTAATCGTCGACTCTTTCTCGATGTAGAGGTCGGCAGCCGGAACATACGCCTCAGGCTGGTAGTAGTCGTAATAGGAGACGAAGTACTCGACCGCATTGTGCGGGAAGAAGCTCTTAAATTCGTGGTAGAGCTGGGCGGCGAGCGTCTTGTTGTGCGCCATGACCAGGGCGGGACGGTTGGCGGCTTCGATCACTTTGGCGGCGGTGAAGGTCTTTCCCGATCCGGTAACGCCCAGCAGAACCTGATGCTGTTCGCGGTCAAACACGCCACGGGTAAGGGTTTCGATGGCGCGTCCCTGGTCGCCTTGGGGTTTATAGTTACTGACGAGCTTGAAGTCCACACCTCATTATAGAGGCGCCGGAGATCACCCGATGTGGATGCACTTCTGTGTAAATATGCACTTTCATAGGTGGATGATCGGAAATTTGTACTAAGTGTTTCACCCTAGAAGCTGAGCAAAAGGCCTTAGATTCTGTGGACTTGGGCTGTAGAAAATGACCTTCGTAACGCTGTTTTTGTGGGGAAAAATCCAAACAAAATGAAATTTCACAGTTAGTTAACATCCAAAACCCTGATTTGGCGGCCTGAGTGCAAAATGAGACGCAAAGACCCGAATCCAGATGCTTCCTGGGACCTGGTTCCGCGCCACTTGCGGCGACTGGGGCAGCATCGGACAGGTGCAGTGACTATGGAAGAAAAGTTCAATCAAGTGGGACCACGGGAGCGGCAGATTATCGATCTGCTGCTTCAAGGATGCGACAACTCGGAAATCGCCCGCGATCTGCATATCGCGGAGCGAACGGTGAAGGCACATTTCAACCGCCTGTTTCTGCGGTTTGGAATCAAGGGCGGCATCAAGCGGGTGAAACTCGCGACTTTGCTATATAGGAGACAACTATGGTTGGAGAGACAGCAATCCAGCGTGGGACAAGTGAACGCGAGCAGTTCATCATTCAACGCGTAGCCGAGGGCTGCAAGAACCGGGAGATCGCCGATTCTCTCGGAACCACCGAGCACGTCGTGAAGAATTACCTGCGCTTGATCTACGACAAACTGGGATTGTGGAATCGGGTCGAACTGGCGCTATGGTACGAAGCGCGTCAGCACGAGCAGGTTTATCACGCCTAGACTGAGCAGAAATTAGCAGTTAAATCCCCGAAGCTTCCCATCCTTGCGTTCTCCCCCAGCAAGGATGGGATTTTTTTTGCTCCTTCTCCAAGCCTTGTCATCCTGAGCGGGTGATAAAACTTTTGTATCTGATTGTTTTGATTGGAGATAATGTGGCAATTTTGGGCCGTGCAGGAACTGTGCAGGAAAACTGTGCAAATTTCAGCCAATTCATCTGCGGCCCTAGCTGATTTTCTCACATCTTGCGGTCCCCCTTTGTTCCAGTTTTTCCTGTCCTAACATTTTAGAAACCGAGCTGGGCACGCCATGCGGCCGCGAGAATTACTGGTGGCGCTGTGGGTCCGAGCTCAGCCATGAAGGGGCTCGCCTGCAGGATGGCGTTGCCCCCCTGCCGCGCCAGGAGA
>CAVRYB010000096.1:0-43393 GCA_963725295.1 uncultured Acidobacteriaceae bacterium
CAGCAAACTCCAGAACGCCTTCAGCAACCTGCGAGGCCTGGGCAGAATTTCCGAGGCCAACGTCAGCGATTCCTTGCGCGAAGTCCGCATGGCGCTGCTGGAGGCGGACGTGAATTTCAAGGTCGCCCGCGACTTCATCGAGCGCATCAAGGCCAAATCCATCGGCCCGGAAGTCATCCAAAGCATCCAGCCCGGCCAGCAAATCATCAAGATCATCCATGATGAAATCGTGGACTTGCTCGGCTCGGCCGGCGCGGCATTGAAACTCAAGCGGAGTCCCAGTTGCATCTTGATGGTGGGCTGCAGGCTCGGGCAAGACGACTTCCAGCGGCAAGCTCGGGCGGCTGCTCCTCAAAAGCAGGGCCGCACGCCGCTGCTCGTGGCGGCGGACGTTTATCGTCCGGCGGCGATGGAACAGTCGAAAAACTCGGCAAGCAAACTGGGATGCCGGTCTATCTGAAACGCGGCGAGACGGACGTTTGGAGATCGGCCGCGAGGCCCTCGAATTCGCCCGCGCTAACAACCGCAAATTCTGATTTTCGACACCGCCGGGCGGTTGCAGATTGACGAGCCGCTGGTCCAGGAACTCGTCCGGCTCCGCCACATCCGGTCGCGCCGCAAGAGGTCCTGCTCGTGCTCGACCCGCCACCGGCCAGGAAGCCGTCAACGTCGCCACGCATTCGATCAGGCGCTCCAGATCACCGGCACCTTAGTATTTGCGACGGGCGTAACGTGGCAGGAACTGACGCTTCGCGTCAACGGACCGCCAGGCAATCCAACATCCTCAAAAAACGCAACTTCCGGATACGGAAACTATACGCCGGGAGAGCGACGCAAAGAAAATGCTTACCCTCGACCCGCCCGACCATGCGCTTATCGCACATTTCCCTGTTTGGACAAGTCATTTGGACGGTGCCCCATTGGTATCAGTTTCTCAAAAAGCAAGACGCATTCATGCTGTCCCTTATTAGGGGATTCGTCAACTCTTGCCCACACTTTAGTGCGTGACAGGAAGACCAAAACCGGAGGCGCGGCGGTCCCGGAAGGGACGCAACCCCAAACTGCAAACCTACTACGAAGGCGTGTTGTCACGGATAGTTGCGCGTGTCGAAAGCAGCCTTACTCAGCGTGATGTCTCGTTACGAATGGGCATGGCACACTCGTTCATAAACAAGTGTGAGTCAGGCGAACGCGCCATCGACATTGCAGAATTCAGGGCTCTCCAATCTGTATGGCAAGCCAATAAGCTATTTCGCTCCTGACAAATGATCAGACGAGATGTGTCATGAATGGACGGCTGCCTCTCCGTTCAATGGCCGGGTCTGCGGTGAAACATCAGCACCGATCGGCAGCGACTATCTCCGCCCCGCACGACTCCTTTTGCACGATCACTCGGCCACCGCGCCGGTGCTGTAGCTGCGCCCTGCGGCTCTGCGTTCAGAACTCGCGTACCGCGTCCTCCGGGTTTCGGACTCCTCGCCCATCCGCCTAACGTGAAACTCCGTTACTTCATACCGTAAACCGTCCGTAACAGAGCAAACAGAACATCCAACGAATTGTCGCAGCCGTCACATGCAACACGAAGCATGGTTGCGTACCCGTTACTGCCAGCAGCTAGCAATGCCGCACTATGGTTACAAATTTGGAAAGTATACTTATCTTCCTTCCCCTTGTTATTCATGATGGCCACCCTCAGATTGATGTCCGGTGTCGGCTGAGTCCCAGGTGGAGTTGGCAGAGAGGTCTTGGCAAGCAGAAGAATCTTGTCAGGCGAGACCGAGAAATCAGGCTGATCCCTGTCGCCGCCGACCGTGCGATGGTATGAAACGGCGGTACTTGCTCACCGTAATAGTTCCATCAATAAGCCCTGGGCCTGTGTAATAGCCAATTAGGGTTTTTATATTGACAACCACATTCTCACCGCGTGCGACAGCCTGCTCCAGGATGTATAGGCTTGACTGATCGCCGGCATTCGCCTTGGCCAGGGCAGCGGCGAGATCTATCGCCAATTGAAACTGCTCGACATGATGCTCGCCTACAGCGATCTGGAAGGTGCGGGTTTGGGTCACATAGCCATCCAACGAGACGGTTGCCGTGTAGCTTCCGGACTGAGCCTTTACGTCCGTAGTGCTGCCGTCGAAAGACCGTTGGCCGGCGATGTGTATCCTCGCGTCTGCGGGCTGTGCGGAGACAGAGAGGAAGCCGCCCAGCCATTCCATTGGAAGAGATATTTGCTTGGCTTCGTTCTTGGCCAAAGAGAACTTGGAATCGGCCCCTTGATAGCCTTCGCTTCGGGCAATCAGTTCATGGTCTCCTTCCACCACGTTCTGTAGCACCAAGAGGCCGTCGGCACCTGCAATACCCACTCCTTTGCTATCCAGGAAGAGTTGACTTCCCGGCTCGGTGTGGGCCTCTACAGTTCCCATTCCCAATTGGATTTGATTAGGTGGTGTGGCGGGAGTAATAGGTTTGGCACCTCCATATTTGGCCGTTGGCGCGGCTCTGCTGGTCACGGCGCTCGTGGGTTCCTTTGGCTTTGGGATAAGCGCTTCGACTGCTGCCCGCGTCAGCGGTCCAGCGCCTTTCGCGCGCAACGATTCGACAATCGCCGGAGTGGGGCAAAGGCCAGCCCTCGCCTCTGGATCTGCGTCTGCGTGCTCGAATCCGGTACGCCGTGCGAAACCAACTCTTCAACCTGAGCAAGTGTCGAGTTTAGGGATGGCAGGTTGCTGTCCCACCGCATTCTGGGGCCAAAGAATGACGGCGACCGCAAGAATGAACAACAAGCGCATTGCTCCATAGCATCTCGGGTTGTGCGAACGCTTGAATAAGTTCTTGATCTTCATGATATAGTCTCCATGATCTGAGCCTCGGACAATCGCCAGATGGTCAGGGTGGATATCCTCGACAACGGCAACGCAAGGTAGATGTATCCTTGGTCTCAGAGGCTAGACCCAAGGCACCCGGCGCTTGACCACTGCTTTGGCTGCCTATCTCTCGATTCATATACCTGTCTCGATTCCCGTTTCCGGCTGAAGGAAAGGCCTTCATCGGCAGGTGACCACTCTGACGTTTGTTGGCGGCCCAGATCCCACGCCAAGATTCACGTCAATGAATTGTCCGGCAGGAACGCGGAACGTTCCCGTTTCCGCGCGCCCGTTCATGACCCAAGCGAAATCAACCTCTTTGGTGTATGGGGCTCGATTCCGAACGCGACCGCCGTACGCATTGCTGCCTGCCATCATTCCACCACCGGTCACGGCCTGAATGACACCCAGATAGTCAATGTCCGCGCACGGTGAGGCTGGTGTTGGCGCTGGTGCTGGCGTTACCGCTGCTGCTGGTGCTGGAGGTGGCTGCGGTATCACGTTCGGGGGGAGCAGTTGTGCCGCCGTCCCGCTTTCTTGCATGGCAGCAATCACAGCATCCGATACACCGGCCTTCTTGAGGGCGATCAGTCCCGTTGTAGAAAGGTCAAAGTCCTTATTGGACGCCTGCCGAATCGACGTTGCGACGACTTGATCGGAGAGTCCAGCAGATACGAGTTGGATAACTTCGTTGTTCGTCATCTTCGAGGTTGCGGGCGAAGCAATATCCGTTCCCGCTACCATGCCAGTACGCGCGTGTATCTTGGCTAATTCAGAGTTGGCCGAACTCAGGTTCTGTGAATTGGGGTACTTCACAGAGTGTTCGAGTTCGATCACCTTCATAAAAGACGTTTCGGCCTGAGAGTATTTCATCAATCCAGCCTGTGCATATCCCAACTGAAGCCACAAAACCGAGGCATCGGCTTAATCTGGGTATCCTTCATCATTAGGGTTTCAGCTTCTCCGTATTTGGCGGTTTTAGTTCTTACATCTGGCGCACTATCACCGTCCTTTATGGCTTGTCTGCTTGTCAAAAGATCGGCATTAATGTTTTGACGATTTCGTTATATTTCAGGGTTTCTGCGTTGTGCGATTTGATATCTTCCATTTGCTTCTGCTGCTCTGGCGTCAGCCCGGTCGCCGCCGAACCTGAGGACTGTGCGGAAACCGCCGTCCCGAGTTGGCGGAAATATGCCACGACGTCGGTGATCTCCGCATCGGTGAGCCGCCCCTTGAAGGGTGGCATTCCAGGCCCATTGGCACCAAACTTGCCGTTCTTTACAGAGGTAAACATCTGTTTGAGTGAGAGGCGCTGGATGTACGGGTCGGAGGCATTCGGGGTGCCTCTAGATTTCATATACTCATCAGTGACGATCCCATTGGGGCGAACCTGACAGCCTGCGCATTTGGGAATGTAGATTGCAGAGCCTGAGGATTGGGCCAAGGCTATGGTACTGGCCAGAGAAACCACCACAGCCAACATGGCTTGGCATTGAATCATCTTTGCCATCGCAAGACTCCTTGAGCACTTTCGCTTCATTTTCTTAGATTTTCAACACTGATAACTCTTAAAAGTGAGCGGATGGGTCGACGCTGCATGTCATTCCAGTCGCCACACAATTCGAAGAGGCTCACTTAGGTCGCCTTTGAGTGTGCAAGGGGCCCCCGCCGATTTCTCATTTCCTTTTGTACTTCTCCGCCTCTGCTCGGCACTGTGTGAGCTGCGTGGCCGCCGTCTTGTCACCAAGCCCCGCTGCCCGATCCCGATTGGTGACCATCTGGTCGAGAACAGCGATCAGATCCTGCAGTGCGGCTTTCTCTTTGGCCGTACCGAATGCACGAGAGTAGGCGTTCAGCATCTGCTTGCGCTTCTTTGTCAGTTGGCCGTACTGGGAAGTCAAGTCAGCAAGTTCGATCTGCTGATGTCCAAGGCTCAAGCGGTCCTTCTGGGCCCGTCTCGATCTCGACTCTGCTCTCGTTCATAGTACTTGACGTCGTCGGGTGATGGTGCTTCGTTCTCGTTTTGCAGCTCGTCAAGCAGCTTTTGGCGTTCGTCGAGAAGAGTCGAGTACTTGGCCAAGTTGTCGGATCTTTGCTGCCACTCACCCATGGTTGACGGAGGTTTCTGCCTGACTTGGGTTTGAATTCAGAAAGCTCTGGAGCTGCGCCTGTAGTTGGTCGCGAACTTGTGACACCCTCTCCTTGCGTGCTTCCTCGGTAAGTCTGGTAATCTCCGGCGCGAGAGCACTCAGCTTCTCCGAATAGATCCGGCCTGGGGATCGCTCTTCCCCATCGCCGTGAACTCGGCACGGTTCTTCTGAAGCTTCTCTAGAACCTGCCTTAAGGCGATGGCGTTGGCTAATTTTGAGGCAGTGTCCCCTCCGGGGGAGTTGTACTTGTTTTCTGCTTCTTGGAGGTTGGCACGGAGTGCCTCGAATTCCGTCTTCAGTTGGTCTAGTTTTTCGAAGGCGGGGATCCGAATGCCACGATTGATCGCCTCCATCAACTCATCCTCCGACCAGGTTCGGTAGCTCGCCCCCACCATGTACTTGATCTTGCCGGAGCCCTCGGCAGTTGTCGTTATTATTCGCGCTCAGGCGAACTTCAACTCGATCCTCCTTGAAGTCCACACCCCGTACCCAAACCGATGTGCCGGGCGGAATCTCGCCGGAAAAGTCGTCCTGTCCACATAACTCTTGGTGAGATCAAATCATCATGCCACCGGGATAGAAACAGTTTGCCCGGGCGTAATACTTGATCGAACCATCAGGTGAAAGCTCTGTGTCAACCATCTTGATAGCGTCGTTCCGCGCCGACGTTTTGGACACGGAATGTAGCTGCCGACGAGGATCTTCGTGGTGAACACCTTGCTCACCAACTCGGACTTGACTGCCCGCTCGACGTCGGGATTCTTCTTGGGCGACGCGGCCGCCGCGGAAGCAGCGGCCACGCATAGGAAGAGCAGAACCTTCAGCATCCGTGACATGTGTTCACCTTATGCACCGGCGGATTCTGATCCCGCAACAGGCGGGGCCGCCTGACCGGCGACAGCTCCCGCAAGAATGGAGAATGCTGCAGCCGACGCGATAGCGATGAGGCACGTCGCGTAAGTGCGCATTTCTCCAAGTGAAGCTGGCTGCATCATTGCAATGGGTAGCAACCACAAGAGCGGGGCCAGGAAGGCCGCCATCGGATGTACGCGCGAGAGGCCATACGCCACGGCGGCGATCACCGCTGCGCCCACCACCAGCACGACATACTGCCACAGGTTGGGGGATCCCCCATCCCCGCCGGAGGCGAGCACGATCAGCCCGACCGAGCCAGGAAACTTGACCGCAACAAGTGCGGATGCGCCCAGGATTCCGGTCCAGACTCCGCTGCGGAGACTCTGTACCGCCGCCGCAACCGGCAGCCCAAGCAGGATGCCGCCCCAGAGCCCTTCCAGGGTCACGTGGTTGCCCAACGTGCGTTGGCCAAGTGCGATTACCAGCCACATGGCAACAAAGACCCACACCGGAACGCCCCAGGAGAAGTCCTTGTCTTCCTCCGGAATGAAGCTGACGTTGCTCTGCACCGGCAACTGCTTCTGGGTACGAACCTGCGCCAGGTAGAGTTGCGCCTTCTTATAGAAGGTCGCCATCTCATTGAATTGCCGCCGCCGGAATGAAGTGATGGTTGCGCGCGCCCGCGGGAACGGCATCTGGGCCAGGGGAGTGCTGAATCGGATGGACAGAATCTTGCTCTCCAGACCCCACATCAAGACAACCAAGGCAATCGGGTTGGTGCGGCCAAACAGCCAGATCCCAAGGAGAATCAGGAACCAGTTGGTGTAGCGGCGCCAGGTGACGGAATGAATGTCATCCAAGGCGATGCCGAAGATCTTGCGGCGTGAGAAGAACCAGCTGAGCCGCACCTGAACGATGCGCTTGTTTGTAAGCCTGAGCCATACGCGCGACCACCAGTGCGAGACCTCAATCTCTTCCAACTGGACTTCCCCCTCAAGCCACTCCGGGAAGGAATGTCTCGTGGCGAAGCCGCCGGAAATTGATGGTCATGATGACGCAGAAAAGTACGATTGCCAGGAATACGAACAGCACTGTGGTCAAGTAGGTCCAGTGGTCCTGGGAACAGCCGGGAAAGCCCCATCAGGATGGTGTCCCGCCCGATTGCAGCGGTGGCCGGATCGGCTACATCCGTCCATGAGGCATGCGGTAGCCGTGCCCTTTGCACAGAGATCTCCGCGGGCGTGACTGCCTCCTGGACCGTCTCCGGCGAACTGGCAGAAGGCTCCTCGATCGGCCCGCGGCGAACAGGCTTCGGCGGATACGCCTCCGGGATCTGCCGACAGCATCGGAGACAGCGAAGCGATTCTCCAGAGGCCTCCCTGCTTCAGCAGCACGGCGGTGACTTCATGCTGCGCGCCCCGTACATTGATGCTGAACCCGCACTTGGCGAATGAGCCCTTGAATAGACTGCCGAACTCGTCTTCCGAGGTGTATTCACACTTGCCCATCGTGACATTGTCGGTCCAGGGCGGAATCCTTCAGAAAATCCTGCGCTGGGTCGTGACCATTGCGCTGCATGAACTCCTGGGGATTGCTCAACTCGGAGGACGGGATTCCAGCGATGGTTTGCCGCTGTTGCGCCGTGAGCTGTGGGAGCCCGATGCTCTCCAGGAACGCAATCCGTTCGGGAGTCAAAGCTGCGGACAAGGCGGCCGGCGACTTCAAGGCGTTCCGGTCCTCTTCCGGCAATAGGGCGAAGCCCTCCCGATCAGTGAACGCATTGAGATCCTTGTTCTCCCGGAAAGCCTGGGGATCGGCGATCTTCGCGCGTTCGCTCGCCGGCAGCGCCTTCAACCCTTCCTCAAAGATAAAGTCGTTGAAGCGCGCGCGGTCGTCCATCATCTGAAGCCGCTGGTCCGCCGGGAGGGCGCCAAATGCATCTCGACCGTTCTTGCTAATCTCCTCGGCGATGCTCTGATGCTCCTTCTCGGCCGCAGTCCGCGCCTTCTCGCGATACTGTTCCCACTTCGGCTCGGCCAGGTCGTAGGCTTCCTGGTAGATGTTGCGAACCTCCCGGTACTTCGCCTCTCCGAAGCGGCCAAGGAAGTTCTGATAGAGCGCCTTGCTGGCTGGCTTCTCCATGGCTGAGAGGTCGGCCTGTGATTCCGCATCGACGAACGCGGCAATGGACTTTTCCGGACTGGAGTACGGTGCCGAACTACTGATCAGAAGAAGGCCGCACGCCACAACGCTGGCGAGGATCGCGACCCCGATGACGACAAACAGCTTCGCTTTGGACACGGGAACACCTCGATACCAATTAGGATTTCGGAACCGGAACTACACTACTGGCTTAGGGTTACTTTTAGAGAGAACGAAGCGTACTGCGGAAGGTTGTCTGCCCGATGTGCGCAACGTCACATGTCAATGTGACGAAGCGCGATGGCTGGTGTCTCATTCCACAAGATTGATGCTTTGCGAAGGCGCAAACAAGATGGGTTAAGGGCGCTCACCAAGTTCATTATTGGGCGGTCAGACATGGGACACTCATTCACAGCCCCAGCTTGGCCCAGATCGCATCGATTTTGGCTTTGGTGGCGCGGTCCATTTCTATCATGGCGGGCCAGGGGCGGGTGAAGCCTTCGGCTTGCCATTTTCTGGTGGCGTCTATGCCCATCTTGGAGCCGTAGTTGGGCAGGCGGCTGGCGTGGTCGAGCGAATCGATGGGGCCGAGGGTGAATTGGATGTCGCGCTCGGGGTCGATGTTGTTGGCTACTCTCAGGACGACTTCGGGGATGTTTTGCACGTCGCAGTCCTCGTCGACGACGACGATGCATTTGGTGAACATGGCCTGGCCGAGGGACCAGATGGCGTTCATCACCTTGCGCGCCTGGCCGGGATAACTCTTGCGGATGGAGACCAGCATCAGGTTATGGAAGACGGCTTCGACGGGGAGATGGATGTCGACGATTTCGGGGATGGCCATGCGCATGGCGGGGAGGAAGATGCGCTCGACGGCCTTGCCCATCCAGGCGTCTTCCATGGGCGGCTTGCCGACGATGGTGGCGGCGTAGATGGGGTCGCGGCGATGGGTGATGCAGGTGAGATGGAAGACGGGGTAGTGGTCGGCGAGGGTGTAGAAGCCGGTGTGGTCGCCGAAGGGGCCTTCGGGGCGGAGTTCGCCTAGCTCGACGTAGCCTTCGAGGACGATTTCGGCGTGGGCGGGGACCTGGAGATCGACGGTTTCGCACTGGACGATTTCGACGGGGGAGCCGCGCAGGAAGCCGGCGATCAGATACTCCTCGACCTCGGGCGGGGCGGGGACGATGGCGGCGAAGGTGGTGGCGGGATCGGTGCCGATGGCTACGGCTACTTCGAGACGCTAGCCTTTGAGATTGCCGAGCGCGACTTGGGCAGGCCGCCATGGGGCCGTCGGGGATGGCGACTGCGCCGCCGGCTGACTCGGCCATGGCGGCGACGCGGGCGGTGGCGGGTCGGTCGAGTCGGCGAAGCGGCTGCCGCGCGCAGGGCTTCGCGGTAGTGCTCGGCGGCGACTTTTTGGCGCTGCCAGTGCATGCCGGTGGTTTGGCCGTCGTAGACCTGCATGCGATACATGCCGACGTTGCGCTTGCCGGAGCGCGGGTCGCGGGTGACGACGCAGGGCAGGGTGATGAAGCGGCCGCCGTCGTGGGGCCAGCACTTGAGGATGGGGAAGTAGTTGAGGTCGAAGTTTTCGCGGCGAATGACTTCCTTGCAGGGAGCGTCTTTGGCGCTGACGGTTTTGGGGAAGGCGCTGGAGAGCGCGCCGAGCTGCGGGCAGCATTTTGAGCTTGTCGAGGAGGCCTTCGGGGGCTTTGAGGTTGATCAGGCCGGTGATGCGCTCGGCGATGTCGTCGAACTGTTCGACGCCGAGGGCCAGGGCCATGCGCCGCTCGCTGCCGAACTGGTTGATGAAGACCTTATGGCCGGGATGGCCTTTTACGTTTTCGAAGAGCAGGGCCGGGCCGCCGGGAGGGAGTTCCCTGCCGGCGTGGCGCGAGGCCGATTTGGAGACGCGGTCGGTGATCTCGGTGATTTCCAGCTCCGGCGAGACTTCTTCGCGGATGCGTTCAGTTCGCCGTGCTTTTCGAGGGTTTTGATCCAGTCGCGCAGATCGTCGTAGGCCATGGGTGCTCCCAATGAGGCTGCGAAACAAGCGAACCCTACCCATCAGGATAGGGTTCGCCGGCGGTGCCCGGGACGGCTCTATCCATCCCCTTATTCTTTCACGAAGAGGCTGCTCTAGAAGTGATAAGCGACGCCGATGACCGGGTTGTAATGTTATACCACTTGTTGGTGGCCAGTGCGTAATGCCGAAGGTGGGCACCTTGGTGACGAAGCCGCGGAACTCGGCGCGGATGTCGAAGCTGGGGCTGATCTCGTAGGCGATGCCGGCGCCGTAGAAGGCCGCCCATCTCGGTCTGCTGCTTGGCGTCGAGCGTCGTGGTGCCGGAGTTGCGGATGGGCAGGAAGATGACTGCGCCCGGCCCGGCCTCGACAAAGGGGTTGTACTTGCGGAAGTTGAAGCTGCGGACGTATGCGGCCGAAATCTCCTGGGTGCGGGTCAGGACGTTGTAATGGTTGGGGTTGGTCCTGAAGTGAATCTTATGGCAAGTGTCTCGGGTGTCTCGATTGTATAGAGTCGAAAACCAGCGTTCTCAATCTTCCCAACGTCGAGATTGCCCTTGAGTATAGTTGGCCACCATGGCTTGTCTGGATCGGGTAAGTGGCTCAAAGATGGATCCAACACATCCACTTTCTTGGCGTTTTTCAACAAACGATCTACGTCAGATGGCCGGAACTCAAATGCACACCAGACTCTCCCCGGCGACAAATCCCCCACAACGCGGATCGTGCGTGAACTCTCTGGCAAGAAATCGGGCAACCAATTACGTGCAATTGCTCCATCTTTCTCCGCAGCGGTTAACGTTGGATAGAAGTACTCGCTACGAGTGTCGTTGCATCCCGTCAATGCGCAGGTCAAGAAAACTAGTAAGCCGACGACACTGATGGGAGCCGCCAGACAATTCCAAAGCTAACTGTCTTTTTCCAAGCACCCGTTTCTTCAACGATTCCAACCTCGATCCATGAACAGCGTTCGCCATCTCTGAACAGGTTTTCCTGACGGCTGAAAGCTGACAGCTGAGAGCTATAAGCTAGCTCTTCTTCTCTCCCCGCCGCATCCGGAGATACGCCCGCATCAGCGGCAAAAGGTCGCCATCAATCACTCGATCCACATCTCCGATTTCCAGTTTTGTCCGGTGATCTTTGATCATCCGATAAGGCTCCAAGACATACGACCGGATCTGCGACCCGAAATCGATGTCCAGTTTCGAGTCCTCGATCTTCTTCGTGACTTCGCGTTTCTTCTCCAATTCAAATTCGTAGATTTTGGAGCGCAACATGCTCATCGCCTTCTCTTTATTCTTGTGCTGCGAGCGTTCATTCTGACAGGCAGCCACTAGCCCCGTGGGAATGTGCGTGATCCGCACCGCCGAATCAGTAGTATTCACGTGCTGCCCGCCCTTGCCGCTCGAGCGGTAGGTGTCGATTCGAATGTCATCGGGCTTAATGTTCACCTCGATGCTGTCGTCAATCTCCGGAGAAACAAATACGCTGGCGAAAGAGGTATGCCGCCGCTTGGCCTGATCGAAGGGCGAGATCCTGACGAGGCGATGCACGCCAATTTCACTCGTCAGATATCCAAACGCATACTGTCCAATCACGGAGAACGTGGCCGACTTGATTCCCGCTTCTTCTCCCGGCTGGTAGTCGTACATCTCGGTCTTGAATCCCTGCCGCTCAGCCCAGCGCAGATACATGCGCAGCAGCATCTCCGCCCAATCTTGCGACTCTGTGCCGCCCGCTCCCGGATGAATCGTTACGATCGCGTTCAGACCGTCGTTCTGGCCGGAAAGCAGAGTCTCGGTCTCGACGCGATCCACGAGTTCGCGCAGCGTGTCCATTTCCTTCTGCAATTCTGCGGTGACGTTTTCGCCTTCGCGCGCCAGGTCAAAGTAGGCGGCAATATCGTCCGAGCGGCGCACCAGATCGCCTTCGAGCGCGAGCAGGCTCTCCAGTCGCTTCCGCTCCCGCATCACTTGTTGAGATTTTTCAGGATTCGACCACAGGCCCGGCTCCGCGGCCTGCTTTTCTATCTCGGCGAACTGCTGGCGCAGCTTGCCGGCGTCAAAGATACTCCCGGAGATCGTGCACTTTCGTCTTCAGTGGAGCGTACTGCTGCTCTAATTCATCCGCCATTTTTATCGCTCGCGTGTCGGGACAACATAGCGCGCTAGTAGCGCGCCTAATGAAATTATCGCACACAGATAAGCGAACCAATCTCCATGGCGCGTGTAGAACGTGGTACTCGTCGTGAGCGCAAACGGCGCCGCGAGTCCGGTGCGCACTTTTCGTGCTGTCGCCGTCACGATGCGCCCATACGGATCAATCGACCCCGTAATCCCCGTGTTCGTCGACGCCAGCAGCCAGCTTCCGTTCTCGATCGCCCGCATTTGCGTTTCCTGCAGATGTTCTCGCCACGCGCCGCTGTCTCCGTACCAGCCGTCATTTGAGATATTCACCAGAACCTGCGCGCCCTGCAGCGGAAACTGGCGCACCTCATCGGGGAAAATTGACTCGTAGCAGATGAACAATCCCAATCGGTCAACTCCAGCATCGAGCGGCGTGCGCGACGCGCCTCGCTCAAACTCTCCAACTTCTTTTGTCAGTCCTCCCGCAAATGCGAACAATCGAGGAAACGGTAAGTATTCGCCGAAGGGCACAAGATGCACTTTGTCGTACCGCCCCACCCAGTCCCCTTGAGGGCTTACCAGGGCAGCCGAATTGAAAACTTGTGAACCGGCGCCGTTACTCTGCGTAGCCGAGTTCACTCCAATTGCCCCCGCCACAACCCACGTGCCGGACTGGCGAGCCAATTCGCTGACAGCGTCTCGAAACAGCGGATCATTTGTAAAGAAGGGAGAAGGCGATTCCGGCCAGACAATGAAGTCGTATCCGCGAGTTCCCATTTCGCCAGCCGCTCCCTCGGGATGCAGACTCACAGCCGTCAATTCGCGCAACGTGCTTTGAAAATAATCCTTCGTCCACGCCGCTTGGATCGGAATATTCGGCTGGACGAGAACCGCTGTCCGGTCACCCGTCACCTTCGGGGGCTCGAGCAATTGTCCCGCCTGCAGAATCACCGCCGCCGAGCAAGCTGCGGCGAGCAGCAATTTCCGACGCTCTCTCGGAGCCAGAATTGCCGCCGCGAACACACTGTTTACCAGCAGGACTTCAAAAGACAGCCCGTAAACTCCCGTAAAGGTCGCGATTCGCGTAAGCCCAAAATTCCCCGTCTGCGAATATCCCAGCAGTTGCCATGGCACCGCCGTGATCCGAGTCCGCGCCAGTTCAACTGCCACCCACAGAAATGGAGATGCAGCCAGCGCGCGCCGCATCGATCGCCCAAGACCACCGGCGAGACCAGCGGACGTCGACCCAGCAACCATCGCCAGCAACAGGCCAAAGATTCCGTGATAGACCCCGACCCACAGGCAGAACAGGAAAAGTACTACAAGCGCGACTGGCGCCGGAAGGCCGCCGTAGTGGCGCATCGTGTCGAAGATCCAGTAGCAACTGCCGGCAATCCAGAGAATCCCGCAGGCACAGCCGAGCACAAAACCCTGCAAGGGTGACGCCGGCGACAATCGTTCTTGACCATCCAAGTGCAGCGTTTCCGGCACGCGCGCCCGAAGAATCGCCACCAGCAGCGGAGCCACCGCCACCCATGACAATCCATAGAGCCGGAACAGCGGAAAGATCACGATCTGCAGCGCTGCCGACAAGGCCACCAGCAGCCACGCACTGGAATGGATTTTCCTCACCGCGCAAGCATAACAAAATGAGTTTTCCTCAGGCGATTTCTGCCGGCTCATTGTTCTATTCCGCTTCCATCAGATAACATGACAGGATGCTTGCGCTAATAGCGACGTTCTTCGTGCGGCTCCTGGAAGGCATGTTCGCATCGGCCTGGTCGGCTCGACGCTGGTCCTCCTCTCCACCTTCGTCGAGGACATTGAGACTCTCTTCGGCATGGAGGATCCGCCGCACTCCTAGGCCCTGCTCGACTTCATGTCATCACCTCCACAGCCCGCCGCTAACGGTTCCAACCGAGTTCGTATCGTCGTCGCCACATCGGTGATGCTGACGTTCATCTCCTATTGGCGCGCCGCGGCTATTGTTCTCAACGACCTCGCGTCGTCGGCGTTCTACGCCTGCGGCATTGCCGAGCAGGCCGTCGGAAAGTCTGCCCCCTGGTTCATCGTCGGCGTCATGCTTTTTTCGTTTACGGTCCGCGCCGTCTACGTCGAAAGCTGCTCGATGTTCGTGCGCGGCGGCGTCTATCGCGTGGTCAAGGAAGCCCTTGGTGGCACTCTTGCCAAGCTGAGCGTCTCGGCGCTGATGTTCGACTACGTCCTTACTGGACCTATTTCCGGTGTGTCCGCCGGGCAATACATCGTCGGCCTCATGAACGAAGTCATGGTCACCGCCGACGCCCATGGCTGGATCCCGCGCGCCGTACACAACATCTTCCACGGTACACCGCAATTCGATGTCAACTGGACATCCGTCGCCTTCGCTCTGGCCGTCACGATTTATTACTGGTGGGAGAACATCAAGGGCATCCACGAGTCCAGCGAAAAAGCACTCTGGGTCATGCAAATCACCACGGTCATGGTGGTCGCGTTGCTCGGGTGGTCGGCGTTTACGCTTTTCAAAGTCGGATGGCAGCACGTGCCATTGCCTACGCCGGCGAATTTGCACTTCACCAAGGAGTCGCTCGGATTCCTGCACCACAGCTTCCCCGATCAGAGCCTCGCGAAAAAATTCGGCATCCTCGGGATCATGATAGCGTTCGGTCATTCCGTTCTCGCCATGAGCGGCGAGGAATCGCTCGCCCAGGTCAATCGCGAACTTGCCCATCCCAAGCTGATGAATCTGAAGAAAGCTGCGATCGTGATCGCGCTCTACAGCTTCATCTTCACCGGACTGACGGCTCTACTGGCGGTCATGCTGATCCCGGATGCGGTTCGCGTCTCGGTCTACAAAGACAACCTTATCGCTGGCCTCGCGATGTTCATGTACGGCCCCGAGTTGTTGCGCCTCGTTTTCCGCGGCTTCGTCGTCGTCGTCGGTTTCCTCATTCTGTCGGGTGCCGTCAACACTGCCATCATCGGCTCGAACGGTGTGCTGAATCGAGTTTCGGAAGACGGAGTGCTTTCCGACTGGTTCCGCTTTCCCCACCGCAAGTTCGGCACCAGCTACCGGATTATCAATCTCATCGTTATCCTCCAGGTCTTCACCATCGTTGCCAGCCGCGGCGATGTCTACGCCCTCGGCGAGGCTTACGCTTTTGGCGTCATCTGGAGCTTCGCCTTCAAGGGCCTGGCCATGCTCGTGCTCCGCTTCAAGTACAAAGGCGAGCGCGGGTGGAAGGTGCCGATCAATTTCCGCATCTTCGGCCACGAAATTCCGTTTGGCATGGCTTCGATCACCGCGGTGCTGCTGGCCACCGCCCTGATTAATCTGTTCACGAAGTCCGTGGCCACAGTCACTGGTATTGCCTTTTCCGCGGTTTTCTTTGTCATCTTTACCGTCTCCGAATTCACCAATCGCAAGAAAAAGGCGGCGGCGCACGATCACATGCACGACCAGTTCCAGTTGCTGCAGCGTGACACGGTGGAGCGCGAGAGCCTCAACATCCGCCGCGGCAATGTTCTGGTTCCGGTACGTGACTACAACACTTTGACCCACCTGCGCTGGGCGCTGGAGAAGTTTGACATTCGCGACCAGGACGTCGTAGTCATGTCGGCCCGCGTCAGCCGTTTTGGCTCCGCCGCCTACGACCTCGTCCCTGAGCAGATCTTTAGCGACTACGAGCAGACCCTGTTCACGCGCGCCGTCGCCGTCGCGGAAAGTTTCGGCAAGAAAGTTTCCCTGCTCGTCGTCCCCGCCGGCGATGTCTGGACCGCCATCGTCCAAACCGCCAACAATCTCGATTCCTCTGCAGTCGTCATCGGCGTCTCCAGCAAAATGACCCCCGAGGAGCAGGCCTTTGCCCTGGGCCGCGCCTGGGAAGCATTGCCCGAACCGAAACGACAGTTTGTGCTTCAGGTCGTGCATCCTGACGGCCACCTCGAAACCTTCCGCATCGGGCCCCATACACCCTCCATGAAAGATGAGGACGTCCTCCTGCTTCATCGATTGTGGCTGAATATCACCCGCGAACCTGGGCTCGAGAACATACACCATCACGAGATTCTGACCGAAGCTCTCACTCGCTTCGCCCGCGATTACGGCGCCCGGGAACGCGATGAGATTCTGAAGGAACTCAAGCGTGCCGGGGCCTTAGCAGCCGCTCACCCCAACGCCGATACTCCCGCTCCTTTGGTACAAAAAGAGAGCGACGATGGCCCTCCCGCAAGCCGCAGTTCATAGCCCCGGTTCAGGGCGCTAATTTCTGAATTCTCAATTCTTTATTCTCTGCGAATCCGGGTGCGCGGCTTCGAATTGAGACTCGACTGACACATGCAAAATGCAGGACCCGATGCAAAATGCATTGGTCCACAAGCATCCTCCGACCGATCCATTCGCTTAACTCCATTCGCTGCAACATTCTCTTCGGCGGCTAGAAATTGCCCCTCACGTGCATTGTCTAAGGCGGATGCGGGCGCCGGATGCGGCGCCCCACAAAAAAGTGGCGGGACCGGTCCAAAGGAGGGCTTATGTCAATCCTGTTTGTGCTGCTGATGTTCCTGCTTGTCATCAGCGTTAGATATTTCGTCGAACCAAAGTACCAGCCTGCAGTGGAACCCGAAATCGTGGCCCGACCCCAAACGGTACGCGTAACGCGTGAGCACGGGTTTGAGATTCCACAGGATTACTTCTTTCACCTCGGCCATATGTGGGTTACCAAGGAAGGCGCCGACGATGCGCGCGTTGGTGTGGATAAGTTCGCCGCCAATCTAATTGGAAAAATCGACCACATCGATATTCGTGGAGCCAACCGCTGGGTTCGTCAGGGACAGAAACTTATCACCTTGACCAGTGGCGACACCAGCGTCGATCTGCTCTCTCCCGTGGAAGGCGTCGTTACCGCAGTGAATGATGATGTATTGCACGATCCGAGCCTCCTCGCAAGCGACCCGTACCAGAATGGCTGGATCGCCATCGTGAAAACTCCCGACTTGAAAGTCAATCAGAGAAATCTGATCCAGGGTTCGATGGTGGCGCCCTGGATGCAAAACAACTCGAGTCGCCTGAATGCCATGTTGGCAGGGCCATCTCCGGCGCTGATGCAAGATGGCGGAGACCCAATCCAGGGATTGTTGAAGCAGCTGAATCCGGAATTGAAGCAGTCGGTGATCAAGGAATTCTTCCTGTCGTAACCGGGCTCAGCCAAAGAAAGGAGCAGCAAATGGCAACCACAAAAGCAATCCTGGTCGACATCACGAAGTGCATCGGCTGCGGCAGCTGCGAACAAGCCTGCAAACAAATTCACGGCTTCCCCATGGACACGGAGGTCAAACTCTCGGCCACGGCGCTGACGGTGATTGAGCAGCATGGCGATCGTTACGTCCGGCGGATGTGCATGCATTGCGAAGATCCAGCCTGCGCATCAGCCTGCCTGGTCGGAGCCCTGAAGAAGACCGCGATGGGGCCGGTCACGTACGACGGCGCAAAATGCATTGGCTGCCGCTATTGCCTGGTGGCCTGTCCGTTTGGTGTGCCGCGATACGAGTGGTCGAAGCTCGCGCCGCTGGTGAAGAAATGCGACATGTGCGCCGCCAGACAGGCGAAAGGCCAGCCGCCGGCCTGCACGGAAGCTTGCCCGGTGCAGGCTTCGATCGTCGGTGATCGCGATGAAATCCTCGAAGAGGCGCAGCGCCGCATCCTCGGTGATTCGAAGTACGTGAAACACATCTACGGCAGTGACGAAGTAGGAGGAACCTCGGTGTTCTTCATCTCCGATGTCCCCTTCGAAAAGCTGGGCTTCGCCACTGTATCGAAGCAACCCATGCCGATACTGACTGCCAATGCTCTGGGCGATGGACCAACCGTGATCCTCGTCGGAGGCGCATTGCTTTCGGGTCTTTATTGGATCACGCAACGGCGGGCGTTAGTTGCTCTCGCTGAAGCTCGTGAGAAATCGATCCGGGAAAGGAACTGAGCCATGACTACCCTGGGAAAAACTGTCGGGGCATTTCCAAAAATCAGTCTCTGGCGCACCATCGTGGCCTTGATCTTTGCGGCCGGCATTTACTCGATGTACGCCCGCTTCGCACTGGGCTTCAACGTAGCCACCAACCTGACGGATCCCCAACCTTGGGGACTGTGGGTCGGCCTGGGAACACTCTGCGGCGTCGGGTTGTCGGCCGGCGGCTTTGCCATCGCAGCGTCCGTATACCTTCTAGGCCTGGAGCGCTACCGGCCTATCCTGCGGACCTCCGTCCTCATTTCTTTTCTCGGATACTGCACGGTTTGCGCGGGCATGATGTACGAACTTGGCCTGCCGTGGAGAATCTGGCATCCGATCGTGATGTGGAACCGGCACTCAGTCTTGTTTGAAGTGTCGTGGTGCGTGATGCTTTACACCACAGTGCTGGCGCTCGAATTCTCTCCCGCGCTCCTCGAACGGCTGCCATGGGTTCGTCTGCGCGAGGCTTATCTGCGCTGGCATCACAGCATTCTCATCGCCCTGGTGCTGGCCGGGACACTTCTGTCGTCGATGCACCAGTCGTTTCTGGGCGGCCTCTATCTGATCACCAAAGGCCGGCTGTATCCGCTCTGGTACACACCGTACCTCACCACAATGTTCTACCTTTCCGCGATACCGGCGGGGTTGGCGGTCACGATCATCGCCATCTACCTCTGTGTCCGCTCGCTGAACGCTCAGGTGGATATGAGCATCCTGAGCGACGTGAGCCGCGTGATTGCGCCCCTGCTGGCAATGTACGGAATCTTCAGGGCAGTCGATCTGATCAACCGTGATGCGTTGCAGTACCTGTTCCTGTGGCGCGAAGAGACAGGACTGTTCTGGCTCGAGATCGCTCTGCTCGTCATCGCGCCCCTGATCCTGCTGAACATGGAGAAGGTGCGCAACAACCCGATGTACTTGTATTGGACCAGCGCTGTGATCGTGGCTGGGTTCATGACCAATCGACTGAATGTCTCCATCACCGCACTGCAAGCCAGCTCCGCCACGTACTATGTGCCCAAGTGGACAGAGTTTGCGGCGACGCTGGCGACCATCGTGGCGGCGGTCGTTGCCTTCCGCTACGCCGTCATCTACCTGGACATCTTGCCGAAGAACGCGCCGCCACAGCGGTGGCTGACTCCAGGCGCTCCTGCCGAAGCATAAGCCTCAACCTCCTTTCACTCATGCCCCGGGCGAACAACCCGGGGCTTTTCATTTGAGGAATAGAAAAGACTAATGGGAGAGGTTCGCGCTCAGTCTGAGGCCTTGACCTTGAGCCGCCGTTGCAATGATGTGGGGTGAATGCCCAGAATCCGGGCTGCCTGTGTCTTGTTGTGGCCGGTCGCCGCCAGGACCTGCTCGATGTAGTTGTCTTCCAACGCTCGCAGAGTGAGGAACTGGTCACCGGTCGGAGAGATGTCATCCTCCGAGAACGCATCACCAGTCTTCCTCTCCGCATGCTGGTCACGAATCTCTTCCGGAAGGTGTCCAGCGTCAATTTCTCCCTGTCCGCTGAGAATCATCGTGCGCTCGATTACATTCCTCAATTCACGAATGTTTCCCGGCCACGCATACTCTCCCAGCAGATACGCTGCTGCTGCTGTAAATCCGGTAAAGTTCCTCCTAAGCTCGCGATTAAGGTGTTGCATGATTTCGAGCGCTAAAGGCACGATGTCTTCCTTGCGCTCGCGCAGCGGAGGAATGTAAAGCTGCACCACATTAATGCGGTAGTAGAGGTCCTCCCTAAAGCGCCCCTGGCCGACTGCATCTTTCAAATTGTCGTTAGTGGCTGCGATCAGCCGGATGTTGACCTTGATCGTGCTGGTGCCGCCGAGCCGCATGAACGTGCCTTCTTCAAGCACCCGCAGCAATTTGGCCTGCACGCTGGCCGACATGTTGCCAATCTCATCGAGAAACACCGTGCCGCCGCTGGCTCGTTCCAGCAGTCCCTCCTTGCGGCGTCGTGCATCGGTGAAGGCTCCCGGCTCGTACCCGAAGAGTTCGCTCTCCAGCAGCGCATCGGGCAGTGAAGCGCAATTGATTTCCAGCAACGGCATGGCGGTCCGAGGACTGGCATAGTGAATCGCCTTTGCAAGCACACCCTTGCCCGTGCCGCTCTCACCCAGAATCAGTATGGTGGTATGGTCCGTTTCCGCCGCTTTGCGGGCCACCTCCAACATCTTGATCGTGGCCTGATTGTGCGTGACAATCCGACCAAAATCGTAGCGCCCGCGTTCCGATTCAACCGAGTCTCGCACCCGCACGCGTAGCGACAGCACCTCGGCCGCGCGACGCAAGGTGTTCATCATGTCTTCCAGATGAAAAGGCTTGACCAGATAGTCAAACGCACCCAGCTTCATGGCTTCGACGGCTCGCTCCACCATGTGGTACGCACTCATCATCACCACGATGGCGTTCGCGTTCTCCTGCTTGATCTGGCGCAGCACTTCGACCCCATCGATGCCGGGCAGGACGATGTCCAGCAAGATGAGGTCCGGCTTTTCTTCCTGAAAAAGCTTGAGGCCCTCCTCGCCGGAAAGCGCGGTGAATACCTCAAAACCATCCTGACGCAAGCCGCGCGAAATGGTGCGCAGCGTCAGTTCTTCGTCGTCGATGATCAGGGCGGAATAAGGCATAATGACTCGCGAACCAAACCACAATGCTTAGCAAGAACCTTCAAACCACGATCTGAGTTTCCTCCTCAACAGCTTTATGTGTCTCCTCTTGCCGGATCGGCAGCTTGATCGTGACCGTCGTCCCTTGGCCCAGAACGCTTTCAATTCGAATCTCACCCTTGTTTCTTCTCACGTAGGTGGCACTGATGCTAAGCCCCAGGCCGGTTCCCTTGCCGTGCTTGGTGGTGAAGAAGGGCTCAAATACGTGCGGCAGAATGTCCGGCGGGATGCCACAGCCAGTGTCGCTGACGCGAATCTCGATACTGTTTTCCGTCGCGACTTTGTTGGCAGAAATAGTGATGCTTCCGCCATCGGGAGTTGCTTCCGCAGCGTTGATCAGCAGGTTCATCAGAACCTGCGAGAGCTGATTGGAATCAACCAGGATCCGGGGCAAGTCTTCGGGAACACGATTTTCTGCGCGTTTGCCGCGTAATGCCGGTTGGCCTTCAAGAAAGCTGAGCGTGTCAGCAACCAGCCGATACAGACTGAGGCTGCTCAGTACCAGGGGACCGGGACGGGCATAGTTGACCAGTCCACGCAAGGTTGCGGATATCCGCTTGGTACCGGCAATGCATTGCTCCGCTTCCCAGCGCTGGTCCGGGTCGGAGGCGTTCTTCAGTTCCAATTCCAGGTGCGACAGAATACCCAGCAGCGGGTTATTGATCCCGTGTGCCGCGCCCAATGCCAACTGGGCCAGAGTGGAATATTTTTCGTATTCGGCAAGTTGCGTTTGAAACTGAAATTTCTGTTTGTTCAGCTCCCGGTCTTCATACAACCTTCGAAGCAGTTCTTCCTGCGCCTGATCGCGTTCCCGCTCTAGACGCTCGTTCAGTTCGGTCGCCTTTTTCAGCACTTCGCAAGCTCGTTCCCATTCCCGGCGCTGAAATTGCCACACCAGGAACATCACCACCAGGGCAACAAAAGTCACCGGGAGCAAATAAGGCATCACCCCTGAATCGAGGTCATGTATAAGCGTTCGGGAGAACGCCCCAAAGCTCGGGATTCCATCCCAAGCGGCTCGTACCTCCAACCACTGCGGATTCATCCATATACAACATGAAGCGGATTCTCTGTGGCCGCAGTGATAGGGGTCACCGCATTGGGTGCGGGACGGACGGTCTTCTTGCTTGATATGTCAACCAGTTAGCAGACCAGGCTGCTCAGAGCCGATTACTTCACTCGCGGCGAATCCGCGTCCGCCGCCTTTTGATCGTCTCCGTGAATCACCCCATCGTCTTCCGCATAAAACGAACGATGTTCGTTGTCCATTTGCTTGGGCGTCATGGTGAGTACGAAACCATCTTTGTGGGAACGAAAGCTAACCGTGTAGTCTCCGCGGTCGGTGGACTGCGCCAACCGCTTGGTAAACGATCCCGTCCCCGCTAGCGCCGGTAACGAATCTGCAAACTTGTCATGCCGTTTCTTGTATTCACGCTGCGCCCGCAAGACCACCCGCATATAGCCGAGCGCTGCCGCCTCCGACTTTGAGTGCGCCGGGTCGCCTGGGAATTGCGGCTGATACGCCGTCGCCGGCGGCGCTGGTGTTGGTGTATCGGATGGCGCCTGCGCCATCGCCAAACCCACACCCATCATGCCCACCGCCAGAATACCCGCATAAAATCTATGTTCTTGCCTTCCACTCACGGCCAAACCCTCCTCAGCATTGCCCGGTTTGGGGTCTTGAAACCTTGCAACTCCGGAACTTTGAAACATGTCCTCAGGGGGTTACCCCGGTAATTTGTTCCGGTCGCCAATCGTTTCAATTCTCTTCCAGTTCAGGCAAGCTTGAACAGGATGCAATCCTAACAGGGAAACCTTAATGAAAGCTGCTGTTGCCAGAAAGCCGCTGATACGTGTAGCCGTAGTGGAGAGTGATCCACTGCGCTTTGTGGGATTCCGGGCCCTCTTTGATACTGAACCTGATCTCGAGCTGGTCTCCGCCTCGCTGGCCGATCTCGGCCAACTGCAAGGCCTTGACCTTGTCCTGTTAGGCAACCGTAGCGGCCAGAATCTCTATGACATCATGGCCAGCATGAAAGCCGTGCGGCCCGACCTGCGCATCATCGTCACCGGCTCTGGGATGGACGACGAAAGCGTGCTCAAAGCCATCGCCGCCGGCGCCAAAGGATACGTCGACGAAGCTGCCTCGCCCGCCGAGTTTATTCAAGCGCTGCGCATCGTAAACCAGGGCTCGGTATGGGCTCCGCGCCGCGTGCTCTCAACTTTCATTGAACGCGTGAGTTCGTCCCCTGGTCGCATCTTCCCAGCTGGCAGGATCACCTTCACCGACCGCGAAAAAGAAGTTCTGGAAATGCTGGTTGCCGGCCGCTCCAACAAAGAAATCGGCTCAGCCCTCGGCATCGAAGAACGTACAGTCAAAGCTCACGTAGCCAAACTGATGCGCAAAGTCGGAGTGCAGAACCGAATTGCACTTTCCGTTCACGCCATCACGCATTCGCTGGTCACGGCAAAGTAGACTGCTTCACGACTTTCCCTGTAGAGACGCGGCGAGCCGCGTCTCTTTTCATTTTGGGCAAAACTCCGGGAGGGCACCGGGTTTTGCTGACAACTGAGAACTACCCCTGGTTACCTCCGGACAGTGACCTCGGTAATCTTGTCGGCTTTTTCCACCTGCAGCATACTCGCTTCACCTACCACAGAACCTGGGAGACGGGGTTGAAAAGCGGAGATTAGGGTCGCCGACTTCAGCCCCGCATTTTTTTGCCCGCCAGCCGATCGTACCCCCTTCGTGACGCTCAATTCCTTGAAACCTTGAGACTCTGAAACCCTGGAACCTGGCTCCAGCCCGACTCACCCTCATCACTCCCCCAGTATCCCCCGCTATACGACTCGCATCGAATAGAATAAGAAGTAATCGACCCCATACTCCTATTTTCCAGGTGAGGCATGATGCGAAAATCCCTCGTTCTGCTGCTGCTCGTCTGTTTCCTGAGCTTCTTCTTGTCAACCGTTCTGACCGCTGATGACGAGGCGAAGTCCGCCCCGGAACCGAACACGAAGGCTTCCGGCCGCGTCGAAGCCGCCGGAACCGTGCTCGATGAAATCCAGGCCGCTCCCGATCAGCGCATTCCTGAAGAAATTCTTGGCTCGGCCGAGTGCGTTGCCGTTGTTCCGTCTTTGCTCAACGGTGGATTCGTCTTCGGCGGCCGCTATGGTAAGGGTGTGGCCAGTTGCCGCACTGAAAAAGGATGGAGCGCTCCCGCCTTCTTCACCATCGGCGGCGGCAGTTTCGGATTGCAGATCGGCGGCCAGGCTACCGATGTCGTCATGCTGATCATGAACAAGAATGGCATGGATCACCTGCTCTCCAGCCAGTTCAAACTGGGCGCCGATGCCAGCGCTGCGGCCGGGCCCGTCGGACGCCACGCAGCTGCCGATACCGATTGGAAGATGCGGGCGCAGGTTCTGACCTACTCCCGCTCGCGAGGCCTGTTCGCCGGACTCGAACTCTCCGGCGCCGTCATCAAGCAGGATAAAGGCAGCACGCGCGAGTTCTATGGCCGCATGGTCCCCTTCAAGACCGCCCTCAAAGGCGAGGTTGAAGCTCCAAAATCGGCTTACCCCTTCTTGAGTACGCTCGCCAAGTGGGCACAGCAAGCGTCAAAGTAATACGTTCCCAGTTCTCGGTTCTCAGTTCTCGGTAACTTCAGCGCAAACTGGGAACTGAGAACCGGGAGCTGAGAACTGCCACGTTGCGACACCGTCTCGAATACGCCCTCGTCTGGCCCTGGATCAAACTCCTCGGAGCGCTCCCCCGTCCCTTGTCGCGTGCCATCGGCATTACTCTCGGGCTCACCATCTACGCTCTCCACGGCCGCCTGCGCCGCGTCGGCCAGCGCAATCTGACATTTGCATTTCCCGAGAAGTCGCCACGCGAGCGTCGCCGCCTGCTTCGGGGAGAATTCATTTCCCTCGGACGCCAACTCGCCGAAGTTTGCCTCTTTCCTCGCTACACGCTCGAGAATGTGTCGCGGATCGTCATCTACGACGGTTTTGAAAATTTCGAACGCGCCTACAAGCGCGGCAAGGGCGTCCTGTTTCTCACCGGACACCTCGGAGCGTGGGAACTCTCCGCCTTCGCCCACTCGCTGCAAGGCCACCCGCTATCGATCGTCATGCGCTCACTCGACAATCCGTATATCGACACGCTGATTCAGGGCTACCGCACGATGCACGGCAACCGCACCGTGGACAAAGACGATTTCATTCGCGGTCTGCTCTCCGCCATGAAGGCTGGCGAAACGGTGGGCATTCTCATGGATACGAACATGACCCCGCCGCAAGGAATCTTCGTGGATTTCTTCGGCATCCCCGCCTGCACCGCCAGTGGCCTGGCTCGCATTGCCCTCCGCACCGACGCGGCGGTCGTTCCCGGGTTCACCGTCTGGGATTCGAAACTGCGCAAGTACATCCTCCGCTTCGACCCAGCGGTAGAGCTAGTTCGCACCGGCGATAACGATGCGGATATCGTCGCCAACACCGCAAAATTTACCAAGGTCATTGAAAACTTCATCCGCCGCTACCCAGACCAGTGGCTCTGGGTACACCGCCGCTGGAAAACGGGGGCAATCAGGCCAGCCGCCGGTGTATTAGGTTTGCTTGGAACAGCGGGGCCCAGTTCGGCAGCTCTGGCTACCAGCTACTAGCGACTAGCTAGCGATTACGCGACAATAGACAGCCATGAAGCAAAACTTGCGCGACCTAGCCGCCAAGCTCGGCTGTCATCTTCTCGGAGACAGCTCCGCAACCGTGACCCAAGTCTCCAGCCTGCAATCGGCAAACGCGGACAGCCTCGTCTTTGTCGAAGATGCCGCCCGCCTCGACACCGCGATGGCGTCGCCTGCCGCCGCAATCATTGCTGGAGACTTCGCCGTCAAACAACTCGCTTCTGGCTCCGCCTCGAAACCGATTTTGATTTCTACGCAGCCGCGGTTGACTTTCGCGCGAGCTGCGAAGCTGCTTCGCGATCCCCACCACCATCGTGGCATTCATCCCTCGGCCATCGTTGCCACATCGGCTACGCTAGGAAATAACGTCGACATTGGCCCGCGTGCGATCCTCGGGGAACACGTCAAAGTGGGCGATGAATCGACCATCGATTCCGGGGCGGTGATCGGCGACAATGTGGAAATCGGCGCTCACTGTCGCCTCGACGCCAACGTCACCATCTACCCCGGCGTCGTTCTCGGCGACCGCGTCGTCATTCAGGCCGGGGCTGTCCTCGGCAGCGAGGGCTTCGGTTACGTCCGTGACTCGAAAACTGGACACTACGAGCAATCCCCCCAAATTGGACGCCTGGTCATCGAAGACGACGTAGAAATCGGCGCCAACTCCACCATCGACCGCGGCGCTCTCGACGAAACGCGCATCCGTCGCGGCGCCAAAATCGATAACCTGGTGCACATCGGCCATAACTGCCAGCTCGGAGAAAACGTTGTTATCGCCGCCCAAACCGGCATCTCCGGCAGCGCCATCATCGAAGACAACGTCATCATCGGAGGCCAGGTGGGCATCGCCGACCACGTCCGTATCGAGGCCGGCGCAATCCTCGGCGCGCAAAGTGGCATCCCCACCAAAAAAGTGATTCGCGGAAAAGGGGTCGTTTTCTGGGGCACACCAGCGAGGCCAATCAAGGAGTACCTTAAAGAACTGGCATTCCTATCGCGATCGGCAAAAAAGGGATAACTGACATGGCAACGTTTCGTCTTGCGATGATCATTGCGGTGTCAATTCTGCTGTTCTCAGGCCTGACCGCGGCGCAGGAGCATGTATCGTTTCCCACTCCCGATGGCTCTCACCTGCAGGCCAATCTCTATGGCAAAGGTGATCGAGGGCTAGTGCTGGCGCATGGCGGACGCTTCAACAAGGAGAGCTGGGACAAACAGGCGCAATTTTTCTCCCAGCATGGCTTCCGTGTACTGGCCATCGATTTTCGCGGATACGGCCAAACCATCCCTGGAACACAGAGCGCTGACGACAAAAGCTACCCTGATGTCTTGGCTGCGGTTCGATATTTGCACTCCACTGGCGCCAAGTCCGTTTCCGTTGTAGGCGCGAGCATGGGAGGAGACGCTGCTGCTGACGCGGTGATCGCGGCACGCCCGGGAGAGATCGAGCGCGTCGTATTCCTGGGCTCCGACGGAGGCGACTCGCCCGAACGCCTGCAGGGACGGAAGCTCTTCATCGTCAGCCGCAATGATGCCAGCTCCGATGGACCGAGGCTTCCGGGAATTTCCGAGCATTACCGCCGAGCTCCGGAACCCAAGCAATTGGTGATTCTCGAAGGCTCAGCACACGCACAGTTCATCTTTGACACGGATCAAGGCTCGCGGCTCTTGCAAGAGCTGCTACGCTTTCTTTCGGAACCGTAGCGGTATCGCTCTATGCCAGTTCTAGTCATCGGCGGACATACTCGCAGCGTCGGCAAGACCAGCGTCGTCGCCGGCCTAATCGCTGCCCTTCCCAGTCTTCACTGGACCGCCCTCAAGATCACGCAATACGGACACGGCGTCTGCTCCGCCGACGGCCAAGCCTGCGACTGCGCAACCGCCGACCATTCGTTTGCCGTGTCAGAAGAGAAGGACCGTTCCGGGGACTCTGACACCTCGCGATTCCTTGTCGCCGGAGCCGATCACTCCTGGTGGGTGCGCACGCAACAAGGTCTTCTGGCGGAAGCCATGCCGCGCATTCGCAAGATTCTGGCCACGGCACAGAATGTCATCATTGAATCGAACAGCATCCTGCGCTTCATCAAGCCGGATCTCTATTTGACCGTGCTCGACCCCGCAACCGCCGATTTCAAGAGTTCAGCACAGACCTTCCTCGACCGCGCCGATGCCATCCTGCTGCTCTCGGCGGCAAACTCCGGGTTCCCTGCCTGGAAACAAGTTTCGCTAAGGCCAGTAGCAGATCGTCCGACCTTCGCGATCGAGCCGCCTACTTATGTAACGCCCGAGATCGTCGACTTCGTGCGGGAACATTTCTGCAAAGGCCCTTTCACCTCTGCAATCTGATCTCTAACCTCTGACCTCATCCCACATACATCCCAATCACCCGCTCAATCGCCCTCCGGCACACGGCGCAAAATCTGTCATAGCGCGTGAACATGATGCAGTCCACCTCCGGGCGGTAATATCCCTTCGCCTCATAATTCGCGCCTTCGAATGCGCCGACCTTCCCAAAATACTTCTCCGCACGAAACATTGCGACTTCTTCCGCGCGCTCTTGGCGGAACAACTCTTCCATTTCCGATTCCGGCTTCCCCGCTGCGCGGAGTTCTCGCCGCTGCTTCTGAATCCGTGCCTCGAACTTTTCGAATTCTTCTTTGCTCCACGGCGTCGGCAAAGGCGTGCCTGTTTCCACCAGATCCTTCCACTTCAAATTTGCCGGATCCAGCAATGCGGTCGCATTCGGCTCCCATGGCTCGGTTCGTTTCTCCGACGATAGGTACGAAACATCGGACGTATAGTATTCATCCGCCAGCGCGGCAAACTGATGGCCGAATTCATGCACACCCACGTAGTTCGACCAGGCATTGTCGATCGCAACCGTTGCGTACTGATTGAAAATTCCACCGCCGCCATATGTCTTCCCGTTTACCAGAATCTCTACGAACTCATAGGGCGCGAATGATGCCACATCGCGTAATGTGCGATTTTCCATGGTCAGCACATAGCGCTCTGAGTCGAACGTGTCATACGAAGCGCCCAACGGCGAGCGCCGGTAGATTCCGCTCGAAGGCCGCGAAATTCCCGACTCGGCCGCCGCCGGACACAATCCCCAGACGTTGAAATCCTGGCGATGCTCGCGGAAGGGAGACGCTGCAAACAGTGCATCGATAAAGCGCCGCGCATCTTTCTCGAACTTGCCGCGCTCCGCCGTCGTATAGCCGTCGCCCAACACCAGCAAATCGACCTTCGTCGCCGGATCACCCATCTTCTGCAATTCCATCAGCGAACCCGGAGACGGCGGCCGCGAACGATCCACGAACTTATCCTTCGGATCGACCGCCGACTTCCACACTTCATGAAAGCCGCTGGCATCGCGCTCTTTCACCGATACTTCCACCGGCCCTTCTGGATTCGGGAAGCGCAGAGACTCCGAAAACGTCCGGTTCCCGTGTTGCGCCTCATCGGTTGTCCTCCACTCGGCAAATACCGAGTTAAATCCGCGCGAGTACAGCAATTTCCCCGTCGCCTCGCTCGCGGACTTCAAACAGGTAGTTGCCAAGCCCGCTTTCATCAATCGCTTTCGGCAGGATTTTCGGGCCACCCCAAAGGCTCCAGCACGACACGATCCATGCTGAACCATTCATCGTGGGAATTTCCTGAATGGTAGTAGTCAACGCGCAGCGTCCGCGGAGCGGCAAGAGTGAGAGTGGAAAGAACGAAGAGGCAGAACAGGAGAGCGGCAACAACACCGGACATTCGTTTCATGCCGGGAATTGTACGCTATGCTCCGGGTGTGATCGAAACCGCCTTATCATTGTCAAATGCGATCGCCACCGGCTTGCCCCCATTCGGATAATGCAGTGTTCGCCATCCATAATGGCCCAATCCCACCGGAACACCCATCCCAATCGCGAAACTGCCTGCAATTCGCTCATCCCCTGGTTGCACTTCGATGCGCGTCAATTGCCTGCCACACATCCGCCGGCCAGTGCTTGTACAGTTCCTGCGGATCTTGGATAAAAAAAATTCCCGTCAGAATAAATTTTGAACTCGCCGTCCTTCTTCGCCGCCAATCGGCACCGCATAAGCCTTTCCATCGAGTCGAAAACACGCCATCACCTGCTCGGTGCCCGGAGCCTTCGGCGAAACATCGGTCACCACGTCTTGAATAGCGAGCTTCTGCAATCGGCACCAGCGTACCAGCCTCATGCCCCCAATCCGTCCTGTGCCGCGCCCGGTCATAAGGATAGTAGGTGAGATGGCCGCCGATTTTCACCCATACGGGCTGCTTAGTCAGTTCCCGCGCCGATTTCAAATCGTACGGATGCAGATTCTTCGGTGAAACATAATAGTCCGCTTTCAGCGCAACCTCCTGTGTGGGCGCGGACTCTTCCTTCATCGCTTCGTGCCGTTCGTAAACGATGTACGCGGCGCGCGCCCCCACAATCACAATGGCAGCGGCCAGGAAGATCTGCAGTTTTTTCTGGACCTCGGAAGTGAATGGCCATGATCTAAGATAGTGACTCCACTATTCTGACCCGACTCGGCGAAAACCGGTAGACTATGACATGCCATTAATCCAGGATGATGTCCTCAACGCGCTCCGCCAATGCTACGACCCCGAAATCCCCGTCAACATCGTCGATCTCGGCCTGATCTACGAAATTCGCTTTGAAGATGTCCCCGAAGGCCAGCAGGACGTCAACGTCGATATGACCCTCACCGCCCAGGGATGCCCCGAACACGTCAACATCAGCGCCCAGGTCAAATCCCGCGTCGAGCAGCTCCCCGGCGTCCGCAACACGAACGTCACTGTAGTTTGGAACCCGCCTGGACTCCCGAACGCCTCAGCCCCGAAGCCCGCAAACAACTGGGAATCGATTAAACGTGATCGCGTTCCTTCGTGAACGACGAAGGACGAACGACGACAGGCGAGCCCTTAGAACTCTCCCAACTCCTCAAACGCCTGCAGCGCGCGCTTTTCCGCCAGTTCGCTGATCTTGTCCCCGATTTTCATCGCCAGGTCCAGAAAGCGCGTTCCTTGCCGCACATAGGAAGGCAATTCCTCGCGAATCTTCTCAAACGTCTCGGGATACTCCGAGGCCAGCACCGCCAAACCCACGCTTCCTACCAGGACCGCCGCCGAACGCCGACCCTTCATCGCCAGCAGCGCTGCACCGCCGACCGATCCCGCAATCGCCGCCCGTTTCCAGTTCTCCATGTCCTCTCCTCGCTGCCGCAGCTTGAGAGGATTGTAAATCCACGCTTCTGAAAGTTCTATACTGCCCGCGTACGGTAGTGTCAGTTTTGAAAAGGGACGAGCCGAACGCGCGATTATTGCGTCGCGAAGAACGCGACGCATCGCGGCTCGCCCAGACCCTCGCTGCGCAAAAACCGCTTGCTCGGGATGACAATCAAACTGCACCACTACCCCGCGTTCGCGATTAACTCCAACGACAAGCAAGCCCATGGTGGCCAACTTATGACGCGCTTCGCTCGCCAGTCGTTTCTCTTCCGCTTTTTGTCCTCGCGCTCAGCTTCTTCGCCTCGCCCAGTCCAAGCCCCGAGCGCGCGACCTCGGCGTTCCGTTCGACGGCACGCCCGGCCCCAATAACGCCATCACCGACGTCCAAGCGGCGTCGAGGTCGGCCACACCACGCTCATCTCCGGCGAGGGTAAGCTGAAGGTCGGCGAAGGTCCGGTCCGCACCGGTGTCACCGCCGTTCTCCCGCGCGGCAAGAACAATGACCGACGCCGTCTTCGGCGCGTGGTTCACGCTCAACGGTAATGGAGAGATGACCGGCACCACCTGGCTCGAAGACTCCGGCTTTCTCGACGGCCCCATTATGATCACCAACACGCACAGCGTCGGCGTGGTGCGCGACGCCGTGATCGCCTGGAAGGTCAAGCACGGCTAGCCCGACAGGGAAGGCTACTGGTGGTCGCTGCCCGTCGTGGCCGAAACCTGGGACGGCTGTCTGAACGACATCAACGGATTTCACGTCAAACCCGACGACGCTTTCCACGCGCTCGACTCCGCGCACGGCGGCCCGGTCGAAGAAGGCAACGTGGGCGGCGGCACCGGCATGGTCTGCAACGAATTCAAAGGAGGCATCGGCACCGCCTCGCGCGCGCTCGACTCAAAAGACGGCGGCTACACCGTCGGCGTTCTGGTGCAGTGCAACTACGGACGCCGCGACCAGCTTCGCATCGCCGGCGTTCCGGTCGGCAAAGAAATTCCCGAGCACCCGCGCCACGGCGAAGACGTCGGCTCGATCATTATCGTCATCGCCACCGACGCGCCGCTGATCCCCACGCAACTCAAGCGCATCGCCCGCCGTGCTTCGCTCGGCCTCGGCCGCGACGGCAGTTATTCGGGCGACGGCTCCGGAGATATCTTCGTCGCTTTCTCTACCGCCAATCCCGGCTCCGCCAGTCCCAAAGGCATCCACGATCTGAAAATGATTCCGAACGACAGCCTGGATCCCATCTTCCTGGCCACCGTTCAGGCCACAGAGGAAGCAGTCGTCAACGCCATGATCGCCGCCGACACCATGACCGGCATCGACGGCCACAACGTCATGGCCCTTCCGCACGATCGCCTGCGCGAAGTCTTGAAAAAATACAACCGCCTGGCAAAATGAAGTGTTTACCGGTGTCGTAACGGGATTCCGCCCCGCGCAGGGATGGGTCGCACCGCCGGTCCAATCTCGCGTAGAGACGGGCTTCCGGCGCTTCAGCACGGGGAATCATGGCCAGAATCACGGAAGTCCCCAAGGGACGAATGTCCCTGGGCACTCGGTCGCGTTACCTTCGTTCCCAACATCGCGGACCGATAATAGCACGCATGACGATACAATTCACTCAGTGAAAGCCTACAGAATCGAGCGCATCAAGAGCGGAATGAAGTTCACCTGCGTGCACTGCAATCACAGTGTGAGTACGGTAGACTTCGACGCGAAAGCCGGCAACCTCCGCACCCAGGCCGCCACCGCCATTAACGCTCACGTTAACAAATCCCACCCCGAGCCGACGACGACCTCTTACGACGCTCAGCAGCGCAGCTGGCGCTAGGCATCGCAATATTTTCGTCTTTCATTGGCGGGCAGCCCATCACGTCTATAATTTGGGTTGAACGACACTGTCACTTTCAGTATGGATGTTCTTCGCCTCCCGTCGGCAATTGAAAGCAGTCAGCGTGTGCTCGTGGCGGGCGCTGGCGGTGGCTTCGATGTATACGCCGGACTGCCAATCTACGAACGCTTGAGATCGCTCGGCAAGAAGGTTTTTCTCGCCAATCTTTCGTTTGTGAGCCTTGGGAGTACCAATGCGCAGGCATTGACACGCGCACTTTATTCGGTAGAGGCCACGACCTCCAGCCCCGACCCGTATTTTCCCGAGCGCACATTGGCTCAGTTTCTCTCAAGGCGAGGTGAAGACGTCACCGTTTACGCCTTCGAGAAACTGGGCGTCTCACCCATCCGAGAAGGCTATCGCCACTTGGTGCGGTTGCTCGACTTGGACGCAATCGTGCTTGTTGACGGTGGCACGGACATCCTACTTCGTGGCGATGAAGCAGGTCTCGGCACACCGTCTGAAGACATGGCGAGTCTCGCCGCAGTTGCTGCGATAGACGTGCAAACGCGGATCGTTGCGTGCGTCGGGTTCGGCATCGATACATACCACGGCGTTTGCCACGCAAACTGGTTGGAGAATGTAGCAGCTCTGGCCGCTCAGGACGCTTTCCTAGGCGCAACGGCTCTACTGAGGAGTATGCCCGAGGTTCGCTCGTACCTCGATGCCGTAAACGCCGCAGAGCTCGCGACCTCGCAGAAACCGAGCATCGTTAACGGGAGTATCGCCTCCGCAATCGAAGGGCGGTTCGGCGACTACCACCGAACCCCGCGTACGCAGAGCAGCAGGCTGTTTATCAGTCCCCTCATGAGTCTGCTCTGGGCTTTTGACCTCGCTGCTGTCGCTCGACGGAACCTTTACCTCGACCGTCTGTCGAACACACAAACCATTTGGGACGTTCATCTAGCGATTGAACATTTTCGAGAAACGATCGACACCCGCCCACGAGAGGTAATACCGCACTGAGTCTCGATGGTACTGGCGGCAAATCCCGGTCGAACTTAGAACCGGGAACCGACACCTACCCCTTCACCGCCCGATCCGTAATCTCCAAGCCCTTATCAATGATCGCGAACGCCTCGCGCAGTTGCTGCTCGTTAATGCACAACGGAGGATTCGTATAGAACGTGTTCCAGCGCACCAGCGTATAGAGCCCTTTCTCGCGGAAGAACTTGCCGAGCGCGACCATCTCTTCCGAAGTCCCGTTAAACGGAGCCATCGGCTGCCGCGTCTTACGATCACGGACCAGTTCCACGATGCCAAACAGGCCAATCGACCGCACCGCGCCCACCGACGGATGTTTTGCCTGCAACTCCGCGCCCAGCGTCTTCATGATCGCGCCCATCTTCCGCGCGTTCTCGATCAGATTGTCTTCTTCGTAGACCTTGATCGTCGCCAGCGCAGTGGCGCATCCCATGGGATGGCTGTTGTAAGTCAGCCCTCCGTAAAACACCTTGTCGTCAAAGTGTTTGGCAATATGCCGCCGCATACCCACCGCGCCCAGCGGAATGTAGCTCGATGTGAGCCCTTTGGCCATGCAGATCAGGTCCGGAACAACCTTCCAGTGGTCGATGGCGAACCACTCGCCCGTGCGCCCAAAGCCGGACATCACTTCGTCGGCGACCATCAGAATCCCGTACTTATCGCACAGCTTGCGCACTCCCTGCATGTAGCCGTCGGGCGGTACCAAAATACCGTTCGTCCCGGTTACGATTTCCAGGAAAAACGCAGCAATCGTGTTCGGACCTTCCAGTTGAATAATCTCCTCGATCATGGTCAGCGAAGTTTCCGCTGACTCCCACCCACGTTCGATGCCGTGATAAGGATCGAGCACGCGCACCACGCCCGGAATCCCCGGCTCCGCGGCCCATCTGCGCGGATCACCCGTCAGACTGACCGCACCTGCCGTCGCACCGTGATACGACCGGTACCGCGCCATGATCTTGTGACGTCCAGTAAAGAAGCGAGCAATTTTGATCGCGTTTTCATTGGCCTCGGCGCCACCATTCGTAAAGAAAAAAGTGTCGATGTCGCCCGGAGTAATCTCGGCAAGCTTCGCCCCCAGCCGCGCCCGTGGCTCGGTAGCCATGAACGGATTCGCATATGCGAGCGTCGATGCCTGTTCGGTAATCGCCCGAATCACGCGCTCATCGCCGTGTCCGATGTTCACCGACATCAACTGGCTGTTGAAATCGATGAAGCGCTTTCCTTCCGGCGTCCAAAAATAAATTCCCTTGGCGCGCGCTACCGGAATCGGATCGACCTTTGATTGCGCCGACCATTCAAACAGCGTGTGCTTCTTAGTTAGATCGACAATTTCCTGGCCGGTCATAGTGGGCGTCGTTGTAGCCGTCGTCATTGCTTCCTCGTTTCACACCTTGTATTCACCACAGGGTCACCGAGACACAGAGAAAACTGCAAAACTCGGCTCTGTGACTCTGTGGTGAGCAACCTCATTGGCAGTCACTCGTCTGCTGTCCAGTCTATGCTCAGGTCGGACGAGTAAGAGCGCTCGCTTCAACACAACCTTCCGCCACATGCGCCAGCGCAGATTCCAGCACGTCCATTGCCTCGTCCATCTGCGAATCGGTGATCACCAGCGGCATGAGCAGCCGAATTACGTTGCTGTACGACCCCGCTGTGATTGTTACCAGCCCATGCTCGTAGCAATATTGCGATACCTGTTTCGTCTCTTCAGCAGCCGGTTCCCGTTTCACCTTCGAGCGGACGAGTTCGAGCGCCTGCATCGCTCCCAGTCCTCGAACCTCGCCAACCAGTTCCCACTGTGCTTGCCACTTTGCCGCGCGTTTGCGGAACCGTTCCCCAAGCACATTCGCGCGCGCGCAGAGATTCTCTTTTTCGATGATGTCGAGCGCGGCCAGAGCCGCTTCGCAGGCCACTGGATTGCCCGCGAAAGTGCCGCCCAACTGTCCAACTCCAGGAGCATCCATGATGTCAGCACGTCCCGTCACTGCCGCCATCGGCAGGCCGCCGGTCAGCGATTTCGCCATCGTGACCATATCGGGATCGAGTCCCAGACGCTCGCACGCAAACATCGCGCCCGTTCTAGCGAATCCTGTCTGCACTTCATCCGCAATCAGCAGGATGCCGTACTTGCGACAGATTTCACCGAGTGTGGGATAGAACTCCGCCGGTGGAGTGACAAATCCACCTTCTCCCAGGATCGGCTCAACAATCACCGCCGCCACGGACTCAGCCGCCACCACCCGCTTGAATGTGTCTTCGATGTGCCGCGCACAATGCACGTCGCACGACGGATACTTCATTGAATACGAGCACCGATAACAATACGCATACGGAATGCGGTACACCTCACTCGGAAACGGCTCAAATCCTGCCTTGTAAGGATGCACCTTACTGGTCGCAGCCATAGCCATGTAAGTGCGTCCGTGAAACGCATCTTCAAAGCAAATGATCGCCTGCCGCTTCGTGTAGCGGCGCGCGATCTTGATCGCGTTCTCGACAGCTTCGGCGCCCGTGTTCACTAAGACGGTCTTCTTCGGACCTTTGCCTGGCACGAGCGCATTCAGCTTCTCACAAACGCTGATGTAGCTTTCATACGGCAACACGTTGAAGCTGGTGTGCAGGAAGCGATCCAACTGGCGCCGCACCGCGTCGACCACGGCCGGCGCACGATGTCCGGTGTTGAGACATCCGATACCGCCGGCAAAATCGATCAGGCGATTGCCGTCGACATCCTCGACGACCGCTCCCTCGGCTCTAGCAACGAAAACAGGGGTCGCGTGAAACGCCCCCTGAACCACGGCCGCGTTGCGCCGCTTCATCAGCGCTTGCGAGCGCGGTCCGGGAATCGGTGTTCGCAATTGAATTGTCGACATAAATAAAGCTCTCAGCTCTCAGCTATCAGCTCCCCATTGGACAAATCAGCCGGCGCGAGAGTCGGGTCTACTTCACACTGACCACTGACCACCGACCACTGCCCACTGTTTCTCAATACCACCCGATCGGAGCCTCGTTCAAATTGATATACACCTGCTTGGTCTCGAGATATTCTTCGATGCCCCAGGGGCCAAGTTCGCGTCCAAAACCCGATTGCTTATATCCGCCCCAAGGAGCTTCCACATAAGTCGGCTGCATGTGGTTGACCCAGACGATACCGACTCTCAGCGCCTTCACGGCGCGCATGGCCTTGAAAATGTCTCGCGTCCACACGGCGGCAGCTAGTCCGTAGGGCGAATCGTTGGCAATCTTCAGCGCATCTTTCTCGTCTTCGAACGGAATCACGGTTGCAACGGGACCAAGATCTCTTCGCGCGCGATGCGGGCGCTGTTATCGACGTCGTAGAAAATAGTCGGCTGCACGAAATAACCCTTGGCGAACTTATCAGCGCGCCCTCCGCCGGAAGCCACCTTGGCTTCTTTTTTGCCGACTTCAAGATACGAAAGCACGCGGTCATATTGTTCTTTCGATACCAGCGAACCCATCTTCGTATCGCGATCGAGCGGCGGACCCAGCTTGATCTTCTTCGCCTTTTCGGCCATGGCTTCCACAAACTTCTTGTAAATCGACTTCTGCACCAGGATGCGGCTGCCTGCCGAGCAAACTTCTCCCTGATTGATGAAGACGCCAAACAGTGCTCCGTCAATGGCAGCTTCAAAATCAGCATCGGCAAAAAAGATGTTTGGAGACTTACCGCCCAACTCCAGCGTTACGCGCTTCACCGTATCGGCCGCCTCTTTTACGATGATCTTCCCCACCGCGGCTGAGCCCGTGAAAGCAATCTTGTTCACGTCTGGATGCTTGACCAACGGCGAACCACAAGTCTCGCCAAAGCCCGTGATGATATTCACCACACCCTTTGGCAATCCGATCTCATCGAACCACTTCGCGACTTCGAGCACAGAGAGCGGCGTTTGCTCGGCTGGCTTCAGTACGCAGGTACAACCAGCGGCGATCGCCGGAGCCAATTTCCAGGCTGCCATCGTCAGCGGATAATTCCAGGGAACAATCTGCCCTGCAACGCCCATCGGCTCTTTCAGCGAAAGACTCATCGCGTTGTCAGGAACCGGATTCACGTAGCCGACAACCTTCGTAGCCAATCCGCCGTAATATTCGAAACACGTGGCCGTGTCGTTGATGTCGAACTCGGCTTCAACAATCGGCTTGCCTGAGTTCCGGCACTCGAGCTCCGCAAGCATCGGCAGATTTTGCCGAATCTTTTCGGACAGACGAAACAGAATCCGTCCCCGCTCCTGTGCCGTCGTGGTCGCCCACGGCCCTTCCTCAAATGCAGCCTTGGCCGCCGCCACGGCGCGGTTCACATCCTCCGCATTGCCATCCGGAACCTGCGCAATCACTTCTTCGGTCGAGGGATCGTAGACAGGAAAAGTCTTCGCCGACTTACTGGCGACCCACTCGCCGTTGATCAACATCGAATACGTTTTGACGTCCGTTTTCACACCACCGGGCATAACAACCTCCACCACTCAAATAGGCTTCACGGCAGCGGCCGGAGACGGCTTCAGCCTGCCGTAGACAAAAAAGAAAAATGCGGCCAATGCGAGAAAAAACAAAGTGAAGCCGAACATCTTCGCCTCGTACTTCCACACCGACGTGATCTGCTTGGCCGGGAAAAATGCCAAGGCGATTCCAAGCGCGGTTGTCACAAATCCGCACAAACCTGAACAAATGAGAGTGCCGCGACCATACCGTCCGCCCGCCAAGTCGCCCTTGAACGCGAACTTCAACAGCGCCGCAAACACGTACAGGAACGGTACCAACTGCAGCACCACCGCCAGCGAAAGCATGGTCTGGAAAGCTTCCTGCACTCCGCCGGAGGCGTAGAAATTGATGACAATCAAAATCAGGGATACAACCGCCTGCACGATCAACGCCGCGTGCGGCGTGCGATATTTCGGATGAACTTTCCCCAGCCACGCGGGCATATACGAATCAAGTCCGGCGACAAACGGAATACGCGCCGAGCCGCCCATCCACGCTGAACCAATCCCGGCAATCGACAGGCTCAGCATCAGCGCAAACGGCGTGATGATCCACGCCACGCCGACTTTGCCGGCCATGTGGCTAACAGCTTGCACGATTCCTTGCAGCACGCTGATGTCGTTTTTTCCGACCGCGATTAGCAGCGTCAGCGTCGCTCCGATATACAGCGCGCCTGAAATGAGACCACCCCACGCCACCGCGCCGGGCAGGGTTTTCTGCGGATCTCGAATTTCGTCGCCCATCACCGACGCCAGTTCCAGCCCCACCAGGCCGAAACAGATCACGCCGAACGAATTCAAGACGAACCGTGGGTCTGGAGGAATCCGAAAGTCTGCCGCAGTCACAGTCGTACCGAAACGCGACCAAACCGTCACGCCAAGGCTGATCAGAACCGCCGCCGCCACAAATGTTCCGATGGCACCAAGGTTGTTGAGCCACTTGCCTACTCCGAGGCCAACGATGTTGAGAACGGTGAGCAGCGCGAGCAGTGCGAGCGACGCCAGCATCGCGAAGCTCTTGCTGTCAGCGAGCCCGGCATGCCCCGGCCCCAGCGCAAACACCGATACTCCGACGAAATAGAGCATCACCGTCGGAACATACAGCATGTTGTTCGTCCAGTAACACCAGCCGGAAAGGAATCCGTGGAAGTCGCCGAACACTTCCTTCGCCCACAGGTAAACGCCGCCTTCGCCTGGATAGCGATGCGCGAGTTCGATCACTGCGATCCCCTGCGGCCAGAAAAAGAGCAGCAGAGAAATGATCCACAGCCAGACGGTCACGCCGCCATTGGCCGCGATGCTCGGCACCACGTTCAGATTGAAAACGGCGACAACAAACAGCAATACCAGATCAAAGCGTCCAAGGACGCGCTTTAACTCCGGCTGATTGGGATCAGTATTGGACATTCAAGAATTGGATCATCGGGTGATCGGGCCGTCGGATCATCGGTTTCAGATGGCCCGATGACCCGACGGTGAGATCGCCCGATCGAAGTTAGTGTGCTGCGACCGCGCCCAGCCGCTCGTGTTGTGCCGCCGCGAGCGCTGGAGCAATGTCGCCAAAAACTGCGAGGTGCTGGTCGATATCCGCCTCGGTGTGCTGCACGGAGATCGTCCACTGTTCGTCCCACCAGTAAGGTTGTGGCATCACTCCACGATTCACCATGGCGAACCAGTAGTGCCGCCACAGGTCGACGTCAACGGGCAGCCAGTCGCGGTAGTTGCGAATTTCCTTCGGATACAGCATCAGCGCGCCATTCGCGCCCGCGCTCGCGATGTACGCCTGCAGCCCGGACTTCGCCACAACCTTCCGATAGCCGTCCGTGAGCTTCGCGCTCAGTTTGTCGGTGTGGGCATAATTCGCGCGTGTGAGCACTTCGCGGAACGTCGCGATGCCAGCCGCCATCGAGATGGGATTCGTATTGTAGGTGCCACCGTGAAAAACCTTGTGGTCCGAGATCAAGTCCATGACGCGCTTGTGCGTGCCGAAAGCGGCCAGCGGAAATCCCCCGCCAATCGACTTCGCCAGGCAGATCATGTCCGGAGTCACGCCGAAATATTCCGAAGCGCCGCCCCAGCACAGTTTCGCGCCAGTCTTCACTTCGTCGAAAATCAGCAGCGCGCCGTATTTGTCGCAAAGCGAACGCAAGCCTTCGAGGAACCCCTTCTCCGGCATGCAGAGCCCGACGTTCATCATGATCGGCTCAAGAATTACCGCTGCAATCTCGTTCGGATTCTCTTTGAACCGGCGCTCCACTGTTTCGAGATCGTTAAAAGTCGCAATCGGCACGTTTGCGATACTCGCCTTAGGAACGCCCTTTCCGCCCGAAACCGGCTTCGGATTCTTGATGTCTCCGAAATCGTCGGCCGGCGGATGCGGCTTCACGCTGACCAGCGCCGCATCGTGCAGCCCGTGATATCCGCCTTCAAACTTGATGATCTTGTCGCGCCCGGTCGCGGCGCGCGCCAGACGAATCGTGTGCATCGTGGCTTCCGTGCCGCTATTGCCGAAGCGGCACATCTCCACCGGAAAGCGCGTGCAGATTTCTTCCGCCAGTTCCCATTCCATGTTGTGCGGCATGCCGTAGGCCGTGCCCTTGTGCAACCGCCCTTCGACGGCCTTGATCACCGCCGGATGCGAGTGCCCTGCCATCAACGTGCCAAAACACAAGTTGTGGTCAATGTATTCATTGCCATCGAGATCGCGAAACTTGCTCCCCGAAGCCTCAGAAACGAAAATGGGATACGGATCATAAGCGCGATAGTTGCTGGCCACGCCCAAAGGCAGGCGCTTCAAATTTTTCTTATGCGCTTCGGCGGACTTCGGAGTACGTCGCTCGAAAGTTTCGAGCTCTTTCTTCAATGCGGGGTACATCGTGATCTCCAGTAATAACTCAGGCCAGAAAGGCCATTAGATTAGACCCGGGCGGTCGAAACCGCCCGGGGATGGGGCTAGAAGTAGAACTTCAAGGCAAATTGTACAAGACGCGGATCGCGAGCCTGCAGAATCTGTCCGAAGGTAGAATCCGAGAAATTTCCGTCCGGATTGACGAACTGCGTCTTGTTGAACAGGTTGAAAATATCAGCGCGGAACTGGAAGTACTTGCCCTCGCTGAGAGAAATCTTCTTAGAGAACGTCAGATCCCACTGGTTCTCCCCGGGGCCGCAACATATGGAACGGGGGGTCGTTGAGAATTGGCCTACTGGCGGATCGGCAAACTGACCCGGCGTCAGATAATAGTATCCCGGTACGCCGTTGATCGTTGTGCAACCTTCGGATTCTGGAGCTGCGGGACATTTCTCGTCATCTGCGGCGCTGCCGTGCCGAAGAAGAACAAGCTACCAATCAACTCGTTGTCGTCTTGCGTCTGCAGCCGAATGGGGAATCCGCTCTGGAACTGCGTGATGCCTGAAACTTGCCAGTCATCGAGAATCCTGCCTTTGATGCCCTGGTACTTCGGCACAGGAATATCCCAAACGTAGTTAATGACGAACCGTTGTGCGGAATTGAACAACGACAGGGCACGACTCTTTTTATAGTCGAAGGGGTTGAGTGTCTCTTCGAAGCTCGAGGCCCAATCCAGCGACTTGCTCCACGTATAAGCCGCCTGGAACTGCAGTCCATGGGAGAAGCGCTTTTCCAGCATCGTCTGCAAGGAGTTGTATGCCGAATTGGCAATCGTGTCTTCAGCAAAGATGTTCGTGAAGATGGGATTACCGTTTGCCGGACAGTCGTACCAGCGTTTGGGCCACTGGTAACACAGTTGGGAGCTGAGTAGGGTCGCGTTCCCGCCAGAAAAATCGGCGTTCCGCCCGCAGCGCCCGTGATCACTTGATTGTTCGGCATGGTGAGCGTTCGTCCCGCCCCCAACGTAAATTGGTATGTATTGTCTTCGGCAGTTGGCCCGCAGCCTTGCCCCAGGTTTGCAAGGTCCAGGCAGGTCTGGGGGTTCCCAGGATTGATATCGTGCGAACCCAGGAGGCGATGGCCTTGGGAACCTACATAGTTGATCTGCCAGAGCAGATCTTTCGTGAGTTCGCGCTGGATGCTGAAGTTGTATTGCGCGGTGTACTGTGTCCGGAGGTGCGGCTGGAAATCTCCATACATCAGGATTGGAGAATAACCCGCCCAATTTGGATCCTGTCCACGAGGCGTCTTGGGCAGAAAGCCATTGAACCCGTTCGCCGCGATACTTCCATCCTGCCCAACAAACGGAGTATTGAAGAGGTGCTGTAGAAGGTCGGGCTGGAACCGAAAGGCGGCTCGGCGCCAAACTGTTCGAGCACAGTTGCTCCATCGGGTTATAGAAAAGCCCCCAGCCGGTACGAATGCTGGTCTTGCTGTTACTCCCAAAAATCTTTCCCAACAGACCATCGTTAAAGTTGGGACTATAAGCGAGACAATGCGCGGGCGAACGCCTTCTAATAATTCGACGTCAGGCCGCTGGGGACACCCGGATCTCCGGGAACCACGAGTCCGGTAGGACAATAAGCCAGCGTGGAAGGATTGCCCAACGCATCCGGATTTGCAATGGTGCAGGGATACGTCGCGCTGTTGGCCGGGACGGAAAGTCTGCACATGCCCCAGAGCATCGGTCAGCGGCGTATCGAGTTCCAACGGAAGCCGTAGTTGAGAGTGAGATTGGATTTGACCTTCCAGCTGTCCTGCGCGAACAAATACAGGCCGGTATTGCGCACGTCTCGCTGTGCAGGCCTTGAGAGTAGACGTCCGCCAGCTCAGGAAATATCCCGGGTAATCGTCATGAGAGCTGATGGCGTTGTTGCCGCTGCTATCGAACGTGAATTTTCCTGCTAACGTTGTAAAACAACGTCCTGATCGAACCCATCAACGTCGCACATCGGCGCCTGAATTTCATCGTGATGCCACTCCTTTGACCCAGCTCAGGTTGTCGGAGAACTGAAACGAGTTCCCCACCTGCGGAAGTTTGCCCTCCTGATGCGATTCCCGATGTTGAACCCGCCACCACATCCACGAACGGAAACCCTGACCGGTTTGACGGCAACCGGCTAGAAATACTGGCACTGTTCAGACCTGTCTGGGGAGTCCCGTCGCAGCAATCTGGCTATTGATCACCGGGGAGTCGGACACACCGGCAAAGCATGCGTTCGTCCGACAACCCGCAAACATTGGCTAGGCTGTTACAGAAACTCGTCGGCGCGCCGGGTCTCTGCGGATGCTGGAAGGTTAACCGGCCTTCGCGCAGGACGAAACGCGGAAC
>CAVRYB010000097.1:0-46720 GCA_963725295.1 uncultured Acidobacteriaceae bacterium
TTGCCGTTTATGAAGAGGGGTCGGATATCCGCAGGAGGCGATCGAAGAATGCGATTCGGTCTGGCGCTTCCAGCGATCCCACTTTAAAGGTGGAGCTGGACCGCCTGTGCTGGAGCTCATCTGAAATGCACCACTTTGATCGGGCTTTCGAGAGCTATCAGAATGCTTTGCATCTAAACCCCGACAACGCGGAAGCGCTCGTCGGCTCCGGCGTGCTGGCGATGCGTCACGGAGAGTACGAACAGTCCGTTAGCCAGCTAGCTCACGCCGCCAGAGTCGAACCAGACGCGATGAACTACGTCCTGCTCGCGGAGGCGATGCGCCGGGCGGGGCGGTCGTCCGAGGCTGAAGTCACCATGGCGCAAGCTCGCAGTCTCGCCCCGGACTTTGCCGATGCGCAAAATGCGGCGGGACAGCTTCTCTCCGTTGCGGGGAATGGCGCTGCTTGGTCGTCCGGAGTTGCAGAGAAGAAGTAGTTGGGCGACGCAGGTTACTCTCTTTTGAGCAACAAGCAGGTCATGTCGTCATGCTGCGGAGTGTTTCCTACGAATTGATCGAGTTCCGCCAGCAGGGAGCGGAGCAGATCCGCCGGGGCCACAGCTGAATAACGGTTCACCAGCGCAAGCAATCTCGATTCGTCGTATTCTTCGTTGCGTGCGTTGACCGCTTCCACGATCCCGTCAGTGAAAATGACGAGATAATCGCCGCCTTCCAGCCGGGTCGTGGCCGTCTGGTAAGACGTTCCGGCAAAAATTCCAACCGGCAAGCCGCCCGCTTCCAGTCGCTCGATCGCGCCTGTTTTCTTGCGAAGGATGGGAACGTTATGCCCGGCGTTGATGTATACGATCTCCCCGGTCAGCGGATCGAGTTCGGCAAAAAAAGCGGTTGTGAAGCGAACTCCGCCCATGCTGTTGGAGCAGGAATAGTGGTTAACGCCGGCCACGAGATCGGCCAGCGAGACTCCGCTCGGCGATAGCGTGCGAAGACTCGCCTGGAAGGTTGCCATCAACATCGCCGCCGGAATGCTCTTCCCGGCTACGTCCGCGACCACGAACAAGACGCGGTCCTGACTCGGCGTAGCGCCCGGCCTGAGGATCACATCGTAGTAATCGCCAGCCACCGTATTCGCGGGACGAGTTGCGTAGGCAATCTGATACCCCGGAAGCTGCAACGGAGCTCCGGGCAATAACCACGCTTGGATGTCTTTGGCGATCTCAAGGTCGCGCTTCATCACGACACGGTCAGCCAGTTCAAGCAGCAGCACGACCAGCAAAAGCAGGCCGCCCCAGACGTGCAAGTCCAGTTCGTGAATCTCTACCCGATTCTCGCCGTTCGTAACGGTGAATCCGCCGGCGGGAAAGAACAGGAGAATGAGCCCCAGCAGAACTAACACCCGGCGCGCCGGCGTCAGTTTTTCAATGACCGCCCAGAAAAGCGCCTTGGTAATCTGCCAGCCTCGGCGGCGGCGGCCCGGTTCCCGTTCAAGATTCTCTAGCCCGGCAGAATAGAGGCGGTAGCTGGACCGCGCGTCTTTCACAAGCTGCGACCAGAGCTGGCTGAGAGCCAAACCTTCAGTGACTCGATGCCAAAAGCCTCGCGCTTTTGTTTTGAAGGAGGATGGAGGAGGCGCTGGCGGGGGAGACGTCATGGGAGCAACATCATTATAGGGCAGGCCGAAGGTGCCAAGGCCGTGCGAGCGCGAATAGAACGCCTGGTCTCAAAACAAATCCATCTGCTCCAGACTCTCGTGTGCCTTTCGGCTTTGTCGGGCATGATCGTCGCCGATTCCGTACTTGCGCCGGAGAGCCGCCATCAATTGCGATAATCGCTGTCCATAGGCTTTCGGCAGGAAAGCGCGATCCGCATAACGCTTTTTGTATCGGTCCGCAAGAGCAGGGAAGTTCTCTTCCACAAAGGGCAGGAACACCGCCGCCGAACAAGGCTTGAGGAAGAGCGGGTTCGCAAAAACATATTTCGCACCGGCTTCTTTGGCAGCCTTCACCAGGGCTTCGAGGTCGCGAGGGCCGTCGGTGATCTCCGGCAGCACCGGAGCGCAAATCACTCCCGCATCGACTCCCGCTAAGTTCAACTGGCGAACAGCCTCGAGCCGGAGATCAGGACGCGGCGCCCTCGGTTCCAGTTTGCGAGCCAGTTCCGTATTGACAGTAGTAACCGTCATGTTCACGAAAACCCGATTGCTCTCGCCGACGCGTCGCAGAATCTCCGCATCCCGCGTGATCATGTTCGACTTGGTCACGATTCCGATCGAGAGCCCGGAATGTCGCGCCAGTTCCTCGAGGACTGCCTTGGTGATCTCGAACCGCCGCTCCGCCGGTTGATAAGGATCGGTCGCGGTTCCAATAGCGATCTCCTCGCTCCTTTTCACTCGCTTGAGTTCCGAACGCAGAATGGCAGCCGCTTCCTGCTTGACGAAGATCTTGCGCTCGAACTCCACTCCATCACGCAGTTCCATGAATTCGTGGGTGTAGCGCGCATAACAATACTTGCAGGCAAATTCGCAGCCGCGATAGGGATTGATCGCCCAGGTGAAAGGCAGATTTCTCCCGCTGACCACGCGGTTCAGCAAGTTCCGCGACCCAAGCGTGAAGTATTCGACGTTGTAGCCCTCGCGCAGAGAACTGCCCTCGGCGGCAATCCGCGCAATGCCGACCAGCTTGGGAGAAGATGCGGGCTCGTGAAATAGAGGTAAAGAGAACATCTCTTTTTATGTTTCGCTCTTTGTTCGCCTACCAAGGTAAGCAAATTTCCCGATCAAGTCAAATCAACCTCCATCGTAGAAAAGCTATGGGGAAGACATAGGCAGAACTTTGCCTTCAGATCGAAACTAAGTTGCACAACGGGTCGAAAAATTGTTTAAACAATTAAGAAGAATATGGTGAGGCTGCGCTAGGATGGCTCCGCCCCAAGAGAGCCCAGGCACATGGCTCGGAGCGGATGCAATGAAAAAATTCTCGTCGACGTCAATCGCTACTCTGATCGCGTTTTCTCTCGCTTCTCTAGCCGCTGCGCAGTCCTATTCCATTAGCCCTGTAGGCAATGGGTCGCCCCGTGCTGTGGATGGAAAAGGTAACGTTGCAGGCGTGTTCGGGTTTTCAAGGAAACCGGTTCAGGAGCATGCCTTTTACTGGACCAAGAGCGGCGGCATGAAGGATCTGGGCACACTTGGCGGAGACGACAGTGCCGCTTTCGGACTGAATGAATCGGGCCAGGTTGTAGGACAGGCCAATTCGTCCGCAGGTGCTGTCGATCAGGCGTTTCTCTGGACTCAAAGTGCCGGCATGATCGACCTTGGTACGCTCGGTGGTGCTGGCAGCGCCGCCAACGCGATTAATGCCTCCGGGCAAGTTGCCGGGCAATCCGACCTCGCGAACGGATTTGCGCATGCTTTCCTCTGGAGTCAGATTGGCGGGCTGCAAGACCTGGGGACCCTGCACGGCGGGCAGCAGAGCGGAGCGAATGCCATCAACTCAGCGGGAGAAATTGCCGGCTGGGCCAACGTGGGCAACAACTCGCATGCGATTACCTGGAACCAGAGTACGGGCATGGTTGATCTCGGAATCACGGCGAGTTGCGGCTCGACTGCCTTTGGCCTGAATGATTCGGGTGAAGTCGTGGGCTGGTTCAATAATTCGGCAGGTTGCGGGCTTACGTCGCACGGTTTCTCCTGGACGCAAAGTGGAGGCTTCACAGATCTCGGCTTGTTGTCCGGCGGACAATACAGCTTTGCGTATGGCATCAACGTCACCGGCCAGATCGTTGGAACAGGGCAATCGTCGGCGTCCTCGCCCGTCGCTCTCCTTTGGACTGCCGACGGCAATATTCACGATTTGAACACCTTAATATCTTCCAAGAGTTTGCGGAAGCTGGTTTCGGCGAACGCCATCAACGATGCTGGCCAGATCGTCGTCGATGCCACCACAACAGCGGGAACCGGGCACTATGCCCTGCTCCTGACGCCCATCATGAGTACGGCGTTGGCATCGTCGCCAAACCCGTCGACGTTTGGCCAGACGGTGACATTTACGGCAACAGTCAGCTCGATTGCCGGCCCTCCGCCGAATGGCGAGCTCGTGACCTTCAAATCAGGAACTGTGGTGATCGGCAGCGTCGCGTTAAATGGCGGCGTTGCTACCTTGACGACCTCCAGTCTGAGCATCGGTACGCACAAGATCGGAGCTACGTATGCAGGAGATTCAATTTACGCCGCAAGCAAGTCTCCTTTGTTGTCTCAGGTCGTGACGAAGTAAACGGGAATTGAAGTTTTCCAGTTGGATGTTCGAATTCACGGAAAGCCCTTGCGAAGGTGACCGCGGCCACCCGCGGTCGAATAGAATAGGGGCATCATGCAAAGAGCCCTTCCCCTATTCCTGATCGCTGTCTTGTCTCTAACCGGCTGCAACAAGTCCAAGTCTGCCGATGTTCCGGCCAATTCCGCTGGCGCTGTTTCAAACGCCGCGGCTTCGAGCAATGATCCGGTGCAGGCCAAACTACAGGAGCTCGCTGGTACCAACGCGAAGAATTGCGGCCTCCTGAAAACACAGGGTACGCCCGAGATGGAGGCCGCGAGCACCTGCGTAATGGATGCGGCAAAAGCTAAATCAGCGTTCTATGTGGAGTACCAGATGCCAGGCATGAACGTCGCTCTGGCTGGCAATACGCAAGGCAAGATGTATTCCGTGCAATCGCAGGAAGGCGGAGCCGGATTGGCGAGCACCGATTGCCCTGCAGAGCTACGCGTGGCCCCCAGCGGACGCGTCACCTGCTATGCGCCGGGTACATTTCCGATGAACGCTGGCGCCGGTTCTCACGCAACCATGCCCACCATGCCGTCGATGATGGGCTCGGGCAGCAATCCGCACGGAGCGAAAGGTGCGCTGCCACCCGGACATCCGGCGGTGAACCAACCGCCGCCGTCCAAATAGTCGTGCAATTGCGCAGCGAAGCCGGGGCCTTATGGATGATCGCCCTGTTCCGGCAATAGTCCCTTCGGCGGTGCGGGGATCGTAATATCCAGCTTGTCGACCGTTCCCAGCGTCGACAGCGGCTTATCGAACTCGGCGACATTGCCCACCACAAGGACCGCCATCTGATTGCGGTGGATGTATTTCGCCGCTACTCGGGCGACGTCTTCCTTGGTGACCTTTTCGATTTCCTTCTGAAACTTCTCCAGAAAATCTGGCGGGTAGCCGTAGAACTCATACGCCATTTTTTCCTGCAAAACCTTCTCGGGCGAATCGAAACGGAAGACGAAAGAATTCAGAATCGAGTCTTTGGCCAGCTTGATCTCTTTGTCGTCGATAGGACGCTTGGCGAGATCGGCAATTTCTTCGTCGAGCGCCTGAATCGATTCGATCGTGGTCTGGCTCTTGGTGCTCATCATGATGCGCAGCATGCCGGGATGATCCCATCCGGCGCTGACGCCACCACCGACGCCATAGGCGAGCCCCTTGGTGGTGCGGATGTCGCCAAAAAGACGTGATGAAAATCCGCCGCCAAACGCTTCGTTGAAAACCGCCAGAGCGAAGTAATCCGGATTCTTGCGGGTGATGCCCACGCCCACCATCTGAATATTGCTCTGATTTACGTCCGTCTTTTCGATCTGGTAGTAGCCGGGCTTCGCAGGTTCGGGCTTAATTTCAGGATCGTTCGCTGCCGGTCCTTGCGGCCACGAGCCAAAAGTCTCCCGGAGACGGGCTTCCATCTTCACCGAATCAAAATCGCCGACCACCCCGAGGATGATGTTGTTCGGGTGAACATATTTGCCGTGCCAGTCGATCAGATCCTGTCGTGTGACGGCCGCGACCGTGACGTACTCATCGACGCGCGCGTATGGGCTGTTCGCGCCGTACACCAGCTTTGCGGCTTCGCGTCCGGCAATCTGTCCTGGATCATCATTGCGACGTGAAATGCCGTCGTACATTCCCTTTTGCGCAATGTCGATTTTATCCGCACGAAATTCCGGATTCTTCAGAACGTCGAGGAACACGCGAAACACGTCGTCGAAATCCTCTTTCAGACACGACCAGCTGGCGGTCGTCGAGTCAACACCTCCGCCGGTTTCTACCTTGGCCGCGCGCTGTTCGAGGAAGTCATCGAGTTGATCGCCGGTCTGCGTCTTTGTTCCGCCGGTGCGCCATACTTCGCCGTAAATGTCGGTGAGTCCCGATTTATTCGCAGGAACGGAACGTGCGCCGCCGCGAATCCGGGCGGTGCCATCGATGGTCGGCAACTCGTGATCTTCCTGCAGAAAAATCACCATGCCGTTCGGCAGTTCAACCCGCTTCGGCTGTTGCGGATGAAACGCCGGCAGCTTCGGAATCGGTATCTGCTGCCAGGTTTGCGCCTGCGCCCAGAGCGTTTGCGTGCCACTCAGCAGAACAATTCCGAGGAGGAGGAAAGCAAAAGAGAACAGAGTTGATCTCTTCACTGTCCACCTCCTTGCGGCGCTGCGCCATTTCCAGGTGGAGGCCCTCCGGCAAACTCGATAATTCCTACTGTGCGGTTGTCGGGAGTGAAGGTTTTGTTGGCAACGCGCCGAATGTCCGCCTTTGTGACCTTGTCGATGCGTTCGACGGAGCGGAAGAGTTCTCGCCAATCGTCGTAACGCGCCTGATTCAGCCCAAGGGCGAAGGCCAGACCCTCGTTCGATCCGAGAGAGCGGATTAAATTCGCTTTGGCTCGCGTCTTGATCATCTTCAGTTCATCATCCGAAATGTCTTCCTTCTTCAGGCGGTCAATTTCCGCATGAATCGCGGTGGCCATTTCCTGCGGTTTGTGGCCCGGAATCGGGAATGCGTAGAAGGCGAACAGATGCGGATATTTATTGCCGGGCAGCCCGGTGAATCCGGCCGAATCGGAGGCAATCTGCTTGTCGCGAACCAGAGCGCGATAAAGGCGCGACGTTCGTCCGTTCGACATCAGGTCGGCGATTGCGTCGTAGATCTGGTCGTCAGGGCTGCGGTAGTCGGGACGGTGATAGCCCTCAAGATACAGCGGCTGCGACTGCTCGTGCAGCACCACCGTCCGCTCCGCATTCTGTGGCGGCTCAGTGGTGGTAGCCGTGTCAGGCTTGGGGCGTGCCGGAATGCGTGAAAAATATTTCTCGATCACGGGCATCGCTTCCGAAGCTTTCAAATCGCCGACTACGGTGACCACCATGTTCGAGGGGACGTAATACTTGTCGAAGAAATTCTGCGCGTCGGTGGCCGAGAAAGAATTCAGGTCAGAGATCCATCCGATGGTTGGCCGGTGATAAGGATGCGCTGCGAAAGCCTCTTCGGTGAATTGTTCGAGCAGACGTCCAATCGGATTGCTGTCGGTGCGCATGCGGCGCTCTTCGATCACGACGTTGCGCTCTTTGTAAAATTGCCGCATCACGGGATGCAGAAAGCGCTCGGACTCCAGATAGGCCCACAACTCCAGGCGATTGATTGGAAATGAATAGTGGTATCCGGTCTCGTCGAGATCCGTGAAAGCGTTCATGCCTTCTCCGCCTTCGCCTTCGACGATCTTTCCGAACTCGTTGCTGTAGGGGGCAGAGAATTTGTCGGCCGCGGCGACTGCATCCTTCCAATTTTGTTCGAGCTGTTTGAGCTTGGCTTCGTCGCGGTCCACCGGCTTGTCACGTTCGGCAATGTAGGCGGCGTATGCGTCTTCAACTTTCGCGAGTGCTACTTTTTCGCCCGCATAGTCGCGCGTGCCGATGGTGTCGGTTCCCTTGAACGCCATGTGCTCGAACATGTGGGCGAGGCCGGTCTTGCCCATCGGATCCTGCACGGAACCGGCGTCGACGTGGGTGAAGAACGAGAAAACCGGCGCCTCGGGGCGCTCGCAGACGATGATGGTGAGCCCATTGGCAAGCTTCTTGACGGTGGTGCGCTTTTCAAAGGAAGCCAGATCCTGGGCGACGGCGAGCGACCCCAGAACAAGACAAACGATGACGATTTGTAGTTGATTGATGCGCGACTTCATCCTGCCTCCACAACTGAACACTAAAAATTCGACGTTACGTGGAGGCGGGGAAGATTGTCAAACTCCCGGGCGCGTCATCGTCGGCCGATACGATCGATTTCTTTCTTCACGGCGAGGCGATCGATGGATGCGAGAGGCAAAGCGAGAAAAAGACCGATCCGCTCTTCGAGAATAAAAAACGCGTCGCGGAAGGCCCGTTCAACCTTATCTGCGTCTCCATGAACCGCGGTTGGATCGGGAACTCCCCAATGCGCGGTCATCGGATGTCCCGGCCACACCGGGCAGGTTTCCTGAGCGGCGTTGTCGCAAACCGTGAAGATGAAGTTCATCTCAGGAGAGCCGGGGCGCCCAAATTCGTCCCAACTCTTGCTGCGCAGGCCGGCGGTTGAAATGCCGGCCTTCTCAATCTCCTTGAGCGCTTCGGGACGAACCTCGCCAGAAGGATGACTTCCGGCGCTGTAGGCGGTAAAGGTTGGTTTTCCTTTGTAGTTGAGGATCGCCTCGGCCATGATGGATCGCGCTGAGTTACCCGTGCACAAGAAGAGGACGTTGTAATGGGGTTGCATGCTGAATCTCCAGTTAGCTGCAGCACGTTGGTCCGCAACATGGTTGTTCGGCCCGCTTCGGTTTCACCGCGCGCACAAAGGCGCTCATGAACTTCTCGTCGACCTGTGCAGCGATGGCATCCACATCAATTCCTGCCGAAGACAAAAACTCACGCGCATCGTCAACGCAGTAGATGCGAGTCGGCTCGATTCCGATCTGCTCAAAGCCAGCAGCTTGTAACTTGCCGAGATACTCGTTTTCTTCCAGAGCGCCCGCGATGCATCCGACCCACAACAACACGCTCTTGCGAACTTCCGCGTTAATCTCTCCGCGCGTGACCACATCCGAAACCGCGAGCCTGCCTCCGGGCTTCAACACGCGAAAAGCCTCGCGCAGCACGCGATCTTTGTCGGCGGAAAGATTGATCACGCAGTTGGAGATGATGACGTCAACCGAGTTGTCGGGCAGCGGAATATTCTCGATCTCGCCCTTCAGGAATTCGACATTTTCAGCGCCCGCCTTGCGTTTGTTTTCGTTCGCCAGCGCAAGCATTTCATCGGTCATGTCCAGGCCATAAGCCTTGCCGGTCGGGCCGACGCGACGCGCGGAAAGCAGCACATCGATACCGCCACCAGAACCGAGGTCGAGCACGGTCTCGCCCGGATTCAGTTGCGCCAGCGCGGTGGGGTTGCCGCATCCGAGCGAAGCCAGCATCGCTTCTTCGGGAATCTGCCCAGCCTGCGATTCATCGTAGAGATTCGAGGTGATCGGATCGCACGAGAGTCCGCTGGCCGGAGTCGCCCCGCAGCAACTGCTACCGCCACTGGTGACGCGCAAGGCGGCCTGCCCATATTTCTCTTTTACGACTTCTTTGATATCGACATTGGCGTCGGCCATAATGACTCTCCTATTTGCACAGTTGAATAAGGTCTTGAGGCTTGAGCGCCTTGTTCCGGGTGCAGCACTCGGCATAGAGAAACTGAAGAATTTCACGCAGGGCTTCGGTGTTGGCGGTGTAGCGAAGAAAGGTCCCTTTGCGCTCGACCCGCACTAGTTCTTCATTCTTTAGTTTGTCGAGGTGGTGGGAGAGCGTAGAGCCAGGGATTTCAAGTTCGTCCTGAATCTCGCTGACGACAAGGCCTTCCGGGTGCGCGGAGAGCAGCAATTGCATGATGCGAAGCCGCGGCTCGGTGCCCATAGCCGAGAACATGTCGGCGTAGCGGGCGACGCGGTCGGCACTGATGAGCGCTTTGCTGTTAGGCGATCCCATATTTCGATGATACTAGAAAGATGGTATACGTCAAGAGGCGCGCAACAACGCGTTCCTTAAGCGCGGGACACTATACTAGACGACGCGACAATCCAGTAGCCATGCCGACTCCTACCATCGTCGAAGTGCAAGGCCGCAAGCTCACGCTGACCAACCTTGAGAAGGTCCTCTATCCTGCCGCTGGCTTCACGAAGGGGCAAGTTATCGATTACTGCGTCCGGATCGCGCCCGTCCTGTTGCCTCATCTTGCCGGACGACCGCTGACCATGAAGCGATATCCCGAGGGCGTGGATCACGAGTACTTCTTTGAGAAGAACGCGCCCATGCACCGGCCGGACTGGGTGAAAACGGCGCCCATCTGGAGCGAGAGCAACCACCGCACCATCAACTTCATTCTCGCCGATGACCTGGCGACTCTGGTCTGGATCGCCAACCTCGCGTCAATCGAACTGCATCCGTCACTCTCGCTGGCGGCAGATATTGCGACGCCGACCATGATTGTCTTTGATCTGGATCCGGGGCCCCCGGCGGATATTGTGCAGTGCGCGCAGGTCGGCATCTGGGTGCGGGATATTTTCCAACACTTCGGCCTGCAGAGTTTTCCAAAGACCTCCGGGTCGAAGGGAATGCAGGTCTACATTCCTTTGCATACCAAAACTACCTACGAGCAGACGAAATCATTTGCTCACGCGATCGCGCGTCTGCTGGAGCAGGAACATCCGGAGCTGGTTGTCTCGGACATGAAGAAGGCCGTGCGCACGAGCAAAGTCTTCGTCGACTGGAGTCAGAATGACCAGCACAAAACGACAATCTCGGTTTACTCGCTTCGCGCCCGAGAGCATCCCACGGTTTCCACGCCAGTGACCTGGGACGAAGTCGAAGCGGCGCTGAAGAAGAAAGACGCGAAGCGGCTGGTGTTCGAAGCGAAGGATGCGCTCGCGCGCGTGGAGAAGATGGGCGACTTATTCGGGCCCGTCCAGACTTTAAAGCAGAAATTGCCGCAGTTGGCTGGGTTGACTGCGGACTCTGAAAAAGAAGACGACTCCAAGGAAGCAGACGCTCCGCCGAAAAAAACGTTGGCCCCGCGGAAGAAAACTGAAGACCGAGTTGTGACGGGCAGCACTCGTAGCAGCAAAGCGAAGCCTGCCCCGAAAAAGCGCCGCAAAGTATAATTCCGGTCTGATTGGTTTTACCTCTGCAATCTGACTTCTGACTTCTGCAATTGAGCCTATGGCGCAGCTCTACATTGGCACTTCCGGATGGGCGTATCCGACATGGAAGCCCGCTTTTTATCCGGAAAAGCTGGCGCAGAAGAAATTTCTGAACTTCTACGCGTCGAAGCTGAACGCTGTCGAAGTCAATTACACGTTCCGCCAACTGGTCAAAGAGACGACGGTCCAGAACTGGATCGCCGACACGCCCGAGCATTTCCGCTTTACCATCAAGGCCCACCAGGTGCTCACCCACATCAAGCGGTTAAAGAACGCCGAAGAATTCCTGATGCGTTTTATCGGTACTCTGGAAGGCTTGGAGCGCGCCGGACGCCTGGGACCATTGCTCTTTCAATTGCCGCCGAATTTCAAAGCCGATCAGGCTGTGCTCGTGGAGTTTCTGAAAATCCTGCCGCGAACTGTGCGCTCCGCCTTCGAGTTCCGCAACGAATCGTGGTTCACCGACGCCACGTGGGACACTTTACGGGAACGTAACGTAGCGCTCTGTGTGGCCGAAACAGAAGAGCGCGACACTCCCGACGTGGTCACGGCCGACTACGCCTACTATCGCTACCGCAAGCCGACCTACACGCCAGAAGAACGAGAGCGGATGGTCGCGCGCATTCGAGAGCACCTCGCCGCCGGCCGCGACGTCTTCGCATATTTCAAACACGAAGAGACGCCCGAGGGAGTGCTGTATGCGGTGGAGATTTTCCGCGAAGTGAGCAATTCTTGAGAAACCTCGCTCAGGGCTGGGTCGCGCTTCTTTGTTTCTCCCTTTACCTGAATCTCGCCGCCTCGCAGAGTCAGCCCATACGCACGGTACACGTTTTCGTTGCGCTGGCTGACAATGAGCATCAAGGCATCGTGCCGGTTCCGGCGAGGCTGGGGAACGGACTGGATCCCGACCGCAACCTCTATTGGGGAGCTGCTGCGGGAGTGAAGACCTTCTTCGCCCGCAGTTCCGATTGGGCGATGCTGAGTTGCGCACAAAAGCCGAAGCCGGAGATCCTCGAGCGGTGCATATTCAAACATCGCAGGGCGGAGGTCTATCTGGTGGCCGACGCCTATCGAGGGGATCAGATACGCGAAGCGATCCTGGACTTTCTTGACGCGGCAGCGGGAGCAAGCCCGGAAAAGATCACTCTGCAGGATGCATCTGCAGCGGTCCTCACTGTTCGCGGCGGCTCAAGTCTTGTTGCTTATGTAGGACACGACGGGCTGATGGATTTTCAGCTGCCACTTGTGCCGCGCAAGAAGAATGAAATCCATCGCGATGCGATTATCCTGGCGTGCGCCAGCAAACAGTATTTTGGTGAGCCGTTGCGGACCGGGGGAGCCTATCCGCTGTTGTGGACAACCAACCTGATGGCTCCCGAAGCATATACGCTAAAGAGCGCGCTCGACGGTTGGATTGCTGGAGAAACCAATGAGCAGATTCACGAACGCGCTGCCGTTGCCTACGACAAGTATCAGAAGTGCGGTCTGCGTGGTGCACGCAAATTGTTCGCCACCGGGTGGCGACGCTGAGCACCTGGGTAGTGGTGGAAAGTGGAGCGGGCTGCTGTGTTGCTCCGAGGTTACGGCCCCACCACGCTGGTCAGCTTGTTGTTGATGCCAAGAACCACGCACACGACCTGGCCTCCCCCTAAAGGAGCACAAGCGGGTCCATTGATTCCAGTGCCGCCGACCTTGGTCCATCCCATCCACGTCGTTCCGTTGAAAACATCCGCATAGAACGCGTTGTCGAGGGCGCCGATCGCTCCGCATACCAGCTCCCCGGCAGATTGCGATGTGCAACTGGCATTCGCGGTGACGGTGCCGTTGATTGAGCTATAGGCGCTCCAGTCGCCCACTACCCAATTTCCCCCATTGAAACGGCTGCCGAATATTCCCTGGTAAGTCACTCCCACGACAAAGCAGGCCACGTTTCCGTTGGAGTTCAAAGAAGTGCAATCGGGAGTGCTGTAGGCAGTGCCAGAGAGGTCCAGGAACCCTTCCCAGGCGCCAGCAGCGAATCGGTTCACCAACGTTGCGTAGCCCGTGGTCAACAGGCCGCATATTACGCCGTTGTTGTTATCTGTCGTGCAGTTCGGTCCGCTGACAGCAGAAGTCGAAACGTTGGCGAATGCGCTCCACGACGTGCCATTGTAGACCGACCACGCCAAGCCGCCAGACGCATTGCGGGCAACACAGAGCACCTGGCCAGACGTGTACTCCGCACAGCTCGGCGCGGAATACAGCGCAGTGCTGACTTTTGCCGAAGCACTCCACGTCGTGCCGTTGAAAACTGACCACAGCAGGTCGCCATTGGTCGCCGTGGCGGCGCAGATTACCTTGCCATTGCCGTCGCTGGTGCAACTGGGATCGGAACTGACAGCTCCAGCCAGGTTCGTCCACTTGGCTCCCCAGGCGGTGCCGTTAAATTCGTTGACCATGATTGCCGCCTTGCCAGTCCGTGCGGCACAGACGACGTGACCGGACGAAACCTCGGCGCACGAAGGTGTTCCGACGCCGGTGGCTGTCCCAGTCGAGATGAAGCTGCCCCAGGACCCCCAAGCGGCAGGACACAATGTCAGGCAGACAGCGAGTAGCAGACAGAGAAGTGGCAGATAGAGAAATGGCGGTTTCATTCTGCGCTCCTGGTGATGGCGCCGAACCACAGCCGGCGTTCTGAAAGTTGCGGGGGGACCGGAGCGTCCAGTGGCGAGTACGAACCGGCGCGAAGCCAGTTTAGGAGGAGAAAGCCGACTGAGTCAACGGAAAGCCATCGGTGGTCGTTGCGAGAGCAAATAATTGCGCATCCAGCGCGGTACTTTGCGTTCCTCCCATGCCGTTTCATACTGATACCGTGGCGTCTCAACCCAATTCCGCGACTCTGTCCGCTTTCCTCGACTACCTGAGGGTGGAGCGCGGTTCGGCGAAGTTGACGATTGCGGCATACACCAGCGATCTCGCGCAATTTGCGGATTATCTCGAATCGAGGAAACGAACTCTGGCGGGAGCCAGCCGCGACGATGTGCGCGATTACATCCAGGAGTTGTTTTCGAAGTCACTCGACGGACGGTCGGTGGGACGGAAGCTTTCGGCCATCCGCCAGCTCTACCGGCACTTGCTGCTGGACGGCAAAATCGACAAAGATCCAACGCTGAACATTGACCTCCCGAAACAGTGGAAAGTTCTGCCGAAAGCGCTGAGCCGTAGCGAAGTCGGAGTGATGTTGAGCGAGAGGCCAGACGGGACCAAGACCGCCCGCGGAGAAGCTCTGGCGCTGCGCGATCGCGCCATGCTCGAACTTCTCTATGCCGGAGGCGTGCGCGTATCGGAAGTTGCCGACGCGCGGCTGGAAGACTTGAAACTCGAGATGGGATACGTCCTCGTGCGCGGCAAAGGCGACAAAGAACGCATGGTCCCTCTGGGAACGCCAGCCCAGCAAGCTCTACAGAGATACTTGAAGAATGGCAGAGAAACGATCGCTGGAAAGCGTAGTTCACCGCTGCTCTTTTTGGGCGCACGAGGCCGCCTGACTCGGCAGCGCATCTGGCAACTGGTAGGAAAGGCCAGCCTAGCTTCGGGCCGCCACGCCAGCCCGCACATGCTCCGTCACTCCTGCGCGACGCACATGGTTGAGAACGGAGCCGACCTGCGCACGGTGCAGACGATCCTTGGCCACTCCGACATTTCTACGACGCAGATTTACACGCACGTCGCGCTCGACCGCCTGAAGAGTGTCTACGCGAAACATCATCCGCGGGCGAAGGCGAAGGCATGAATTCACCACGGAGGCACGGAGTCACGGAGAAAATCGAGTTTGGGATTTCGTTTCTCAGGGAACAGCTGCGGATCGACAAGGGCGTTGCGAAAAAGTTTTTCTCCGTGACTCCGTGCCTCCGTGGTGGATTGGACTCTGGGAGCGCAGCATGAAACAGCCTCGCACCATTGTCGAACGGGCGACGGACGATTTCCTGCGTTACCTGCGCGAGAAGAACGCCTCGGCGCACACCATCAAGGCCTACACCGGAGACCTCGACGTCTTCGCCAGCTACATTGGTTCGCGCGACTGGAAGACGATCGACCACATCGCGATCCGCGGCTTCCTCTCGCATCTTTACGACAAAGGACTGAGTAAGATTTCCGTCGCTCGCGCGCTTGCTGCCGTACGCTCTCTCTATCGCTATCTGGCCCAGGAAGGCGTTGTCGAGCAAAATCCGGCCAAGCTTGTTTCCACTCCGCGTCTGCCGAAGAAGCTCCCGCGCGTGCCGACCATCGAGGAGATGAACTCAGTGCTCGACGGGAAGATGCCCGAAGTGGCGTCGTTCCCAGAACGCGACCGCCTGATGTTCGAGCTGCTTTACGGATGCGGCATTCGCAACTCCGAGCTTGTCGGCATCAACCTCGACGACATCAGCCTGAGTAACGAGGCCATTCTGATTCGCGGCAAGGGCAAGAAAGAACGTTACGTGCCGTTCGGAGGGGCAGCGCTGGAAGCGTTGTCCGTTTATCTTCCATGGCGGCAACAACTGCTGGCTACTCTGAAAAAGCCCGGGACCGGAAAATACACACCCGCGCTGCTCGTCAATCAGCGCGGCGGGCGCCTCACCACTCGCAGCGTTGGACGCATTGTCAAACGGATCGCGGTCGCCAAGGGATTGTCTCCCGAAGTCCACCCGCACACACTACGCCACGCCTTCGGCACGCACATGCTGGAGGAGGGTGCCGACCTCCGCGCAATTCAGGAACTTCTTGGGCATGAACGCCTGGCAACAACCCAGCGCTATACACAGCTCTCCGTTAAGCACGTGATGAACGTCTACGATCAGACACATCCCCGGGCAAAGTGAGCCGCGCCGCGAATCGCCGCGGACGGTGAGAAATTCCGAATTCCTTCGTGAAAAACACCCATTACCGCCGTAACTTTGCGACGGCACGCCGCAGGCTCCAACATGGATTGGACGTGTCCCTGTGTGCTGCCGAGGCCTGTAAATCGACATGAGTAAAATCGCCAAGGAAAGTCTCCTGCTGCTGTCGCTGTTGTTGATCGCGGCAATGGTCCAGTTCTTTGCACAATCGCTCCCCATGGCGTTGTGCTTTTACTTTTTACCGACCTTGTATTCCGCCTATACCTTTGGCCGCCGTCACGCAACACTCACCGCGTTTGCCTGCGTCTTTCTCGTGGTGCTGCTTGATTTCATGAACAATCTCATGCCCTCGCATCGCGTGCTGGTCCTGCCGGTAGAGCGGTTGTTCAACTTTGCCATCTGGGCCGGAAGTCTCACCGTTGTTGGCTACGTGATGGGCACGCTTTACGAACGCAAAGAGGCGATGACTGCCGACATACGCGACAGTTTCAGTGGAATGTTGGTGGTGCTGCAGCATTTCATGGGCAACGAGAAGATTGCCAGCCCGGAAAGCCAGCGCATCATTGAGGTATCGACTCGCATGGCGGAGGCGATGGGACTGGGTTCGGACCGCACCGAACTGCTGCGGTCCGCCGTGTTATTGCGCGAATTGGGGAAGCTTGGTATTACCAACGACATCCTTTACAAGGCTGCGGACATGAATCGCGAGGAAGTGGTGGCGAGTTTCCGCAAGGCCAGCAAGCCGGACGCGCGCGCGCAAGCCGCCGGCAATTCGCTTCGTCGTGTGATCCCGATCATGATCGCGCAGCAGATTGTCACAGAGCAGGGAGCGCGTTCCGTGAACGTTCCGATCGAAGCCCACATTCTTGCTGTCGCGGACGCCTATCAGAAGTTGATGAGCGGCGCCGGAGGGAAAGCGATCTCACCGGTGCAAGCCGAGGAAACAATCCTGGCGGAGTCGGGAAAGAAATTTCACGCCGGCGTGGTGGAAGCCTTGGCGAAGATCCTGGGCGTATCAGTAAAGGGCGCCAGCGCCGGCGCATAAAGCGAGGTCAATGAGTCAACGTAGGCGGGCTGTTCAGCGGAGATTCCGGCTCGCGCCTTTCATCCACTTTCGCTTCCTTTGCTCTTAGCTCTTCCCACATTGCGACCACTTTTGCTTTCAACTCCGAAGTGAGCTGTTCATAGACGGCTTCGCTCGCTTCACTCACGGGCGGAGGCTGAATCGGCTTACCGAACACAATCCGCAAGTCGGTGAACTTGGGAAACTTCTTGTGGCGCGGCCACGCCTCGTAAAAACCCTCGATCGCCACCGGAATGATCGGAGCTTGAGTGTGAACCGAGAGAATCGCGGCACCCTTGCGGAATATCGTCGGGCTGCCGGTGTTGGTGCGCTCGCCTTCCGGATACAGGATCAGAATGCGGCCCTGATTCAACCCGAACGCTCCCGCACGCATGGCGGGAATGAGGTTCGCATCTGGATCGAGGACAACCACACGCAGCCACCGGGCCAGCCGGCGCATGAATCCCTTGCCGAAAATATCACTCGTACCCAAGGCAAACGTTAAATGGAACAGCCGGTAGGGAAGCATAGCCGCCATCAAGATCGGATCAATGTAGCTCTGATGATTCGAGCACAGCAGGTAGGGCCCTTTTTCGGGAAGATTCTCCAGTCCGCGTGTTTTGAGATGAAAACGATCGAGCACGAACATATAAATCAAGCGGCCCAGGGAGAAGAAAAATATCTCAGCGACCAGGTTGTTCTTGGCCAGCGCAAGAACCTCAGGGTCGGTCACGGGCTCGCTAAGAATGGTCGACCATGCCGGCCCCGCTGCGCTGGCTCGCCCCTCGCCGCGGCCTGCACTGGCTAAAATGGCATCGACCAGGTCGCGCACCGAATAAATCTCCGCCAGTTGCGCCTCGGGCACCTCGCCGCCGAGTTTCTGTTCGAGAGCGGTCAGAAGTTCGACGCGTTGCATTGAGTCGAGGCCCAAATCGAGTTCGAGATTGTGCGTTGGACGTAACGTCTCGAGTTGATTCCGCGAAGATTCTCGGATGATGACGAGTGCCCGGTGCACGTCCTCTCGCTGCAGCCAGAGTTTCTCGTCATCCGTAAGCGGCTTCTCGCTCCCGACTTCTGCATCGCCGCCACCGCCACTTTGCTGAAGCTCCCGCACTTTCTTTTCAATCTGAAATCGCTTTAGCTTGCGGGTGGTCGTGCGCGGCAGTTCCTCCTGCCAGATGTCGTAGCTCCCCAATCGCTTTGTCGATGCGATCTTGTGGGAGAGTGCCTCGATTTCGAAGCGGATCGCCTCCTTGGAGTTGACGATCTTGCGCTCGCGCAGCAGTTCGAAATTCGGCACGACCACGGCGTGCAGCCGCTCTGACGTTGGATTACCCGGGCGCGCCTCCAGTGCCATCACGCAGATCTCTTTGACGTATGGAGCCTGCAGGTAATGGGTCTCGATCTCCTCGGGATAGACGTTTTTTCCGTTGGCGAGCACGATGACTTCTTTGCGGCGCCCGGTAATGAACAGATTGCCGTCGGAATCGAAGTAGCCGAGATCCCCCGTAAAGAACCAACCATCTCGCAGCACCTGCGCTGTGGCATCGGGCCGATTCCAGTATCCCTTCATCACGATCGCCCCGCGGAGCGCAATTTCTCCCGCTGGCACCGCGCCTTCTTCGATCGGTTGTGGGTCCACGATTCTTGCTTCGACGCCAGGAAATGGCTTCCCAACCGAGCCGAACACGATGTGTCCGGGAGGATTGAGGAAGGCGCCGCCAGTCGTTTCTGTTAGGCCGTAGGCATTGAGCACGTCGATTCCGAAGGAGTAAAAATCGCGAGCAATCGCGGGATCGAAACGCGAACCGCCGGTTACCAGATAACGCATCCGGTGTCCGAAGGTGGAGTGAATCTTGCCGAAGAAAACTTTGCCGGCATTGATCCCGGCTTTGCGCAACGAGCGGTTGAGTGCCATCAGCGTGCGCACCACACGAAGCGTGAACGCGCCGCGCTTGTTCAGTTCTTTGAAGATCTTTTCGTGAATCAGATAGAAGAACTGCGGCACGACACAAAACGTAGTGATATCGCGTTCCTGCAAAGCGCGAAGCAACTCCGTTGTGTTGAGCGTTTCCAGATACACGACGCGCGCGCCATTGAATAATGGCAGGAAAAGGTTGGCCATCTGCGCGAGAACGTGGAACATGGGGAGAATGCCGAGCAACGCGTCCTCTGGGCCAATCTTTACCACACCAAAAACGGCGTTCGCTTCGCCGACCAGGTTGGCGTGCGTCAGCATCACGCCCTTCGGGTCGGCTGTGGTTCCCGACGTGTAAAGGAGGGCCGCCAGGTCGCTCTCGGCCGGCACGACCGGCTGGAAGCCGCCAGAGCCCGCGGCAAAGATCGAGTCAAGATCCGCAACGACAGCGTTTTTGTCGTCGGACGGATGCTCCGCCGCGCTGTCCGCGGCATTCCATTCCGCCGCGGTTGAGGTCATCACCAGGCTCACCTTCAGGCCCGCGACCGCTTCCGCCGCCACCGGAAGGTGCTTGACGTCGCAGAAGAGCAGGGAAGCTCCGCTGTCGATCAACAACTTCTTGACCTGATCAGCGTGGAAAGCTGTATCAAGCGGCACGGCAGTTCGGCCTGCCGCGATGACTCCCAGGTACGCCGCCACCCAGCGCGGATGATTCGCCGCCAGAATCGCGACCCTCGTGTCCCGCGGAACTCTGGTGGACAGCCAATAGGCAACGCTCTCCGCCATGTGGCTCAACTCGGCAAACGAGACGCGTTCCACCGTCTGCTGCCGCTGAATTTCAAGGGCAATGTTGTCAGGGAACTTACGGGCAGATTCCTGGAAGCGCTGATAGAAGGTAGGCATGCGTCGGAGGAAATCTTACAGGGATGGACAGGCGAAGCCAAACGGATCATCTTACTTGTAGTTTCCTGAACTGCCGCACTGCGGGTTGAATTCTGCACGGTTGATAGTGGTGACTGTCGTACTCTTGCCGACCGTTCCACACCGGGCGAAAACTAGCGGCATGAGAAGTGGGCTGATTCAGACTATAGAAACCATAAGAGCGTATGCGCCCTTGGCGACCGTCGTTGGCGTTTTTCTCACCTTCCTACAGCTGCGGTTGGTTAGAAAGCAAGCGACAACGACCTTCGAAGATAAGCTCACCGAACAGTATCGAAGGATCATGGAGGATATCCCCACCGATATCTGGCTCGGATCAGAGTTGAAAACGTTGTGCGAAGAGCAACGAGATCGTTGCCGAGACGCCATATATCGGTATATTGACCTCTCCAACGAGGAGGCTTTTCTCTACAGCAAGAAGAGGGCTACAGATGACGCATGGATCGAGTGGCGCAAGGGAATCAAAACGAATATGAGACTTCCGGCGTTCGCAGAAGTTTGGGAGCAGGTTAAAGAAAAAAGCCCGGGCGGTTTCGAGGAGCTCAGGGGGCTAGACAACTGATACCACAAGGCTTCAGTCTCGCGAGTTGCGATACACACGACCATCGTGTACACTATCATCGTGCGACAGAACATCACATTCAATGCGGACAAGTCCGATATTGAACTGGCCCGAGAGGAAGCTCAAAGTCAGAACACCACGCTGCATGAGCTTTTTCGTGACTGGCTCAAGGGAATCGCGGGGCGGAAGCGTCGGGCGGAGGAGTTCCGAGCGCTCATGAAGGAGTTGCGCCACGTGGACGCGGGTCGAAAGTTCACGCGCGACGAGATGAATGAACGCCGCTAGGCACTTTCTCGACACGAACATCTTTGTCTATACCTTTGACCTGCAAGCTCCCAACAAGGCTAAGCGAGCCGAGGATCTCATCGCGAATGCACTAGAGTCGGGTGCGGGCATGATCAGTTACCAGGTTGCTCAGGAGTTCGTTGCAGCAGCCCGAAAGCCATTTCGGACTCCCATGAGCTTTGAGCAAATCGAGAGATACTGGGTGACCACCCTGCGCCCATTGTTGTCGGTGCATTCTTCTCCCGGACTATTCATTCGTGGGTTGGAGTTGGCGCGACGCGATCAAATATCGTGGTACGACTCCCTCATTGTTGCGGCTGCAATCCAGGGCGAATGTGAGGTTCTCTACAGCGAAGACCTGCAGCATGGCCGTCGCTTCGGTGGCCTTGTCATCCAGAATCCATTTCTGTAGGACTACTTGGGTAATCCGTCCTGCGCCTTCCCTCCCGCATCTAATGTGCTAGGCTTTTACTCATAGCTAGGACGTGTGTCCTTGAAGGATTTCCCTTTTGATTAACGAATTTTTCGGTAGGCTTTTCGGGACGAACAACGAGCGCCAGGTCAAGCGCCTGCTGCCCCGTGTGGCGGCCATCAACGCGCTCGAAGCGGAGACGCAGAAGCTATCCGACGACCAGCTTCGCGCCAAAACTGAGGAGTTCCGCGCCCGCATCCAGGAGCGTCTCGCCGCGATCGCCGACGAGCCGGAAGCAGACTCCGATCTGCAAGATGCCGATTTGCAGAATAGCGATCTGCAGAACACCGACCTGCAAAGTAGCGACCGCCAGAAGGCAGTCGAAACCCAGCGCGACCAGGCGCTGAAAGAAGTTCTCAACGAGATTCTTGAGGAAGCTTTCGCCGTCGTCCGCGAAGCCGGCAAGCGCGTGCTCAACATGCGGCACTTCGACGTCCAGTTGATCGGCGGCATGGTGTTGCACGAAGGCAAGATCGCCGAAATGAAAACCGGCGAAGGCAAAACGCTGGTCGCGACTCTTCCGGTATACCTGAACGCGCTCAGCGGACGCGGCGTCCACGTCGTCACTGTCAACGACTACCTGGCCAAACGCGACTCCGAATGGATGGGCAAGCTCTACAGTTTCCTCGGACTGACTGTGGGCGTGATCGTCCATGACCTTGACGACGAAGAGCGCCGCGCCGCCTACGCCGCCGACGTCACCTACGGCACCAACAACGAATTCGGATTCGACTACCTGCGCGACAACATGAAGTTCGATCTGCACGACTGCGTGCAGCGTGTGCACAACTTCGCCATCGTCGACGAAGTCGACTCCATCCTGATCGACGAAGCCCGCACCCCGCTCATCATTTCGGGCGCCAGCGAAGAATCGACCGACAAGTATTACAAGGTCAACCGCATCATCCCGAAACTCGAGAGGGGCGAAGAAGTCGATACCGAGCCCGGCGAGCCCAAAATAATGACCGGCGATTTTGTGGTCGACGAAAAACACCGCAACTGCACGGTCACCGACGAAGGCTGGGAGAAGGTCGAAAAACTCCTCAGCATCGGCAACATCGCCGACCCGGAAAACTGGCCGCTGAAGCATCACGTCGAAACCGCCGTCAAAGCGCACGCACTTTATAAGCGAGACGTCGAATACGTGGTCAAAGATGGAGAAGTGATAATCGTCGACGAGTTCACTGGACGACTCATGCCCGGACGCCGCTGGTCCGATGGGCTCCACCAGGCGATCGAAGCCAAAGAAAACGTGAAGATCGAGCGCGAAAATCAGACGCTCGCAACCATCACCTTCCAGAATTATTTCCGCATGTACAAAAAGCTGGCGGGCATGACCGGGACCGCCGAAACCGAAGCGCCCGAGTTCGACAAGATCTATCGCCTCGAAGTCGTCGTCATTCCGCCGAACCGCCCGCTGCTGCGCAAAGAGAATCCGGACATCGTCTATCGCACCGAGAAAGAAAAATATTTCGCCGCGGCCGATGAAATCCAAAAGCTGTATGAGAGTGGCCAGCCTGTGCTCGTGGGCACCACCTCGATCGAAAAATCCGAGCGCCTTTCCGAGTTGTTAAAAAAGAAGGGCCTCAAAGACCACGTAGTGCTGAATGCGAAGTACCACGAGCGCGAGGCCGAAATCGTGGCCCAGGCCGGACGCAAAGGCCGGATCACGATCGCCACCAACATGGCAGGCCGCGGTACCGACATCCTGCTCGGCGGCAATCCCGAATTCATGGCCAAGCAGGAATGCGTGAAGAAGGGAATCGCGCAGCCGATTCGCGCCGCACAAGGAAAAATCGAGGCCGAAGTCGACAATTCGAATCGCACCGTCTGGTACTACGCCGGCAATGAATACGCGGTCCCGACCGATCAGTGGACCGAGGTCTTCGCCCGCTACAAAGCTGACACCGACCGCGAACACAAGGAAGTCGTCGAAGCCGGAGGCCTGCACATCTTCGGCACCGAACGTCACGAGGCCCGACGCATCGACAACCAGCTTCGCGGACGCGCCGGCCGCCAGGGCGACCCCGGCTCTTCGCGCTTCTATCTTTCGCTCGAAGACGACCTGATGCGCATCTTCGCCAAAGAGTGGGTTTCGAAGTTACTGCAACGCCTCGGCATGGAAGAAGGTGTCCCGATTGAATCGGGCATGATCACGCGCCGCATCGAAGCCGCACAGAAAGCAGTCGAAGGCCAGAACTTCGAGTCGCGCAAACACCTGCTCGAATACGACGACGTAATGAACAAGCAGCGCACCGCCGTCTACGGACTGCGCCGCCGCCTGCTCGAAGGTCTCGATCAGAAAGATCTCATCATCGAAGACTACGTCTCCGGCATCCTCGCCGACATCATGGAGCGGCATTGCCCTCCGAAAGAACACGTTGACAACTGGGATCTCAAGGCGTTGAAGGATGCGGTCTTTACGCGCTTCGGCGTCGACATCTACGCCGAGGGCCTTAAGCCCGAAGAGATGAACCGCCAGGAACTGGGCGACGCCATCTTCGAAAAGCTGAAAGAGCGCTACGACGCCAAAGAGAAACTCATCGGCGCCGACGCCATGCGCTATCACGAACGCATGATCATGCTCAGCGTGATCGACGCGCAATGGAAAGATCACCTGCTTTCCATGGACCACCTGAAAGAAGGCATCAACCTCCGCGGCTACGGACAGCACGATCCGCTGGTCGAGTACAAGCGCGAGTCCTACGACATGTTCGAGGAGATGATGCAGCGCTTCCAGGAGGAGACGGTTCGTTACCTGTACCTGATGCAGATCATGGAGCGGCCCACCAACTTGCGTCCCCCAGACGAGGGAGGCTCGCTACCTCGCGGCGGCCCTGAAGATCCCAGCGGCCAAGGACCCGAAGCCGGAGTGCCTTCGCTGATCACCGGCGGCCGCGGAGGCAACGGCCGTCCGCAGCGGCCCGTCGCAACTTCCGTTGATGAACTGGAAGAAGCCTTCCAGCGCCGCAAGAAAAAAGAGCTGGAGCAGGCGCGCATGGCCGGTGCCGGCGATCAGCAGGTGCAACAGATCGTACGCGCCGGAGACAAAGTCGGCCGCAACGATCCATGTCCCTGCGGCAGCGGCAGGAAATACAAAAAGTGCTGCGGCGCAAATTCCTAGTGACTGCTGAGTCGCTAGCGATAAGGAAAAATTGGCGCGTGTCAGCCGCTTTACGCCCAAATGCCTGTTGGTAACAGCTGTTGAGGAAACACTGTTTCTGACATACATTCGACACCGAGGTGTCGGGGCATGTCTTGGCTCACGAGGGTCTTGCAGAAACCGCTGCTAATTTTCGCCGTCATTCTTCCAGTTGCTCTAACCGCTGAATTCCTAGTCCTTGAGGGGCTTCTCGGGATTAGTTTCCCATTGGATCGTGGTTCTGCGATCTCCAGCTATGAGATCCGAGAGAAGGGGAGGAACGTGCATTTCATCACGCGGAACAGTCGATTCAGTATCGTCGATCAGTGGATTCAGCACGGGGCTGCACGCCGGGAGCTCGTCTTGCGCGAGTCGTTTGTGACCGATCGGCAAGACGGAATCGAAGGCGATCGATCGACAGTGAAGGTGGACGCTCTCGAGGGCAAGGCTGTCAGGTGGAGCTTCGAAGAGGCTGGCGAAACGGGCCAGCCCCTCGATTTTCTGGTATACGAAGTCACAAAGTTCGGTTGTTGCGCTGCTTCGAATACTTACACTTACTTCTCCCTCCGGGACGGCATCAAACTCCGCACCACTGATTCGAAGTTGAGCCCGGGCGAACTGGAAGCACTTGAGAAACCTCTTGCAGAATGAATGGTGAATAATCTTGATTACCCTCATCCACCCTTCATGGTTCGGGCAGTCCCTTGATCATCAGCGACCATTTCCACGCGGCCGTTCTTCCCGACATAAAATAGGCACGTCACACCGTCTCAGCCAATGAAACGATTCTTCTGTATCTTGCTCATTCTGTCGTTTGCAGGGGCTCGTGCGCTCGCCGACCCGCCTCCCACCATGGGCTCGAAATTCAAGAGATCGTGGAAGAGCGCGGAGCCGCAACTGTGCATGACCAGCTCCGCGCAGCTCGACCCGTGCGTGCAACGGACGTTCGATGGAATCACTTACACGATCGCATACAGCGAACATAGCCATCGCGTGAGCTATGTCTACACCAACGACAGAAACTTCCGCACTGCCGACGGCCTGAAAGTAGGAGATTCCATTCCGGTGTCCAAAGAAACAGTGTTCGGCGAGCCTGGATGGCGATCTTTCGCACCTTCCACACGCGATGTATGGCTGCCGATCGTCGGTTTCGACGGTCTGCGCATCACGCTGAAAGATAGGACCGTCATCGACCTGACGGGTTCCGAAGGAATCAAGAGCGGTATGGCGGAGATATTGGGTTTTTCGAGGAGTCGGTAGCACGGTGCCCCAGGTTCGCGCCCGTTCTTTGGGCGCTAACCTGGGCATTGCCACAGACCAACGCAGCTTCGCCGTCTGCAGAAGCACTCTGAAATTCGACTTTGTTTGAAAGGCCGCGGAATCTACGCGCCGTACGTGCCACGAAATCAGTGCGGCTTCTGAAGCGACTTTGGAAAGTAAATCAGGAAATAGTGTGGCTGAGGGTTCTGCGTCCTCAGGTTAGCCGCGCAAAGGCAGCGCGTCGAACCTGGGGCACCATCGTTCAGACTATTAACTAAACTGTTCAGCCGCTGAAGCCACGCTTTCTCGCCCCGCCCACTGCTTTGAACGTCATTTCCGCCGCCTTACTCCGCGTCCGCCGTTTCCAGGCGAAGAACATCGGAGCATAGGTCTCCGTAATGTAGTCGACGGGGCCGATGCCTAGCGCCCGAGCCGTCTTGTCGATCCACCGGGGATTCCCTTCGATCTCGCCGAAGGTCCCAATCGGAGTTTCGTCAACCACCACATGGCCAACGCCATCGCTCCATTCAGCCCGATATTTTTCATAGCGAAAGGTCGGAGCGAATCCGAGCGCGCGCAGAATGGCGTCCATCTGCTCGCCGTTCTCGATCTTAGTTTCGAGTTCCACTCTCGTCTTGTGCCGCGCTGACTTGCTTTTCGCTTTGTGCGTAAGCACCCACTTCTCGCCATATTTGCGCAGCCGGAGCATGTCTCCGCGCTTGCGCAGCTTTTGCCCCGGCAAGTCGTACAGCGCGTTCATTTCATGCGTCGACGGAGTGATCTCACGGAAGCCGATCTTCTTCAGCCTCCGCACCAGCGCTTTGGGATTCTCTATCCGAAACTTGATCTCGATCTCTTTTGCCATGCCCGAATCATAAATGCCTTTTCTCACCACCGAGTCACAGAGACAGAGAAAACCCTTAACCTGCAAAAACCAGAAGGCAAAGGTCTTGCCGAGCAGGTGGGTTTCTCCGCGACTCCGTGGTGGAAAAAACAGGGCCGACCAGATCCACAGCTACCGCCGCGTGTGGGAAGATTCTTTCACATGTGACGTTTGCGGTTTGCACCCCGACTGGGTTTTCCGTCCAACCGAACCCACGTTTTTGGTGTAAACTGCTTCCAATCTTGTAGTTGGGCGTCATTCCCTGAATCGGGAAAAAGGACCAGAAACGGAACCGGGATTGCACCTGCCTCCCTGAGGATTGGTGCCTCGTCCCCCAGTTTCTATGTCTGTACCCAGGATTCTTGCTCCGAGAAGGAGATTGACCACCGTGAAAGCTCTACGCACAATTGCGACCGCCTCCGTCCTTGCTCTCCTGTGTTCTCCGTTCGCGACCTCGCAGGTTGCCTTTAAGGTCGTGAAAATTCCAGGATCGACTGCGAACACGCTGATTTCGATCAACAACAGCGGCCAGGTGACCATCAACAGCACCGTCAACGGCATTAGCCAGGTTTCCATCTGGAGCCGTCTCGCTGGATACGAAGCCCTGGGGCTGCCAACCACCAATATCGCGGGAGCCGACATCAATAACTCGGCGCAGATTGTTGGCGCAGGTGACCCAACCAGCTCCAGCAATCAGCAGGCTTTTATCTGGCGCGCACCCACCGGTGCGCAATGGCTCGGCACTCTTGGTGGCCCGTTGAGCGCTGCCAGCGGCGTCAATGACGCCGGAGATGTTGTCGGGTTTTCCTACAACGCCTCCGACCTGCAACACGCCTTCCTCTGGACCCAGTCCGGTGGGATGCAGGATCTCACACCCACACTCACCAGTCTTGGTGGCGCGACCGCTACGGCGATCAATTCCTCCAATGAAGTCGTGGGCTATTATTTTCCCAACGGCGCCAACACTACGACCGGCTTTACCTGGACCCAGAGTGGTGGCCTGCAGAACGTTGGCTCATCCGGAACTCTGGCCTATGCCATTAACAATGCCGGAACAGTCGTAGGACAAACCGAGCTTGCCAACGGAAACCGGCATGCGTTCTCCTACACGGCGAGCAAGGGAATCACCGACCTTGGTACGTTGGGCGGCAGCTCCAGCTCCGCTCTCAGCATCACCAATCAAGGATGGATCGTAGGCAACTCGATGACGACGGTTGCCGGACGCGGATTGCTGCATGGATTCCTGTGGACTCCGACCGCTGGCATGCAGGATTTCACGACCGTCGCGGGTTTTGCCACCGGCCAGCAAATCTACTCCGTGCATGCGAATGACTACGGCGTGATCGCTCTTACCACCGGAACCGCAGGCTACCTGTTCATCCCAGCGATGGTTGGCTCGCTGGCTTCCTCCGCGAATCCGTCCGTTGTCGGCCAAGCAGTGACGTTCACGGTTACCATGAATTCGATCGCTGGACCGCCGCCTGATGGTGAATTGATCCAGTTCCTCGTCACCGGTAAGGTCGTCGCGACCGTGCCGCTCAAAGGTGGAGTCGCGCAATTCACGACCTCAACCATGACTGCGGGCCCGCACGTAATTCAGGCGAAATACGCCGGCGACTCGAATTATCTCGCCTACAAGTACTTATTCACGCAGACCGTCAACCAGTAGCGCTTCAAGCACTCTTGCTACTGCGACGTTACGAGTCGCTCGCCCTGGATCTGTAGATCAGCGGCAGCAGAATTTCTTCGTTTGCGCTCAGTTCATGGATCCAGCAATGCAGCGCTCGTTCGGCGTCCGGTTCTAGCGGATAGAACTCGAACCCCGAGCGAGCGGCGCTGCTGTAGGGAACGCGAGCGAGAATCTCAACGTTCGTGTGCTGCAGCGCGAGCCCGAGCAGCACGGTTTCGCCGGCCTGCGGAGCTCCGCAGACGAGCGCGGCCATGCCGTGCACGCTGGCGTCGAGGGTGACTCCGCGGGTAACGAACGGACCGTAGCGCAGGAAACGCTGCACCGTGACCGGGATGCTCGAAATATAGCGCGGATCGCGGCGGCGAAAATTCTGCTTCGGCACGCGAAGCAGATTGCCAAGAGTGTACCGCAACATTTCAGTTTCCTCCGCTGACCGATGTTCGCTTGGCTGGCTTTCGAGCCAACGCCCGAGGCAAATCAGGATGGCAGCGGACCAACACCGAAACCCCAGCCCGCGAGGCTGGCACGGATTGCTCCCAGCAGTTCCTCGTTGTCAGCGGGTTTCTGGAAAAATGCGATCGCGCCCGCGTCCAGCGTGGATTTCTCGTAGCCTTCCGGATCGCGTGCGGTGAGCACGATGACCGGAATAGTCTGCAGCGCTGGATATTGACGCAGATTCTTGAGCACGGCGAAGCCGTCCCCTGCCGGCAAGCCGAGATCGAGAATGATCAGGTTCGGATGCTCCTTCTGCGCCATGGCGATCGCGGAGTAGCCATCGCAGACGTTGAGCGTCTCGAAGTTGTTGGCGCGCAGGCGCAGGCTCAGCGCCTGGCGCAGATTGTCATCATCGTCCACCACCATGATTTTGGCTCGCTTCAGCGGTAGTTCACTGTAGGCTCCGGTGCGCATTGTCTAGTTCTCCTTGGAGTTGGATTCGGGATTGGAATTGGTATTGAGCTGGTTTTGAATGATGTCGGTGACGCGATCGGCGATGTTCCACACTTGTTGTTCGAGGGTTCTTGGGTCGGAGGCGAGTGGGATGGGAAGTTCTTCGGCGGTAACGCGCAAGGTTCCGCTCGACTTCAGCTGAGGGATACTTCCCACCTGTTCGCGAATGCGGCCAATCATGATGGCGGCATTGGTCATGTTGGTCGAGGCGACGACGAAGAAGCTTTCGACGGGACGATTCGCGCCGGAAGGTGGAAGGACGACGTCTTTGTCGACAAAGATGCAGCGGCGCAGAACATCCAGACATTTCTGGCAGGTTTGCCGCCAGCTGCCGCGGAGCGAAGAGGAAGATGGAGTCAGCTCGACGCGCAGCAGGATCAGGGATTCGCGCAGACGTCCTTGATGCGTGATCGCGGGAAACAGCAGTTTCGCCAGCGAGTACAGCGGCAAGGTGAAGGAGAACGTGCTGCCGTTTCCGGGATGACTTGCCACCCAGATTCTTCCACCGTGCAGGTTGACGATCTCTTTGGCGATGTAGAGTCCCAGGCCAAGGCCAGCCCGATTGCCGTCGATTGAGTCGGGATCCTGATAAAGACGCTCGAACACCAACGGAAGCGATTCGGGAGGAATGCCACGTCCGGTATCCTGGACCGAGAGATAGACTGCAGTCGGATCGGTCTCGACCAGCGAGGCTTTCACGGAGACGGTTCCATCGGGAGGAGTGAACTTGATTCCGTTGTCGATCAGGTTGATGAGGACTTCGAGGGCGCGATCGGGATCGGCGTGAACCAGAGGAATCGCGGGATCGATGACCGCTTCGAGGGAAACGCGCCTCTCGGCGGCGGTGGGTTGCAGCATGGCAATCGCCTGCATCGCGAGGTCGCCGATGTTGATGCAGCGTGGCTCGATGCGAAGTTTGCCGCTGTCTGCCCGCGTGGCCTCGAGCAGGTCGCGGATCATGGCATGAAGTTGGTTCACGCTCTTGAGGACCGTTTTGAGGTGGTCGAGTTGGTCGGGTGCGACCGGACCGGCGAGTCCGTCGAGCAGAAGCGTGACGTACTGGTGAATGCAGGTCAGCGGCGTACGCAGCTCGTGGGAGACGTGAGAGAGAAAGCGGTTCTTGAACTCCAGTTGCTGCTGGCGCGTGATCTCAAGAGCTCGCAGCAGGGCTTGCCGCTCGACCGCATACCGCAAGGCACGTTCCAAATGCTTGCTGGTGATGTCGCCCTTCACCAGGTAATCCTGCACTCCGTTGTGAACGGCCTTCATCGCCAGGGCTTCGTCGTCCTGCCCCGAAAGGATGACGACCGGAACATTCGGCGCCTTCTGCATGATGCGGCGGAACGTCTCGGCGCCGTGAGAGTCGGGGAGGTTGAGGTCAAGAAGCACCAGCGAGGGAGTTTCCGCGTCGAGACAGGCAAGCGCGTCGGAGAGTCGAGGGACACAGTTGACTTGGACATCGGACTTACACTCGACCAGGCGAAGACGGACGAGATCGGCGTCTCCAGGATTGTCCTCAATCAGCAGAACGTGTGCTGGGGCAGGTTGCGTCATTGGTCCTCTTTCGTGGGCAACTCTTTCTGGGGCAACTCTTTTTGGTCAACTTCTTCTACTCTTCCTTGGGAAGCTGCACCGCGCCGAACCAGAACGCTTCGATCGAGCGCAGGGCATCGAAGTACTCATCCAACTGGACGGGTTTGGTCACATAACAGTTGGCCCCGAGGTCATAACTGCGAGCGATGTCCAACATGGAGCGCGACGTACTGAACACGACCACAGGAATTGTTCGCAGATCGTTGTCGCTCTTCACCTGGATCAAGACGGCGCGACCATCCATGCGCGGGAGATTCAGATCAAGAATGACGATGTCGGGGCGAACCGCGTCGGCATACTGTCCCGCACGACGCAGGTAAGCAACGGCCTCCGCACCATCGGGCACGGTGTTAATGCAACTGTGATACTTGCCCCCGGCCAACGCCTCGCGTGCAAGAACGACGTCGGCCGGGTTGTCATCCACGAGAAGGACCTGAGGCAGTGCGTTCATCCCCCGGCTCCCCCCTTCTAATCGTGCCGACCGGCAGGCAAAGTGAAGGCTCAAATTGCAGTCACAAGCGGAATGCCTACACGAAGGTAGCTATCGGCGTGGCCCTGTCAGGCTTGAGATTCGAAAGACAACGGGTTGGTGGCGGGGGAACGATAGGAACGTGGCTCTTCGGCCATGACCGAAGGGACGTATCTTCTGCGAAAGCCCGCCTTGAGACGAGGTGTGCTACTTCTGGTAAACGGTGGGTTGCGGACCTTTTTCCAGGGTGGCGCGGTCCCAAATCATGCCTTCACGGGTGAAACTCGCCAGCTCGAAGTCCTGGCTGAGTTCGAGGGCGTCGGTGGGACACGCATCCTCGCACAACCCGCAAAACATACAACGGCTGACGTCGTAGGTAAAGTTGGTGAGTTCCTTGCGGCGGGTTTTCTCGTTGCGCTCGCTGGTGACTACGATCAAATTCTCGGGACACGCCAACGCGCAGAGGTCACACGAAATGCAGAGAGTCTCGTCGGTGTCGGGATTGACGTTGAGGCGAGGAGCGCCACGGTAGCGCTCGGCGACTTGCGGCCGCTCAAGCGGATACTGTTCGGTATAGATTTCTTTAGGGTCCTGATAGCGAAACGTTACGCCTAGCCCCTGGATCAAGTCGACCAGGAACACTTTCCGCAGGATCTCGGTCATTCCCATAACCCGGATAGGATAACACCGCGGGAAACAGGCGGGTGTGAGATAAGTCACAGGTTGCGGATTTATAATCCCCGCGAGGTGTTTCCGTGAATGTCCGCGCACTCCTGGCTAGCCTGCTCCTTTTCATTGCCTCCTACGCGTCCTCGCAAAGCCCAGCACCGGCATTTGATGGAGTTGAAAAGTGGAAGAGTTCGTTGACTGCGAGCTCTATCTCTTCACTAAAGAGCCTGTACTCCACTGATCCTCCGGCGAGGTTCGTCGCGAAAGGGCAAAAGCCGGTTCCTGACATCTCTCCTGAAACCGATTTCTGGCAAAAGCTCGTCTCTTCCGGCATGACGGAGTTTGAAGTCAGTCCCCTCGAAGAAGGGGAGCGGCAGGGAATCCATCTCGTGACTCTGGCTGTTGCCATGAAGATGAAAACGCCGGATGGTCCTCGAACCCGCTACGTAACCGAGCAACAAGGGTGGCAGCAGCAGGATGGCACGTGGCGCATCGTGATCGCGGCGCACTCCGAGGTGGTCAAGATGCCCCCTGCGCTGAAGCAGAATCCGAACCTTTATAACAAAGACGCGAACGCGAAGGTCGAGATTGAGGAAGCTGTGGCCAAGGCGAAGAAAGACCATCAGCGCGTAATTCTGGTCTTCGGGGCGAACTGGTGTTACGACTGCCACGTGCTTGACCACGCATTTCATCAGACCGATGTCGCTCCGTTATTGCAAAAGAGCTACCAGGTTGTGCATGTGGATATCGGCGAAGACGGCAAGAAGAACAATGATCTGGCAGGGGAATACCAGGTTCCGCTCAACAAAGGTATTCCTGCGCTAGCTATTCTCGATGCCGACGGCAAGCTGGTGTACGCGCAAAAGAATGGCGAGTGGGAGTCTGCTCGTTCGCTTGACCCGGACGACGTGGTCGCATTTCTCAATCGGTGGAAGCCGTAGGATGACAAGGTGGTTAGGTTTAACTGAGAGCTGACAGCTGACAGCTGAGAGCTATTCAAGCAGCAGCGGCAATCCCTGAATGCCCCACGAGATGTGGTGGACGGCGCTGTGAGTGGCGAGGACGGCGGATTTTCCCGGCGCGAAGGCGAGTCCGACTAGTCCTTGGCCGGAGACTTCGAGGCTGGCTTTACCCTGCGGAGTGATCTTCACGATGCCGCGCTTTCCGGCTAGCGATGCGGCGACGTACACATTGCCGTCGATGTCGAGGGCGAGGCCTTGCGGACGTCCGAGGCCGCGGTAGAAGACGGAAACCGATCCATGAGGATCGATCTTGTGGACCGAGTCGACGCTTGAGGTGCTGGGGGCGGTGACGAACATGTCGCCCTTCGGTCCGAAGGCGAGGTGATAGGCGGAAACGCTGGGCTCGAGCGTTGCGAAGACGAAGATCTGGCGGTCGCGGGCGATCTTGAAGATGGTTCCGTTGCGGTCGCCGACGTAGAGATTCTCTTCGCGGTCAAAGGCGATTCCGGTGGCGACTCCCATGCCTTCAGCGTAGGTAGACAGGGCTCCGTTGGGCGCGACTTTGTAGACCGCTTCGTCGTTGCGCGAGGAAACGTACATCTGTCCGGCGCGATCGAAGGCAATCGCAGTGGCGTTCATGAGGTCGCTGACGAACGGCTTCATGTTGTAGTTGGTGTCGATCTTGAAGATCGAGACCGGAACTTTCTGTCCGCGCGATCCGGAAAAAGTCACAAAGATATTGCCTTCGCGGTCGACGGCCGGATTGGTGACGGGATGCAGGTTGTCGGCGATGGGGACAGCGACGCGAAGAGCTCCGCCATTGCTGACCTGCCCGTCGGCCCCGACCACGATTTGGCCGGACTGCGCTTCGTCGGGCACGCGCGCGATCAGGAATTCGTCCGAGCTGATGAGGACGGAGCCTTCGATCTCTCCGAAGCGTACGCTCGGACGCCGCATTTCATGCGGACGCAGACTCTTGCCGCTGATGTAGACCTCGCCTCCGGGCAAGGCGAAAGATGGCAAGATCGCGTCGATGTGCGGTTTGCCGTTGGCGTCTTTCTTTCCCAGAAGGCGTTCGGAAATGCTCATAAGAACAGCTATCAGCTCTCAGCCGTCAGCTCTCAGTAGAACCTTGTGCTTCGGACTACTTTATTAGAAGGCCGAAGTGCATTAGAAGATGCATGACGAGGAGAGCGTAGATGCCTGCTCCCAGGTCGTCGACTACGATACCGGTGCCTTCGGGAAGCCGCTCCAGACGGCGAATCGGAAACGGCTTCAAGATATCGTAGGCACGGAAGAGTATAAGGCCCGCAAGAAAGGTTTTCCATCCGAGCGGGACGCCGATGAGGGTGACGAGTTGTCCGGCAACTTCGTCGATGACGACGAACTGCGGATCTTTGGAGGTAGAGGCGCGCGAGACGGCGGTCGCAGCGGGGATTCCGATGAGGGTGACGACGGCCGCCGCGATGATCGTAGCCCACGTTCGATTGGCGACGGGAATGTGGGAACTGGCGAGCGCCCAGAGGATGACGGTAGCGACCGATCCCCAAGTGCCGGGACCGGGCTTGAGGCGTCCAGCGCCGAAGAAAGTAGCGACGAGCGTGGCCCAGAGCGGAGCGGGTGACTTCGCGGCGGTGTTGGGAGAGGAGCCGGTCATTTGTTCGTAAATCTGTTCGTCAATCTGTTCGTCAATCTCCGTTTTTCGTCAGTCTCCGTCTTCTTCGGGAATGTCTTGACGGATGGCTTCCTCGCCGTCGGTCACGGGCGAAGAGATGACGTATCCGCCGGTCGCCCACTTGCCGAGGTCGATCTGGCGGCAATGGTCGCTGCAGAAAGGGAAGTCGGCATCGGTGGACTTCACGGCTTTCTTGCAGATCGGGCAACGAAGTCGTATTGAGCGTTTGGCGGGCATAGGCGATTAAATAGGTTAGAGGTCAGATTGCAGAGGTAAGAATCTTGCGTTTTTGATTTTAACCTCTGCAATCTGACCTCTGACCTCTAACCTTAAACGATTTCCGCCACCAAATCATAGTCGTGCGCTTCGGTGATGCGGCAGCGGTAAAATTCTCCTTCTTTTGGCTCGTCGCCTTCCGGGTAGTCGTTCACAAAAACTTTGCCGTCGATTTCCGGAGCGTGCATCGCGGTGCGGCCTTCGAGTAGAAGCTCGGTTTCGGTCGACGGTCCTTCGAGCAGAAGGTCGAATTCCCGGCCGATCAGGTTTTTTCTTGCTGGCGCGGCTGATCTTCTTCTGGATCGACATCAGCGTTTTGCGGCGGCTTTCGATCTCGCGCAGAGAAAGTTTCGTCTCCTGATCATGATCATAAGCACCCGCGCCTTCCTGGTCGGAATAACCGAAGGCGCCCATCCAGTCGAAGGACGCGTCTTTCACAAAACTCGCACAACTCTTCAAATTCTTTTTCGGTTTCGCCGGGGAAGCCGACGATGAACGATGTTCGCAAAGCCACGCCGGGAATAACGCGGCGCATCTTCTCGATCGAACGAAGGAACAAGTCGGCGCCGCCTCCGCGCTTCATGCGCTTCAGGACGGTTGGTGACGCGTGTTGCAGCGGCACGTCGATGTACGAGCAGATATTCTCGTGGGCGGCGATGGTCGTCAGCAGGCGTCCGGTGATTTTGTTGGGGTAGGCGTACAAGAAGCGGATCCAGCGCAGGCCGTCGACGCCCGCCAGTTTTTCGAGCAGCAGAGCCAAGCCATCTTTGAGGCCCAGGTCTTCGCCGTAGCAGGTTGTGTCCTGGCCGATCAGGGTGATTTCTCGCACTCCGGATTGCGCCAGGCGCTCGGCTTCGGCGATGACGGATTCGAAGCGGCGGGAGCGGAACTGCCCGCGAAGCTGCGGAATGATACAGAAACTGCAGGGATGATCGCAGCCTTCGGCAATCTTGATGTACGCCGATGATCGAGGCGTGGTCAAGATCCGCGGCGTGTGGTCGTCGTAAAGATAGTTGGGAAGATCGGCGACGGCGCCGTCCCATGAATTGCGGTCGAAGCGGCCCTGTTCCCGGCGATGGTCGCCTTCGGGTCGCGAAGTCAGAATGTTGAACGGGCTGGGTGTGGTGCGCGCTTCGGCTACTCCAGCGGCGGCCAGAATTTTCTCCAGTTCACCCGTACCGACGACGGCGTCGACTTCGGGAATGTTCTTGCGAATCTCGTCGTGAAAACGCTCGACCAGGCAACCGGCAACGACCAGCTTTTTCGCCTTCCCACCAGTTTTGAGGCGGGCCATTTCGAGGATGGTGTCGATGGATTCCTGCTGGGCAGTGCCGATAAAGGAGCAGGTATTTACCACGATGACGTCAGCATTCTCCGCCTTCGGAGTCAGTTCGGCGCCCGCCTGTGCGAGCATGCCCATCATCACCTCGCTATCGACGAGGTTCTTGGGGCAGCCGAGGCTGACGAAGCCTACTTTTTGCGCCACTGCGGCCGGTGCTCGGGTCGGCATGGGTGCGGCTGCGATCGCGGATGTGCTCTTCTTTATGGGCATTTTCCAGGCAGACAGAAATGATTCGCAGGAAACAGATCTGTACGATTTTAGCATCCAACCAGGCTCTGGCAGCGCATGCCTAGGGATGGGGAGCACAGCATCAAGTCGGGTACTTCCGTTTTGGGCCGAAGCTGGCGGCACGTGCTAATCTTATTGAAACAAAAATACATCCCTCGTTATCGGGAGGAGAGATGTCCGTGAAACGTCTCGCGGTGCTAATTGTGCCTGTTCTGTTGCTGGTTGGCAGCGCTCTGGCACAAGTGAATGAGTTGTCGCTAACAGCAGGAAGAACCTTCGTCAGCACGCAGACGATCCTGGACCAGGGGACTGATCCAGATCCGCGCCTCCATTTCGGCAACCCGGCGAGCATTGCCTTCAACTACGGCCGATTCCTGACAAGCAGGAAAATATTCGGGATTTATGCGGAAGTGCCGACGGCGATCTATTTCAAGATGGACCTGAATACGTACGAGAACTCGATCCCTAAGGATATCGGGGCGCTGTTTGTCACCCCCTCGGTGCGCGTGAACATTTTCTCGGGTGATTCGGTCACCCCCTGGGTGAGCTTTGGCGGTGGGTATGGCCGCTTCTGGGAATCTTCGCAGCGTAACTTCTACGGGCCGAATCCAGGAGCCACCGGCACCAATACCGGCGTTATTCAGTTCGGAGCGGGATTGGACACATGGTTCTGGCATACCTGGGGTGCGCGGTTCGAAGCGCGTGATTTCTACTCGGGCCTTCCCGACTACACGGTTCCGGTCAGCAACAGCCGTCAGCACAATTACTATGTTGGAGTGGGTGTCATCCACCGGTTCTAGAGTGGACCTCAGCGGCTAAAGCCGCTTGCGAGGCGGGTTCTAACGGCATGGCTAAAGCCATGCCCTTCGACGGCTATCCCTCGTGCAGTTATCGCACTTCAAGGGCTCTTCATAAAAGATTATTCAGCGTTGGCCTAACTGACGGCTTGGCGCTCGGTTTCTTTGGCGTCTGCGGTTTCGGGGGTTGTCAGATCCTTGTAAAGTTCGGGTAGGCTCTGTGCGTCGTCGGCTGATTGCCCGAAGCGCGCCGATTCGTAGGCCCGGGTAAACTTCGCCACTTTCTTCTGCAAGTTCTCTTCCTGAATAGCTGCCACAAAATCGAGCGGAGTTTGCGACGGGGATTTTCGCCATCCCATTCGCGCGAGTCGATGCACCATCCGGTCATACCAAAGAGCAGCGGATTCTCGTGGCGCCCGGTCTGGGTGCGCCCGCACTCTCCAGCCCCGGATGATTCGCACCACGCGCGGCAAGCGGAAGGCAGTGATTAAGACCAACAAGCACACGAAGAAGCCCGCCGAGCCACTGCGCGGGAAAGTCGCTGATGTGCCGGTGTACTTTCCGTGCCGAGCGCAACATGGCGCGATGCTTTCGCCTAACCCAGCGGCGCGCATCATCGAAGAAACGACGGGTGTTAGTGGCCGTATCTTTGCCTAAAGCGCGCTGGTGATTCGAGTCGTAATTAATGATCCACTCACGCCAGAAAGAAGAAGCGGCATCCATGTAAAGCTGCATTCGCGACCAGCCGGTTCGCGTGGGAATGCTCCCGGTCGGAGTCGGGTCGAAACTGATCCACCCGGTGCCGGGAAAATATGCCTCAACCCAAGAGTGGGCGTCGCTCGCCCGAATAACGTACTGGCCCGTGAGGTCATTGAATTCGCCGCCGCGAAATCCGGTGACGATTCGCGAAGGAATGCGCAAAGAACGCAGCATGACCGCCATGGAACTGGCGAAATATTCGCAGTGCCCTTTTTTTCTTTCGAACAGAAAATTGGCCAGCGGATCGCGCGGCATGGTCCGGGGCAGCTCAAGCGTGTATCCAAAATGAGTGGAGAGATATTGCTCTAGCGCCACGGCCTTCTCGTAGTTGCTGTTGTGAGCGGCGGTGATCTCTTCCGCCAGTTTCGGGATGCGGGCGTCGAGCGGCGGGAGCACCAGATAGCGCTCCATGAACGGAGGCGCAAGATTCGAGGCCTGGCGAAGATCGTCGACGTCGGGTTGAATGAGTTGCGAGTCCCCTTCGTAGCGCGTGATCGGATGCTCGCTGTCGATGTTGAAGACCGCGCCGCCGCCGTCCATGCTGATCGCTCGCGAATAGGGCGTCACGCTCCGCGGGCGATCGGCCAGAAAGTAGACGTTGGTGCCGAGCGGTTCCATCAGGACGCGATAGTGAATAGGGCGTCCCGCGGCGACAGACGGCACGGGCGACGTTGCCAGGCGATATGTGCCGTCGGACGACGGCCGCAGTTGAGTCTGTTCGTAGGAGTTCGACCACATGCGGCCATCAAAGTTGCTGAGCGCGATGCCGCGCCACTTCAAATCGTAGGCGCCTTGCACATCGTTCTGGATTTCGATGTGCATCACGGGCGTTGCCGACTGTTGAATCTGGCCGATGCGCCCGAGTTGCACGCGATCGGTGAAGCCGGTGGAAACGTCGCTGGTCGGCGTGTAGGCGCTCAGGTATCGCGATGACACGCGGGGCAGAAAGAAAAAGATCAGGAAACTGCCGACCATGATCATCAGCATCAGAGCCGGGGCGATGGCCATCAGCCCGTAAGCCATGCGACGGCTGGGCGTGGCGACGCGCGGATCGAGCGCGTGCGTTTGCTCGGAGGCGACCGAGTGCCGCATTTCCATCAGGACGAAAGTGATGACGGCGACCAGAAGAAATCCGGCGAAGGAGATTAGAAATATGCTGCTGACGGTCAGAACCGCCGCCGCGAGAACCATCAGGAACGACAGCACCGCCAGCATGTAGTGGTCGCGCGTCTTTTGCAGTGAAAACAGGCGTACCACCATTGTGAACAGAACAAGATGAACGCTGGCCGCGAGAAAACCGCGGGAGAGAAAGAAATAGTCGACGATGTAGAAAACGATGTAGAGCAGAGTGAGGATCGTGGTCCAGCGTTCGGGGATGGCAAAGTCGATGCGCCGCAGAAGTTGATATCCACGAAGGGCCAGGGCCAATGACACCAGCGTGACCGCGGAGAGATCCAGTCCTCCGGTGGAGGCCAGGGCGCCGAAGCCGCTCAAAACGAGCATGTAGAGCGCCACATTAAAGTAGCGCTCGATGGCTTTAGCCATCGTTGCGGGCGGCTTGATGGAGACTTCAGTCACGGTAATCCTCTATTGTTGGCGAAACGGGCGCGGAAGGGAAGTGTCCGGGGTAACCGGCCGGCGTTTTGAGATCAGTCGGGCGCCCCAAGTTCGAGAGTGCCCCCAGGTTCGCGCCCGGCTTTTCGGCGCTAACCTGGGATTCCGCGGACCCCATCCCGCTCAGGATTTTGACCTGTGCAGACGTTCTACCCCTTCGGGGCTGCCGGTGTTTACAATACCTTCCCATGGACTACCTTCTGAAGACTGAACCTACGGTCTACTCCTTTGCCAATCTTGAGCGGGACAAAGCAACCATCTGGGATGGCGTGACCAATCCGGCAGCAGTCAAGCACCTCCGCGAGATGAAGCCGGGAGAGCGGCTTGTCATCTACCATACCGGCGACGAGAAGAGCGCCGTGGGCACCGCAGAAGTCATGTCCGTGGATGCCAAAGATCCGAAGACTCCACTGGTTAAGATCAGGGTGGGGAAGGCCATCGCGAAGCCAAGAACACTGGCCGAGATCAAAGCGCACAAATTGTTTGCCGATTCGCCACTGGTGCGCCAGGGACGATTAAGCGTGGTGCCGCTGAACACCGCTCAGTTCAACTGGCTGGTGGGGGATTAGGTCCGAACTACGCGCTCGGCGCAGTCTGGCTCGGGACAGGCGTAGGTCACGTGGTTCCGCTGGCGATCCAGGCTGATGATAAACATGGGGGTCCGCGGCGATCGCAGACGGGCTGGTTGGGAGTGAGTTCGGGTGTCTCGCCCCTTTTTGGAGTGCTGTAGCCGATACGCTCGCCGAAGCAGCGGTGGCAGAACTTGTCGGTGAGCGAAAAAACTCAATCGAATAGTCGGCGTTGTAAGGAGCCAGAGCGGGCTCCATCGTGCGGAAATGCTGGTCGCAAAGGGGGAGGATGTCCGTCCGCATTGAGTGCACTATTGAATCATCGAGTCATTTATCAATGATTCATTGGATCAATGAGTCTAAACCATCTGACGCGTGTAGGATTTGCTTTTAATGAGTCAATGATTCAATGACGAAATGATTCAATGTCTCAGCCGATGTAGCGCAAGGCGTCCACGATCCCCAGATTCGATGCGCGATACGAAGGAATCAGGCCACTCAACAGCCCGACGAATAACGCGACTCCCATCACCACAAGCGCAGTGATGCCCGTCATGTGCATGGACACGGGCAGGCCAATCCCAGGCCGCGACATCATTTTAATCACGAAACTTCCCACCAGCACACCCAGCGCTCCGCCGATTAGAGAAATGACAATCGACTCGCTGAGCAGCAATTTCAGGATGCGTTCGCGGGTGAACCCGAGCGTGCGCAGCACGGCAACTTCGCGGGTGCGTTCGCGAATCGACATGGCCATGGTGTTGGCGCACACCAGCAGCGTGGTGAAGACCACCGCTCCGCAGATACTCAGAATAAACGCTTTCACGTTGCCCAGGGTTGCGATGAAATCCGCTTTGAAGGCTTGTTCGCTCTCGCTCTTGGTAGGCACCGGACTGCCATGGAACATTTCGTCGATCGCGTGTGCGGCTACTGGCATATGTTCCGGGGTATCGACGCGGATAAAGTAAAACCCGGCAGTGTCCTTGAACCAGTGGACGGATTCTTCCAGATACTTGGTGTGGAAGTAGAGATTGCTTGAGGGCGGGTCGATCGTATAAATGCCGCGGATCGTCAGATCAAGGTCGGCGGTAATCGTCCCCTGCAGAATGACGTGATCGCCGATCTTCCAGTTGTGTTTCTTTGCCAAGTCAACGTCCACGACGCATCCGGCGCGGTCGCGCTTCCACGCCGCGAGTTGCTCGGCGGGCATGATCTTGTCTGCGGCAACGTCAAAATACTCATCCGGGTCGGTGGCAAACTGCGCGAAGTAGTTCTCCGGTTTGTCGTCCTTATATTTGCCCCCAAACCAGGTCATCGGAACGACGTGTACGACGCCAGGAACGGTGCGGATCTTGTCGCGGTAGTAAATCGGAAGGAAATTGGCCAGCGAGACTTTGTGCCGCGTCATGATGCGCAGCGCGGAGTCGGGCGCTCCTTTATCGATGTAGAAACTCCGCCAGACGCAGAGCATGATGCAGAGCAGGAGCAGCGAAAACTAAATGCTGGCCACCGTCAGCAGGCTTCGGCGCTTATTGCGAAAGGCGGACTTGGCAACGAAGCCGGTGATGGTCATGGGAACAACGACATCTTAATTTTACACGGCGTGACCGATAGATCAGCGTGCCGTAACGCAGTTATTGCAACGATTTGGCGAGCATCACCCGGTCTGGCGCGCCTCCCGTCGGAGCGTTGCCCATCTGCGCGACCGTCTTGTCGGAGGTCGAACGATACGAAGCCGCGATCTTCTCGAACATGGGCACTGCCTCGTCGAAGAGCGGCTGTAGCGTGTAGAACGTCAGTCGCACCATGCGATCGTCGTACTGCAGGATATAAACAAGAAACGCCGCTTGAACCTTAGTCTCGCCGCGTGTTGTCCCGGTCTGCACGATTCGAAGCGCGGGGCGGCCATCGAGTTTAGTCTCGGTCTCGGAGGCCTTCTTGAAATCGTCGAAGTTACCCTGAAACTGCGTTTCGGCCAGCAAGCGGTAGGTTGTCAGGCTTCCCGCATAAACCTCGGGCGTCACCATGAGAAAGTGCGCCTGATCCGGAGCCTTGAGCGCTGCGACGACTTCCTTCACCCGTAATTCAGGCGCCAGCGCCCATCCCGTCGGAACCGTTACCTGAAAATGCGCGGTCGAATTCGAGTAATGCGGGCCGTCGAGCGACTCTTTGATCTCTCCAGGCGGCTGATTGCTGCCGGTCGCAGTTTTCGAGCTGTTCTCGGGAAATTGGATGCTGACGATTTCGCTGCGCGGCACTTTGATTTCGCCGTAAGCAGTCTTGACCTGAAACGTTACTTCTTGCACGGCAACAATTTTCCCCGTGATCTTCGAGCCGTCTTTAAGCTGAATCTCTTCCGAAAACGCAGTCGCCGAGCCGAGAACGAGAACGAGAACGAGGGTAATCAACCGGTGAGTGGCGCGCACGCAAGCCTCCTATGATTCTAAGGGACGATCTTCAAGGGAAGGCTAACAGACGACACACCTGCTCCCAAGTGCCAAAGATGAAACCCCGGACCAGTTCCCCGTAGCGATCTACGCTTCGCTGACCACCTTGCGCAACTCGCGGCGCAGGATCTTTCCTGATGGAGTACGCGGCACTGCGTCTACAAAACGAATTTCACGTGGCTGCTTGTGGTGCGCTAGCCGATCAGCGACGAAGGCGCGAAGCTCGCTGTCCAGAGCATCGGAAGCAACGAACCCGTCGCGCAAGACGACGAACGCGCAGGGAATTTCTCCGGCCGCCATATCGGGCTTTGCGACTACGCCACAATCGCGCACCGCCGGATGCTCGAGCAGCAAGGCTTCGACTTCCGCGGGAGCTACGGGGAAGCCTTTGTATTTGATCATCTCCTTGCTGCGATCGAGAACGTAGAAAAAGCCGTCGTCATCGGTGCGCACAATGTCGCCGGAAAAATACCAGCCATCGCGCAAGACGGCGGCGGTGGCTTGCGGTTCCTTCCAGTAGCCCATCATGAACTGCGGTCCGCGCATGACGAGTTCGCCTTGCTCACCGCTTGCGACTTCTTCTCCGTTGATGTCGAGCACCCGACACTCGGTGAGGGCGAGCGGCTGGCCGATCGATGCCGGGCGATTCAAATTCGGAGGGCTGCAATATCCGACATGCGTGACGGGTGAGGCTTCGGTCATGCCATACCCCTGGTTGACGATGATGCCGGTCAGATCCGTCATGCGCCGTGCCAGTTCTGGCGCCAGTGGCGCAGCCCCGCTCTTGATCCAGGTCACTTTGTGATTCTTCGGGAATTGCCCGGCTTCTGCCGCATGGCAGAGTGCATTAATCGCAGGAGGCACGATCGGCATCATGGTCACGCCCTCCTCTACAAGAAGAGAGCAGACTTTTTGCACGTCGAAGCGCGGCATCAGGATCAGCGTCGAGCCCAGCGTCAGCGACAGGGTCAGAGCCACCGTCAGTCCGTAGATGTGGTACAGCGGCAGGAAGCACAACATGACGTCGTCAGGAACGAGCGGTGCCGCGTTGGGTCCGATCGTCTGATAAACATTTGCTACGAGGTTGTAGTGCGAGAGCATGACGCCCTTGGGCAGGCCGGTTGTTCCGCTGGAGTAGGGAAGCGCAGCAATGGTTTGCCGGGGATCTTGCCGAAGCGTAGGCAACGCAGCCGAGGATGATTGCAAGAGAGAAGAGAAGCTTTCGCAGCCCCCGCGTTCATGGCGGGTCGTGAAGACGCGACGCAGGGCAGGTAGGCCTCCGAGTTGCACGTTCTCGAGGAGCGGGGCGTCGGTGAGAGAAAAATCGAGCCGGAATTTTTCAGCTGAAAGCGAATCTCGCGCTCGCGGTACGAAGGATTCAGCAGCGTGGAAACCGCCGGTCAGCGTCACCGCGTGATAAGTAATTGCGAGCTCCCACGAATTAGGGAGGAATATGGCGACGACTTCTCCTGGTTTAAGCCGGCGGAAACCAGGCCTCGGGCCAGCGATTCGACCAGGGTGCCGTATTCGGCGAAAGTGAAGCGGCGATCGACTGAGGAATCAAACAGCGCTATTTTTCCGGCGTATCGCCGGCAACTGTCGAGTACAACATCGTGAACGGTACGGCCTGTAGGGGCTGCGAAGAGTTGAGCGCGAAGCATCCGGAGTGATTGTAAAGGCAGAATGCAGAAGTTGAAAGCTGGACTGCCGTGAGCTAGGCGCTCAGTTTGCGGAGGAATTCCTGCTCGTCCATGCGGTACTTGAAGGCTTTGCGGCCATTGATGAAGACTACGGGTACTTCGTCGGTGTAGAGTCGGCGGATCTCCGCATCCGAGTCGACGTGATCTCTCGCCAGTGAAGCCGCCGCGCTTGTGCAGCTTGAACGATGCTCTCCTTGACGATCTCGCAGAGATGGCATCCTTTACGGGAATAAACCACCACCTCGGCGGGCGCTGGACATGAAAAAAGTGTAGCAGTTCTGGTGCAGGGCTTCCAAGGCAGACAGGGCGTAGGCCCTGCAGGTGAGGGCTGGCGTAAAATCCCGAAATGACTACGAATGTAAGCGCCAGTGGTACTTTCGCGAGGCGCCCTTCGGAACAGACAGTTCTGGTCACGGGAGCAGCCAAGCGTCTGGCCGCGCGATCGCGCTGGCCGCCGCCGAAAGGGCGCTGACGTCGCCATCACCACCGGAATCGCAACGCGAGGCCGCGAACGTTCATGGAAGAATTGGCACATCGCACGGCGTTGAGGGGCTGGCCGTCCGTTGCGATGTCACCGACGAAGTTAGCGTGCGCGAGATGATCAGGGAAGTTGCAAAGGACCTGGGCGGCATCGACGTGCTGGTCAACAATGCGGCAAATTATCGGACGGTTGAGTTCGCGAAAATTACTGTTGCCCAGTGGGACGCCATTTTCGCGTCGAATACGCGCGCTCCGTTTCTGGTGTCCCGTGAAGCATTACCGTATTTGAAAAAGCGACGCGGACACATCGGTCAATATGGGGTCGCTGGGTGGCCTTCGTCCGTGGGCAACGCATGCGCACTACTGCTCGTCGAAGGCTGCGGTGCACATGCTGACAAAAGTTATGGCCAAGGCGCTCGCGCCGGAGATCGCGGTGAATGCGGTGGCTCCCGGCATGATCGATCTGGGTGAGAAAGCAGCGGCAGCGTTCATGCGCAGGATGGCGAAGCCCCAGACGCCGATGCGGCGCAACGGGACGGGGGCCTGAGATTGCAGCTGCGGTTATGTTCTTTGCAATGGCTCCGCATTTTATTACCGGACAGGTGTTGGCCGTGAACGGCGGTCTGGGGCTTTAGATCATGATTCGCGCCGGAACAATCATTGAAGCGTGCTGGATCGTGCTCGGGCTCTACTGGCTCTACAGCAGCCTGGGCACGAAAAAAATCGCTGTCAACGAGAGCACGGGCCTCCGGGTATTTCGATTCGCCATGCTGCTGCTCGTGCTGGTGCTATTCATGGATTGGGTCAAAATTCCTGCGCTAGAGACGCGTTTTCTGCCGCGTCTGCCAGAAATCGGTTGGCTAGGGGTGGCGCTGACCGCAGCGGGAGTCGCGGTGGCGATCTGGGCGCGCTGGAGCCTGGGACGTAACTGGAGCGACAAGGTTGTGCTCAAGGTTGACCACGAACTGATTCGCTCCGGGCCGTACCGCTACTTGCGGCATCCGATCTATACGGGTGTGCTGGTCGCAGTCGCGGGAACGGCGCTGAAGATTGGGGAATGGCGGGGCTTGGTCGCCTTGATTGCGCTGGGCACGAACTACTTCGTGAAAGCGAAGCGGGAAGAGGCGATTCTCGCCGCGAATTTTGGCGAGGCGTTCGCCGAACACAAGCGGCATACTGGTTTTTTCTTGCCTGGGTTGTAAAGAGGCTTCAACACGAAGACGCGACTGGGTTGTTGTGTCTTGGCCCCGGTTCGCGTATCGTTCCGTTTTCGACTGCAACGACAAAACGACAATATGAAACGATCAGCTTGGGTGGTTGGATTTGTTCTGGCTGTGGCGAGCTGCTTGGTGGCGCAGGATCGTCCAGAAGAAGGCGGACACGAACTGCAGGTGTGGACGGGTGGCGGCCCGTCGGTTCCGGGCGGCACAAAAGACACGAGCATCTGGAATGCGGGCGTTCGCTACGGCTGGATTTTGACCGCTCCGCATGGTCCCGGATTTTTGAGCGGACGCTTCGAGTACGCGGTGGATGCTGTTCCGGCCTTTGTCGTTTTTCAGCCAGCGAATACGGCTTATGGAGCGGGCGTCGATCCGCTGGGCTTGAAGTGGATTTTTGCCACGCGCGGCAGTGTCGCGCCTTATCTCGAACTCACTGGCGGAACGCTCTTTACCAATCACGAAGTCCCGGCTGGAACCATCGGCGTAAACTTCACGTCGAGTGCCGCACTGGGAGTACATTTCTTGCGCGAACACGCGTGGTCGCTGGAGGTACGCTATATGCACATCTCGAACGCGGGGCTGACCGTGCCGAATCCGGGCATCAATACGGTGCAGGTGCGGGTGGGTTTCGGGAAATTTTTCGGGAAGTAAATTCTCTTCCACCCTGTAGAAAACCAGTATAAAATCGTTTCAATATTGGGTGGCGCCGTCTGGCGTTCGCCTTCTGCGGGGTCCACGCGATGAAAATCACGACAAAGAAATACGGGGCAGCTCTCCTGGTCTTGGCGGGTTGCTTTGTTTGATGGCGAGCGTTGCAGGAGCGCAAGATGTGCCAACGGCAAAGCGGCTTCTGGGCTACTACCCGGAGTGGTCGAAGTTT
>CAVRYB010000098.1:0-29393 GCA_963725295.1 uncultured Acidobacteriaceae bacterium
TCACTTTGTTTCGAAATTTTGTATTTTCCCTCTTTCGATTTACCAGCTCGTGGACAGATCGGGAGTTGTCGGAAGTTACAGCAGTGCGAATAAGGAATAGCAGGCAGGCGATGCAAATCGGCGGGGGGACGGCGGGGGTTTACTTCGGGAACATGTTGTAAACGATTGGTGAGCAGGCAAATAGCTTCAACCAAAGAAATTTTTCAGACGCTGTGACCCAAACACCACCGGGGCGGGCGGCGAACCCGGTGACTCATGCGCGCCGCAGGCGCGGACAAATTTGTTCGCTATGCGTGTTTTTCCTGATTGCGAGAGATCAACGGTTTTTGGATCCCGCGTTTCGAGGGATCGCCGTAGTAACGCCGGCGAATGCAGGGCTTTCAGTCGCGCTGCCTGCAGGCCTCAGCGAGCAAATCGGGCGAACCCCCCGGTGCAGTCCCGGCAATTCGAAATCGGGCAGCGCACCCGCGCCGGCTTCGACAGAACAATGCAGCCCCTGCGGGGACGCCGGATGCGAACGGTTGTCCAGCCCAACTCGTGCGGCCCCGCAAAGTCTTTGGCCGGGTTGTCGGCCGTGCACTAGAAATGTAGCGTTCCGCCGGAACATTAACGCGGGCGACTTCCCGAAACGCGCGGGTGTGGGGCTTACGGAACTGCTGTCCGTAAGCTTCCGTCAGAATCACGGGTGCCGCGATGCCTCGCAGACCGAGCGCGTCGGCCTTCCGGCTCTGTGAATTCACCGGGCCGTCGCTGATCACCGCAATCGGGTAACGCGCGGCAAGCTCCCGAATGGCCTGCGACGCGTCCCCCGCAAGCCGAATGCACGGATCGTGCGTCCTGTAGAGTTCGACGAGTCCGGATATCAGCTCGCGTGCGGGCTCAAGCCGAGTCCGAGAGAGCCTGATTGAATATCGTCGCCCGGCGCCTGCCTCAAATTCCCGCCAGCATACCGATTCAAATCCATCGACTCTGAGCCAGCGCTGCACCCAACTTCCCACGGCGCGGAAACCGCTTCGCACGTAATCACGCTCGAGGTACAGCGTGTCGTCAATATCGAAAACGACGCACATCTCCCTCATCGCTGATCGGTCACCGCACCTGAGACCCGGAGACGTAGACAGCCTCGTCGTAGCGAAGCATGGCCAGATCGTCCGTCCAGCCCTCGAAGCGTTCCGGTGTGCGACCCTCAGTTTCGTCGAGCAGCCAGTCGGTGAACCGGGCTCCCGCGTGGTGGGCCAGAGGGTATCCGCCCCCAAACCGTGCGTTCAGTTCGATGATCCGTATATTCCCGCTGTCGTCCTTGAAGCACTGAATGTTGAGCGGCCCCCACGCGCCGGGAAGCGTTTCAGCAATCTGCCGGGCGAGCCTGATCACAGATTCGTCTCGCACGGTGATTCCCTTCGAAACCTCACCTGCCCTTGTTTCCATCCGCCAATGCGGGACGGCGCAGATGCACTCGCCAGCCCTATTTACATAGACGTTGATCGTGTACTCGCGGCCCCCGGCGATCTCCTGCACAATGGCCGTTTCACTCTGCGCCGCAACGGCCCGCAACTCAAGTGCGGTCTCGATTCGGCGCACGCCGATCGACGCGCTTCCATTCCGCGGCTTGGCAATCAGCGGGAAACTCCAGCCGTGGAGCAGTGCTCCCTCAGGAGTCGTCTGCCGCACAGTCGGGAAACCGTTCTCCACCAGCCACTCGTGAGTCGCATTTTTATCCGCGCCGATACTGACCGTTTCGGGCTCCGAGACCACGATCGTCGTACCGATCGCCGAGAAATCCGCGCGCGCATCAGCGTAGAGCGCCAGCTCCGTGTCGATCGTAGGAACGAGCAGTCCGACAGACGTTTCGCAGCAGATTCGCTTCACCGCCTCGATGTACCCTGGGTCGCTCAGCCGGGGTACGCGGTGCGCTCGATCCGCGATGAAAGCCAGCGGCGCGCTTGCGGCCGCGTCCGTCATCGAAAGCTCCGCGTGCAGACCGCGGCGCCGGATCGTGTCGCGAAAGCACTGCGCCAGCCCGACACGGCGTCCCCCGGACGATATCAGGACGTTCGGTTTCACTTCTTACTTTGCACCCGGATTCGGCGAAGACGACGATCCCATGAATTCAGGCATTGTGGCGTGGCCAGCCTGGCTGATTCCTTCGCGCCGGACCACGGAACGCAGAGTCATCAGGAAAATGCGCGCATCCAGGAGGAAACTGCATCGATCCACGTATTGAACGTCCAGTTCGAATTTTCTCTCCCACGATATTGAGTTACGGCCGAGCGTCTGCGCCAGGCCCGTGATACCCGGCCTTACTTCATGCCGGCGCCGCTGGAACGCAGAGTAGCGCGGCAGATACTGAGGCAGGAGCGGGCGCGGACCTATCAAGCTCATATCTCCTCGCGCGACGTTCCAGAGCTGAGGTAGTTCGTCCAGACTTGCAGCACGCAGAAAAGCGCCGAACCGCGTGAGTCGCAGCTCGTCCGGCAGAAGCTTTCCGTCTGCGTCCCGTTCATCCGTCATCGTTCGGAATTTCCGAAACTCGAACGGATGCTCATGCAGCCCGATCCGCCTCTGCCGAAACACGACAGGACGGCCCATTTTCATGCGGACAACTATGCCGATCGCTATAAGAACCGGCGACAACAGGACTAAGGCGCCGCCAGCCAGCAGCCTGTCGCTCAGCGGTTTTACAATCCTGCGATAGATCATTCAGACCGGAGCTAACAGTCTGACCAACACGAGCGATACGGAGTAGTGGAAGTCGGCAGCAGCGCCCTGACGATCAGACCAGGTTCAATTGAATTCCCCCGGCTGGCAGGACGACTGCATGTTCACGACGCGGAAACCGGAGCGGCAGCTGGGCCGCACTCAGTATGGATCCTCTGGACAAATGTAACGAAGTTGCTCCGGACTCGGTTGATATCGTATTTATCAACCACAATTCGCCGGCCGTCGGCGCCCATTCGGTGCCGTAACTCAGGTTCTCTGAGGAGACGCCCGACGGCGTCGGCAAGAGATTGACTGTTTCCCGGCTGGACGACGAACCCGTTTTCTCCTTCGACAACCGCCTCCCGACAACCCCGGACATTGGTGGTGACGACAGGCAGGCCGGTTGACATAGCCTCCAGTATCGCGACCGGAAAACCCTCACGATAAGACGGCAGGACGAATATGTCCATCAGACGGAGATACTGAGGAACACGGTCAGTCATCCCGGTGAATACGAATCTGTCGTCCAAACGTGCCTCGGTGACCCGTCTGCGGAATTCCGGACCGAATCGATCGCGGTCCGAGGGAGAGAGTCTCCAACCACGAGGTAGGTTGCGTCGAAGCCCCCCGCGGTAAGCGCGGATGCCATATCGAGGAATTCGCGATAGCCCTTCTCCCTGACGATTCGGCCCACAATCCCCACGACTGGCCGGTTCCGCATGCCGTGTGCCGCCCGCAACCCGCTGAGATCGTCCTCCGGCAGCCCGGGTCGATAAATCGCCGGGTCCACACCGTTGTAAATGGTCGTTATGAGGGCATTGGCGCCCGAGATTCCCAGCGACCGGGCCGTACACCGGTCCTCATCCGATACGAACATAAAGGCATCGGTCCACCGCCCCAAAAGCCATTCCAGCGCAATCAGTAGATTCCGGAGAAAAGGATGCATTCTGTCGTGGAAATAGAAACCATGGACCGTGTACACGATATGGTCCACAGACGTGAAGGCCGCCGCCAGGCGTCCAACCGCTGCCGCTACGGGGCTATGCGCGTTCACGAGAGTAAAGCGGCCGGATCTGATTATCCCGATCAGCTGTATCAGGGGAATCACGTGGGCACACATGTTGACTGTGCGGCGCAGGCGAACCGGGTGCATGATAAAGCCCGCTTCGGAGAGCCGGTCGAAGTACTTTCCGCGGGAACAGGCGATGTGGACTTCATAGCCGGCATCCCGCAGACCCTCAAGCCAGGGTCTGAGCAGATTCCAGGCCATGATGTCGACCGTCACGATGATGAGGATTTTGCGGTCGGTCATTTTCTGGCAGGCTGCTGAAAAGCGCTTCTTGCCACTCCCTTACTGTTCGCGGTTCGGAAAAGCAGGTGCTGATTCCGCAGGGGTTACTGAACCGCGCGCGTCAGCAAGCGGCAACGAAAAGAGCTTTTTCAGCAGCCTGCTAGGCTGGCTGTGGTGTAAGGGCATGTCCCCGGGCCAGGCCCGTATATACGGAGATGTGGCGTGCCAGATAGGCGGCGTCAGAATAGTTTTCTACGATCCGTCGGCGGGCTCGTGCGCCCATTTCAAGCCGCGCCGCGGGTTCGAGACTGAGCGCGTCCTTAAGAGCTCCTGCGAGAGCCGCGGGATCGCCGGTGGGGACGATGTAGCCGGAATCACCGATGATCGATCTGCAGTCGCCGGCATCAGTCGCAATGCAGGGCACTTCGCAAAGCATAGCTTCGCAGATCGTGTTCGGGAACGCTTCACCCCGGGAACTTGAAACGAGCAGATCAAATGCCGAATATGCCGCCACCATGTCGTCCTGATGGCCCGCAAGGACGGTCGAAGCGGTGAGACCATGACCCTCGACCCGCTGTATGAGCTCAAAATTGTCGCGGTCAATCCCCCTCCCAAGCAGAAGCAAGATGGCAGGGAGCCCAGCCTGCACTGTGCGGCCGGCGGCGTCCAGAAACGTTGCGTGGTCCTTGATTGGATCGTACCGGCCGGCCATGCCGACGACGACCGCATGTTCCGGGATGCCGAATTGGGCTCGCAGAGCCAGGCCGGCGGCACGGTCCCGGAAGAAACCCGCGGGGTTGTATCCGTTTGGGATAAAGGTCGCGCGCTTCCTGCAGTAGCCAAGTTCGCCGTGGCGGCGCTGCGAAGAAGCGGCACAATAAGCAATGTGCACGCGGTGACTGAAGGAAAGGAACCCGCACAACACTACAGCCGCAAGTGTCGAAAACGTGTTGTGCGCGAAGCCCAGGTGAGCGTGATGGATGCTCCAGAGTACAGGCGTTCCTTTGCCCGCCATTGAGGTTGCCAGCGCGGAGTAAATGCAGCCATGGTACATCCAGCCGTGTACCAGGGCGGGTTCGTATTCGCGCACCGCGCCGGCCACGGCGCGCAGGGCGCGCAGACCGGGTCAAACCAGACGCATCCCGAGCCCGTGCTTTCGAGCAGTGAGCCAAGCTGTTGCGCCCCAAAGCTGTGCGTGAATTGAATGCCCGACTTGGCGGTCGCATCCTCGAATCGAATCGTGCTCGCCGATGATGGCGTAGTTGGCGGAGGCGCTTGCGCCAATACGAAGAGCGCGGACGACATCAGCATCAGTCCCAAGAATCGTTTCTCCGCGTCGTGTCCTCCCGACGCGCTATGCGCGGCTGAGCCGGTCATGTCGGCGGGAGTCGTCGACTTCAACAGAATTGCGGGCACCGCATTCTCCGGCGCCGTCTCTGGACCAGCGTGGCACCCGACGCAAACACGCTGCTCACCGCGACGCATCCAGAAATATCCCGATTCGCGATGGAGTGTTTTGCCGCTACTGTTGAGCAGTTCGACCTGCAGCGGTTGCTCCGCCGGCACCTGAACAAAGAAAGATCCGTCCTTTTCGACGGCGGCGGTACCGAGCAAACGACTGTTGCCCGCCAGATCGCGCGTGTACAGGCGCACGGCACGAATCGAATCCGCTGCAAACTTATGTTTTGAGGCGTAGGCATTCAGGCAGAGCAGGTTCGCATTCGGCCAGTCATGTAACCCCGAAGGGTGTCGTTTAGGTACTGCGTGCTCTGCGATCAAAGCGGGCTGAATTACATTCGTATTCTGATCGGTCACCGCCGCGCGAAGCTCACTCGCGCCTGGAGTCCAGTGCATCAACTGAAAGTGAGCTTTCGCGTCTGACCGCCAGGGCAGGAGCCAGTCGTCAGAAGAAGTCTCGGCGACGTCGCCAGCGTATTCTCCCGCGGGAACACTTATTTCAACTTCTTGTGCCCTGGCCGAAGTGAATCTCGCTAAGCCGTGATCCGACGCGAACACGATGTCTCCGGAGTTGATCTGCTTGCCGGCGGAACGAATCTTGCCGTGATCGCACCGATACGATTCCATGCCGCTTCCGTCCGAATACACGGTGTAGATTTCAGGGCTTGCTTCGCTACCCAGCGGATAGCCAGCCTGAAACAAAATGCGGCCATCGCGGAGAACATCAGTCGGCAAGAAACTGGCTGGTCCGTAAGTAAGGGCAAGCGGCTTGCCGCTGGCCAGACCCGCCACTTCGATCACAAACCGGCCAGCTACCTTTCGCGCATAGACAATCTGATCTCCCGGCAGATAGAACGGACGAACACAGTCATCGGAAGTCGAGATCACTCGCTTTGGTTTCCCTCCGGCGAGCGAAATCTCCCAGATTTGCCATGGCTCTCCGGCCTTTTGTTCTCCGGAGAACAACACTCGCTGGCCATCAAAAGAAACGGCAGGATCTGCCGATGCGGCAAAATCTGCAAGGAGTGACCGTCGGTCCCTGGTATCGCTTATAAAGATGTTCGCTCCGGCACCAAAACGCTCCCCGCCGCGCATCCAGGCAAGCGGCTCGTAAGTTGGCGCGACCGTGTACAGGAATGCCGTAGACTCGGCGCCTGCTGATACCCGCAATCTGATCGGCAGAGCAGCAGTAATCGCTAAGAAGATGAGGCAGGCCAGAAGCAGGCGCGGTGACACTAGTCAGCTCCTACGGTGGCGAGCAGTTGTGGGCGGAGCTGTCGCTCCGCTCGCTGGAGGTCTAAGTAAGGTTGAAGATCCTCCATCATGCCGCGGAATTCATCGAAGTTCAGTGATTGGTTGCCATCGCTCAAAGCTTGTTCGGGGTGCGGGTGCACCTCGACAAGTAATCCATCCGCCCCAACTACGGCGGCTGCCCGCGCTAATGTCGGAACCAGACAACGAACGCCAGCCGCGTGGCTGGGATCAACGATGACGGGGAGATGCGAAACGGTCTTCAGTACGGGCACGGCTGCAATGTCGAGTGTGTTTCGCGTGGCTGTTTCAAACGCGCGTATGCCGCGTTCACAGAGCATGATGTCCGGGTTGCCGGCCATGGCAATTACCTGCGCGGAGCGGAGTAAGTCTTCGAGAGTGGCGCACATGCCGCGCTTCAGCAGAACCGGACGTCCGCATCCTCCGAGAGCTTCGAGCAATGCGTAGTTCTCCATACTCCGGGTTCCGACCTGCATGATGTCGGCGTATTCCGCGATGAGGTCGACATCCTCCTCGCTCATCACTTCGGTGACGATTGCCAGCCCAGTTTCTGCGCGGGCCTTGCTCAGAATCTTGAGACCTTCAACTCCTAATCCCTGGAACGCGTAAGGTGACGATCGCGGCTTGTAGGCTCCGCCGCGCAGAATACGGGCACCGGCATCGGCGACGGCTTCGGCTGTGTGCAAAAGCTGATCTTCGGATTCAACGGCGCAGGGCCCCGCCATAACCACAAAATCGCTGCTGCCGATCTCGAGTTCGCGCACTCGCACGATGCTGCGAGAGCGCTCGCGAGTCTTCGCGACGAGATCAAAGCATGAAAACTGGCCGTTCCACTTGGGATTCATGGCGACGCGCAATTCTAGTGAACTGAAAATCCTCAGTCAGTAGTGGGAATCTATTAGCGCCGCGAAAACAAATACGAAAAGCACTTGCAAACATCGATGCGTGCGCCCTTAAGTTGTTTGTATTTAGGTCGAAAGAGCAAGTTGGTGATCTGCGTCACTCATGAGCGTGACGGCGCGGATTCGGCGAACGATTGTTTGAATTAAGAACCGTGGCGGTTGCAAAAAACGAGGACCCAACGCCTGCAGTCTGCGATTGGCCTAAGGCACGTCGCTAGTGCCGCGGTAATTCTTTCGCATTATTGACCAGGCGGTTTGTCTCCTTATAATCAGCCCACTTCGGTATGGAGCAGTGTACTTTTCATGCCCGCGCGCTCAGTGGGGAGCGCGATCCGGCAATCAGGCGATGATCATAAAATCTAAATCCGTCAGAACAGTCTTGGTCAGGGCTGCTGCAGTACTCGCGATATTCTGGCTCGTTGGTTGCGCTGCGCTCTACCACGTCATGCGCCAACCGCCGGAGACGTTTGGTCGCTTCATGGCCAGATTGCCCGGCCCGGTTCCGTTTCTGCTGTTTCCCTTTGAAACACTGTGGACGCGGGCCCGGGCGGGTGATTTGAAAGTTGGTGATCCCGCACCCGATTTCTCTCTGATGAAGCTCGATAAAAGCGCCTCCGTGCAACTATCGGTCTTGACCGCGCAAGGCCGCCCCGTGGTTCTGATCTTTGGCAGTTACACGTGACCGCCTTTCCGGCGGGAGGTTCCCGCTCTCAACAAACTCTACGAGCAGTATCAGAACAAGGTGACGTTCTTGGTCGTCTACATTACCGAAGCGCATCCGAGCGACGTCTGGCAGATGGAAAGCAATGTAAAGGACAAGGTCGTGTTTGCCAGCCCGAAAGATGAAGAAGAACGCGCGCTGGTCGCTGGAGCGTGTGTGAGAAAACTCGGCATCCAGATTCCCGCCGTGCTAGACCAATTCGGCAACTCGACCGAGCATGCCTACACGGGTTGGCCCGACCGGCTTTATGTGATCGATGCGAACGGCCGCGTTGCTTACAAGGCCAAGCCGGGTCCGTTCGGCTTCAAGGCGGACGAGTTGCGCGCGGCGTTAGGCAGGTTGGCAAATTAGACGTTCCGCGTTGTATTCTCGGGGCGTGCAACGTCTGCCCACGGCCCAACGATCTCCAACTCCGAAACTATTTCTGGGGCTGATCATTACGCTCGTGGCGGTCGTTGCATACTCGGGATACATCACGCGGCAAATCTCTGGTTTGCGTGAATTGCAAAACAATCTGGTCGACCGCAATCGCAAAGACTCTTTGCAACTGCTACGCATTCAGAACGATCTCAACACGCTGGCTCTCGCGATGCGTGACATGCTCGACAACGACGAGCCCTATCCCCTGACGGCTTGGTCGGCCCAATTCCAGCGCGTTCGTACCGATCTCGATGATGCACTCCGCCGCGAGCGGCAAGTCGCTCCCGTGAACCGCACTCCCGAGCAGGAACAATACCTGGAAACTTCGGTTGCTCAATTCTGGGATGCCGCCGATCGAACTTTCGTGCTTGCCCAGGACCGCAACCAGACCGAAGCCCGAACGCAGATCCAAATCTCACTGCGTGCCCGGCAGGAAGCCTTGAGCACGGCCGTCTCTCGCCTGCTGGTACAGAACAATGAGAGCGAGGAGCAGGCGGCACTGCGCATCGCACAGATTTACGACCGAGTGCAGCGGCAAGTGTATCTTTTCCTCACAGCCACACTGATCGCAATTCTCCTTACAAGTTTGTACCTGATCCGCTCGAACCGGCGATTGTTCGCGCAACTCGCGGCGCTTTCCGGTCAACGCAGTGAACTGGCCCAGAAACTCATTGCTACCCAGGAATCCACGCTGCGCCACATCTCGCGTGAGTTGCATGACGAGTTCGGTCAAATTCTGACTGCGGTAGGAATGATGCTGACGCGCGCTGGAAATCTGGCACCCGAAAATTCAGCCCTGCGTGCTGAGCTGCGCGAAGTCAGCGAAATCACCCAGAGTACCCTCGACAAAGTACGGACTCTGTCGCAGGCGCTGCATCCGGTCATGCTCGAAGAAACTGGACTGGAGAGTACGCTGGACTGGTATTTGCCGGTCGTGGAGCGGCAGGCAGGAATTCGCGTATCCTATGAAAAATCAGGCCAGGCTTTTCCTGTGGATGGCAACGCTGCGATCCACGTTTATCGCGTCGTGCAGGAAGCTTTGAATAACCTGACGCGCCATTCCGGAGCAAAAGAAGCTTGGGTGCGTCTGCGCTTTCTGCCGCAAACCTTAGAAGTCGAGGTCGAAGATCACGGCAGAGGTTTTGATGCGCAGTCTGGCAAGCAAGGCATCGGTCTCGTAGCGATGCGGGAACGCGCCGAGTTGATGGGTGGTACGGTACAGTTTGCCCGCCCCGCGCAAGGCGGTACGCTGGTTCGATTAAGAGTTCCAAGGGAGAAACTGGATTCCCATGCCGGATAAGATTTCCGTTTTACTCGTCGATGATCATGCTCTGGTCCGCCGCGGCTTCCGCCGCATCCTCGACGATGAGAGTGACATCGTGGTGGTGGGTGAGGCAGGCAACGGGTTGGAAGCAGTGAAATTGGAGGGAGAACTTCGCCCGCGCGTAATCGTGATGGACTGTGCGATGCCTGAAATGAACGGCCTGGAAGCCACCCGCCAAATTCTTAGCAAGCATCCGGAAGCCATGGTGCTCATGCTCAGCATGCATCCAGAGGAGACCTTGGTTCGTCAGGCGCTCGATGCCGGCGCACGCGGCTACGTATTGAAGAATGCTGTCGATCTCGAGTTGGGCACAGCGATTCGAAAGGTGGTGAGCGGCGAAACTGTACTCGATTCTCAACTCAAGCGCCCGCCCGCGCTGAAGGGCAAGCGCAACGCCGGCCTCACTCCTCGGGAGCTTGAAGTCCTGCAGATGATCGTCGACGGCAAGTCGAACAAGGAAATCGCAACTGTGTTGAAACTGAGCGCCAATACGGTCGCGGTACACCGCGCCAACATGATGGACACTTTGGGGATTCACAAGGCGGCCGATCTGGTCGTTTACGCCATCCGAAACGGATTGGTCGATTTGCCGTGAAGTATCCCGTCAATCGGCGGTCATTTCTCCGCGGAATGGCAGGCTTGGCGTCGGCATCCATCGCCAGTTCGCGATTCGATCTCTTCGCAGCTTCGGCTGCCCCAGATCCCGGCTTCCGGCTGGTTGACGTGACGGCCGCGTCAGGAATCCACTTCCGGCACAATAGCGGCGCCTATGGCGGAAAGTTGCTGCCGGAGACGCTAGGCGCTGGATGTGCATTTTTTGATTACGACCGCGACGGCTGGCAAGATATTCTGCTGGTCAACGGCGCGGATTGGCCCGGCCACAAGCGCGAGCACAAACCCGAACCCAGCACACTGAAGCTCTATCGCAACAATCGCAACGGCACTTTTTCCGATGTCACCCGCAGCGCCGGTCTTGAGGTCGAGATGTACGGCATGGGAGTTACTGTCGGAGACTACGACAACGACGGTTTTCCCGACATCTTTATTACTTGCGTCGGCCAGAACCGGTTGTTCAAGAATACAGGCAAGGGAACTTTCGTCGATGTGACCAAGACAAGCGGACTTGGCGGACGCCAGGCCTTGAGCACTTCAGCTCTGTGGTTTGATTTCGACCGCGACGGCCTGCTGGATTTGTTCGTGTGCAACTATGTGAAATGGTCCGCCGAGCACGACGTATTTTGCAGCCTCGATGGTAAACACAAGTCCTACTGCACGCCCGAAGCCTATCGCGGAGAAACCTGCTGGCTGTTTCATAACCGCGGTAACGGAACCTTCGAGGATGTCACTGCCAGCAGCGGGATCTTCGACAGCAGCTCGAAGTCACTGGGCGTGGCCCTGCTCGATTACGATCACGACGGTTGGCCCGACCTGCTGGTCACGAACGACACCCAGCCCAACAAGCTTTACCGCAATCAGCACAATGGAACTTTCAAGGACGTGGCCGTCGAGGCTGGAATCGCCTTCTCGGCGGAGGGCCGCGCCCGCGCCGGCATGGGTGTGGATGTGGCTGACTTCGATAACTCCGGCAACCCCGGCATCGCCATCACCAATTTCGATAACGAGATGACGGGGCTCTACCGTTTTTCAGGGGGTGGCAATTATGTCGACGTGGCCATGCAAAGCGGCGTGGGCATCGCGTCGAAAGACAGGCTCGGTTTTGGATGCCTCTTTCTTGACGCCGACCTCGATGGATCTCTTGATCTGGCGGTCGTGAACGGCCACATCGATGACACGGTCCGCAACGTCAGCGGCGTAGGGTATGCTCAGCCACCGCAATTGTTCTTGAATAGCAGCAAGGGCACCTTTACTGACGTTGCCACTGCGATCGGTGGCGGCTTCAGCCAGTCCATCGTCGGGCGCGGCTTGGCTTATGGCGACTTCGACCGGGATGGCGATCTCGACTTGCTGATCACCACCAACAATGGCCCGGCGTATCTTTACCGTAACGATCAAACAGGAGGAAACCACAGCATCCGATTTTCCCTGGTCGGAACCAAGTCCAATCGCGACGCCATCGGTGCGTCCCTAAGAATCTTTCATGGAGAGTCCAGCCAGTCGCGCCTGGTCAAAGCCGGATCGAGTTATCTTTCGCAGTCAGAATTGCCAGTCACGTTCGGTCTTGGCAAACGCGACCGCATTGATCGTGTTGTGATCGACTGGCCCAGCGGAAGAACTGAAGAATACAAAGGCCTCACCGCCGGCCACTCCTACTTGTGTGTGGAAGCAAAAGGAATCACCGCACAATCCGGCTTCTAACTCCAGGGTCGCGCCGCCGCCGTTTCGTGGCAAAATCTTACGACCCGGTATACAGCTGGAACGGAGCCCAGTAAAAGGGATTGTGAAATCCCTGACTGTGAAGCAGTGATAGTTTGGCCGCGCGCAATGCAGAGTCTGGACTGGCCCCCCGACCTAACTCGTCGTAGAACCTATCCATCAGTTGTACGGTCGATGCATCCGAGGCTTCCCACAACGCGGCTACTACGTTGTGAGCGCCAGCGTGCAAAAACGCCCACGAGAGTCCTACCAATCCCTCGCCGGAGTACCAGCGCTCTCCCGCGCCGTAGCACGCAGAAATCGTAACCAGCCGAGCCCGCAGGTGATGGGGCATGATGTCGCGCGCGTGAAGTTTAAATGATTCGCTGGCTGCAGCGTCGTTCGAATTCGTCGGCTTCGACAGAACGATCGCCGAATCCAGCGGACTCAGTCGGTTGGCCATGCCATGCGCGACAAAATGGATGTAGGCAAATTTCTCCGGAGCGCTTTCCAGGTACGCCGCGGGAGTCGCCTGTTCACGCGTGAGCAGGCTTATGTCGGAGGGGGCGAAGTGCCGGGCAACGCTGTCCAACTGCGTCGCCGCTCTCGGCAATTCCGGATACTTGTTGTTCGGTGCCACGCTATTGCCAATGAGCAGCAGGTTGCGGTTGTCCATCCGGTTGGTGCCGCTCTGCCCCTGTCGCGGTTCCCGCTGTGCGGCTGCGAGCAGTTGCAGTGAACTCGCGTTGGCAATCGTCGCGTCTTCGAGCCAGAAGTGGGGTGGTCCGCCCGAGGGTGTTCCCGGCACAAGCAGCGTTTCGAAGTTCAGGTTGTTCAGACTGCCATCGGGGATGATGAAGACTTCAGATTCTTTCTTGAGCAGCGCATGGGCTGGTGCAATCAGCGTGCTCCAAAGCCAGCGCCCGTCCGAGTCGTTCGATGCGAGCACGTCCTCCGGGCCGCCTAGAGTCTTGCGATATCGCTGCACGGCCGCGTCGATCTCGGCGGATGTGGGCAACGTAAATAGCGCTGTTTTTTGCCCTGTGATCGCCCAGAGATAAGACTGCTTCTTGCCCAGCCAGTAGAAGAGAATCGTGCCATTTGCGCGATGCGCAATCGCGCGGGCATCTAAACTTGCCGGCTTTGCGGGCGAATCTTGCGCCAGCAATCCCAATCCCTCGGCCAACGTGCGGGCGCGGCTGTAGTCAGCCCAGCGCAGCGCATCATCCGTTCGTCCACGCGCAACGAGAAAATGAACGTAGTCGTCATAAATGCGTAAGGCATTATTGGAGAAGGGAAGCCTCGAATCATTGCGTTGTAGCGTAGATCGAGCAGACTCAAACGTAGCCAGCGCGGCACGATATTCTCGTTCGGCTTCGACGGTGCGATTTTCATCTTCGTAGAGTTGGGCAAGCGCATGCTCGGACCGCCACTTCAGTGGAGGATTCGCGTTCGGATCCTGGTCGACCTCGCGGAGCACAATCTCAGCCTCAGCTGAGTTGTTTGAACGGGCAGCAATGAACCCTTTGACGAGCAGCGGATAGAGTTCATCTAGGCGGTTTTTATCCAAGTGCGCAAGGGTAAAGGCTTGGTCAGAATACTTGCGTGCTTCTTCAAATCCTCCAGCTTCGACGGAAACGAGCGCCAGTGCACGTAAAGCATTGTAGACGCCTTCTCGACCGCTAATCTCATTGGCCAGGTCGAGTGCCCTGAGATAGAAATCCTTCGCGCCAGCGAAATCGCCTCGTTCAGCATAGACGTACCCGACGTTTGTTGCCCAATACAATTGATCTTTGATGTCGCCTGATCGCCTTGCGCGGTTCAGGGCTTCAAGAGAGAGATCAAGTGATTTTTCAAAATCCCCAAGGTTGTAATACGCCCATCCGAGATTTCCGCGAGCCCCTTGCACAACGCCTTCGGCTCCCGACTGCGACGCGATTCGGTACGCTTCACTAGTCCAGTCGATGGCCTCGTCAAAACGACCTTCTTGCAGAAGCGTCGCCCCTAGATTGAGCAGTGCGGTCTCTTCGAGAAAAAGATCGTTGTGAATCCGCGCGAACTGCAGCGATTGTTCAAAGAACTGTTTTGCAGACGCAGTCTGGTTACGCTGTGTTGCCAGGACGCCGGCAGATCGCATGACATCGCCGCATGAGACCTCCGTGGATGCGTCGCACAATTGCATCGCTTGGTTGATGTCGTCTTCGGCTTGCTGAAAATAATGGAGGCGGGCATGAGCGGCAGCGCTGATGGCGAGAGCCTCGACCGATAACTCTCGTTCCCCAGGTTTAGTCGGCTGAGAGTTGATGAGGGTAAGGGCCTCGCGATACATCCCTCGCCACAACAGGGATTCTGCTTCCAGGATTCGGAACTTCCAAGCCCACTCCGGTGCCGAATCGCGAAGTCGCTCGCGCCCCGAATGCGCTTCCTCCTGACTCTGTTTCAATTCGCCGTGCAGAAAAGCCTGATATGCATGATCAAAAACGGTCTGCGGGCTCGCTTGAATATGACAAGCGGGCCCGCAGGAAAGTGCCAGAAAAACGAGGATAGTGAGGCAGGTGTCCGACCACGGTGTAGTACCAACAGTTACTAGGGCTGCGTGGTGCCGTTCGACCCAACTTCCGGTCCTTTTGTCTTGCCCCCCGTCGGGCACCCCAATTCCATCTCGAACATATTCAGCGTGAAGTACTGGCTGTTGCTCCCTCCGTTCGAGGAACCGTTGCCGTGGGAGAACTTGCTCGTGTGCTCTCGGATGCCGGCCTCGAGCGTCGCCAGTTCCACAATCCCGAAGTTCGGAATGAAGATCAGATTGCCGAAGGTCATCACGCCCGGAATCGGTATCTCGCCGATGGTTTTGACCAGTGAGCATTTCAGCTTGGGATGGCCGCAGGAGTCGCCATTCGGCGCTTCCATCGAGCCCCTGCGCAGCCGCTGGACGTACTCGATCTTCGCATCATACTCAGTCTTCAACCCTTTCGGAAGGCCGTTCGCTTTCATGATGCCCTTGTACTGGGTCTCGACGTTATCGAGGAACGTTCCCGCTGCCAGATACGGCCGGTCTTTCGCCGGCTTGTCGCCACAGAGAGCCAAATTCAGCTCGACCTTGACGGGATAGCCTCCGATCCGCAAATTTTCAAACTGCGAGCCGATGAAATGAACCTTCGGCACATGGCCGTTCACCATAGGATGCTCAGTCGAAACCTGTGCCACAACGCGGTCGGCCGTGACAGTATCCACCACGTTATAGCCTTCGATCGCTGCCGTCGAAAGCGTGACCCATCCGGCATGATCGTTGCCGAAGATGTCGTGCTTCTGTTTGACCTGCGTGCCGATCACGCGCGTGTAGCCCGCACGGAAGGAGATCAGTCCTTCGATGCTGTTCGGCCCAACGTTCTGTGTCAGCAGCGTTTCGCGGCGCGTGTGGTCCAGCTTAAGCACGCCGAATTCCTCATGCGGCCGTTCGATTGGGTGTTTTAATTCGACGTTGAGTACTTGCGCTTCGGCGTGGTATTCGTGCCAGCGCTCTAGGACCGGGCCGGCGCCCGGTAGAACTTTCGGATTTGCCGCCATGGTATCGCCCCTCCCCTTGTGACCTCACTTTTGGACTTGCAATTCAAATGATGCCCGGCCAATCTCCTTGCCTTCGCCCGCAGCGCTCAGGCCGCGCACTGCCAATGAATAACTGCCGGCTTCGCGGTTCGTCCCCGGCACATGTACCGACCACTGGTCCTGTGTCGACGACGCCGGTATCGTAACCGTCCATTCCACTTTTCCGGCGGGATTATACAACTCAGCTGTGTACTGCGAATAAATGCCTTCCGGCGGAATTCTGACGAAAAGCACGAAGCCCTGACCGGCCTTCGCTTTGACAACCTGTTCCTCCGATCCATAGGTGCCGACATTCACCGACGCCCACGGCGACACCTGCGGAGTCTCCAACGCCGACTGCATTCGGGGAAGTGTGACCAGATTCTGATACGACACCACCACCAGCAGTATTGCCATAACCGGAATAACAATTGCCGGTCGAAACCATGACCACATTCCCGGCTTTACCTGTGCCGGAACGGGCACAGGCAAATGTGCGGCAGTCGACTCGTACTCCTTGGCCAACTCAATCTTGCTTTGCTCGATGAACACTGCGCCGGAGTGTACATCTCGTCCGCACTCCTGGCAGTCGAAATAATGCTCCTCAAATTCGTTCCTGGCCTGGGGGTCCAGTTCGTTGAGCAGATATCGTTCCGTCACTTTTTGCCGAACCACCGTGTCGTGGTCCATTCTTGCCCCCTCGTATAAGTACATAGTGCGCCGGCATCGTCCGGCGTTGCACAGCTATGCCGACTTGAACTCCGGCGAATGATTCGTTTTCAAATACAACGACTTGAATGCCTGCTTGGCGCGGTACAGAAGAACCCGCAAATACTCGCGGTCCACACCGAAGTCTCGGCAAACGTCATCTTTATCTCTTTCTTCGAGGAAGATCTCGCGCAGCAGCCTCCGGTCTCTTTCGGGAAGCTGATTCAGCACCTGGCGCACTTTCTCATGTGTCTCCTTGTCGACGAGTGCGCTCAGCAAATCTGCAAGCGGCGCCGGAATCTCGGCCGCTTCGTTGTCGTCTTCGATGGAAATGTGACGGCCACCGGAGCGGTAGTGCTCCAGCAGAACGTTGTTGCAAATCGAATTCACAAACGAGCCCAACCGCTCCGGATGCTGAATTTTCTCGTCCCGCAAGGCCACGTAAAATCTAGTGAATGTCTCTTGCCGCACATCTTCGATCGCTTCGCGCGACTGCAAACGCGATCGTAATTTCACGTGAATCAGCGCGCCGAAATACGCCCCAAAATGTTCTTGCGTGCGATGGTCTCCCGCACGCAGGCGCTCGACGTAGGCATCGTCAAAGGAGTGGAATTGCAAGCGCATGCTCCGCGCGGCCAGAAGTGGCACACAGTGTAGCACCGGCGGTGTGAGGCCATGGTTAATTTCACGCACCAGTTCGAGCGCTGGCACGGGTGGGCGCTTCGGAATTGTCTGTCCGCTGCAACGGCGGCCAGTCGACGGGATGGGGCGCGCGGCTCGCACTGGGAAGAGTTCAACTCCTTTTATCGAGGGCAGCTAACCTGTCGTCGAATGTCCAGCCCAGGGGAAGAGAAAACACAAAGCACCGGAGCCGCTTCCCCGTCGGCTCCGGCACTTTACTGGAACCCGTCCGGTTGTTTCCCCGGCTAGATTCCGAAACTGTGGCTCATCGCGTACTCTGCGATGTCTTCCACTTATTGGGATAGTGCAGAAAGACGGCAGATCGTTTCAAACAAATCTCGGACAAGACGGCACTGGCGGCTTGTTGGCGCATAAGTCCATTAGAATGTGTGCGTTGAGAAAAGCGTAGATCTGGCCCCATCCGCCGAATCTGCCAGTAACTCTTACCAAAGTATTCGCAACATAAACGAACTGCCAGTGTTTCCTCTCTCGTACGAACAGTTTGCTCCCCCCAATTTCTGATAACCCCGGAGCTGTCCAATGAAGAAGTTTCCTGTTCTGATCGCTGCAACCCTGCTCGCGATGCTTGTGCTCGTCGGATGCGGGTCGAACTCCAACAATTCCACCACTCAGTTGCAGCCCGGTAGCGTCTTCGTCACCGGTGAAGATGCCCCGTTGCCTTCGGTGGTCGGTCTTGATCTGACCATCAATTCCATCACTCTGAATGGCCAGAACGGTACAGCGCAAGTCATCTCGACTCCGCAGACCGTCGACTTCGCTCGCCTTCTTGGGCTCCGTTCGCCGCTCGCCTTCAACACCGTCGCCGCCGACACCTATACCAGTGCAACCTTCGTCCTGGCGAACCCGGTCATTTCTTACGTCGACATGACGCAGAATCCACCGGCGCTGAATACGATCAATGGGACGCTGCCACAGTCGCCCTATACGATGACGGTCAACTTTCCGACACCAATGCTAGTTGGAAGCAACGGCCTGGCCGGCCTCAAAATGGAATTCGACATTCGGCAGTCTGTTGCCGTCGATGGCAACGGACAGGTCACCGGAGTGATTAATCCGGTCCTTTATATCAAAGCCACGAAAGCCAGCGATCCCGATGGCAAGGTCACCGACCTGACCGGCGGATTGGTTTCTGTGGATGCCGCCGACAACTCGTTCGTGATCCAGGGCCCCTACGGTCGACAGTTGACCGTGTACGTCAACAACAACACCCAGTTCAATAGCGGCTGGAATATTAACGATCTGGCAACGCCGGCATTCGTCGGCGTTCAAGGTTCATTCCAGGGCGATGGCAGCTTGCTCGCCGACGATGTCGAAGTAATCACAACTTCGCAGTCATTCGTCTCCGGACGCATTCTGCAAATTACCAACAACGGTGCTGGACAAGCGCAGTCCGTCACGATGTGGATCGGAGAAACAGGGGCTGATCTCTTCAGCGAATCGCGCACCATCCAGACCATCGACATCAGCGCCGTCAGCCAGTACGACATCTGCTTCTTTGATGGTCCGCTCACCGGCCTGCTGTTTAACGACACTTCGCTCGAAGTCGGGCAGAGAGTATTCATCGGCGGCAGCTTCGTGAACCCCACGTTCACACCGCAAATGATCTCGCTGCGACGCCAGGGCGCCTACGGTACCCTTGTACCGGGTAGCGTGACGGTCACCCAGGGAAATGCCGGTAGCTTCCAACTTTCGAATAATGGATTGCTCGGCTTTTCAGTCGGTGGGCCGGTCTCGGTCTTCACTGGCAACAGCACGCAGTTCTTCAATCTGACTGGGCTCAATGCTCTGGCAGGCGACACAACTGCAGTGCCGCTGATCACGCGCGGGCTTTTCCTCAAGAACCCAAACACCGGCACGCCAGCCTTCTACGCCGGATGGGTCGCAAGTCCTCCACAGAACAACTAGAAACGCCAAGTATGCAGATGTGAGATCGGGCGGCGTATAAGCCGCCCGATTCTTTTGTGCAGAAAAAAGCGTCTTTCCACCGGGAAAACTCCTCGACAAGAATTGTGCAAACTCGTGACAGCGCGTTGACACTTGTCTCCCGCTGCCCGCATAGCATTCGATTGCCGGTAGAAAACTAAGGAAGCAGTAACCCTTCTCTGCCGCACCCAATCCCAGGAGGTTTCGCATGCAGCGTCACAAGATTGTTTTCACTCTTTGCCTCGCACTTGCCGTCACGCTAGTCGCGACCGCAGCTCAGGCGCAGTATCAAATTACGAATCTGGATTCAAATCAGGCAAAAACGGCCAGATTCATAGATCCGCTTCAGGTGAACGGTTGGGGAATCGCTCGCAGCCCAGGCGGACCTTGGTGGGTCAGTGATCAAGGCTCGGGCTGGTCGACAATCTACAATAGCGCTGGAGTGAAGCAGGGCTTGGTGGTCTCGGTTCCCTCCTTCAACGGCGCAGGCCCCGGTCAGCCGACTGGAATCGTCTTCAACGGAACGGGAGAATTTCCGGTCCAGGGATGGTCGTCGTTCTTCATCTTCGCGACCTTGGATGGGACTATCAGCGGCTGGACTCCGAAGTCCAATCCCAACGCCTCGATTATTGCCGTGAATAACTGGGCGGCCGGCGCAAGCTATACCGGTCTCGCCATTACCAACCGCCCTTCGGGGAATCTGTTGTATGCGGCTAACCTTAACAACAACGTAGTCGAGGTATACGACGCGAACTTCAACCTCGTCAATACGTTCACCGACCCCACGCTAGGGCCGGCTTATGGGCCATTCGGCATTGCGGATATCAACGGATTGGTTTATGTAACGTTCGCGCTTACCAACCTTGCCCCGAGCGGACAAATCGACGTCTTCCAGGAGGATGGGACATTTGTAAAAGTGCTGGCGCAGGGCCCGCCCCTGAACCAGCCTTACAGTCTCGCCGTGGCGCCCGGTAACTTTGGACCGCTGAGCAACACTCTTCTGGTCGGCCCCAACCTGAACCATCCGGCCCCGATCAGCGGCTTTAATCTCGCAACCGGCCAGTTCGTGGGCACCATCAAAGACACGAAAGGCAAGGATATCCTCATCGACCAACTCTGGGGGATTGGGTTCGGCGGGGGAAATGCCAATAGTGGACGCACCAACCAACTCTTCTTCGCCGCCGGGCCATACAATAATCTGGCCGGAACATTTGGCGTGATCAGTTTGAAGTAACGCCGCCGTTCAAAAACGACAGACCCAATAACGAGTGACTTGCAGCAAAGGCCGCCCGCAGAGGTGGCCTTTGTTGTCTGCTCACAGAGATCGTGATGCCGTACATAAGGAGCATCCGTTCGGCCGGCAGCAGCATCTCGTCGAAAACGAGGGGCGGTTGCAAAGGCTCAAATCGTGAATTAAGCTAGTGTTCTCTTCACGCCTCGCAGACCAAGCCGGGATGGCGGAACTGGCAGACGCAGCGGACTCAAAATCCGCCGACCTTCGGGTCTTGGGGGTTCGACTCCCCCTCCCGGCACCAATAAAAAGTATTTGCAATCAATAACTTAGCGATTGCCGTAGATTTCTGTACCTTATCCGTACTACACTCCGGGGCGTGCTGACCTGCTACCGACGCCACCGCGCAGCCTGCAAACACCGCTCTAGACGTTCCAAAAGCTGCTTTTGCCCCATCTGGATTCAGGGTGTTTTGGACGGAAAGCCTATCCGACGCTCCCTTGACCTCACCAATTGGGAAGCCGCCCAGAAGCGTATCCGGGAGCTCGAAATCCAGGGGGAAGGAAACGCCCTCACGGTCGAGGAAGCCTGCGAGCGGTTTCTCGCCGACTGCAAGGCGCGGGGCATTGGGACTGCCCAGACCGGCAAATACAAGCTTTTGACCGAGGAATTAAAGAAGATATTCGGCACCTGGAGTCTTCGGCGGATTTCGGTGGATGATCTTCGCAAATACCGGGAAGGGTGGGATCTCGCGCCCATCACGGCTTCAAAGAAGCTGGAACGACTGCGCACATTTTTCAAGTTCTGCTACGACTCGGGGTGGATGCAGCAGAATCCCGCAAAGCAAGTGCGAATGCCGAAGGCGAAATATAGCCCGACACTCCCGTATTCCAATGAGGAGTGGAAAAACATCCTCACGGGGCTCGACGTATTCCGGGAGATCCATCCGCGCGTGCCAGAGCGGCTCGTCAAAAAGCTGCGGGCGCTCGTACTGCTCATGCGGTATTCCGGCATACGGATTTCGGATGCGGTTTCCTTGAAGCGGGACCGGATCGATTCATCCGGTCGACTTTTCCTCTACCAGGCGAAGACCGGAAAGCCGGTGCTCGTTCCGCTGCCGAAAAATGTCTTGAAAGCGTTGAAGCAATGCGAGGACGGAGATCGGTCGTATTTCTGGCCCGGCGTCGGGAAGCTGAAGACCGCGCTTACCGAGTGGCAGGATCGGTTGCGAAAACTATTCACGCTTGCCGGCATTCCCGATGGCCACAGCCATCGACTGCGGGACACGTTTGCCGTGGACCTGCTGTCAAAAGGCGTGCCACTTCATACGATCTCGACGCTGCTGGGGCATGAATCCTTGCGGACGACGGAAAAACACTACGCGCCGTGGGTGCAATCGCGTCAGACCGCGCTCGAAGAGGCGGTCAAGAAGACGTGGGCGTAGCGTGGACGAGTCTGGACTCCCCTGGCCGGGGCGGCATCATGTTGGCATGAGAGAACAAATGACTTCATTTTGGAGCTATGCCAGCCTTCTTGAGACCTCTCGATTCCAGAACTCGCTTAGCATGATCAATGACTTCCTTACCGTATGCGTTTTCTCCAATACTAAAGTACCTCTTCCCACTTTTGGTCTTCTCCCAAATCTTGAGACCCTTTCCGGCTCCAAGACCTCCACGGAACAAATTCCCATATTCCAGTACTTGAACATCCGACGCGTGCAAATCTCGAACGACGAAACCGAGAAAATAGGTCTTAACATAGTCGCCCCCAATTTCTAATTTGAAACCAAAGGGCACGATGGTCATGACGATTCCTATTAACCAAAATGCCACCAATCCAATTACCTGCGTGGTATCCAAGGGGGCACCGCCAAACAGACTGGCTAACGTGAGAATGAAAACTATTGCCAATACCACAACACCACCCATCGCCTCGCCCCTCTTGGGCTTATATACCGTCACGTCGTTGTCTAAACTATTCATTCGATCGATTGTATGTGGGGTTGTAATTCCAATAATATCCAGCATAATTTGGCGTTGTGAAGGTGTTGGGAGTGCCGAATGGGAGGTTTCTATTGAAGTCGGTCGGCGAACTGAACAGCTCCGTCATGACAGAGCCAAGATAATTCGAGGTGGTATCTATCCCAAATCTAATGGTGCTTTGCTCAAATCCTTCCGCATTTGGAACTTCTGCCTCAGCTCCGAATCCGAATGCTCCAAGAGTCGTATCAACAGTGACGGACGGAACAGTAATGGGCTGGTGGAGGTACGCATTGCCAGCGATACCAACAACACCTGATAAACCGCCTGAATTGCCATTTGCCCTGCGATCCCGACACCTGCTAAACCTCCTATGAGTCCTCCTGTACCTCCGATAATTGCTCCCTGTACCGCTCGCGTGAAATACGTTTCGGGAGACGAGAAACGATAAGCCCCCACATTTAATCCACTGGTTTGCACGTTAGTGAACATGTCGAATGCGAATTGTCCGGTAACCGCGGTAGCTGCTCCTATTGCCGCCGTTATACACCAGGGGCATTTTCCCGTGGGATCTGATTCGCTAACAGGATTGTCGCTTGCATAGCTGTAGCTGTTCAGCGACTGCGGATCAGAAAGTGCGCTCTGCACACTTTGCTGCGTAGTGGATACTGATCCCATCGAAAGGAATATCGGGTCCTCGCTCAAGAAATCTCCCTGACTGCCGTTATAAAATCTTGCATTCAGATAATTGAGTCCCGAGCCGGAATCATATTCTTCGCGGATAAACTTCCTTTTTTCTCCGGAGAAGTTCCCGACCGTCGTATCCATTCTTGGCTGCCCATACGGGTAGTAGTCTAGTGTCTCAACAATGGTGCCCGATGCGTCAGTCACGACGTTTGAGTTATTCAGAACATCGCCCAAGGCGTACCGAATTGCGCTTGACGTGGCAGTGCCTCCAGAACTGGTTGCAGCCTTGAACGCCGCCACCGAGAAGCTGAACGCGACCGAGGCTGACATGCGGTAGCTTTCCGTCTTCGCTCCCGAGCTTGTTGCGATCTGATAGCTCGCATTGCCGATATTGTTCGTCTCAAAAAGGTTCTTCATGATGTACGCTTGGTTCGGCCCGATAGCGGTCGAGGTCTGATTGACGGCGGAATCGAGGGCATCAATGATGAGGTCGCCGGGAACGGACGTTGTGAGGGTTGACGATACTGTGCTTGAGGTGATGGCGAGCGTCGATGTCGCGTCGATGGGTGACGTCTGGCTCACGCCGAAGAACGATGCCGCGGCGAGCGATATTTGATTTGATCCGGAATAGGTTGAAGAGATGGCATGGGCGCCCGCCGAGAGTCCTTTCACGTACCAGAGTGAAGAATTGCGGTTGGTGCTGCGCGAAAGAACGACGGGGGTTGCAGCCACGCCATCGACGGTAACGGCGGTCGTCGTCGCAGCCGTGTTGCCGTTCGCGATTGAGATGATCAACAGTTCGTTCGATCCGGAGCCTACGGTGATCGTGGATGTGGCAAGGGACTTGGCGGTGGCGGTCCCGGTCGACGTTGCGTCGAGCGTAATCGCGCTCGTCCCGCCACCAGTAGATGTCGCATTGATAACCGTTGCAAGAAGAAGTCCGTTCGCGAAGATGTGTTCGGTACTCGTCGCAGCGCCGCCGAGCATCACGTTGTAGAACTTGGTCGGGAAGACCGTGGTGGCTGTCCCCTGAACGAGCTTCACCCGATTGCCCTGATAGTCATAGGCGTAGGTCGAGGAACCGGAGCCATTGACCGATTGCGTGAGCTGATTGCGGTAATTCCAGGTATTCGTCGCGTTGCCGGAAGAGAGAAAGTTGCCGTCATTGTCGTAGGCGAATGTCGTCGACGCAATGCTCGTGACGGCGTCCGAATCAACATACCCGGAACTGCTGTAGGCATAGGTGCCGGCGGGACCACTCGTGATGTCGCCGAGCGGGTTATACGCGAACGTTTGAAGGTAATTTATGCCGCTTGCGGCGTTCGATGACGATGCCGTCACGAGGCGGTTTAAGGGATCGTAGGCGTAATTGACCGTGATCGCGGCATTGTTATCCGAACTGTCGACGACTTTGGTTATGTTCCCGTTGGCATCGTAGCTGTACGACACGCATTCTATTTGCGCGGCGCCGCAACTGGGGGCGGTTGAACTGGTTATCTCCGTGAAGCTCACCGTCGTCGTCGCGACGAGCGTCGAAGAGGTCGTGAGGTCGTAGAGCGTGGCACTCGCGACCATATTGACCGGCGACCCGGTGTCCGAATAGTCTCCCGAATAGAGCGTCTTCGGTACGCTGACCCCTGCAGAAAGCTGCGATCCGCTTGCGTTGATCGAATTCTCCATTTGATTCGGCTGCGTAATGCCCCACGCAACTTGAAGCTGATAGCTGTCGGTTGGACTTACACTCGTGGCGTTCAGGAGCCAATTCGGGAAAACGGGCGTCGTCGTCCCGTTCGTCGGGAAGGTGAACGCGACGGCTGGGGTGTAATGCTGGATCACGAAGTCGGTCGAGCTCGCGCTTGGACCAAAGAGCGCCCACGTGGAAGTATTCCCTTGGGCATCAACGGCTCGGGCTTGCCAATGGTACGGACCATTCGGCCCTGAGAACGATGTCGTTGCAATGCTGTTCAGCGCAACGAAGGGACTACTGGTCACGTTCGCAACATTCGCGAAACTCGTTCCCGCAGGTTCCACTTCGGCCTGGAGCTGAAGCGTGCTCGTGCTCGAATTCAGCATTGCGGCAAGAATCACCGGGGTTTGCCTCGTAGAACTCCCCTCGTTGATGGGAGTTACTCCATCTGCTTGGTATTGATTCAACGAGGAAATATTGGGTTCTTCGGTTTCCTCGACGATAACCAAGGAGCCGTTGCCGGTGTTATTCCCACTGACGGTGCTCGTGTTCGTGAGGATGCTCGACATATACGACGATCCGCCACCACCGCCACCTCCGTAAGCACAGTCATCTCCCCCCCCACCTCCACCGTAATAACCGCCTCCGCCTCCGCCTCCGCGCGCAGAGCCTGAGTTGCCACCCTGGCCTGCTGAACCGGGGGTAGGATTACTGCCGCCGTCGCAGCCCGAGTTGTAACCGGCGGCACCTCCTGCGGTCTGCGTACCGCCCTGACCGCCCGAATAGCCGACATCGATACCCGCCGTTCCCGTAAGTCCTCCGCCGTTACCGCCCGTGTAGGCGGAACTCCATGCCGCACCACCTCCGCCTCCACCCACGATAATGACGCTCGAGGTGCTGAAGGTCGAAGATGTCCCGAACCACGTCATGCCTCCCCCTCCTCCGTAGGTCGTCGGAAGGGCGGCGCCCCCACCGCAGAAGGCGTTGGTGTTACTTCCATTGTTTCCACCGACTTGACCCACGCAATAGTAATAAGTCGAGCTTGGGGTGACAGAGAGGAGGCCCGTTGCGGAACCGCCATACCCTGGCGTAGCGGGGTTACCGGTATAGAGGCCGCCCTCGGCACCGTAAGGGGTAATCCACAGTTGCGTCACGCCTGCTGGCACCGTGAAACTCGCAACCGAACCGGTGTAGCTTTCGATGACGGTTGTCGACGATATGAAGAAGTCGGGCTTGATGGCTATCGCCGTTCCCGTCGCGACACTGCCGATATTCGTACTCGTGGACGTTCCGCCATTCTTTTCCGAGAGAGCCTGCAGGTTCTGCGGGGCGCCGGAACCATCGTCCGTCGCGACTTTGTTCACAAGACGATACAGCTGCGTCGGATCGTAGATGCTGGTCAGCGTGACGCCATTCGGGTAAGTGATGGTGGTCGGCTGGTCGGTCGGCGAATAATCAAAGCTGCTGGCGACCGTGGCAAAGCTCCCTCCATTGGACTTTTGGGAGACGTTTGTAACGAGCCCAGCGGTTCCGTAGGCGTATTGAATCTGGGAATTGTCCGGGTTCGTGATGCCGCTCTGATTGCCTTGCCGATCATACGTATAGCTCGTGGTATACGTGGTTGACGCGATGGTTTCGGTTTGCTGCGCAAGTTGGCCCAAAGAATTATAGGAATCGTTTACGAGCGCGGCGGACGACGACGCGACGCAAAGGTGATGCGATGCACGATCGGATTCGTCACAAACGCTCCCACTTTGTTTTGAATGGGTGCGATCGCTTCGGCACGGAACCGTGCGGGGTAGCCTTCGTATTCTTCGAGCCAGAAACTCCGGACGTGGGGATTCTGAACATGGCTTGCCACATGCCGGCGAAATGTCGAGTCGGTGAGCAAGCGGAGGATGTCGCCAAGCGTTGCCGATGGCTGATCGAGGAGCGCAAGCAGGGAATTCCGCAGGATGTGTTCCAATCGCGGTCCCCAGGAATCGGCCCAGATCTTCTTGAAGACTTCGAGCAGCCCGGCTGCCGCCAAAGGTCTCCGGAGGGACGGGACGTTCTCCAACGGGTTGAAGCCCAAGGGCTCCGCCGCTACCGGGTCGAAATACAAAAGGTCGGATTTACGGCTCTCGGGGATCGAACGCAATACCTTTTCCGCGAGGTCCCCGTGTGGATCAAGTAAGGCCACACCTTCGCCGTGCGTGATGTCCTGAGAGATCAACGTCTCCAACATGGTTGACTTGCCGGTTCCCGTCTTCCCAATCACGTACATTGCGGCTCGCCGGTCGGCGCGCTTGATGCCGAACGTTCGCCGCTCATTGCGGAAGTTCGTGCGGGCGAAAAACACCATATTGTCGTGCGAAGTGGCGGGCATCTTTTCATCGTCCCGCTCAGGAAAAACGCCCACAAGTCGAGGAAATATGCCGCATCCGGCATGTTTCCACGTCTTTGAACCTGCCGTGGTTTTTCTAGGCTGAGGTCAGTTCGTTGTAAAAACCGTAGTCCCGAAACACAAGGAGATGTCGTATGACCACAGCGCAAATCGAATCGCGGCAGGAACGCGCCCAGAAAGGCGTGCTCATTGCTTCACGGGTGGACGGAGGCTTTCGCGTCCATTCCACCGACAACCCCTCACAGCAATACTCGGTCGTCTGGAACGGTAAACGCCTGACGTGCACCTGCCCGGACTTCGAGTTCCACCAGGCGGACCCCAACTGGCGGTGCAAGCACATCATGGCGGTCGAACCCTTCGACGACAGCCTGCCGGAAATGCCGGACGCGGCGGGAGAATCCGGCGAGAACGGAGATACCTCCTTCGTTCCTGTCGAAACCGCTCCTTCCGGCGAACCGCCCGAGAGCACTCCACCCCGCAGACGGCGCGCTCCGAAAGAGCCTCCTTCCGCGACTCACATGATCATCAAACGCAGCGTGAGTCCTGACGGGCGTATCGACTCGGTGTCCGTCGAATTCTCCACGCCCGTGCTCGATCTTCAAGTCGGCGAGATCAAAGAGCGGGCTTTGAAAACCCTTCAGCTGCAGCGGGAGATCGTATCTTCCTTCCTGAAGCTGAACGGCCACGCTGCACAACCTCAACCTCCCGCACCGTCGCGACCCGCAGTCGTCGAGCGGAATGACGATGGACTTCCCGTCTTCGCCAGGATGCTCGATGTCGGCAAGGTCAACGGCAAGTGGGGTGACCGGCTCTGCATTGTCTTCGACATGAACGGCAACCGCACGCGCCTTTTCGGTTCTCCGAAACAGCTTGCCGAGCATATCGGAGCGGCGGGCTATCGCATTCGGCCCGAGGAAGTCGCTGCCGGCCTGCGTCTCAACCTGCCGTGTCAGGTCGTGACCAAGCCGAGCGATGACGGCAAGTACGTGAACATCGAACGCGTGCTCGCCGTCGAGCGTCAACCGGCCAATGGAGGCTCCCATGCCGGCCGCGTCCATTAACGAGAAAGAAGAGGTGCTCGATCTCGTCGAGACGCCCCACCTCTCCCACTCCCGGATCAACCGCTACCTCACCTGCCCCGAACAATACCGCCTCTACTATGTGGAGAAGCTGCGACCCAAAGTACCGGGTTCAGCGTTGGTGTTCGGGGCAATCCTCCACAACGTGCTCGCCGAACTGTTCCGCGACGGAACCGATCCCTTGAGCGCCTTCCTTACCCAATGGGAAGAGCTCGTGGGAGTCGAGTTGCGGTACAAGGAACGCGAGTCATGGGAAATCCTCAAGGAGAAAGGCACGAAGCTCATCGAGCGGTTCCTTGCCGAGGAGGTGCCCAAACTGCGGGCGATCCGTGGGGTCGAGAAGCGATTCGATCTCCTGGTCGCGTCGCTTCCGCTCCCCTTCATCGGCATCGTGGATCTCGTCGCGGAGATGAATGGCGTCACCGCCGTCATCGACTTCAAAACGGCGGCATCCGGATACGATGACTACGAGGTGGCACTCTCCGACCAACTGACGGCATATTCGCTGGCAGAGCCGGAGGCAACCAAGGTCGCATACTGCGTGTTCGTGAAAACCAAAGAGCCGCGTATCGAGTGGCACTTTGCCAAGCGGACACCGATTGACCGCGCGGAGTATGTCGAGAAGGTCAGGCTAAGTGGTGAGGACATCCTTGCCGGGAAGTTCTACAAGCGGTCGGGCAAGCATTGCTCCTACTGCGACTTTCTGCCGCTCTGTATGGGAGACAGGAAGAAAGCCGAGGAGACGCTTGTTCGGATTACGTGATTCTCTTTAGAGCCAAGCATCTTGTTTGGCTCTTTTTTGTGTGGTCAGATACCCCAAGCTGCCGTGCGGACGTTACTCTGTCTTCCGCTCGGCGACTCTTGCGCCTGCGTCGAACAGTCCGAAACCAGTTTTCGCAGCCGTCCGTGAAAGCTCTCCTCTCCTGCATCACTTGGCTTCAACGCGAAACTGTTTCAAGATAGCTACCACCCGTTCTTGGCCAGCATCGGTTGCAAAATTGAGAGCGGTCTTGCCATTGTTTGAT
>CAVRYB010000099.1:0-15848 GCA_963725295.1 uncultured Acidobacteriaceae bacterium
TGAAGCCAGCCAACAGGCGGCTGACTGTCTCGCGGGACGAGCCGATCATCTGCCCGATCTCTTCGTGGGTGAGGGCCATCTTCACCTGGCTGGGGTTCTTAGACTTGGTGTTCTGATCGAGCCATCCTACCAACAGGCGCGCCAGTTTCTCGCTGGCCGAATCGGAAAGAATAAGGTCACGGATTTCGCGGCAGGTGGAAGCGTAGTCCGCGCTGATGTGCTGCGTCACCCACAAGGCGATCTCGCCGTGCTGACGCATCAAGCGAAGCAGGTCGCTGTGGCGCAGGAAACTGATTTCTGAGGGCTCTTGAGTCTCGGCGGTGGCTTCATACGACCTGCCGGATACGACCGCTGCAACTCCTAGCGGGCAACCTACATCGACAATTCGTAAAATCAGGGTTCGACCGTCGCTGCCGCAAATCGAGAGCTTCACGCGGCCGCGACGCACAATGAACACTCCACGTGGAGCCTGTGCCTCGGCGAACAAAACTGCACCCGTCGGATACGTCGTCGTCAGCGCCGCTTGCTCAAGCGCCTCGACTGCGGCCGGGGGAAGGTCGCCGAACGCATTATCTACGAGTGTCGGTTTCTGGGGATGATTAACGACGTGTGCTGCCATCGGTTGCCTCCGTGTACACCTGACTATGGCAAGTCCTTGGCCATTTCCATGGCCCCCGGTGAAGCCCCGATAACATTGATCGAAAGTTAACAAAACACGATAGTTAGTGGTTTATTTCTGGCCGTGTGAAAGTCCGCTTCCGTTTGCTGAAATCGCCGGAAGTGCGTCCTTTCCCACAGCGATGTGTGATCCCCATCACTGAAACTTCGGTTATATGACCAAAGGTACCGGCCAAAATACCGGAGTTTAGCCGAGCGCGGTGTGAACCGCATCGAGTAGCGCGTTGCGAGTAAACGGCTTTTCGAGCAAAGTGATGTCCCGGTTCACGACTTCACGTTCTTTGATCAGTTCGCCCGTATACCCTGACATGTAAACAACCTTTAGTTCGGGATGGGAGGCGGTAAGCTGTTCCGCCAGTTCGGGACCACTGACGCGCCGCATCACGACATCGGTGAGCAGCAAATCGATTCGACCCTGATGGGCAGCCGCCTTTTCAAGCGCGGATTTTCCATCATCCGCTTCGACCACGGTATATCCATGTCCCTCAAGCATTGTTCGGGTCAGGCCGCGCATGATCTCATCGTCTTCCGCGAGCAGGATGGTTGCCGACCGTGCCTTGGGAGCGGGGCCCGCGACCTCTGAGTCTGACTCGAGTCCGAGTTTGTTTTCTGCGCTGGGCAGGTAGATCTTGAAGGTGCTTCCGTGGCCGGGTTCGCTATAGACGAGGATGTGCCCGGCATTCTGTTTGACGATGCCGTAGACAGTCGCGAGACCGAGTCCCGTTCCTTTTCCTGTCTCCTTGGTGGTAAAAAAAGGTTCGAAAGCCCGGGCCGCAGTGGCTTCATCCATGCCGCTGCCTGTGTCGCTGACTGCGAGGAGGACGTATTTTCCTGGCGGTACGGTATGTTGCCCCCCGGCGAAGGCTTCCTCATAGGCGATCGTGCTCGCTTCCAGAATGAATTTCCCGCCCTGAGGCATCGCGTCCCGAGCATTGACGGCCAGATTGATGACGATCTGGTCGAGTTGGCCGGGATCAGCCTCCACGACCGCAACCGGCGACTTCGACACGATGAGAATTTCGACATCGTCACCCATGAGGGGCCGTAGCAACTTGCTCGTGTCTTTGAGTCGCTCGTTCAAGTCGAGCAACCGCGGTTTGATGGTCGAGGACCGGCTGAAGGCCAGCAATTGACGGGTCAGCGACGTTCCTCGGTCCACAGCCTTGCCGATATTTTCGATATAGACTGCCGATTCCGTCTTTGGATCGATTCGATCAAAGAGGAATTCTTTGCAGGCATGGATAATTCCGAGAATATTGTTGAAGTCGTGTGCTATTCCGCCTGCCAGCCGTCCGATGGCCTCCAACTTCTGTGATTGATGAAGGCGTCCTTCGGTGCGCTTCTGCTCGGTGATGTCCCGCGCGATGGCGGAAGCGCCGACTACGTTCCCTTGCGAGTCGCGCAGCGGAGACACGGAAAGAAAAACGTTGAGGCTACGCCCATCTTTCGTCACGCGAACTGATTCCACGTGTTCCACGGGCTCTCCGTGCGCAATTCTCTGCAGAATGCCGGGGATCTCATCCGGGCGATCGGGAGGCGCCAGCATCGATATATTCTTCCCGATTGCTTCTTCTGCCGTGTAGCCGTAAATCTTCTCGGCACCGCGATTCCAACTGGTGATGGTCCCGTTCAAGTCTTTGCCGATGATCGCATCTTCCGAGGAGTCGATGATCGATGCCAGCCGTGTTCGGTATGCCCCGAGTTGCTCTGCCGTTTTTTGGTACAGCTCTTCCTGCACCCGCCGCAGTTCGCTCTCAATGCGTTTGCGATCGCTGATGTCGCGGATCGCGCTCAAGACAATGAAACCCTTGCCGGTCGAGACCGGACTCAGGCTGATTTCCACGGGGAACTGTGAGCCGTTGCGCCGTCTGCCATACAAATCCAAACTGGAGCCCATCCGGCGCGTCACCGGATTATGCGTGAAGCCCTCACGCCGACTCACGTGATCGTGCCGCGAACTCTCAGGAACGAGAATTTCAATTTTTTGCCCGACCAGTTCGTCTCGCCTGTATCCAAACAACTCTTGTGCTTGAGAGTTGGTCTCGATGATGGTGCCCGCACTATCAACCGCGATGGTGGCATCGGGCAGAGTTTCCAGAAGCCCACGCGAAACGTAAAGAGCAGCATCAGGATTGCCGAGAGTTGGTAGCGGTCTTACCGGTTCCGGCGAAGGGCGCGACATAAAAGGTAGCTTCGGCCCATCATACCAGTCTATCTAGCGTTGTGCATGTCCTGTAAATCCTTAACACACAGAGAGTTGCGCTGATAAACGCGCATGCTATGTGATGACGATCACAAGTCGAAGTGAGAATTATCACCGCGAGTCTGTGACTTGATCTGCAAACTTGTCTGAAGAAAGGTACGTGGGGTCATGCCAAGGCACGCGCAATTGCTGGTAGTTACGACGCCGGCCGAAGTTCCTGAAAAATTCACGGGTCCGCAAAAAGAGCGCTGGCGCTCGCTCGTGGTGCCGCGGGAGCATGGCGCGTGGGGCATGTTGCTGGTTCCGTTAGTAGCCGGCGGCGTGATTGGCTTGGAAGCTGGCGGAAACGTTGCTTCGGTTTTGTTGCTGACCGTCGCTGTTCTCGCGCTGTTCTGGTTGCGGACACCGGCAGAGAGTTGGCTGGGTACCGGCGTCGTTCGGGCGCAGACTCCGCAGGAACGTAGACACGCCGCCAAGTTCATCGTGCTTCTGACGAGCATCGCCGCTCTTAGTCTGACTGCGCTGCTGTGGCAGGGCAGAGTTCGGCAACTCTTCTTATTAGCAGGCTTGGCTGCCGTCGCGTTTGCGGGGCAGTTCTACTTGAAGAAATTGGGAAGAAGCACCCGGATGATTTCGGAACTGGTGGGGGCGATTGTGTTGACTGCGACTGCTCCAGCAGCGTACTGCGCCGCTACAGGGCGACTGGACTCGCGAGCATGGTTCTTGTGGCTATTGAACTGGATGTTCGCGGCCAATCAGGTTCACTTTGTCTGGCTGACGATTCGCGGGGCGCGAGCCTCTGGCTGGTCGGAGAAACTCAGTGTGGGATGGAGTTTCATGGCCGGCCAGTTTCTGCTTGCCGGAGTATTGATCCTGACTAATCATTACGGTTGGTTGCCGGCGTTGGCTCTCGCGGCGTTTGTTCCCGCTCTGTTTCGCGGGTGCGCATGGTTTGCAAAACGGCCTCAGCCGATCGTACTTCGCCGGTTGGGCTGGACGGAGATGGCTCACGCGATCGCCTTTGGCGTGATTCTGATTGCCGCTTATAGTCTCCGGATCTGACCCTGCGAAACTGTGCGATTGCCTGGCAACCCCGTCCGGCCTTCGTTAGAGCGCGGGTCAATCCATTAGCTTCATCAACAGATAGGTGAAGTACTCGGCATCCGTCCTCGCTTCCTGCTTTTTATCCGCGCCCGCGTGATGGCCGCCCTCAATAAGTTCGTCATAGAAAAACGGCTTGTGGAACTCCTCGAGGCGCGCGGCAAACTTGCGCGCATGAACCGGTCCTACGCGATCGTCTTTGGTGGTCGTGAATATCAGTGGCTCCGGATAAGTTACATCCGGTTTCAATTGGTTATACGGCGAGATGGACGCCAGGAACGCCCGCTCCTCCGGCACCGAGACGGAACCGTACTCGCCCACCCACGACGCGCCAGCTGATAAGTGTTCGAAGGCCAGCATGTCGAGCAACGGCACTCGGATCACGACTGCTTTCCACATCTCCGGGTGCTGCGTAAACTCCACGCCCATCAGCAAACCGCCATTCGATCCACCGATAATGCCCAGGCGCCGCGACGAAGTGATCTTACGGGTGACCAGATCCTCAGCCACCGCGTAGAAGTCGTCGTAAATCCGTTGCCGGTGCGTCTTGAGTCCCGCATCATGCCATGCCGGACCGAACTCGCCGCCGCCTCGGATATTGGCAAGCACATATACGCCCCCGTGCTCCAGCCATAGCTTGCCAATGACCGCCGAGTAGCTGGGAGTCTCTGCGACCTGGAATCCACCGTAAGCTGTCAGCAGAGTCGGACTCGACCCGTCATGCCGCATATCCTTGCGATGTACTACGAAGTACGGCACTTTTGTGCCGTCCTTTGAGGTAGCCTCCAGTTGCTCGACCACGTCCGCAGTCGCGTCAAATTGTGGCTTCTGCGACTTGACCAAAGCGAACGATCCATCTTCCGCATCGCCAAGCCAGAGCGAAGGTGGCGTTAAGAAACCCTCCACGCTCATAAAGAAACGATCGTCGATGCGACTAGTTGTCCCAGAATCGATGGTCTGATTGTCGGGGACCGGAAGCCGCTTCCGGGTCCAATTCCCATCGCTGCCCAGCGTGTACACGTACGCGCGCTGCCGCACATGTTCGAGAGTGGCCAGGATCAGGTGGTTCTTTGTCGTAGCAAACCATTGCTCAAACTCATCTGCGGTCGGCGCAAAAATCACGACAGGTTTGAGCCGTGTTGGATCTGCTTGGACCGCCGCCAAATCAAGGGCAATCACCGACCCTTGCACAAATTTCTTGGTTTGTCTTTCCGGGGTCCAGTCCGCATCCAGCGTGGTACCAGCAACTGGCCGTCCAGTATTCCTTCTACGGCAGCCTTCGGCGGCAGCCCCAGCTTCTTTGGTCCGCCGGGCAGCAACAGGTAGTTCTCCCGCGCAAAGAAGGTCAGATTCCGCAACACCATCATTGCCTGGTGACCCTGTCCATCCGTCAGAACGAAGGGCTCGTTGCCAGTGTCTTTGGTATTTCCGCGGAATAATTCCTCGGCGCTGTCGAGTGGTTGGCCACGCTTCCATCGCCGTGTCGTGATCGGGTAACCGGCTTCGCTCATCGTTCCCGCGCCCCAGTCGCGCGCAATCAGAAGCGTGTCCTTGTCTACCCACGCCACCTCTTGCTTGCCCCGTGGCAGCGTAAAACCGCCCTCCACAAACTTGCCTGTCTTCAGGTTCATCTCGCGCAGGGTTATCGCGTCTTCGCCGCCAGCTGACAACGCCACCAGGCACAGTTCATCGTCCGGATGCAGGCATTCCAGCCCTCCTCCGACCCAGCTCTGCTTGTCGGTTTTGGAGAGCGCATCATAGTCCAGCACCGTCTCCCAGTTCGGCTCCGCTGTAAGATAGTTTTTGAGGGTCGTGCGTCGAACAATTCCCCGCACATGCTCCGCATCGTGCCACGTGTTGTAAACCGTGCCGTTGCGAAGTTCAGGATCTGGCAATCGGTCCGGAGACTCAAGCACCTTGAGTGCATCTGCCTGCAAGGGCGCGAAGTGACTGTCTTTTTCCAACACCGCCGCAGTCCGCGCGTTCTCCGCCCTAACCCAGGCCAGTTGCCGCTCGCCGGATATGTCTTCCAACCAGGTGTACTTGTCCGGCTGCTCTGCGACCGACTGTTGAGCACGTGCCGGAATCGCGGTCATTCCCGCAACTACGGCAGCAATTATCATCAACGTTGGCGTCGCCACCAGACGCATCGCTTTCCTTGTAATAGACATTTTCGAGAAGACTCCTTTTCAGGCCATTGCTTGCGCCTGGCTTGACCCACGGTTTGGCCATGCGGGCCACCGATTTTTCGCCGAGGCGTAGTCCGAAATGGTGCGGCCCACAGATCGAGACCCGCGGACACCCAGGCAGTCGATCGCTTGTAGCTCTGGCTCAGAACAAAACACGGCGATTCTACATGAAAGAGCTTTGTGGGGGTGATAGGGACTTGCCAGAGATCTTGCAAACTCAGTGCATGGTCGGGGATGTTCTACTTGGAGCGTTGCAGAGTTGGGGCAGGGGAGACGCGCCCGAATTTTGACACTGGAGCGCGTTGAAACTTTTCCGCATACATATTCCGGTCGGCGAGATCGAGAACCTCATCGAGCGTCTGGCCGTCGGACCATTCTGCCATGCCGATGCTAAGGGTAACCGCAAAGTCATCGAGATTGCTTGTCTGATTCCATTCCTTCAGGAAACCGCGAATCCGGTTGACGACGGTCATTGCTCCAGCCGCATTGGTATTCGCCAGGGCGAGCAGGAATTCGTCGCCTCCGTAGCGAATGGCAACGTCTGTTCCCCGGATCGAGCCTCGCAGCAACGTTGCAATCTCGGTCAGGACAAAATCACCAGTCAAGTGGCCGAAACGAGTATTGACCTGTTTGAAGCGATCCACGTCGATCAGCAGAAAAGTGAGCGGATGGTTCAGGCGTCTTGCCTGGCCAATGAAGCGTCCGGCCAAGTCTTCAAGCGAGCGCCGATTGTAGATCTCCGTGAGCGGATCGGTAAACGACTGCAGGCGAATCAGTTCATTCTGCATCGCTGTCGAGATCGTCTTCTGTCGCAATTGCCGGAATTCGATGCGACGGGAAACCATGTAAGTATTCGTCAGAGTCAGCAACACGAGCAGGCCGCAAGCCAGTTCCTTGGAGACGGTGATTTCAAAATGCAGGTTGCCGGACTTCAAGAAAGCAGTAGGAAGCAACACCGCGAGCAGCGCGGCTCCAACCAGCACGCCGGTGCCGGTCACGATCAGCCATAACTCCCAGTCGCGCTTCTCCAGATTTCTGAGTTCGCGATTAACATTGGCGAGAACGCTGTCGGAATTAAGACCAGTGCGGGAAGGTTTAGTTGAGACTTCCGCCGATGAATTTTCGAAGCGAGGTTCAGGGTTGCCCTGCAAACTCGTCTCAAGCCTTCGCTTTTCCTGGAAGAGGGCGACAAATTCTTCCGCGTGTCCCGCGCCGACGGGAGCCTCCGACAGCTCTTCCAGTCGCTGGCTGACTGCGCCGAGCCGTTGTTCCAGTTCAGGTTGTCTGCCGTCTGGCATAGCCTCGTTGACCCTAACGAAGAACGAGTACACGCTGTGGCAGCATTCTAGCGTGGCACTGTGGGGCGAGTAATGTGACGGTGGTAATGAGTGGCCGGCCATCTCCACCGGACGATTGCCGTCCGGGGAATCAATCCTTGCCGTTCACCTCGGGTCCATCCTTTATTGTTATTGTTGGCCGCTCTTCTCAGAGCCTCTTGGCACAGAAGGTAACCAGTGATCATCGGTCGCCGCAACGATGCGCCTTCGCCTTTTCCCAAGATCCCCAATCTGCATGTGCAACTCTTTTCACCCCCCGAACTGGCACAAGTGTGCAAGCGATTGATAAACCTGTGCAATTGAGTTGGCCCCCACGTTGCACCGTACATATACATCGGGCGATCCCCTCACCGAAAAGTGGACCGAAGTAGATTAGGTCGGAAGTAACTTCAGTAACCAGAGGAGCTCGTACCCATGAAACGCAGCCAGAAGAATCAAAAAGGGTTTTCGCTGATTGAGTTACTCATCGTTGTCGCGATCATTCTGATCATCGCCGCGATCGCGATCCCGAACCTGCTCCAGGCCCGGGTTGCTGCCAACGAAGCCTCCGCGGTCGCCTCGCTGCGTACCATCAATACGGCTGAGATTTCTTACGCCAGTAGCTATCCGACGGTCGGTTTCGCGCCTACGCTGGCTACACTCGGTGGCACCAGTTGCGATGCTCCCGATCAAAATGACGCCTGCCTGATTGACTCTGTGCTGGCTGGCGGCACGAAGAACGGGTACACCTTCAACTCCACCGGTATCGGCAGCAATCCCGCAGGCTCATACTTCGCTGTCGGGTTGCCGATTCCTGGCAGCGGCAATCGCAGCTTCTGCTCAACCGAAGCGGGCACCATCAACTTCGATCCAAGCGGCGCCGCCATTGCAGACCATGACTCCTGTCAATTGCTCACGCCGTTGCAGTAACTAGCGCGCGCGCTGGAGTATCTCCCGTACCAGGATTGCGAACTTCACCTCACGGACTGGGAGGGCACGAGATTCTATGAAACACGAAGAAGCTCAAAGACCGCCAGATCGTTCGGACAAACGGATTCACGCAGCACTCCCGATTCGCATGACTTATTGGGACAAGGACATGAAACCGCGACTGGCGATGGCCTGCACTTACGACATTTCGCCGCGCGGAGCCCGCGTAACGGCATCGCCGGGAATGGCGGAAGTCGGGGAAATCCTGGCGATCGAGCAAGGGCGTAACAAAACTTGCTGCCGCGTGGTATGGGTTGGCGATGACGCTACAAAACGACGCGGACAAATGGGGATCCATTGCATTGATCCTGAGGCCACGCTTTGGGAAAACGAACTGCGATACATGCAAGACCAATACGATCCGATGGTGCCCGAGGGTCTGCTGAGTCGAATGAAGTGGGCGGGGCCGCTGGAGCGAGACCGCAGAAGGTATCGGCGTTTTTCAGTGACCGGAGTAGCAGAGATGTTGCGCCATGGCGCGGAAACCGGATCTGTGCAGGCCGAGCTGAAGGATCTATCGAGCTTTGGATGTCTGGTGACATCGAAAGACCTGATGGTCGCCGGAACTGATTTGAAACTGTCTCTGCGCGTGGACAATTGCGACCTGTGGCTGAAGGGGCGAGTGCTGCACGCTAGCGACGAACGAGGGCTGGGGATCGAATTTCGTGAAATCCGCAAAGGCGACCGGCAGCTGCTGGATCACCTGCTGAAAAAGCTGGACGGGTCCGACCTCGCAACCGAGACGATGGCCGACGCCGCCAGGATTTCGGGGTAGGGAAGCGGGTTGTCCAGATCAGACTGTGGCTAAGAAGTCTTTCTTTCCATTGCGGCGAGTGCTTCGAGATCAAGCCGGCCTTTATAAATCGCCATGCCGAGCGCGGCATGGATGCCCATTGCGGATAACTCGCGGATCTCCTCTATCGTAGTGATCCCGCCCGCTGCTGTGAGCTCGTGCCGAGTGGCCTCGCGCAGCTTGCGGAACCACTCGAGATCCGTGCCCTGCAACATGCCTTCCTTGTCTACATAGGTGCAGAGGAATCCGCTGCAGTAGGGTTCCAGCCGAGCGATCACTTGCTCTGCGGTGAATTCAGTTGGCTCCTGCCAGCCTTTGACCACGACTTTCCCGCCTTTGGAGTCGAGCGCGATGATCACACGCTCCGGCCCCACCGCTTCCGCGATTTGCGCGAGCGCGGGTGTGAACGCCGCCGTGCCCACCACGACTCGATGCGCACCGTGTTCGATCAACCGCCGCGCCCGTTCCGGCGTACGGACGCCTCCACCGATGCGACACCGCGCACGCGATGCCAACAATTCCACTACGGTCGAGTTCTCACCCTTGCCCATCGCTGCATCCAGGTCGATGACCTGAATTTCCGGGAACGCAGCGAACTTGCGCAGCATTTCGAGTGGCGAATCTCCCTCCAATGCCTTCTCGCGTCCCTGCACCAGTTGCACGACTTTTCCGCCCATCAAATCGATGCAAGGCAAAATCATGGACGGACCATCCTTCTCACCGGCACGCCGTGTCCCGCCAGGTACTGCTTCAAATCGTCTACCGTGTAAGTGCCATAGTGAAAGATCGACGCCGCGAGTGCCGCGTCTGCTCCCGCACCCTGCAATACTTCATAGAAATCTTCCGGCTTGCCCGCGCCGCCCGAAGCGATTACCGGAATATGTGTAGCCTCACGCACCGCGCGCGTCAGCGTACAGTCGAAGCCCGTTTGTACACCGTCGGTATCCATCGAAGTGAGCAAGATTTCCCCCGCGCCGAGTTCTTCGCCTCGACGTGCCCAGTCGACTGCGTCCAGCCCTTCATCGTGCCGTCCGCCGCGCGTGAACACATTCCAACCGGCCGGACCCGCCTTGCGACTCCGCGCATCGATCGCCAACACCACCGCTTGAGCGCCGAACTCTTCGCTCAGTTCGGAGATCAGCTCGGGACGCTGCACGGCGGCCGTATTCACGCTGACTTTATCAGCGCCCGCGTGCAGAATCCTCCTCGCGTCGTCTACTGTCCGAATTCCCCCACCTACGGTAAGTGGAATGAAAACCTCACGAGCCGTGCGGGCCACCACGTCGACCATGGTTTCGCGATCGTCGCTCGACGCGGTGATGTCCAGGAACACGAGCTCATCGGCGCCCTGTTCGTTGTACCGCGCGGCCAGCTCCACCGGATCTCCGGCGTCGCGCAGATTAACAAAATTGACGCCCTTGACCACACGTCCCGCGTTGACGTCCAGACAGGGAATGATGCGGCGGGCCAGCATGGCTAGAACCGAGCCTCCACAAAGTTGCGCAGAACCTGCAATCCTGGCGCGCCCGATTTTTCCGGATGAAACTGAACTCCGCACACGTTGCCTTGTTCAAGCACTGCGGTGTGAGGAACGATGTAGTCGCAGGTCGCCGCGGTTTCGTCAATTACGGGACAACAATAACTGTGCGCAAAATAGAAGAACGGCTTGTCTCCCACGTCTTTCAGTAAGCGTGAACTTCGCCGCGGCGAAATCTCATTCCAGCCCATATGAGGAATACGGTCTTCACCGGTGAAACGTCGCACAGTCCGCTCATACACGCCCAAGCCGCGTTCTCCCGGAGCCTCTTCGCTCGACGTGAACAACGCCTGTAGTCCGAGGCAGATCCCGAGATACGGCACACCCGCGCGGATGCGTTCAATCAGTGTCTCGCGAACGCCGAGGGCGTCCAGAGAACGCATCGTCTGCTTGAAGTGTCCCACTCCCGGCAGAATGATTTTCGATGCGCGGCGCAGCGCATCGGCGTCGCGTGCCTGCTCGTAGGGCACGCCGATCGCGCCTAGAGCGTTCTTGACCGACTGCAGATTCCCGGCGCCGTAATCAAAGATTGTGATCATCGCTGTCTTAATGCGCTTCCTTTATAAAAGGCCTTTGGTCGACGGGAGTTGTTTCTTCAAGCGGGTGTCTGTCGAGCAGGCATAGCGCATCGCCCGGGCAAAGCATTTGAAAATCGCTTCGATCTTGTGATGATTCGATCGTCCGTAGAGCACCTTAGCGTGCAGGTTCGCGCCCGCGTGATTGACGAAGCCGGCGAAGAAATCTTCCAGCAGTTCGGTTTGCAAATCGCCTACCAGCCGCGTCTTCACGAGGTCTTTATAAGCGAGAGCCGGCCGCCCACCCAGATCGACCGCGACGACGGCCAGTGTTTCATCCATGGGCATCACGAAATACCCGGCGCGATTGATTCCTCGCCGGTCGCCCAGAGCTTTGCTGAATAACTGTCCGAGCACGATACCGACGTCCTCTACGGTGTGATGCTGATCGACGTCGAGGTCGCCGGTTGCCTGGAGCGTGAAATCGAAGCCTCCATGCTTGGCAAACAATTCCAGCATGTGGTCGAGAAAACGGATTCCCGTCGATACGTTGTACTTGCCCCGACCCTCGATCTTGAGACTGCCGCGGATCTGCGTCTCTTTGGTGTTGCGCTCGACCGACGATTTCCTCACAGCGCCTCCTGAATAGCCGGCTCAATCTGGTTCACTGTTTCGATCACCGCGATCGCCTGCTCCTGCTTGAATAGTTCAACCAATTCTTCACGCCGCAATTGCTCCCGCGCGGCAATGCCGATGAAGGGCACACCGGCGTCTCTTGCTGCCCGCGCATCATCCACCGTGTCTCCCACGTAGATCAGCTTTTGCCCCGGCTTTCTTTCGCCGATCATCAGTAAGCCGTCCGGCGCAGGCTTCGTTCGGACGACATCACCGGTGCAGATGATCGGATCGAACGCGACTCGCGGTGCAAACCGCCGTAGTGTGTAGTTCAGTTCATAGCGCAGCCGTCCGGTGAAAATGCTCAGCCCGAACTGCGCACTGAGTCGCTCGAGCAGTCCGTTCTGTGGTAGCCAACTCTCGCGCAAGATCAATCCATCGCCGTCGTTGCCGATGAAGATCTGGTTGAAATAATCGACAATCGTCTGGTATGGGACGTTGGCGCCCCAGTCGCCGGCAATCTTCTGCGACAGGGCCCAATCGTTATTCCATCCACCAGCGTTCTTGTACTGCTGAATCAAATCGCGTTCGGGACGCCTTGCGGTGAAGTGCTCTACCGTTTGCTGGACGGCCTCGCGGTAGGACTCGGTCACTTCCGCCAAGACGCCGTCCATGTCGAAAACAATCAGCGTGTCCACAAAGTCTCCAGTTCGGTAAGAAAGCGTTCAATCTGCGCACGCGTGCCGAGAGTCACACGAACACATCCGGGAATTTCGTAGCTGCGGTCGCGGATCAGAACACCGCGTTCGCGTAGGGCATCGCGGATGGCCACAGCACGCTCCCCCGCTCGGAATAAAACAAAATTAGCCTGGCTTGGAATGTAAGGAATCCTGAGCTTGTCGAAGCCGCAGTACAACATTTCTCGCGCCGCCAGCACCTCGGTGACGTAGCTGTCGATGAACTCTCGATCCTCTACCGCCGCGGCGGCGGCCACCGTCGCTAGCATGTTCACGCTATACGGCGACTGCGCTTTGCGCAGCCACGCGACATTTGCGGCGCAGGAAAACAGGCAACCACAGCGCATCGCCGCCATGCCATAGACTTTCGAAAACGTCCGACTGACGAATAGGTTGGGATACTGCGCGATCCAGCCCAACGCTGTGACGCCCGAGAATTCGAAATATGCTTCGTCGAGCAAGACAGCAGCCTGCGGTGCAGCCTCCAAGATACCCCGTACTTCCTCGAGCGCAATGCCCGTGCCCGTAGGATTGTTGGGATTGGCGATCAGAATTGCGCGTGTCTCCGGCCCAATCGCCTCTCGCAGCGCCGCCAGCGGAAAACTCAAATCCTGGGGATAGTCAACTTCGCGAATCGCCGCGCCGGCGAGTTCCGCGTAAAAGCGATACATCGCGTAGGAAGGTTTTACCAGCAGCACTTCACCCGAATCACCGACGAACGTGTTCAGGAGAAGCTGAATCGCTTCATCGGTGCCGTTGGTCATGGTGAATTCATCGGCCGCGACGCCGAAGAATGCGGCGAGCTTCTGGATCGAGTCCGTATACTCCGGATAAATCGTCAGCGCATCCGCCGTAATGTAACGACGCAACGCCTCAATCACGCGCGGCGAGCACCCTACGGTGTTCTCGTTGAAATCGAGGCGTAGTTTTCCCGCGCGGCCGCCGGTGGGTGGATGATACGGCGCCATGCGCTGCACGGCTTCTCGCGGCTGAAGATGGCGTCGGGTGTGATTCTTCTTACTCACGTCGCGCACCTCCCATCCCACGCACCTCTACCGACCGAGCATGCGCTTCGAGTCCTTCGGCACGGGCCAGCGTAGTGATCGAGGGCGCCAAGCCAGCGAGCGCTTCGCCCGACAACTCCTGCACAGAAATTACCTTCACGAAATCCGCCGCGGATAACCCACCCCGCAAGCGCGCTTGTCCTGAAGTGGGCAGAACGTGGTTCGGCCCGGACGCATAGTCGCCCGCTGCCTCTGGACTGGTGGGACCCAGGAACACCGAACCAGCATTTTGTATTTGATATGTCGGTATTGATTGATTTGAGTTGGCGACTAGCAAACAAACAGATTCCTGGCACTGATTTCATTAACACACTACCGCCGCTTCTTATTGTTTTTATTAAATTCATTAGCTGGGGAAATTTAAGATGGGTTGACTTAACAATTACATATATAATAGCAACAAGTGGGACTTACCTGTTTTTATATTTAGTTTCTGACCATAAGAAAAAAACTATTTGGTGGGGAGTATTCGTTGCTATAATTTTAGCGATACCTTTGGTGTATACAAATCATATATTGGACTCAAGTCTTAGTCAATTAACAGGCATCATTTTCTTCTATTCTGTGTATCTGGCAATTAATTCCAATCATCCAAGAGTTAAATTTCTTTTAAGCGTATTTTGGGCTTCAGGATTTTTGGCAATTAGCAAACAAAATATTGCCTTACCAATGATTTCAGCAGTAGTCGTTTTTCTATTATTTTTAAAACACCAGGACAAATTTATCCTAATTTCAACTATTTTACTCGGCGCTGTAACGGGAATTGCATTATCTATGTTATATTTAGGTTATTCTTTAGCTAGTTTTATTTATACATATTACGCTGTTCTTGGAAGGGCTCAAGTAAACATAAACGAAATAACGTCGATAATATTATGTTTTGAGAGTTATCGCGCCCTTGCATTACTAACGCTTGGCCTAGGCTGCCTTTTTCTATATTCCATATATGAAAAAGGCAGCAGGATCAGTAACGTTAATAAGATTTATTTTCTGTTGATATTAGCAATATCTTTAATACCGATAATTACCGATTATGATTCCAAGTTCAATAATGTATCCTTACCATTATTTATCTTTACGATCGGAATATTTTCGTCAGTTAGAATGTATTTTGATAACTCTATTTCTCAACAAGACTATCAAAATCATGCGCCCAGGATATTAACTACTTTTGTTATTTTAGTAACGATTTATTTTTTATCTTTCATATATGGATATATACGTGAAAACATGGGTGTTCGTGCAATTATTTCATTTTATGGCACTGATGAAAATGTTGTAATAGATCAAGGTTATTTTTCAGGGTTAAAAACCGGCAATGTACTTCCCGGGATTTTAAACGAAATTGCGATGGTTAAGAAAGAATTCCCTCATCAAAAATTGAATCTGCAGCGCAGAAGGGGCAAAATCCCTTCGCTGTGACGCCGGGCCGGCTGGTCAAGTCGCTCCCGAATCTTCGCGCCACAGATCACCGCCGTGGGAACCGCGAGGAGCGCAATTCCGACTGGAAGCAGGAGATACAGGAGATTCATGACACCTAGGTCTGCGGTACCGTGGGCACGTTCACCTGGGCGACGTAGCTCTTGTACGACTTGTCGTAGTACTCGCCGTAGTAGTAATCGCTCAGTTGTCATGTTTATTGGTGAATTTCCTGGGGTCCGCACCCTTACCCGGTGCCTTGACCTCGATGTGCCCGATTAGCTCGTTACTCCGGGTAAGGCGAAGTCTGGTAACGCGCCATAGCTCCGCAAGATTTGTTTCACCAACGAGGCAAACAGCCGTCGGCGGATATCCGCGATCTCCGCGAGATCACCAAACAGGGTTTCCAACGGGTTTCGAATTTGATCCTCAGGCGCGCCCGATACAGTTGGGCTGGACAGCTTGGCCTTCGTCGCAGCGCCATAGTCGCCAACCGCCTCCGCAAGTGTCTTTGCGCCGTACCGTAGGTGCCTCCCCCTCAAAATTTCAGGAGGAGTGTGCCATGTCCACCTTTGGGGGCAACACTTTCCTTTCTGGCGCGTTGTGTCCGAGATTGCGACCGTCCAAACTAATTCGACGATTATCAGAATGGAACGAGGCGTTTGATGGTCGCGGAAAACAGCAATACATT
>CAVRYB010000100.1:0-7507 GCA_963725295.1 uncultured Acidobacteriaceae bacterium
TGTGAGGTGTTGTAATTGACCGCACACACGATCACACTGCGTGCCCAGGGAGCAACGCGACCGAGCGCCGCGCGCTTGAGTTCGCCCGTCTCATCGCGCGCCGCCATGTATCCCATTTCGCCGTGCTTTTCATCCGCGATCCAGGCGGGAAAGACGTTCAATTCAGTAAGGTCGCGGACGGGCGCAACGCCGCAGACATCGAATCCCGCAGCGCGCGCCATCTCCTTGATTCGGGTTGGCAGGTCAGGAGACAAATAAGCAGTCGAGTGGCGGGTTTCCGCCACACTCCTCGACAGAAGGCTAACATTTTCCGGCTCTGAGCAGATCGCTCTCCAGTGAATTGGCTAGCTCTTGCGGGCACGTCCAGGAGTGGGCTTTTCCGCGGCAGGAGCGAAGTGTTCGATCCGGTTTCGGCCCTTCTCTTTGGCCGCATAGAGCCCAGCATCAGCCTGATTTAGCAGAGTCTCGATTTCACTCTTCCCCACACAGGCCGAGACTGCAACTCCCATGCTCATGGTGATGAGTTTTTCTTTACCTGCGGAAGTCACCGGTGTCCCGCCGATGACCTCACGCAATGCGTTCGCCCGCAGCACGGCGTTCTGCAAGTCGCAGTTGGGCAGAATCATCAGAAATTCTTCGCCGCCATAGCGTCCGACGCCGTCGTAGACGCGTAGTTGCGACCGCAATCGCCGCCCGATATCGCGCAGCGCTTCATCGCCAAATAGATGCCCCAGCGTATCGTTGACCTCTTTGAAATGATCCACGTCGCCGAGGATCACTCCCAGCGGCTTACGTTCGCGGCGTCCCCGTTCGAGTTCCCGCTGCATCATTTCGAGGATTTCACCCCGATTCATCAACCCCGTCAGGCTGTCGTGGGTCGCGGCATGGCGCATCGACTCCCGCGCCGACACTAATTGCTCTTGCAGGTCGAGAATCCGCTTGCCTACCAGCAGTCGCGCCCGCAGTTCCATTTCGTCGAAGGGCTTCGCCAGATAGTCGTCCGCCCCAGCCTTCATGGCATCGAGCATGTTCTGGCGGCCTTCTTTGCTGGTCAGTAGAATTGCGTAAACATAGTGTCCGCTCGATCCGGCCTGCCGGATGCGCTGACAAAGTTCGGTGCCGTCGAGGTCCGGAAGTACCCAGTCCATCAGCACGAGCTTGGGCGAGTCCGCTTGCTGCAGGATGGCCCACGCATCGGAACCGTTCTCCGCCAGCGTGACGTCAAAATCCCAGCTGCGAAGATGATCACTGATCAATTTGCGATAGACGGCGGAATCATCGACCACCAGTACCGCAGTACGAGGAGAGCCCTCGACCTCCGCTGCTTTCGACAACGAACGGCCGCTCATTGCTTCCCCCTGGACTCTGGCTTGTGGATACTTGCTTGGGCAAACCTAGCTTGGTCAACTCCTGGGCTGTACCCGACCATCATAAGAGCAAGCGGCGTCCAACGAGAGGAGCAAATTGCTCCGTCCCGTGTATCCAGAGGTACCTGTCGATATCAGCACCGATCGCAGGCCAACACTCAATTTCGCGTTAGCCTTCGGATCAGCTCCTGATGCTGAGGATATTGGTTGGACAAGACCTCTCGCTTGGCGAGTTCGAAGTCCTCGAAGTCAAAGCCGGGAGCGACCGAGCAGCCCACCAGCGCAAACGCACCCCGATCTCTGACTTCGGAGGCGAACCAGCAGCCAGCCGGAACGACCGCCTGCAAGACCCCACCGGTGTCAGGGTCGCTCCCCAGTTGAATCTTCGCAGCATGACCGTCGCTTCCGATTACATGCACCAGCAGCGCTCCCCCAACATAGAAGTGCCACACTTCATCGGATCGCAACCGGTGAAATGCCGAGAAGTTGCCGTCTTCGAGTAGAAAGTAGATCGCCGTCGAGGCCGGTCGCGGTCCGCCGAAATCGCCGGGCAAAGCCCCCTTCGGAAGAAGCAAGTTTGAACGATACGTCTGGCGGTAATAGCCGCCCTCGGGATGCGGCTCCAATCCTAGCGTTTGAATCCAATAAGAAGCGTCATTTTTCATCGCGGCACCGCGATCGCCCAACAGCACGGTAGATTCCCGGTAACGCGTGCCATCATAGCGCAGACTGAACATTCCAAAACCGTTTCCCCGCACAAACCTGCACAATTAAGGCCTGGATAGGGTTGACCGGATTCCGCTCACGGCCTAACATTACCGCCGACGGTACTGAGGCCTCCGGAATGATCGGCCAGACAGTTTCCCACTATCACATCATCGGAAAGCTCGGTGGTGGTGGTATGGGCGTAGTCTACGAAGCCGAAGACACCCGCCTTACTCGTCACGTCGCCCTCAAGTTCATTCCCCCGGAGATGGTCCACGACAAGAAGTCCTTGGATCGCTTCGTGCGCGAAGCTCGCGCCGCCTCCCAGCTAAATCACCCTGGAATCTGCACGATCCATGACATCGACGACAACGAGGGTCATCCCTTCATCGTCATGGAGAAGTTGGAAGGAATCAGCCTGAAGGAGCGGATACGTGGGAAGTCGATGGAAGTGGACGAGGTCCTCGACATCGCCATCCAGGTGGCGGATGCGTTGGCGGCGTCGCATGCGAAAGGTATCATTCATCGCGACATCAAACCGGCCAATATTTTCGTGTCACAGACGGGGCAGACAAAAATCCTCGATTTCGGACTCGCCAAATCGATACCAGAGCCGGGATCGAGCGAGGCCGCACTGGAAGATTCACTGACAGCGGTGGGCGTGATTCCGGGGACTGCGGTCTACATGTCTCCAGAGCAGGCGCGGGGCGAAGAACTGGACCCGCGAAGCGATCTGTTTTCGCTGGGAGTCGTGATCTATGAGATGGCGACGGGCAAAAAGCCCTTTGCCACCGGCAACGTGATCAGTACCCTGGATGCCGTTCTCAACCAGAAGCCAGTTTCTCCGTTGAGCCTCAACCCGACACTCCCCGTCGATCTCGAGGGCATCATCGGCCGCGCGATGGAGAAAGATCGGGGACACCGCTACCCCAACGCTCTGGCGATGAAGGGCGATCTCCAATCGTTGCGGAAAGAAACGCAATCAGGACTCACCAAGAGTGGGGCGCGGCGTCCGGTTTTGCCGTATCGCATTGCCACCAGTACGTTCCAGGCAACGAGCAGGTTTTCGACTTATATTGTGCTGGGATTGAGCGCGCTGCTGCTCACGGTTTTGGTGGCCGTCGGAGCCGTGTGGTTCAAACAGCGCCAAATGTCGGGCGGCGGAGCGCCCAAGAACACGATTGCAGTGCTGCCGCTCCAAAACATGAATGGCGACATTAGCGTGGAGTTTCTTCGCTTCGCGCTGGCCGACGAAATTGCTAACACGCTGACCTACACCCGGACCCTGGATGTTCGTCCCTCAGCGCTTACCCGGAAGTTCGTCGGCAACGACGTCGACCCGCAGCAAGCCGGCAGGGAGGTACATGTCGCCAACATTCTTACCGGGCACTTTCTCAAGCAGGGCGACCGCTTGCTGATCACCCTCGAAGCAATCCAGGTGGATGGGAACAAACTTTTGTGGCAGACGAACGTGACCGCTCCGGCCCAGGACTTAATCGCATTGCAGGCGCAGATGGCGGCCCAGATGCGTCAGGGGTTGCTGCCGGCGCTTGGCGCGGCGGGCGGCTATCTCGATACGGGTACACGCCCGAAGAGCGCAGAGGCCTACGATCTCTACCTGCACAGTTTGGCACTGCCGCACGATGCGACGCCAAATAAGGATGCCATTGCGGTTCTTGAGCATGTAGTCGAAGTGGATCCGACGTACGCACCCGCATGGGAACAGCTAGGATTGCGTTGCTACTATGACGCGGACTATTCCGACGGCGGTGAACCGATGTTCCAGCGGTCCAATAAGGCTCTCGAAAGTGCCGTTAGACTGGATCCGAATCGAGTGGTGGCCGCTGGCCAGCTCATCCAGAACGCGGTGGAGCGCGGCGAATTGGGAAAGGCATACCAGGAGGCGCAGACGTTGGTGAAGCGCCGTCCGGAAAGCGCAGAGGCCCACATGACGATGGGCTATGTGTATCGCTATGCCGGTATGCTGGAGCAATCGACGAGTGAATGTAACACTGCGCTGGCGCTCGATCCGGGCAACTACAAGTTCCGCTCTTGTGCCTGGGCCTTTATGGAATTGGGTAAGACCGACCGCGCGGCGGATTTTATCCGCCTGGACGCTGGATCGGAGTGGGCTGCCTATATCCTGCCGTCGTTGCTGCTGCGAGAGGGAAAGGTTCCCGAAGCACGCGAGGCAGTGAAGCACATGCCCACCGCGCCCCGCTATAAACGCGACTTACTGGAGGCTTGCCTGCAGTTGCGTCCCGCCGCTGATCTGGACCGAATGGCGCAGGACGCTGAGACCAGTCTGCCCACCGAGCCCGACCCTGAGACGTGGTATTACCAGGGAACTCTTTTCGCATACTGTGGCAAGAAACAAGCGGCCCTTCATCTGCTGCAGAGTGCGGTGGAGCAGAATTATTGCGCCCATAGCAATCTGCTTTCTGATCCTCTTCTGGCGAAGCTCAGGACAGATACAGCGTTTGACAAAGTGTTGACCGCCGCTGGTTCCTGCCAGGAAACGATCCAAGCTGCCGCTAACCCTTCTCCCTAATAACAGTCAATAGCTGTGCGAGCTTGCTGCTCGTTAGCTGATACAATCCCGCTTGCAGAAATGTTTTCTTATTCACCCTTGATTCCCGCAGAAAAACTCTCCAGAAGACTTTCCAGAGGACTAAAGATGACTTCTATCCGCAGGATTTTCACGTTTGTAATGGTCGCCTTCATCGTCGCATGTGCCAGCTTGATGGCCGCACAGGAATCGCAAGAAGGCCGTCTGCTGCGCTTTCCCGATATCTATAAGGACAAAATTGCGTTCATGTATGGCGGCGATCTTTGGCTGGCTTCCAGTTCAGGAGGCACCGCTCGCCGCATCACTTCGCATCCCGGCCGTGAACTGTTCCCGAAATTTTCGCCCGATGGAAAGTGGCTCGCCTTCACCGGCCAATACGATGGCAATTTCAATGTCTACGTCATGCCGTCGGACGGCGGACAGCCGAAGCAACTCACCTTCTACCAGGGACAAGCTCAGCCCTTGAGCGACCGCATGGGAATCCTGAACCAAGTTATTGGGTGGACTCCCGACGGCAAGAGCATCGTCTTTCTCTCGCCGCGACGCTTCAAACGGCTGGACCAAACGCCCCTACACCATAAGCATCGACGGGGGCCTCGCGCAGCCCATGCCGATGGATGAAGGTGGCTTGCTCTCCTTCTCTCCGGATGGCAACAAGATCGCCTACAACCGCATCTTCCGCAATTTCCGCCAATGGAAGCGCTACACTGGCGGCCTCGCGCAAGACATCACGATCTACGACATGAAGAACAACACGGTCGATGCCGTGATCCCGCACACCGAATACACCGACACTTTTCCGATGTGGCGCGGCAATACGATCTATTTCACGTCCGATCGCGGGTCTGCCCATCGGCTCAATCTCTACGCCTACGACGAGAAGTAAGCAGGTCGAGCAACTCACCAAGTTCGACGAATTCGATGTCATGTGGCCCAGCCTCGGAACCGACTCAATCATTTTCGAGAACGGCGGCTATCTTTACACCTTTGATCTGCAAACCCGCCAACCAAAGAAACTCACCATTTACGTGAACGGCGAGCGCGACCAGGCCATGAAGCACTGGGTCAGCGCCAGTCGCCACATCACAGACTTCGACATCTCGCCCGATGGTAAGCGAGCCGTCCTGGCGGCACGCGGAGAAGTGTTCACGGTTCCTGCAAAAGATGGCAGCATTCGCAACCTGACGCACTCCCCCGGCGTTCGCGAACAAAAAGTTGCCTGGTCGCCAAACGGACAGTGGATCGCCTACGTCTCCGACCGCACTGGCGAAGATGAGATTTACATTACGCCGCAAGACGGCCTTGGTCCTGAGGAGCAGATCACAAGCGGACACAAGGGATTTATGTTCCAGCCCGCGTGGTCTCCGGATAACACGAAAATTGCCTGGGCCGACAAAGACCTGAAGCTCTGGTATGTAGACGTCAAAGAGAAGAAGCCTGTTGAAGTTGATCGCGGCAAATTCGCCGAGATCCAAAACTACAACTGGTCCCCCGACAGTAAATGGCTGGCGTACGATAAGAATCTTGATACCGGCTATTCCGTCGTTTACCTCTACGGATTGGTTGACCGGAAGATCACCGCTATCACGTCTACTCTGAATAACAGTTACGCTGCGATTTTTGATCCTGACAAGCGCTACCTGTACTTCCTTTCTGACCGCGACTACAACGAAGTTCTCGGGAACATCGATTTTGAGTTCGCGAATCCCAAAACAACACGCGTTTACGTCGTCACGCTCACGGCAGACGAGCCCTCTCCGTTCCCGGCGTTGAGCGATGAAGCTAAAGTCAGCACCGCAGAGCCGGCAGCGACAATGCCAGACTCCAGCAAGAAAAACGCAAAGCAGTCACCCAGCAAGAAAGAGGAAGAAAAGAAACCCGACGAAAAAGCTGCGGGCAGCGAACCCAAGGAGCCTCCGAAGGAATTCAAGATCGATCTCGACGGCATTCAGGACCGAATCGTTGCGCTGGCCGTACCTCCCGCGGTCATCCGTTCTTTCGACGCCTCAAAAGAAGCGATCTATTACTCGACCGCCCCAGTGCAGGGATTGTCCGGACCTCTATCCGGCGAAAACCAGGCAATTCACGCCTACGATTTGAAAGAGCGTAAAGACAAGGTGCTGCTCGATGGCGCTGCTCATTTTGCGCTTTCGCACGACGGAACAAAGTTGTTGTATCGCGCCGATGGCCCCGGGCCGGTTGGTATCATCGACGCGAAGCCCAGCGACTCTCCACACAAAGTTGGCGACGGCGCCCTTAAACTCGAGGGCATGCGCGCTGAAGTTGATCCCCCGCAGGAATGGAAAGAGATCTTCAACGAGGTCTGGCGGCAGGAGCGCGACTACTTCTTTGAAGCGTCCATGAACGGCGTCGATTGGCAGAAGACAAAAGACCAATACGCGCAGTTGCTCCCCTATGTCGCCGATCGGTACTCGCTCACGTACATCATGGGCGACATGATCGGCGAACTTTCGAACTCGCACACCTACGTTGGCGGCGGGGATTACCCTGATCTGCATCCGGTGAACGTTGGACTGCTCGGCGCCGATTATGAAGCGGACCGCAAGCGGCACCTATCGGTTCAAGAAAATCTTCACCGGGGAAAACTGGGACGCACACACCCGCTCTCCGCTCACCGAACCCGGCGTCAACGTCAAGGAAGGCGAGTACCTGATCGCCATTAATGGACGCCCCCTCAAAGCTCCGCAAACTCCCGACGAACTGATGGTCAACACCGCCAACGAAGTGGTTACGATTACCGTCAACTCCAAGCCATCCGCCGGAGGGCGCGCGCAAGGTAGTCGTGAAACCGATTGGCGACGAATACTCTTTACGCGAACTGAACATGATTGAGACGAACCGCAAG